>JBEKFZ010000006.1:0-88639 GCA_050013075.1 Thermoguttaceae bacterium | reverse complement strand
CCTTCATCATTTCGGCTGCCCCGCAAATCGATCCGGCCGTGCTGATCATGTCGTCGAAGATCCAGACCACCCGGCCTTCGACGTTGCCCCCGATTACGTGGGCTTGTTTGGTTTTTTCCGCGCTGCTGCGGCGTTTATCGATAATCGCCAGGTGTCCGCCGATTCGGGCGATGTGCACCATTGCCCGTTTTATGCTTCCCTCGTCCGGGCTGA
Organism: Thermoguttaceae bacterium; assembly: GCA_050013075.1. Lineage (GTDB taxonomy): Bacteria > Planctomycetota > Planctomycetia > Pirellulales > Thermoguttaceae > JBEKIK01. Next base: position 88,426 of record JBEKFZ010000006.1, on the reverse strand, counting down.
CAACCACGAAATCATCCTCAAGTCCCATGGTCTTGATGTAATCGTCGATTACCGGCGCACCGTACAGATGGTCCATGGGGATATCGAAGAAGCCTTGAATTTGCGCGGTGTGCAGATCCATGGCCACAACGCGATCCGCGCCCGAGCGGGTGATCATATTCGCCACCAGTTTGGCCGTGATCGGCACGCGCCCCTCGTCCTTGCGGTCTTGCCGGGCGTAGCCGTAATACGGAATCACGGCGGTAATCCTCTCGGCGCTTGCCCGCTTGAAACTGTCGATCATTATCAACAGTTCCATGAGATTGTCGTTGACCGGCGGGCAGGTGGGCTGGACGATGTATACGTCTCGGCCGCGGACGTCTTCGTCGATTTTGCAGGAGATTTCGCCGTCCGGGAAATTGCCCATGATCGCCCGGCCCAAGGGCAATCCCAGGTATTCGCAGATCTTTTTCGCCAATCCCGGATGGGCCCGCCCGGTAAAAAGTTTCATGGAGTTCATTTTAAAGTCATCAGTTATCGGTTTTCAGTTTATGGTTTACAGTTATCAGTTTATGGTTATCGGTGGGCAGTAAACTGCCCACCCCAAACTAATGAATCTCCACTGTCCTCATCCTTCATCCTTCATCCTTTTTTTCATTTCCGCTTCCACCGCTGCAAGTTCTTCCATGCTGTTTATGGCCAGCACTTCGCAAGGCTTAAGCACGGGCGCCGCCCGAACCTCAAGACCGCGGGAAAGCAGTACGCCGGGCAGATCGGTTATATAATACTCGCCCTGATCGTTGTCCGGACGGATGTAGTTTAAGGCATCGAGCATGTTTTGACAATCGAACACATAATAACTCATGCTCACTTCCTTGATTTGCCGCTGGGATTCGGTGGCATCGCGGTGTTCGACAATGGCCTGGAAATTTCCCTCCTTGTCGCGGACGATCCTTCCCAATCCGGCCGGATTCTCGGCATAAGCGGTGCCGATAATACACGCGGCCGGCCTGCGTAGGTACTCGGCCATAAGGGCCGCAACCGAATCGGCCTGCATCAACGGCGCATCTCCGGCAACGACCATAACCGGCCCGTTGTGATCGGCCAGCAACTCCCGACAGAGCATAACCGCATGTCCGGTGCCCAACTGTTGGGCTTGTAAGGCAAAAGTCAAGTTTTTTCGGCCGTCCAGGGCTGAGCGGACCAATTCCGCCCGATACCCAACCACGGCAATGATTCGCTGAATGCCGCCCGCCGTCAAGGCATCGAGCACATATTCGATCATCGGCCGGCCGCAAACCGGCACCATGACCTTGGGCAAATCGGATTTCATCCGCACGCCTTTGCCGGCTGCCAATACCACGGCCACTTTTTCACTCATTAGACATCTCCGCTGGGATTGATATTTACCATATTTACCAAATCAAATGTATTTTCCAATCCCCGACCCCCAAGCGCGTCCCAATAGATGCAATCATAGCCTTCATGTTAGGTGGTAGATGGTGGGAGGTTATCAGTTTTCAGTATTCAGTTTTAAGTTAAAAGTACGAAGTACGGAGTACGGAAGTCATTTGACAAATCGCGCAAGTAGTTATGGTTGTTCAATTTACAATTTGCAATAAAAACACATGCTCACAAAATGCGCTCGAATATCAATGCAAAGACACCCCTGTCCGCTTTAGAAAATTGCCCTTCCCTCCTAAGCCTATTTTTGGTACTTACCGGGCCAATTGTCTGGAAATAGGGCGATTTTTGGCTTTATTGTAGATACGGCTTGCCCAGATTTCCCGACTAGCCGATTTTCCCACAAACCTCATCTTTTTCCTGGGGATTTCCCATGAAACGTCTTTTCTTTCGTATCGGCGCGTTGGCGATAATTGTTGTCCTGGGCCTAATCGCCTATGCCTACGCCCAGCGAGGGGCAGTCGATAGATATTCCTCGGACAATACCGCGGCCGATGATGCATCTCCATTGCGTGGTCCCGATGCACAAACCACGTCCCCAAATTACACGGTTAATCCTTTACGAGACAACACGCTTCGGGCCGGACCGGCTGACGATAATTCATTCGATAAAAAATCCATTAATGATTCCCGGGTGAAAAGAGCCGCCGCCGACGCCTCGGCCGCCGATTCCGCCGCTCATCCCGGCGCGGATCCCTTTGGTCTTTCGGCCCATAAAGGCGGATCCCTAGGCAATCAGCCTGTTCCACAAACATTGCCCAACAATAGTATCCCTGATGCCGCGGCGCTCGATCCGCCGCCAACCGACCGCGGCGCGGACCAATCGCGATATCCACAACTCGTGGGACCCAACCTCAATAGTCCTTCCAATGCCGGTCCGACTTTCAACCGCGGCGATCCCCAGAGCAATGCCGGACATTCACTATCAAAGCAAAATCCATCCTACCCGCCGATGGTCGAGCAATATCCCACCGGCCGGAGCGCGGCCGACCGCTCTTATGCCGCCGGTGGAACCGCGGATCGTTATGCCGATGCGGGAAATCCGCCCGACGGTCGTTCCGCTTTGGGAAAATCAGCCGATCACTACGACAATCGCTCGGCCGGCCTGACGCCCTTGTCGTCCAATGGCCGGGAGCCTGCTCCGTTTAAGGCCGATCCGTTATCTGCGCCCAGAGCACTTTCGCAAACCGCCGATAAGGGACGGGATCGCAATTCCGGTTTATTGACGGGAAATACAGGAAATTCCGCCGCCGAGGGTTTTGCAAACAGCGACGGAACCGGTCAACCGGGCTCAAAACAACTCGAAGGCGCACAAACTCCTCAAGTGACCATCCAAAAATTCGCCCCAAACGAAATCCAAGTGGGCCGCCCGGCGGTGTTCAAGATCGCGGTTCGCAACACGGGCTCGATTCCAGCCGGACAAGTGGAAATCCACGACCAGACGCCCAGGGGAACGAAACTACTCGGCACGACCCCCAGGGCCTCGCAAGGCCCGCGCGGCGAGATCGTCTGGACCATAGGCACGCTTCAACCTGGACAGGAAGCGTCGGTCGAAATGGAGGTAATGCCCACGGCCGAGGGCGAAATCGGCAGCGTGGCAACGCTCCACTTCGGCGCGGACGCATCAGCCCGCACAATCTCCACCCGGCCGAAACTGGCCCTGGAACTCTCGGCCCAGGAAAAAGTGCTGATCGGCGAACAAGTGGTGTTGTCGATCGTCGTCTCGAATCCGGGCACGGGCGTGGCCACGGGCGTGGTGCTGGAAGAGCACCTCCCCGCCGGGCTGCAACATCCCAAAGGCGCGGATTTGGAATACGACGTGGGCGATCTGCGCCCTGGCGAGAGCAAGAAACTCGATCTGCCCATGGCCGCCGTCTCGCCCGGCCAGGCCGTAAACTTACTGACCGCACGGGCCGACGGCAATCTGCAAACCCAAGAACGCCTGGAATTGCAAGTGATCTCGCCAAAATTGGATATCGCCTTGGAAGGTCCCAAGCGCCGCTACCTGGAACGCGAAGCGGTGTATCAGGTTTCGCTTTCCAATCCGGGCACGGCCGCCGCCCAGCAGGTGGAGTTGGTGGCCTATCTGCCGCCGGGCCTGAAATTCATAAGCGCCAACAACTCCGGGCATTACGAGGAGGCGAATCGAGCGGTTCACTGGCGCCTGCAAGAGTTGCCCTGCAACGAGACCGGCTCGGTGGAACTGGTCACCATGCCGGTCGAGGCCGGCCAGCAGAGCATCAAACTTCGCGGCACGGCCCAAAAAGGCCTGGCCGTGGAAAAAGAACAGCCGGTGTTGGTCGAAGGCATCGCCTCAATCGTTTTTCAACCGGTCGATGTTACCGGCCCCATCGAGGTCGGCGGCGAAACGACCTACGTGGTCCGCGTGGTTAATCAGGGTTCAAAGGCCGCCAGCAACGTGCGCTTGGCCGTGCTCCTGCCCGGCGAAATGCAGCCCCTGGCCGCCGAAGGCCCCACGCGCCATGCAATCGAATCCGGCCGCGTCGTGTTCGAGGGCCTGGCCCGGCTCGATCCCAAGGCCGACGCCACTTATCGCATCAAGGCCAAAGGCATCCGCCCCGGCGATCTCAGGACCAAATTCCAACTGGTCACCGACGAAATGCAATCCCCCGTGACCAAGGAAGAAAGCACCCGGGTGTACGCCGATGAGTGATGGGGGCAGAGTATTTGCTTGATGTTTGATTGCATTATTTTTGTATCAAGCATATTAATTCGTACACTCCTAATTAGCCCCCGGTGAACACACCGGGGGTTTTGTTTACAGCTTTATACCGTGCTAGAAACAAGGTGCAAGGGTACGCGAATATCCTTCAGATGCAGTCTGAGCGACTTGTTCCATTGCAATCATGCTTTCACGACTTCATGTTTACGCCCTGCCGAAATTCGCCGATCCGGAGTCGCTTGCCGGCGGGACGGTGGTTGTAATCGACGTGCTTCGGGCGGCGACGACTATTATTTACGCACTACAGGCCGGGGCGAAAGCGGTTATTCCTTGCCGCGAAATTGACGAAGCCCATCGAATTGCCGCAAGGTTTTCGCCGAATAAAAAAATCCTCGGCGGTGAACGCGGCGGATTGCCCATCGAAGGATTCGATCTGGGCAATTCGCCGGAGCAGTACACGCCCGACCGGGTCCGTGGGAAAACGGTCGTATTCACCACCACAAATGGAACCCAAGCCTTGCTGCACGCCCGGAAGGCCCACAAAATTCTGCTCGGGGCGTTTGTTAATGCTTCGGCAGTAGTGCAAAAACTGCTCGGGCAGGAAACGATTCATCTTCTTTGTGCCGGCACCGACGGACAATCCAGCGAAGATGATATCCTCTTGGCCGGCATGTTGGCCGAAAAACTCCAGCGTCAGGGGGGTATGCAATGCAAACTCAACGACCAGGCCATTGCCGCACGCGAATTATGGCGGCATACTTTAGAAATTGCCCGGGCGTCGGCGGCTCAACTGCCCAAGCCTGAACCATTGGCAAAAATACTGCGTCATAGTCTTGGCGGCCAAAACCTTGTGGCTGTGGGACTGGAAAAAGACATCCTTGCCGCCGCCCAAATCGACCGCTTTGCGATTGTCCCCCAATTCAACCCGGAAACATCCCGCATACAAGTTATAAAGTAAAGTTGAATATTGACAAGTTCCCTCTCCCGAAGCAAGCTCCGGGGCTAAACGAAGAATACGACCTTCCTAACCACTCATCACTCGCCACTCACCACTAACCACTAAACGACCATGGAAATGGAACAATTGGTAGCGCTTTGCAAGCGACGCGGATTTCTCTTTCAATCCAGCGAAATATACGGCGGACTGAACGGCTTTTGGGATTACGGACCCCTGGGCGTGGAACTGAAGCGAAACATCCGCGAGGCATGGTGGCGCGACATGGTCACCGGCCATAACGAACTGGATGTCCCCGCCGGCGCACCTTCGGCTTATGAAATGACCGGACTGGACTCAACGATCATCATGCATCCCCAGGTTTGGAAATGCTCTGGCCACTACGACTTGTTCCACGACTATCTGGTCGATTGCCGCGAGTCGAAACGCCGTTATCGCTACGATCAGGTCCAAGGCCGTTGGGTAAGCTGCAAGGAACAACGGATATTCGTGGCCACCGAGGCCGGCGGACAAGAAGGTCTTGAGGATACGCAACAAAAGGCGCTAAAGTATTTCAATCTCCGCGCAAAGCATGTTGACGAACTTGCCTGGGATGGGCCGCTTGTCTCGCTTACTACAATCAAGGATTTCTCCCAAGTGCTCGGCCCGGACGCAAAAACCCTGGGTACTATAACCGAGCCCCGCGAATTCAACCTGATGTTCGAGACCCATACCGGCGCAATCCGCGATGAAAGCAGCAAGACCTTTCTCCGGCCCGAGACCGCCCAGGGAATCTTCGTCAATTTCAAAAACGTCCTGGACAGCACGCGGGTGAAAATTCCTTTCGGCATCGCACAGATAGGAAAAAGCTTTCGCAACGAGATCACCCCTCGGAATTTCACCTTCCGCTCGCGCGAGTTCGAGCAGATGGAAATCGAATTTTTCTGCCATCCTTCCACCTCGCCGCAGTGGTACAAGTACTGGCGCGATCGGCGCTACCGCTGGTATCTGGACCTGGGCCTGGCCGGCGACCGGCTGCGCCTGCGCGATCACGAAAAGGCGGAACTCAGCCACTATTCCTGCGGCACGGCCGACATCGAATACGCCTTCCCTTTCCTGCCGCCCGGCGAATTCGGCGAATTGGAGGGCGTGGCCCATCGCGGCGATTTCGACCTGCGCAGCCATACGGAAGGCAAACTCGTGCGCTCGGGCGACTCGCTCGTGGTGGAACTCGATGCCGAAGGCAAGCCGAAATATCGCGGATCCGGCAAGGATCTTACCTATTTCGACGATCAGACCCGCGAGCGATTCATCCCGCACGTGATCGAGCCTTCGGCTGGAGCGGATCGGGCGGCCCTGGCCTTTCTATGCGAGGCTTACAACGAAGACGAAGCCCCGGACGAAAACGGCAAACCCGCCAAGCGCGTGTTTCTCAAATTCCATCCCCGCCTGGCGCCGGTAAAGGCGGCCGTTTTTCCGCTGGTCAAAAAAGACGGCATGCCCGAGGTCGCCAAGGAAATATATTCGGCGCTGAAACCGCACATGAACGTTTTCTACGATGAAAAGGGCGCGGTCGGCCGCCGCTATCGCCGGCAGGATGAAGTCGGCACGCCCTTCTGCATCACCGTCGACGGCCAAACCCTGCAAGACGGCACCGTCACCGTCCGCGACCGCGACACCCTCAAACAATGGCGCGTGAAAAAAGAAGATTGCCTAAGCGAGATCCTTGAGCGGCTCCGGGCATAGACGATCTTTATTGTCCGAACGGGCGCAGGCCAGACGGCTACACCACAATAGACCGTTATTCTTGATCCCCGATCTCCGTCTCAAGCAAGTCCAGTTGGCCTTTCAAATCGCTCAGCAGGAGTTGGGGATTCGCCCCTCCTGCCAGATGCGTGTAAAAGGCCGCGGACGACGGGCCGCCTCCGGCGTCTAAAAAGGAGGCGATTGTTTTTAGATCGCGGAGTTTCTCGTCCACCTCGTCGAGCTTGGAAACCGTATGATGGTTGTCGCGCGAAAAGCGATTAATCTCGAGCGCCAGTCCGATCAATAAACAAATCATGCCGCCAGCGGCAATCGGCAATCCGATACTCCACAATTCGCCGCGTCCGGTCCAAAGCGACCAACCCAACAAAACCCCGCCGCAAACCAAGGCCGCCGTTCCCAGCGACAATGCCGACCAGATCAGTGCGGAAATAAAGGTGGAAATAAAGGTGTCAAGGACCGTTTTTTTACTTGAATTAATTGAACCACGATTAAAAACGGTTCCCGACGCCTTTATTTCATGGGCTTGATCGAACCGCGTTACTTCACCTCCGTCGGCCTTTTCCCGGCGATGGCCCCGGGCCGTTTCGACCTGCAACACCTGGGCAATGTCCCAAAGCCGCTCGTCGAGTTCCCAACAGTCATTAGTGGGCATTTCCTCAGCGCGTGCGGATGCCGGCGGCGGATCAGACGAGGATGTTTTTGCGTCCGTATCCGCTGGGCATTGAACGCCTACGTCCTCGCCACACCGCGGACAGCAAAACTTCCTCTCGCCCGAACTTGCAATTGCAGGGACGTCTTGTTGACACTGTCGGCACCACATGGTGTTGATAAAATCGGCTAAAAACTTGGTAAACTGTAGCGTTTCAGTAAGATTTACCGCCCATTAGTGGGTCTGGGCGGAAATATAGACAAGATGGGGCGTTTTGAGAAACTGGCAATTACCACCAAGCCACGGAGAACACAGAATAATGGTATTTAAAAAAACGACGGAAATAAACCGGAAATAAAAACGGTTAAAACTCTCTCCATTTTCATCACGAAAGTTCGAAAGTACGAAAACACGAAATATTAACACAAAATATCTTTTTCGTGCTTTTGTTCTTTCGGCTTTTTGTGATAAAAAAGCTGCTTTTTTCCTCTGTGTACTCCGTGCCTCCGTGTTGATTATTTTATTGTAGTTACTTTTTCGCTTCCGGTTCAAACCACTGGCCGCGGAGCCAATCGCTGATAAGTCTGATGGACTGCTCGCCGAGGATGTCTTTTGCCGGGTCGCCGGTTTCGGCATAAGAGATCATGCGATCATTCTTGCCGCCAAAGAACCGTTTTGACTTGGGATCGGCGATCATCGCGGCGGTCCACTGAGCCGAACCATAACCGGTCAAATCGGGCACTCTGCCCAGCTTGCCTTGGTCGCGGAACTTATGGCAGTTGGTGCAACTGAAATCATCGACCAGCAATTTCCGGCCTTCCTCGATAATCCCCGCGTCTCGGGCGTCAACGGCTTGCTGCGACGGCAGTTGGGCCTCGGCCGATAAGGCCGCGACAACCTTGCGCAGTTGCTCTTTTTCCTCGGCGTCCAATTTATCGCCCAGGTTTTCCTTGACAAAATTGGCCATCGCGCCATTTCGCAATTTGGTATTGCCAAAATATGCGGGACTGACGATGCTCTTCGGATCGAGCAATCCGGCGATCCATTCTCTGGATGCAAAGCCGTGCAAGTTCGGAGCGGAAGGTTCTATGGCTCTAATACCCAGTCCCTTTCGATCCACGGCATTGTGACAAATAGCGCATTGTTGTTTAAAGATGTTACGTGTCTGTGTCAGATCATCATTGCGTAACAGGGTCAAAGCCCCGGTGGCGGGAATGCCCTTTGCCCGAACAAGCTGAATAGTTCGATCGGCCTGCCACTGTTCCTGGACGAGGGAATTTTGTTGATTGAGATCGGCGGCGTCTTTGGCGAACGAGCGATACGAAAGAAATACCACTCCGGAGAGTAAAAGCAATGTGGCGGTGATATTGCAGTAATGCCCGACGCCGGTCCGCCCGATCAGCGGCAGGATTACGAAAAAAACCAAGATCAGTCCCGGTACGATGAAGATCGGCACAATAGCCTTTTCGCCGGGAAAAAGCTGCGAAAATTCATACAGGCCGCGGAACGCCCATTCCGGCCGGGCGGCGGCGTAAAAATTTGCCGGATCCAGGTCGGCCGGCGAACCGATGGCCACGCCCGCACGATCACCCGACGCGCCGTGCCGCAAGGCCAGAATCACGACCACCCCCAGCACCAAAAGACCCGCTACCGCATTTCGCCATGCCTGGCCGGGCCAGTAAGGTTCGGTATAAGTCGCTTGGGCGCCACGGGCAGCTTGTCTGCCCGTGGCGTTTGCGCGTGTGCCACTGGCTCCGCCAGTGCTGTTTGCGGCATCTCCAAAGGACTGCTCAACTATTGCCTTGGCCGCACGCCGGGCAAAAACCCGATTCAACACGGCCAGCAAGCAAAATCCACCGGCAAAAACTCCGATGTGCAGGGCCAGGAATCGGGTAAGCGTGAGGTGTCCGAACTCCGGCCCGCCTACGGCGATTTTGTAGAGCGATTCGCCCACGCCCGGCAAAAGCAGGAGAAACTTGGTCCGCACCTGCGTGGCGGCGTAACTGTTTTGGCTCCAAGCCAGCAGATCGCCGGTCAAAAGCAGGGCCAGAGTGCACAGGCCCATCAACAGCGCCGTCCAATAAACCGCTTCCCGCGACGGCCGATACCAACCGCGCACGATCAATTGTAGCAGGTACAATCCCGCCAGCGCCGGCAGCGTTTGGCCCGCATAATGGTGAATCGCCCTTAAAAGCCAACCGCCGGCCACTTCGTATTGCAGATAATAAACGCTTTCCCAGGCGGTCTGCGTGCTTGGACTATAATAGGTCCAGAGAAAAAAGCCCGTTATTGCCTGGATGCAAAAGGCGAAAATGATCGCGGCCGGCACTGCTCGACACCAACAAGCGCCGCCGGCCAAAGGCGCCCAGGACAGATTGCCCACCGCATCGCATATTCCAGTTCGGTCGTTTAGCCAATGAAGAAATGCTTTCATAGATTAATCGATTTTACAAAAGACAATTACCACAGAGTCACGGAGGACACGGAGTAAAATCCAAATTTTCACATTCTTAGTAGCTATCCAAGTATTACTCCCCTCTCCCGCTTGCGGGAGAGGGGCCAGGGGTGAGGGCCCCTTGCCTTCCAAACTCCAAAGTTATTCTTGGACAGCCGCTTAATCACGAAAATGCGAAATAACGAAATCACGAAAAAGATAACATGGTTGTGTTTCGTATTTTCGGGCTTTCGTGATGAAAATAGAGCGAGTTCCGACTGTTTAATTATTTCCGCCGCTGAATAAATAATAACAAATGTTGTTTCTCCGTGTCCTCCGTGACTCCGTAGTGAATAAAATATTAAATAGATGCAACTAGCTCTGAACATTTTTTCCCGCCGTGCCGCTAGTGAATTTTTGGAACTTTACCCAAACTTCGTTGTTCGCGCGGATTTCGACTTCAAGCGAATCCATGTCTCGCGGACTGGGCGAGTCGGCGTCGAGCCGCTTTCCCGACAGATCGAAGCCGGCGCTATGGCAGGGGCAGAAGAATTTCTTGCCGTCTTTGGCCGCCTCGATCATTATCGAACAGCCCGCGTGAGGACAGACGACTTGCAATGCCTCGATTTGATCCTTGCCCGTGCGGCGCAGATAGACCGCCCCAATCGGTTCGTTGGGAAAGAAGTTCCAGGCGTCGGTCCGGTCGGCGATGACCGGGAATTTTTGCGGCAAACCGTCCTCCGGCACCACTTCCAAGTTCGTCACCCGAATAAAACCGCCCGCCAAGCCTTTTTGCCTAAGCGGATTGAAAAAAGCCCAAATCCCCACCGCCGCCGGAGTAAGCAAAGCCACGGCCCCAGCCAGCAAAGCCGTAATCTTGCCCAAAAATCCCCGTCGCCCTTGAACCAGAGTTTCTTTGGCCGAATTGCTCCCACAAGCGGCCAAAAGCGGTTCCTGACACCTTTTTCCCCTTTTTTCCATCTGACACCCAGAATAGTCAATTGTCTTTATTCTTAAGCGTGCAAAACTTCATTTAACTTTCTTTGAAATTTTATTGCTTTACCCACCTCGTCAAAGACTTCTTTGCTACCACCGGTACCAGTAATCACAAGTGTTCCTGCTCCCCACAATAACCTATCAGTGAGAGATTGATCAACGTTTATGCTTTCAATTTTATTGAGTAGCATTTCGTAGCTTCGCCTAGCCAATAGTCCATGTTTGATGACTATACGTTTGTTGGTAATAACGAATTGGGACATAAAATATTTGATAATTGGACGTATAAATACAAACAATCCCACAAGTGTTACAGCAATTGCAAAATAATGAATTGCAGATTTGGATTCTGGAGTTATTGTTGAATTACTAATTCCACCCAGTATTGCCGCAATAAGAAAAAACAACAAAGCCAACAATACTGGTTTGACAAATATTCTTGTAGAAAATCTAGTCTGATAGATCAATTTTTCATCGGCACTGAGTTTCATATTTGCCCTCCTCTTTTAATCAGAGTAAAAATGCGCCAAAAACCGTTTTTACGTGGATTATCTTCAAACCATCTGCACTTCCACGGGAATACTTACACCCTGCTGCTGTTGTTTGGGCGAAAGAAAATTCAACCGTTCAAAACCGATCACTCGGCCGCGCCGGTCCTTGACTAAAACCACGTCGTCGTCGGATTCCTCACAGACAACTTCTTTTTTCGGATCATCAAACCACACGCTCAGCGTGTTGCCTTTCCGGTCGTAGTATACTCTCAACTTGTCCATCATTTTTTTGCTCAATACAATTCATACATCTGTTCACCGCCGTGTGCCGGATTGCCGATGAGACTGCGGCTTTGCGGATCGACTACGAAATCGAGATATTCCAAGGGGATTTGGCCGATAAGAACCGGTACGTCGTCGGGCACTTCGATCACGTCCACGGTGCAATTGCGTCCTTGGATCGCCAGCTTCACGGCGGGATAAACATCGGCCACGTCAAATCCCCTGCTGGTGGTCACCCGTCGCGTCGACTGCTTTGTTAATCCCAATTGCCGGATGATGCCTGCGGGCAAAGAGAGCATTGTCGCGCCGGTGTCCACCATTGCGTCGGTTACGGTAACTCGGCGGACTTGATCTGCTGTAATTAGTCCTCTCTTCACAGCCCAGAGGTCTTCGGGATTTTCCAATATGGCTTCGGTCAATACTCGGCCCATTGTGTCGGTCTCCATGATATATTCCTCCACAAGTTATTTTATTGGCCTCTATATCATTATAGTCCCTTCATGCTCATATTAAAGATATTTCCAGTTGAGTTGAAAAAGGCAAAAACAGTGTCAGAAACAGTTTAATTTCCTTGTTGCATTGCCGCCCGGACTGTGCCGAGGACTTTTGCACGGGCCGATTCCAAAGGTTCGTTTATAAACAGCCCGGCCGCTTTTTTGTGGCCGCCGCCGCCGAATTGTTCGGCCAATGCGGCGCAATCGAGTTGGCAGCGGCTGCGCAGGCTGACTTTGAATCCACCCTTGGGTTGTTCGACAAAGATCACGGCAACCTGCGTGCCGCCGACCGCCAGCGTCAGGTTGATAATGTCCTCGCTGTCGGAGGGCAACGCGCCGGTGGCGCAAAAATCCTCATTTGCTATATACGTGTGAATCAGCCGGCCGTCGAGTTCGGTTTCCGTGCGGGCCAAGGTCCGGCCTATCAGGCGCAATCGGGCCAGACTGTCGTTCTCGTAAAGATTTTTGTGGATTTCATCGGGATCGGCACCGGCTTGCACCAGCCGGGCGATTAAAGTGAACGTCTTGGCCGAGGTCGAGGAAAAGCGAAACCAGCCCGTATCGGTGGCCATGGCCACAAACGCCGCCCGGGCGATGTCCGGCGTAAGCGGAACTTTTAATTCATCCATAACCTCGATCACCAGCCGGCCGGTCGCCTCGGCCTCGTCGTCCTTGAACAATTCCGCGCCCAGATCGTCCTCGCTCACGTGATGATCGATCACTACCTTTAGCGCATCGGTCGAGCGGACCACGTCGGACATCGCACCCAGTTGCGCCCAGGCCGAGGTATCGAGGATTATCAGCACTTCCCGGTCGGCAAGCCGGTCGGGCGCAAGGTCGACGCCGAGTTTTTTGAATCTCTTTTTTTTGTCAATGAATTGCAGATCGGGCGGAATGGAAAAGACGTTGCACACGAGCACGTCTTTGCCCAGGGTTTCCAGCACCTCGGCCAAGGCCGTCTCGCATCCCAAGGCGTCGCCGTCTGGGCGAATGTGCGTGGTAATCGCGAATCGCCGGTGACGGCGAACGATTTCGGCGAATTTAGACCAGTCGGGCATAAATTAGTTTTCAGTTGTCAGTTTTCAGTGTGCGGTTGTAAGTTTTCCGCTTCCCCTGCGATGCGGCGTGCGGCGGCTACATCCAGAACCATTTGGTCCGTCAAAGCCTTGACCGAATCGAACCGCTTAGTTTCCCTCAAACGGGCGAAAAAGTCAATCTGAAGCGCGCGATCGTACAGATCGCCTTGAAAATCGAGCAAAAACACCTCGACTTTCAAAGCGGTTTCATCAAAAGTGGGATTGGAGCCCAGGCTGATGGCGGCCGGGTGCGCTGATTGATCCACCCATGCCACTCCGGCATAAATTCCATCGGACGGCAGCAGGGTGTCGATCCGCGTGATGTTGGCAGTAGGGTAACCGAGCTTTGCTCCCCGGCCCGCCCCGCAGATCACAAAACCCCGGATGCGATACGGCCGGCCGAGCATTTGCCGGGCCTCGGCCATCCGCCCCTGGATGATTAATGCCCGAATCTTTGAACTGGATACTACCTGGCCGTCCACTTCAACAGGCTCGGCCAGTTCCAGGCGCACGCCGGCCTCCGCGCAGAAGCCTCCGAGGACCTCCAACGTTCCGGTGCGATTGCGTCCGAAGAAGAAATTCGGCCCCTCGACCATTCCTTTGGCCCCGAGTTTGCGGAGGACGATACGCTCGAAAAACTGCCTACCGTCGAGTTCCAGGAAAGCCCGATCGGCGGGATAAATCAGCACTACATCGGCCCCCAGCTCCCGGAGAATCTCCGCCTTGCGCTGGTTCCAGATCAGCGGCTGAGGAGCGGCGTCGGGGCGCAGAACCCAGGCCGGATGGGGATCGAAGGTGAACACGACCGCCGGCCCATTGATTTCGTCGGCCAATTTCCGCAATCGCTTTATCAACCGAGCGTGGCCGCGATGCACGCCGTCGAAATTGCCTATCGTCACGGCGCCGCCGCGAAGATCATCGGTAAAATCGTCCAAGTTGCGAAGCAGTTTCACGGATGGCACCAGTCTGTTATTCCCACAAAAAACTCACCACGGAGACACGGAGTACACGGAGAACTTAACTATAGAAACAGAAAAAATCGTTTTTTCGACCTTTCGCGATTTCGTGGTGAATAAGAGTATTGATAATTGTTTATCGCAAACGGCTTAAGGCATCGCCGTTTTTCTAATAAAAATATTTGTTCGATCTCCGTGAACTCCGTGCCTCCGTGGTGATAAATATAGGTTATCCATTTTCCATAACGGTCACTTTTGCTCATTCATCGCCTTTGGCCGTTTTTGATTGTTCGCTTAAGAGGTGGATTTCATCACGGAGCCGGGCGGCATCCTCGAACTGCTCGGCGGCAACGGCCTCTTCCAGTTTGCGCCGTAACAAACTGATCTTGCTTTTCGGCCGGGCCGCGGCCGCCTGCTCTTCTCGGCTGAGAATCTCGTCGCGCCAGCGTTCCAGGCTCACCAGTTCGACGCACTCTTCGGCCCGATGGCTCTGGTTGTATTCGTCCAGAAATTCGCGGATGGCCTCGATGCCCGCCTCGATGACCCGCAGTCCCTCGGTAAAGGCCTTTTGGGCCAAAAGCGGCGTGGCCGCGGCCCGGGTGTGCATCATCTGCACGTACGGACGCCACTGGTCGAACTGCAATTTCAGCCGATCGTCGCCGGCATGGGAGCGGATAAATGCGAACAGGCGCAGATTCCGCTGCGTGTCGCGGGCGCAGAGTTCAAATAAATCCAAGTGCCAAAAACTCAAGTAGCGGTGATAATACTGAACGCTCTCGCGCCACAGCCGGGCACAGTCCTCGGGCTTTAACTCCAGCGGAGGACCGTCGGGATGGGCCTCGTCATGTGCCCGCTGATTATGTTCGTAATAATCCAGCCAGGACTCGAAACCATCGGGCCGCACTCCGTCGGGCCGGCCGTCCATCTCCATTTGCAAAAGCCCCAGATCGACCCGCAGTTGGATCTTGCTCCGGCCGTCCTCGCCGGGCACAATGCGGACCATTACCTCGTCCGGTTTGTACATCCACTCGTTTAGGAGGTTGGTAATGTCCTTGGACATGCATTTTTCCCGACGGATTAGTTTACTCCCCTCGCCGGGCACCGACCGAAGGTTGGTCGGGAGAGGGGCAGGGGGTGAGGGCTGATTTTTTGTCAATTATGTTAATAATTAAATGAGATCCATGTGTTTTCAGATGAACTCCAAATCTTCATAGTTTACCCGCTGCCGACCGGTTTGTGTAGTGAGTGTCGAACATAAAGCCGCGACCGTCGGTCGCGAACCGGACTTCAACTGTCGGCCGCAAACCGGACCGCGACCAATGGTCGCGGCTTTATGATGTTATATGCATTACCTGCCCAGCACGACGATGGCCAGATCGGCGTTTAGGTTGGGATCGTCTTGGACTTGCACTTCGGCTTCGGTGTCCAGGGCGATTTGTTGGAGAATATTGAAACGGTGTTCGCGGCAGAACTCCTCGAAATCGGAGATGGACAAAAAGCGGACGTTGGGCGTATCGTACCAGCGGAAGTTTTGCAGGGCGTGGCCGTGGGGCGAGCGGCCTTCTTCGCTCAGTTGGCGGCGGTGGCTTTTGTAAGCGATGTTGGGGAAACTGACGATGCTTTTGCGTCCGACGCGAAGCATGTCGGCCAGCACTCGCGGCGCGTCCATCACGGTTTGCAGGGTTTGCGAAAGTACGACGAAATCGAACTGCCCGTCGGCAAAGGCCGGCAGCCCCTGGTTCAGATCGGCCTGGACAACGTCCAAACCGCGGCGAACGCAGGCCAAAATGGCTTGTTCGTCTAGTTCTATGCCCATCACGCGGCATGGGCCGCGTTCGCGCAAGCGTGCCAGCAATCCGCCGGTGCCGCAACCCAGGTCGAGCACGCTGGATCCCGGCGGAATCAATTCCAAAATCGTGTTGTAATCCAGGCGGTGATGATGGAAGATGCTTCTGGGGCCGTGGGCGCGCGACTCGCCTTCCGGCGGCGCGACGGCGGTCGCTGCCAAAGGGCCGCCCTCACCCTTTCCCTCTCCCAAGGGGAGAGGGGAGCAGTGTGAATCTCCCAAGTGGAGAGGAAAGTAGGCGTCCAGGTTCGCCAAAAACGCCGCCATCAATTCGCCGTATGTTTTCAGTTCGTTGGGCAACAGAAAAGCATCGTGGCCGCAGTCTGTCCGCACGTTGCAATAACTGACCGGTTTGTCGTCGGCGATCAAGGCGTCGACCATCTGTTGCGTTTGAAACGGGGGAAAGAGCCAATCGCTGGTAAAACTCATCATCAACCAGCGGCACTGTGCCGGCCGAAAGGCCTCGATCAACTGCTGGGTTGTGTTGCCCAGATCGAACAGATCGATGGCCGTCGTCAAGGTAATGTAGCTGTTGGAGTCGAAGCGTTCGCCGAAGCGGTCGCCTTGATACGCCAGGTATGAGCCTACGGAGAATTTGGTTTCGAATTGGGTTTGAACCTCTCGTGGAGCGAGCCTGAGGGCGTCGAATTTTTGCGTCATCGCCTCCAGCGAGAGATAGGTAATGTGTCCCAACATGCGTGCGATGGCCAAACCCACCACCGGGCCGTGCCCTTGATCGTAGTATTGCCCGTTGTGATAGGCCGGATCGCGAATGATGGCGTTGCGTCCGACTATGTCGAAGGCCATGGCCTGGCTGGTCAGCCGCGCCGAGGTGCCGACGGCGATTGCCCCGGCCAGCCGATCGCCACAGCGCGTGGCCCAGGTCAGCACCATATTCCCGCCCAGCGATGCGCCCACCGCTCCGCGCAGCCGGCCGATGCCCAAGTGATCGATCAAGCGCCGCTGCGATTCGACGATGTCGCCCACGGTAATCACGGGAAAGTCGGCGCCGTATGGCCGGCCAGTCTCGGGATTGACGCTGTTCGGTCCGGTGGTGCCCCGGCAGCCGCCCAAAATGTTCGGGCAGACGACGAAGTAGCGGTCGGTGTCGATGGCCTTGCCCGGCCCGACAACTATATCCCACCAGCCCGGATCGTCCTCGTCGTCGTGCCGGGCGACGTGCGAATCGCCGGAAAGGGCGTGGCAAACGAGCACCGCGTTGTCGCCCCTGGCGCTGAGCCGGCCGTAGGTCTCATAAACGACCGTCACTTGCGGCAAGCACCCGCCCAGTTCCAGTTCCAAAGGTTCGTCGAAAGTCACATACTGCGCGTACCTGAGCGGCCGGGCATGACGAAGGCTATCGCTGCTTTCAAAAAGATCGTTATTCATCAGGGGGCAGGGATCAGGGGTTATGAATTTTTGTAGGGTGCGTGTAACGCATCGCAATCGTAAAGGATGGTGCGTGTAACGCACCCTACTGTACTCATCGGGGGTGGTGTTGAGGATTCAGTGGCCGGGAAAACGATGACAAACTTTTATTCAATAATTCGAGTAATTTTACCGCGATAGCCGGATTTTTGGAACTCCGCCCGAAAAAAAACGAAAATCGCCCCGAAAAATGCGGAATTTATGGCCAAAAAACCGCCTGCCGCCCACTGCGCACTGCCCACTGTCCACTTTCCCTATCTCTTTTGCAGTAAAAACAAGAATTCGCGGTTTGGCTGCTCGGAGTCGCGCAACCACTGGTCGGTCCACTTCATGCCGGACATGACGTTTTTTTTGTAATCCACCTCGATTACATCGAGAATGTTGCCGTTGTTTCGCAGTACATCATTTAACTCCTCCGCGGTGGCTCTTCCTCCGGAACTATATGATAAGATGATCCACTTCGCGGTTGTTGCACAAATTAACCTTTCAATGGCATCAACTGCAATAAATCTTCCCAAGTCGTTTTTGCGAAATTCCTCGAAGACCGACGCGGAAATCGTATCCGAAGTGTCTTTTCTGCGCTTGGCCTTGCCGAATAATTCCGGTTTGTCGTTAAGACAAATCGTCGTCCAAAGATGGTAATAGGAGGCATAACGCACGCGCGACGGCGGCATCTTGTCGTTGTTCGATCCGTAAGGCGGATCGTAATAAGCCAAATCCGCTTCGATATCTTGGGCAAGGTCGAAAATGTCCCGGCGAAAGACTTGATTTGCCTTATCGTTTACAAAAACTTTCGGCACTTTAAGCAAAAGTTCTTTGTACGACCTCGGTGACCAATCTTGCAAATAAGATACAAAGTGGCCCAGAGTGCTGTCCACTTTGTCAAGCGCCAAAATCAAGCTATTTAGAGCAACCGCCTTATCGACAGGCGGCAAGGCCAACCGTTCGATTTCACCTCGAATGGCATCTAATTTTCTTGTGTTGTGAATTTGCCAAGGCTTCTTAAGACCATCGGCGTGAATGGCAGACCCATCGTTAGGCAGACCCCCGTAGTGTTCCGTGAACCAGCCTTCCGCCGGCTTTACAGAGTTCAAATGCCGGACAAGTTTTTCATATTCCGAACGTTTCTTTTTATTCAAAAGGTAACAAGCTCCAAATACCTCCGACCATGCTGAAATGTCATTGGCAATCACCTGATATCCGCTCTTGGCAAACGCCTGGGAAACTCTTGTCGTGCCGGAGAAACCGTCGAAGATCGTTTTTGCGTCCACCTTTTTTGTGAGTTGAAGGATATAAGGGAGCAATTTAAGCTTGGAGCCGGCGTATTTGACTCCTTCGGTGAGTGGAGCATCAACGACAACATCTGGAAATAGCGATAACGTATCCATTACCTAGTGGCTTTTAACGCTTGATCCAAATCGGCCTTGATATCTTCGATGTCTTCCAGGCCGACGCTGATGCGGACGTAATCGTCGGTTATGCCGGCGGCCCGGAGTTCCTCGGGGGTTTGCTGGCTGTGGGTGGTGCTGGCCGGATGGATGACCAGGGTTTTGGCGTCGCCGATATTGGCCAGGTGCGAGGCCAGCTTGACCGACTCGATGAACTTTTGCGCGGCCGCGCGCCCACCTTTTACTCCGAACCCCAAAATCGCGCCGCACCCGCGGGGCAAATATTTTGTCGCCATTTTGTGATCCGGGTGCGAGGGCAAGCCCGGATAGTTCACCCAGGCGACCAAGGGATACGATTCCAGGAATTTCGCCACTGCCAAGGCATTTTCACAATGTCGTGGCATACGTAAATGAAGCGTTTCCAAACCTTGTAGGAAAAGAAAGGCGTTAAACGGGCTGAGCACGCCGCCCACGTCACGCAGCCAATGCGTCCGGCAGGTAATGATGTAGCATAATTGGCCCACCGCTTGATGAAAAATCGTGCCATGGTAGGACGGATCGGGCTGGGTGAATTGCGGCCATTTTTCCGGCTCCCGGCCCCAGTCGAATCGGCCGGAGTCGATAATCGCCCCGCCGATGCTTGTGCCGTGCCCGCCGATAAACTTGGTCAGGCTATACACGGCGATGTCGATCCCGTAATCGAAGGGTTTAAAAAGTATCGGCGTGAGCACTGTGTTGTCGCACACCACGGGCAGGCCGTGCTTGTGGGCCACGTCGGCGATGGCCTGATAATCGAGTACGTCGTTTTTCGGATTGGCCAGGGCTTCGATGTATACTGCCCGGGTGTTGGGCCGAACGGCAGCGGCGATTTCGTTGGGATTTTTCGCATCGACGAAGGTTACATCGATACCCAGTCGCTTGAAAGTTTGCCCCAATAGGGTAATAGTGCCGCCATATAGCGCGGCCGCGGAAACGATATGCCCCCCGGCATGGACCAGATTCCACAAGGCCACGGCAATGGCCTGCTGCCCGCTGGAAAGGGCCAATCCGCCGATGCCGCCTTCCATCGCCGCCAGGCGTTGTTCCAACACGTCGGTGGTGGGATTCATCAATCGGGTATAGATCCATCCCATTTCCTTGAGCGCAAACAGGTTGGCGGCGTGTTCGGTGCTTTTGAACACGTAACTCGTAGTCTGGTGGATGGGCACGGCCCTGGACCCGGTATTCGGATCGGGCTGCTGACCCGCGTGCAAGGCCAAAGTACCTAAACCAAATGATGGAATAGATGAATCCATGATTTTTTCCTTTTATTTACTTGATAAACAAGTGAGTTGATAATCTTAGTAATCTTTCTTAATTACCGTATATTGATTATTAATAGAAATCAATCCTTGCGATCTCTGCAAGAATAGCAGACTGTGTTTTTATAATAAACACTGTAAATCAATCCTTTTTTTAAAATAGAATTGACAGGTGGTGTGTATGTAGTTATAATATGTATAACTTAAGAGTTCTTAGGAACCACTCACATTTAGTAGGAGAACATTTTATGCAATTACAGAACGAAATTATTAGGCAAATCAAAGAAAAAAGTGAAGCATTCAAACATCAGATTGATGCAAATCTGGCAGTTGAAAGGCAAAAGGAAATGGAAATACAGAAAAATCAAATTGCAAAGCAACAGAGGCAAGAATCTTTTAGACAGGTAGCGCATGGATGCGTAAACGAAGTTAAAGAAATTATGTCACGTTTGCGCAAAGAAGTAATTGGTGAAAACATTTGTAAAAAGATTAATCCCATTTATCCGCTTTCTGGCGAATCTCGCGATCCCGGTTGCATTATGTATTTGGAAAAAACAGCGGATTTCAATTACAACGGATGCTTAAAGGCTGTATTCAAACCGGATTGTTCGGATTTCAACAAGATCATATTTTCTATTGATCTTGATTTTGGAGTACATAAGAAAAAAATCGATCCGGAAGAATTTCCGCTAGTTAATGGTGCCCCTCCAATAGAAAAAAATGCAATAGAATGGATTAGGAATAACGTTGCTCAAGCTGGATTGGAATATGTCCGGATTCGGGCACAGGGTTTTAAATAATGTCGTTACAATGGCATGATTGGAGTCGGGACTTTATTCACCGGGAGCAAGCTACCGGGCTAAACGTTTTTCAAATCCCAATCCCCATACCCGCTCCCCTACGGGTCGCGGCTAAACCACTATTCCAAATCCCTAATCCATATTTATGTGCAGCACTTTGGCCGGCGGGAAGCCGTTGAAGTAGGTTGAGGAGGCGTGGCTGTAGGCGCCGATGTTTTCGCTGTAGACAAGATCGCCGAGTTTTAAATCGGGCAGCTCCTCGGCCAGGGAGATGGTGTCCAGGGCGTCGCAGGTCGGGCCGAATACGGCGGAGATTTGCTTCGATCCGTTTTTAAAGGCCTTGATGCCGTATTGGCAATGGTCGAATATGACGCCGGAAAACGTGTGGTACACTCCGTCGTCGATGTAATAGCAGCGCTTGCCGTCGCGCTCGGCCTTGCCGATTATCTTGGCCACCAGCGTGGCGGCAGTGGCCACCAGGAACCGGCCCGGCTCGGCCAGGATTTCGATGTTCTTGGGGAACAGGCGATTGAGTTCGGAATTGATGCGTTTGGCCAGTTTCCGAAAGGGCTCCACTCCGCTGTTATACCGGGCGGGAAATCCGCCGCCGATATCCAGCAATTTCAGATTGTAGCCGCGTTGTTTTGCTTCTTCAAAAACGCCCGCCGAAAGGTTCAGGGCCTGCACGTAGTTTTCAAAGTTGGTCGTTTGGCTGCCGACGTGGAAACTAAGCCCTTCGACGATCAAACCGGCGCGATGGGCGGCTTCGATCAGTTCCACGGCCTCGCCGGATGAGGCCCCGAACTTCGAGGACAGTTCGACCATGGCCCCGGTGTTGGGCACGCGGATCCGCAGGGCCAGCCCGGCGTGCGGGGCGTACTTGCGGATTTTCTCGATCTCCTCGAAATTGTCGTATGTCACCAGCGGCTTGTAGGTATCAAGCTCGGTGAGGGTCTCGTTGGCCTTGATCGGATTGGCGTAGATTATCTTGTCCCAGATGAAATCCTGCCGCTCTTTTGCCGGCAGGTCTTTGATATTATCGTAAACGATAAGGAACTCGGGCATGGAGGCCACGTCGAAACTCGCACCGGCCTGGAACAGGGTTCGCACTATGGCCGGGTCCGGATTGGCCTTAACCGCGTAATACGCCTGCACCCGGGGCAAATGCCGCTTGAACTCGGCGTAGTTTTTCCTCAGCGCCGCGTGATCGACCACGAACAGCGGAGTGCCGTGCTCCTGGGCCAGTTTTTTAAGCGTGTTTTTTGTGACCATTCAAGTGAAGGATGCAGGATGAAGGATAAAAACAGCGGACAGTTAGGGGTGGACAGTTTACTGCCCACTGATAACCATAAACTGTAAACGGTAAACTGTAAACGGTAAACTGTAAACTGACAACTTATTTAATCGTTTTCGTCGATCAGGAAATTTTTAAACTGCCAGGGATCGTTCCAATCGAGATCGGGACGGTTGAAGCCCTCGAAGGCCTTGGCGTGATATTTAAGCGGCGTCCAATCCGAGGGGATTGAGAGCGATTGGCCCAGGTAGGGATTGGCAATATCGAGGACGAAATCGTGCGGCAGATCGTCGGGCACGCATACGCCGCGGCGGGGATTTTGCATCATCCACATCGCCGCCGCCACTGCCGAAATCGCCACCTGCATGGTCGTGGCATTCTGGTGAGGGACCAGGCGCCGCGACTCCTCGATGCTCAGGATGCTGCCCGTCCACCAGGAATTATAGGCATGGCCCATCAGCAAAGCGCCCAAGATGTCCGCGCCTTTGGTAATTTCGTCGGTCATGATCCGTAGGTTCGGCTGCAACTGATAGCCGTATCCGCGCAGTTCGTTGAGCGAGGCGATTGCCGAGTCGCAAGGGCAGTAGGCGTAATGCACCGTGGGCCGATACGCGGGCCGGCCGTCCTGCCAAACCGTCAACTTGTCTGAAATGGTAAATGCCTCGCCGTGGCGGACGACCATGCCGCGGATGCGATAATGCGGCACCCAGGATTGCACCCAGGTATTGATCCCCATCCGCGCCAGGCAGATTTGATTCCTCGGTCCGTCGGCGTGCTGGTATGCCAAGGGCGGGAGTTCTTTTTCGTGGGTCCCCCAACCCATTTCGGCCGTGGTGGTTCCTTCCTCGCGGAAGCCTTCGATGCTCCAGGTATTGACGAACTCGTCGACCTGCTTGGGCCAATCGGTGATTTGCGTGTCGCGCTCGCTGCAATGGATCACTTTGACGCCCAGTTTCATTGCCAGGCGGTTAAGCGCGCGGTCGGCGATGAGTTGGGCGATTTCCTCGGCTTCTGGGCCGGTTGCTTTCTTGTCGTCCAACACGCGCCGGCCGATGTCGATCAGCCCTTGCTTGGTCCAATGCGAAATCAAGCCCGGGTTCGCACCGTGTTCGAGCACCGCCGTGGGCCCGGGTTCGGACCATCGGGCGGTCATCCGCCGGAGGTTCATGTGCCGCCAATACAGCGTCCGCGTGGTGGGATGCTGGCGATCGCCGCCGCCGTACGGATCCCACACCTCGACCGAGGTGTTCACGTACAAAACGCCGCGGTCGTGGCACCATTGAAGGATTTCCAAGCAGTCGATGTTCCACGCCAGGTCGATCACGAGATCGCCGGCCGAAACGTGCTTTTCCAATTCCGCTTGCAGATTGTCGGGGGTGATCCGCTGCCGGACCCAGTGCACGCCTTGTGCGGTCCAGGGCTTGAGGACCTCGCTACGGTCCTCGAAATCCATCACCGAGATATTGGCCGGGGTAATGCGAACGTGTTTGATGAAGATAGGCAGCGCGCACTGCGCAACCGCTCCGTAACCCAAAAATAGAACGCGTTTTGGGAAGTCGAGCATATTGATCATGTTGTAAACAATGCAATGGTTTAGCCCGGGCATTTGTGCCCGGAGATTCCTTTCTTTGCACCGGGTGCAAGCGACCAGGATATTGAGTGTCGGATAAATAATGTCGCTAGCCGGCGGTCGACGACCGCCGGAAAACCCGCGAAATCACGCCGGCGGCTGTTAGCCGCCGGCTATTAAATGCGAGATTTATTACCTGATTCAATAAACGCCTAATCGTTCACGTAAGTTTCCAGGAAGCGGGCGAGGCGGTGGAAATCGGAATTGGGTTCGATGTAACGGACCATGGTGACCAGCGTGGCCGGATCGACCAACTGGGTGAAGGGGACAAAATTCAGTTCCAACTGGCCGGTAACCGAGACCATCACGCCGTCGAGCCGTTTTTCCACCAAGGCCCGATAGGCCCCCACGCCGAGTTGGCTGCCCAGCATGACGTCGAAGGCCTGGGGCCGGGCGCAGCGGCTTTCGTAGCCCAGTTGCAGACCGGTGATTTTTCGCTTCTTGCCGGTCTGCTTGGTATATTCCTTGGCCACCAGATCGGCGAACAGGCGGCTGAGGTTCAGCTTGGAAATGGCGATGTGTCCGTGCTCGTCGCGGGGCACGCCCTCGATGTGTTTTTGCGGCAAATACTCGGCCAGACCTTCGGCCAGCACGAGCACGCCGAATTCCTTGCCCTCGACCTCTTCCCGGGCGCGCATGGTGGCTACTATGCGGTTGACCACTTCGTGCATATCCATCACGCGGCGGAGCGTGGTCTTGCCGGTTTTCGGATCGGTGATTTCCTCGCTCATCTCGTACTTGCCGGTAATGTCCTCGACGCTGATTACCAGGCTGGCTTCGCCGGCGATGGCCGCGCCGTAGGCCAGCCACCCCGCGCTGCGGCCCATGGTTTCGGCCACGAAGTATGCGCCGCTGGACTCGGCGTCGGCCAGTAGATTGCGGACCTCCTCGGCCAATACGTTGACCGCCGTGAAGTAACCGAACGTGAAATCAATGCCCGAGTAATCGTTGTCGATGGTCTTGGGCAGGTGGACCACGGGAATCCGCTTGCTGCCGGGCGGCAACTGTTCCTGGAAGAGTTTGAACTTGTTGGCGGTCTTTAAGGTATCGTCGCCGCCGATGGAAATCAAGGCGTCCACGCCTATCGACGCCAGGGCATCGTAAACCGTTCTGAGCTGTTCGGTGCGCTTGGGATCCTTAAAGTGCGACGGCTCGGAAACGTCCTTGCCCGGATTGGCCCGCGCAGTGCCGATCAAGATGCCCTGCGTGTTTCGCGTGCGTTTCAAGAGGTTTTGATTGATGCGGATGTAATCGCGGTTTTCAACCAACGGATGCTCGGGGGCATATTCAATCAGGCGCGAATATCCGTAAAGAACGCCGATGACGTCGATGTTGTTGCGGAGAAAGGAAACGGCCGCGGTGGAGATCACGGCGTTGGCCGCCGGCGCAGGGCCCCCGGCGAACAAAATCGCCACCCGGCGGATATTCGACGGCATCAGCGGCGGTCTGGATAATGTGCTGCTCATGGTTAGTGGTGAGTGGTTAGGGGTGAGTGGTTAGTGATATACCGCTTGTGGTTTCGCGATATCTTAACAAATGTCGTTTTAAGTTGTCGGTTTGAAGTATTCATCCTTCATCCTTCATCCTTCATCCTTCCTCAAGTCGGCCAGGTGCGTTCAATGTACGTGGTATCGACCTGGGCGCTGACGAACGCCGAAGACTCGAGGGCTTTCAGGTGCAGGGAAACCGTGGTCTTGATGCCTTCGATGCGCAATTCCTTAAGCGCCCCTTTCATACATTCGATGGCTTCCAGTCGGGTCGGTTGGTGGACGATCAATTTTCCGATCAACGAATCGTAATAAGGCAACACGGCGTAGCCCTGATGGGCGTGCGAGTCGAATCGCACGCCGAATCCGCCGGGCACAAGCCAGCGGGTAATCACGCCCGGATTAGGGCGGAAATTCTTCTCCGGGTCCTCGGCGTTGATGCGGCACTCGATGGCCGCCCCCTTTTGTTGGATATCTTCCTGTTTAAACGGCAACGGTTCGCCGGAGGCTACTAAAATCTGGGCTTTAATCAGGTCGATCCCGGTGACCATCTCCGTAACGGGATGTTCCACCTGGATCCGGGCGTTGGTCTCGATAAAGTAGAAATTCCCCTTTCGATCGACGATGAACTCCACCGTGCCGGCATTGGTGTAATTGGCGGCCTTGATCAGCCGCACCGCCGCTTCGCACATTGCCGCGCGGGTTTCCTTGGGGAGCGAAGGGGCGGGGCTCTCTTCGATCAGCTTCTGATGCCGCCGCTGCATGGTGCAGTCGCGCTCCCACAGGTGCACCACGTTGCCGTGAGTGTCGGCCAGCACCTGAACTTCCACGTGCCGGGGATGTTCGATATATTTTTCCAGATAGATCTCGGCGTTGCCGAATGCGGCTTGGGCCTCGGCCTGGGCCTGCTGCAAAGACGCACGCAACGCCAAATCGTTCACCGCCACGCGCATTCCGCGCCCGCCGCCGCCGGCCGAGGCCTTGATGAGCACGGGAAATCCCAATTGGTGCGACAGCGAAAGCGCATGGGCCTCGTTTTCCACCAGCCCGTCGCTGCCGGGCACGGTGGGCACTCCGATTTCCTTGGCCAACTTGCGCGCGGCATTCTTGTCGCCCACCAAGGCCATGGCCTCGTGCGTGGGGCCGATGAATTCAATGTCGCAACTGCGGCAGACGTCGGCGAAATGGGCGTTTTCGGCCAGAAAACCATAGCCCGGGTGGATCGCCTGCACGTTGCCGATCTCGGCGGCGCTAATCACGCGATCGATCTTCAAGTAACTGTCGGCCGCCTTGGGCGGACCCACGCAATAGGCCTCGTCGGCCAGCTCCAAATAGGCCGCCCCCCGATCCGCCTCGCTGAATATCGCCACGGTTTCGACGCCCAGCTCGCGGCAGGCGCGAATTATTCGTAAGGCAATTTCGCCCCGGTTGGCGATTAATATTCGTTTGAACATCTTAGCGTTTACAGTTCAAGGTTTACAGTTCACGGTGAGGTTGTCTCGGCATTCACTATTCACTCGTATCCACTTTAAACAACGGCTGGCCGTATTCCACCGATTCGCCGTTTTCCACCAGCACTGTCAGGATTTTGCCCGACACTTCGGCCGGAATCTGATTGAAGACCTTCATCGCCTCGACGATACAAACAGTGGTTTCCGGCCCCACGTGATCGCCGACCTTGACGTACGGCGGCGAGTCCGGATCGGGCGCGGCGTAAAACGTCCCGACCATCGGGCTTTTGATGATCGCCAAATGGTTTTCGGAAGCCCCTTCCGCCAGTGTTTCGGCGGCGGGGCGCGAAGGACCCGCGGGCGCAGGTGAAAATGCCTCGCCGCGGATTCCCGGCCCGGGCAAAATCACCCCCGGATTGGACGCATTGCCGGCACGGCGCAGTTGAATGCGAACTTCGCCCTGTTGAATATCGATCTCCGTTAGATCGTGTTCTTTCATCAGTTCCACCAGGCGGCGGAT
This sequence comes from Thermoguttaceae bacterium, assembly GCA_050013075.1. GTDB lineage: Bacteria > Planctomycetota > Planctomycetia > Pirellulales > Thermoguttaceae > JBEKIK01. The sequence continues at coordinate 61,076 of JBEKFZ010000006.1, read as the reverse complement.
TTTGCGCACGTCGAAAATGTCTGGGGAAGACGCAGGAGTGACCATCCCGTCTCTCCGATGTTATCTAAGGGTTAAAGGATAAAAAAACGTCATCTCAAGCCTTTATTAAATGTCAGGTAATGAATGCCGCGTTTTCGCCTCAGAGCCGGGCCGTGTCGGCCCGGAGTTGCCGGGGCGACACGCCCCGGCTCTGACTTTTCATACGATATTCTTTACCTGAGACTCAATAAACATTAAAGTACTATTTCGTCCAATTGTTTCGGCACGTGGGTGAGAACTTCGTGGCCGTTTCGGGTCACCAATATATCGTCCTCGATCCGCACCCCGCCCCAGCCGTGAATGTAAATTCCCGGCTCGACGGTCATAATCATGCCCGGCTTCAACACCGACTGATTTTTCATGGCAAACCTGGGCGACTCATGGATCAGCAATCCCATGCTGTGCCCCAGCCCGTGGCCGAATCGGCGGCCGTAACCGGCCTTGGCGATAACGCGCCTGGCAACGGCGTCGATGTCATGGCAAATCGCGCCGGGACGGATGGCCTCGATGGCCTTTGTCTGAGCCTCGAGAACGATTTCATAAATCGCGGCGAATTTTGGGGTGATTTTACCTGTTACCAAGGTCCGCGTCAAATCGCTGCGATAAAGACCCTCGCTGGCCCCCCAATCGATCAATATGAAATCGCTTTCCTCGACCCGCTTGTTGCCAGGCACGGCATGACACAACGCGGCCCGCGGACCAACCGCAATGATCGATGGAAATCCGGCGCACTTGGCCCCGAATAACCGAAATTGATATTCCAGGTCGGCCGCGATTTGTTTTTCGGTCATTTCCGGGCGCAACGACGCCCGGATGACACCAAAGGCCTTTTCCGCCTGCAAAATCGAAAGTCGGGTCAATTCGATTTCGTCTTTATCCTTGATCTGCCGGAACTTTTCCACCAATCCCGAGGTGGGCACGATCGCTATATGCGGTAGTTTGTCGGAAAGCTTGTCTTCCAGCCCGACGGTCATGGAATCTGCCTCTATGCCCAGCCGGCTGATGTTCGCCGCCCGCAGCACTCGCACCGTGGCCTGCAAAATGCTGACCGAGGGCTTACGGATGTAAAGATCCACGCCCGGCGCTTCCTCACCCAATTGGATGGTATAGCGCGGGTCGCTTATAATCGTATCCCCGTCGTCGCGGACCAACAAATAACTGTCATCGCCCGTAAAGCCGGTCAGGTAGGTAACGTTGGTAAAATCGGTGACCAGCAGTGCGTCAACACCTAATTTGCGCAACGCCTTGCGAACCCTATCTCGCCGGGTTTCATGGTCCATTGCAGGCTCCTTTTTGCTAAGCGGCTCTAAAAGGATGTATTGGAACAAACAAGCGTCCGGCTGACAAGAGTCCGGGTGGAACAAAGTGGTTAGTGGGCAATAGACAACAGATTGTTAGGGGGTGGTCAGTTTACTGACCACTTATATCGGGCAGTGGACAGTGGGCAGTGGGTAGTGGCAAAATTGACACCTCCCCTAGCGTGGGATAGGATAGATGTGTCAAATACATGATGTAAATAAGGGGAAATAGATAAAACTAGCCGTGGAAGGAGTAAGGAACGATGGGTTTAGTTAATGCAAAAATAACATTGCTGAATCCCAGAAAGCCTGATCTTGCGCCTGTTGAAGTAGCAGACGCACTTGCGGACTCGGGGGCCGTGCATTTGTGTATTCCAGAGCATGTAAGAATTCAATTGGAATTGGAAAAAATTGACAATAAGGAAGTTACATTGGCGGATGGGACGCGAAAGTTGGTGCCCTATGTGGGACCTATTGAACTTCGATTCAAAAATCGCATAGGCTTTGCCGGCGCTTTGGTCATTGGCGACCAAGTCTTGCTTGGCGCAATTCCCATGGAAGACATGGACTTGCTCATTACTCCCAAAACCAGGAGTTTGGATGTAAATCCAAACAGTCCGAATATCGCCACTACGATAGCAAAATAATTGTTTAATAATGTCGGATTTGTATGCTATTACCTGCCAACGCATTGATATCCCCCGAGAAGTTAATCAAATATCTTTTGACACCGCGAAAACACAACGATAAATCCAAATGGTTGGCACAAGCAGGATATGGTCACGAAAACTGGCGGGTATTGGAAAATGATTTACGCCGACAATTTTTATCACAAGAAGCCGTTCCAAGCGACCGCACACAATATGGACAAATCTATGAAATTAGCGGCAAAATGATAGGACCAAACGGAAAAATCCTGGCAATGAGTACGGTTTGGATGACAGAGGATGCAACCAGAATTACAAAATTCATCACCCTATATCCCGATAAAAGGAAAAAGTATGAAATATAAACTATTTGAAGAAGTTGTTTTATTAGTGGATGTAACCGAAAAAGGGCTGCGGAAGGGCGATGTAGCTACCATCGTAGAACATCATCCCATGTCCGGCGGCGAAGCTGGGTATTCGTTAGAAGTGTTTAATGTAATTGGCGATACAATCGCAGTCATTACATTGCCGGAGTCGGCTATTGCTCCATTGACGGAAAACGAGGTTTTTAGCGCTCGGCCGCTGGCAGTGTAAGTGTATTATTTCAAAAACATATGTGGTTGCACACGCGGCAGTGCGTTATATTGCAGTTCTGTTACTTTTAGGCATTATCTGGAAATTATCTAATCCGAAATTGGACCTAATGAAAGGAGAATATAAATTATGGAAAGGTCGAATCTATTTCTTGTAGTCGCGTTGATAATACTCTTTAGCGCGGGCTGCGGGCGTAAGGAAGTCTTGAAGGAAAATGCATCTTCTAATTCCCCTGGCAACGAAGGGAAGAGCCGCCCCGTTGTGTCTGAGCCTTCTGCGTGGCAAACAGATGTTCATGCTTTCCGAAATTCTATTCAGAAGATCTTAGATAAAATCCACAAGCCCACTGATACATCCGATACCAATCAATCTGAAAATGAAGCCATAGATATGTTTGATCAATACATGGGTAAAGATGTTACTTGGACTATCACATTTGAAGGTATCGGAGACAAGGAGGAAATAAAGTTTACAGAAAGCTTAAAGAACTTCATTTTTTTCTCAATGAGAGCTGACCCGAAATCTATTCATCAGTGGAAATCGTTCACAAATGGAATGGAAATGCGATGTCGTGCACGAATCAATTCACTAATGCTCTCAACAAGGTGGGATAGTGGTGGACACTTTGCTGGCTGGATGCCAATAGTGGCAATCAATGATGCGCAGCCCATCAAATAGTGGGAATGCCCAACATCTGGTTCAAGGCGAACAGCAAAACCTTGCAACATGGCAGGTTAACAATACGTTGGGCATATAATAGGCTCATAATAAATGACTCAACAAGATCTTTCCAAACTTGCCAAGCTATTGCTCTCCGGGGAGATTTCCTTGGAGCAGTTCCTGCATCGCTCCGGCGGGATCGCTCCGCTTGGCGAGGCCCAAGTCGATCTTGACCGCACCCGGCGCTGCGGGTTTCCCGAGGTGGTGTTCGCCGAAGGGAAGACCGTGGAGGTGATGGAGAAAATATTTCGATCGCTTTTGGATCACGGGGCCGACGTGCTGGCCACGCGGATGTCGGCCGAGCAGGCCGTGGGACTAAAAGAAAAATTCCCCGCCGCACGTTACAATCCCGTCGGCCGCACGTTCCGCATACCCCGCTTAGACCACGGCGGCGTTTCCGAAACTGCAAATGCGGGCCGGGTGACGATCGTTACCGCCGGCACCGGCGATCTGCCCGTTGCCGAGGAAGCCCGCGAAACCGCCATTTGGACCGGCGCCTCGGTGCGTTTGATATCCGACGTGGGTGTTGCCGGTCCGCATCGGCTGGCCGCCAACCTGTCGGAATTGCTAGACGCCGACGCGGTGGTCGTCGTGGCGGGCATGGAAGGCGCTCTGCCCAGCGTCGTGGGCGGTTATGTGGCTTGTCCGGTGATCGCCGTGCCCACCAGCGTGGGCTACGGGGCCAGTTTCGGCGGAGTGGCGGCCCTGTTGGGCATGTTAAACAGTTGCGCGGCCAACGTCGCCGTGGTAAACATCGACGCCGGATTCAAAGCCGGTTACGTCGCCGGCTTGATCGCCAAAAACGCCGCAATGGCGAGAATTATGTTCGATGAAAAAAATAAAACGTAGATGTTTTTTCCGCGAAACCGCAAGCGGTTTTTTGCGGGAAAATGCCTTGTTTAGCCCCGGAGCTTGCTCCGGGAGTTTTTCCCGCTTTATTTCTCGATCGCGCGGACCTTCGTCTCCAACTGCTGACGCAACGCATTGGGCAACTGCTCCATTTTCAAGGCGTCGCGATATACCGCCGTGGCCCTTTGGTATTCTCGCTGGTCTTCGTAAATCTGTCCGAGCAGCAAATAAGAATCCCAGTAAAACGGATCGCGCCGGATAACTTGGCGCAGCAATTCCACGGCGCTATCGCCGTCGCCCTTTTGCCTCAGATAAAAAGCCAGCGTGTGTGCGTACTTGGGGTTGTCCGGGCGAAGCCGGTGCGCTTTTTGACACCACTCGACGGCTTGGTCGAGACTTTTATCGGCTAATAGCACGCCCAGGTTGTACGCCGCCTGGTGCATTTGGGGATCGGCCTTTAAAGCCTTTCGCAGGGCCGCTTCCGCTTCGGGCAGACGTTTTTGCTCGCCTCTAAGCAGCCCAAGATTGAAATTCGCCGCCGCGTTGTCGCCTTCATACTTCAATGCCTGCAAAAGGCGCTGTTCTGCCTTGTCGGTTCGGCCCAGGTTTTCGTATGCAATGGCCGCATTAACCAAGGGGCCGATCTGCCGCGGCTCCAACCTGGCGGCCGTTTCGAAGTAACCGGCGGCAGCGGCGAAGTCGCCCCGATCCATGTAAAAATTGCCCACGTTGGCATACGATGCCCAGTCGTCACCCCGGGCAGTCATGGCCGCCATGAAATCATCGACCGCCCGGTTCAGGTTCCGGCGGTCGCGATCACTTTGCACCCGTTCGGGCGGCAAGGCCGCCAAGGACATTATGGCGCGAATCCGCACCAATCGCGACTCGTCGGCGGTTGCCGCAACCAGCGCATTAAGCGACTGCGGCGTAATGTGATCGCCCAGGGCCGAGGCCGCGCTGGAGCGGACCAGCGGCGATGCGTCCTGCGACATCTCCAAAACAACGGGCCATTTGCTTTCGTCGTCACAGCCTCTAAGCAGTCGGACCAGGGAATTTTTGAAAATGGGATCGCCGTCTTTATTTTTAAGTTCGGCCAGCATTTCGGGCAGGAGATTCCACTCCTCTTTGCGGGCCTGGTCGATCAACTCGGCGCGGCGAAGCACTTCGGCCTGGTAATCGCGCGGATACCACTTGCGAACCCACTGGTCCGACCAGGCGGCATCCTTGTCGGCATGGCACAAATTACATGCGTTGGGCGATTTGAAGGCCATGGTCGCGGCGGGCGCGGGCGGTCGCATCGAGTGGTCAGTTCGCCCCATTGCCGCAAACCGCGTCGTGGGCATGTGACAGGCGATACACTCATTCCCCTTGCTCCCCGGCTGATGCCGGCCGTGCTCGGCGGGATTCTTAACATAATCCTCGTGGCAAGGCATGCACGACTGATTGGAGTTTTCTCCTTGGAATCGCATCCTTCCGCTGGGCGTGTGGCAGTGATTGCAGTCCAGTTTGCCAGACTTGACGCACGGACTCATCAACCATGAGGTGTACGTATAGTTCTCGCCGAGATCGCGGCCGTCGGGATAATAATCCGGATGTTCGAGCGTTACCAGGTCGTAGTGGTCGAATAACTTGTCGCCCGGCAGGAAACTCGTGGATAATGGAACCATCTTGGCATGGCAGGTCGCGCACATATCGCTGATCTGTTGGGAGGAGAATTCTTTCGTGCGAATGATTTTGATGTCTTTAAAAGTGTGGCCCCTCACCCCCAGCCCATCTCCCGAAACTGGAGAGGGGAGTAATACTTCGACGCCGGCTTCCATCGCGCGGGCGTGTTCAGCCCCGGGCCCGTGACACGATTCGCAACTTATTCCGGGTTCGGCCCAAGTGGTGTGATAGGTTTCGGTTGCGAGATTGTAATTGGTCGATAGTTCGCTCACGTGGCAATTGAAACACGTGGTGTTGAAGGAAAACATGCGGTCGGTCCAATCCAGGGCCTCGTCGCGGCGGTCGGGAAAATGCCGCACGCCGCCGGCCGCCATGTCGTACCAGGCTTTCTTATGCACGTCGTATGCGACGGGCAGCACCTGCAACCGGCCGCGATCCATGGGCGTGAGAAAATAATAGACGTTTTTTCCGCCCATGACGTGAGCGATGGGGTATTTCCGTTGGCCGCTGGGGCCGTTTTCTTTGATCCAGCCTTCACCGTCGCCGATTTCCGCCCGGTACTTGCGTTTACCGACGGCGACTTCGCTTTCTGGCGGCGTCAAAAAAGTATTGGCGAACTCCGCGGTATAAGGCTGCATGGCCAGGCCGTGCCAGGAGGCGGACCAGAGCTTGTAAAACTCCTCGTGGCAATCGCGGCAAGTCTTTGAGCCGGCCAGCGATTTTTGCTCGATTGCTTTCTGCTCGTTTTTAATCTGTGGTATAGGTGTGGGCGCGGAAGTATTGGATTGTGCTGCCGGCTGTTTCTCACATCCGAGAGCTAGGGCCGCTATGACGACAATTCCGAATAAGAGCCGCTTTTTGTTCAAGAGAATTCGTTTTTTGCACGTTAATAGTTTGGGAACAAACTTCGAATTATCCACTATCGGCCCCCGGCAAGTATCCTTTATTTCAGTTTATGTATCTATGTTGACAGTATCTCCGCAGGACTGATTCTAACATAGTGCCAGGACCAAATTCTAGTGGAATTCCGCGCGCCTATTGTTCCTGCCGGGGGAAAATGTATTTCCTATCCTTTTTCATTCTGATGACAATCCAGCCGCTCTTTTTGGGCGTGTGTCCCTACCTCAAGCCTGCGATGGTGTTCAGTTTCATGTAGGCTACCCGGCAAACGGCGTTGGCCTGGACAAGCGCGACCTCGGCTTTCATCAGTTCGGTGGCGGTCGCGATCATGGCTTCTGGAGTGCCGGGTTTTTGTTGGGCTTCCTTGCGCACCTGTACCATTTCCCCGGCGACTTCAAGCGAGGCTTGGGCCTCGACAAATTCCCGATAAGCCTTCAGGGCTTTCAGCCGCACCTCATCGCGCGTTTGAAATGCCTTTTGTCGGGCCATCGCCACCACGGTCTCGGCCTCGCGCACGGCATGCACTCGCTTACCGCCGTCGAAAAGAGGGTAGTTTACCACGAGGGCTCCATAACCGACGTCGCTCTGAATTACGTTGAACCCATTTTGGTTCAGGTATCCTCCCATGACGGCGACATCGGGCAGATAATCCACTTTGGCGACGCTCAATCCGGCCTCGGCCTTTGCGGCGGTCTGATCGGCCTGGAACACCTCCGGGCTCGACCTCAAGGCCAAGTCGATCGCCTGCTCAGGACAAGTGATTATCGGTGTCAGCGGAGGCAATTCGGCCAATACCAACCTTGTGTCCAGGGGCAAATCGAGCAACGCGTTGAGTTGTTCGGCCAGATCGAACGCCTGGCTAGATACGGCCTGAATCGCCTGCTTGGCTTCCACGGCCGCGATCCGGGCTTCGGGCGTGCTGAGTTGCGCCGGGGGCATCCGGCCTGCTGCTTCGGCAGCCGCCTGTGCGGATGCGAGGATCCGATTGGCCGCCAGCAGCCCACAATAGAGTTGCTCTACGCCGCTCAGAATGGCTTGATCTGCCTGGAGGGCCTGCGAGCGAGCGATCTCCTGATCGGCCTTGGCAACCTTGACACCTTGGTGAACCTTGAGCAAGGCGGTGATCGGCTGCACTGCCGTTACGGCACTGATGCCAAAGTCTTGATTAAAGACGTTGACGGAGATTGGGTTCAAGTTAGGGAGCCGTGCTGGAACCAAGACCGTTCCCAGCGGTTGGTCGTAGTGGAAGCCGTAAAAACTGGTGAGGATTTTGGGGTAGTAGTCCGCTTCCATCACGTAGATCGCTTCGCCTTTTGCCTGGATATTCATCAGCGCGAGGCTTCGCAGCCGGTTGTTGGCCAGCGCCCGCTGTTGGGCGTAGTCGAGCGTGAGATAGCACACAGTCGGCAATGGACCGGCGGCGGGAGGGCCGTTGGGGCTAGGCCCCTGTGCTCCGGCTGAGGTGAGTTTAAGCTCTGCGATGATTAAAAGGGTTACAACGATAATAATATGCCTGCGCCGCCTCAACATGGCATTGTTCTCCTCGAAAAGGTTTTCCCTGACTGCTACAGACGTCGGGTGCTAAGGGATCGCCTGAAAAAACCGCAATCTCCGATAACGACGCTTGTTCTTGACTATCGGATTGTGCGGGATAAGGCCATCAGGGCGCGCGGCAACCCGCCAACTTTTTGCAATTGAGGAGGATGCTTTTTGTGGAATAGAGAAGCCTTGACGGGCGGCCACCGCCTCGGCGAGCACGTGGGAAGCGGTCCATTTCCCTTGTCATTGGGACGCGGTTTGGGCATGGGCGGCGGTCGCCATTAGCGCACCAATGAGTACGGCAGTGATGAGGTTGTGTTTGCGTGTGGTTATCATCCTTGTCTCCTTTTGTTGGTTGATTGGATTGTTCACTTGAACTCATACAGCCACGGTTACTCCCGGATGGCCGCGAGTTTTTTGGCTTCTTTGAGCTTCTACTCATCCGCAGCCGTGAGGCCACTCTTGCCGAGTTCGATCACCACTTTCATGAGATCGCCGGTGAACTTGAACGGCATCTTGTCCACGTAATCCTCGACGACGGGCGGGCCGGGGTCTCGGAAATCACGGTCCGCCCTGGCACCTGCCAGGGTGGGGATTGCACTTGCCTTCGGCTATTCCGCGGCTTTCCGGACAACCTTCATTTTCTGCAATTCCTCCATGTCCGTGGTGCCGAGTTCCACCAGCCCGACCTCGATGACCACCTTCTGGATCTTGCCGGTGAACTTGTTGTCTCCCTCCTTGTAGTCGTCCGTCACGGGCGTCTCGCCATCCAGGCCTACGTCCGCGCCTTCATCCGCCGAGAAGAAACTACCTTGTGTGCGGTCAATCCGTCCTTCGGCGACCTTCTTGCCGTTGACGAGGATCGTTCCCATGCCGCCCTTGCCCAGACCACCGCCGTCGTAGGCGAATTCGTAGCGGATGGTCGCCTTGCCGGCGGGAAGAGCCTCGGCGGCGGCGACTTTGTACGTCTTCAGACCGAGGAAGTTGTAGGCGTACATCGGCTTGCCGTCCTTCAGATACAGGCTCCAGCCGCCGAAGCGGCCCGCTTGGGAAATGAGCACGCCGTTGGCTCCGCCCTCCGGAATCTGCACGTCGGCGGTGATGGTATGCGAGCGATTCTTGATGTTCATGAAAACATTCTCAGTCATCCCGACCATGCCTTCGTAGACCGTCAGCGAGGTGCGGTCTCCCATCAGGTCAGGCCGCCCGACGAGAGTAGCGTTCGTACGTTCGAGAAACCTATCATCAAGGGGCAACGCCTGGTTCCTGGCCGCTTCGGTCAGGAAAAGCTCCTGTAGCTCCTTGAGCTTCTTGGGGTTCTTCGCGGCCAGATCGTTCGCCGCGCTGAAGTCCTGCTCGACGTGGTAGAGTTCCCACTTGTCCTCAAGGAACGGATGCCGTGGCTTGGACTCCCACGCTGCCCGGTGGACCGTGTGGGCCAGCCAACCGTCCTGGTAGATGCCTCGATTGCCGAAGATCTCGAAGTATTGCGTCTTGTGCCGGTCCTTCGCCTTGGCATCCGCGAATGTGTACACCATGCTCACGCCTTCGATGGGCGTCTGCGGCGTCCCGTTCACCGCCTTGGGCTCGGGCAGACCGGCCGCTTCGAGGATGGTCGGCGCGATGTCGATGACGTGATGCCACTGCGACCGAACTTCGCCCTTGGCTGCGATCCCCTTGGGCCAGTGGATGACCATGGGGTTGCGGCAGCCGCCATAGGTGCCAGCGACCTGCTTGGTCCAGGTGAACGGGGTGTCCCCCGCCACGGCCCAGCCGGCCGCGTAGTGGGGGTAGGAGTTCGGCCCGCCAAGATCGTCGATGTGCTTGAGAATGTCCGCGGCGGTTTCGGGCACGCCGTTGAAATAGGTCATCTCGTTCATCAAGCCGTTCATGGTGCCTTCGGCGCTCGCGCCGTTGTCTCCGACGATGTAGAAGATGAGCGTATTATCCAACTGGCCGAGGTCTTTGATGGCCTGAATCAGGCGGCCGACTTCAAAGTCGGCATATTCGCCGTAACCGGCGAACACTTCCATCTGGCGGGCGAAGAGCCGCTTCTCGTCGGCGCTCAGCGTGTCCCAGTCCTTGATGGCCTCGGGCTTGGGGGCAAGCTTGGTGCCTGCGGGAACGACGCCGTGCTTGATCTGGCGGGCCAGCGTCTCTTCGCGGAGCTTGTCCCAGCCTTGATCGAACTTGCCCTTGTACTTGGCAATCCATTCCTTCGGTACGTGGTGCGGCGCGTGCGTTGCCCCCGGCGCGAAGTAGGTGAAGAACGGCCTATCGGGCGTCAGTGATTTCTGGGCGCGCGTCCACTTGATCGCTTGGTTGGCCATGTCGGTCATGAAGTGGTAATTCGGATCCTTCGGCAGTTCGATGCGGCTCATGTCCTCGTAGATGGCCGGCGACCACTGGTTCGTTTCGCCACCGATGAAGCCGTAGAACTTGTCGAAGCCGGAGCGGGTCGGCCAGCGGTCGGTCGGGCCGGACGGGCTGACCTCCCAGGCGGCGGTTTCGTGCGACTTGCCGAAGGCGGCGGTGCTATAGCCGTTGAGCCGCAGCATCTCGGCCAGTGGAGCGACGGCGTTGGGGCGCTGCCCGGTTTGGCCGGGAAAAGCAGTGGCGGTCTCCGTGATCGAGCCCATGTTGCAGACGTGGTGGTTGCGGCCGGTAAGCAGGGCCGCGCGGGTCGGCGAGCAGAGCGCCGTGGTGTGGAACTGGTTGTAGCGAAGTCCGCCTTTCGCCATTCGCTCCAGCGTCGGCATGTGGATCGGACCGCCGAAAGCGCTGGACTGGCCGAAGCCCATGTCGTCGATCAGTACGATCAGCACGTTGGGCGCCTTGGTCGGGGCCTTTACCTCGAATCGCGGCGGAGCCTTAGCGTTGCGGGCATCAAGCGTCGTGATCGGCGCGTATTTCGGCTCCGGGATCGGCAGCACCGTGCGGTCAATCGCGTCGGCCGAGGCAAGCGTGGCGCGGGCCTCGGCGGGAGTGGTGTCCGCCGCGCGAGCGGCCAAGCACAGCGCCAGCCCAGAGACGAGCGCGATGGCGAGCAGGTATGGTATGCGTGTGGTTTTCATTGTTCTGTCCTTTCTGTGATTGATTAGTTTGTTCACTTCACTTCGGCGGCGGATGTTGGAATCGGCACTTGCAGCGCCTGCACGGTCGCGCATACCAGCGCGCCAACGAGCGCCTCGGCGGAAAATAGATTTATTTTCAGCCGAATATTTATTAAAAGTTTTCTCTCGACCACAAAAGTGCGGCAACATTCCGTACACTCAAAATTAACAAAAATAAATGCCCCGGTTTATGAGACGCTCGCTTGCGACAGCAGCCGTTTATTGGCCGTGTTCATTCATCACAAATCACAAAAACCCTATTTCCCCAGGCAGCGCCCGATTTGCCGCACGGCCTGGCGGAGTCGATTTTCATTTTCCACCAGGGCGAGCCTCAGGTGGCCTTCGCCCGTCGGACCGAAACCGGCGCCCGGGCTGACCGCCACGTCGCCCTCTTGCAGTAGTTTCATGGCGAATTCGAAGGAAGTGGTTTGCGAGGCCCAGGGTTCGGGCATTTTTGTCCATACGAACATACTGGCCTTGGGGCGCTCGACCGGCCAGCCGAGCCGTGACAGGCCCTCGCATAGCACGTCGCGGCGGCGCTGATAAATCGCGGCTTGCGCCTCCACGGCGGCATCGGTGTGGCGCAAAGCCATGATGGCGGCAATTTGAATGGGCTGAAACATGCCGTAATCGTAATAACCTTTAATCGTGGAAAGCGCCCGGAGCATTTCGGAATTTCCGGCGGCAAAGCCCACCCGCCAGCCGGCCATGTTGTAGCCTTTGCTCATGGTGGTCAGTTCCACGCCCACGTCGATCGCCCCCGGGGCGGCAAGAAAACTGGGCGTCTTGTACCCGTCGAAAACCACGTCGGCGTAAGCCAGGTCGCTTATGACCATGAATTTCCACTTCTTCGCCAGTTTCACCACTTCCACGTAAAACTCCGGTTCAACCACAGTGGTCGTGGGATTGTGCGGAAAATTGATAATCAGCAATTTCGGCCGCGGAACCATGTGCCGGCAGGTGTAATCGATGTTGGATAGAAATTTCGCGGGATCGATTACTTCCAACAGGATCGCGTTGGCGGCGGCCATTGCCACCGCGTAAAGATGGGCAGGATAGTGAGGAGCGGGAACAATTGCCGTGTCGCCCGGACCGACCAATGCCAGGCACATATGACTAAATCCCTCCTTTGATCCAAGGCACACCAGGACTTGATCTTGGGGGTCGAGCCTTACGCCGTGCTGTTTGAAGTATTTCGAGGCCACCTCGCGGCGCAGGCTCAAAATGCCCTTGGCCTCGGAATAGCCGTGATTTTTCGGATCCCGGGCGGCTTCGGTGAGCTTTTCCACCACTAAATCTTGCGGCGGATCGCTGGGATTGCCCATGCCCAGATCGATTACGTCGTTGCCCCCGCGGCGTTTTTCATGCAGCAATTTGTTGATTTGGGCAAAAAGATATGGCGGCAGTCGCCGCACACGGTCGGCCACTTCGATGATAAACGGTTGGTTGGTCGAGGTTTGCTCGCCGATGCGCCGGTCTTCGCTCATAATTTGGGCCCTCAAAAAAACTATTTTTAAGCATAATCCGAGTGACTAAGATCCGCTAGACCCGGCGGGTTAGAAATGGTACTCAGATATCAATTGCGGTTTCGCCCGTAACCTTATAACCGCTTGCGGTTTCGCCCGTAACCTTATAACCGCTTGCAGTTTCGCAATGATTATGCCCGTGATCTTATAACCGCTTGCGGTTTCGCCCGTAACCTTATAACCGCTTGCGGTTTCGCGATTATTCCCTGGTTCCCACGCTCTGCGTGGGAACCAGAATAACTGCATATTTCGGATGAATTTCCGCTATCCGGCCAATCGCGTGATGCGATCGACGGTTTGGGCGGGAACTTTTTCCGGGCGATAACGGTATTGCATGATATAGGCGTCTTCCGGCGTATCGGCGTAATAACTGCGCAACACCGACACCGCGCGGAAGCCGTTCTCGCGGAAGAACAATTGCGCGGATACGTTGGTTTCGCGGACTTCCAGCACGATGCGGCTGCGGCGTTGAGTGGAGAGTTTGGCCGTGAGTTTGGCGATCATTTGACTGCCCACCCCTTGGCGTTGGCAGTCTTTCGCCACCACGAAGTTCAACACGTGAATTCGGGTTTTGTGGAGTTCGTAAATCATGAATCCCACTACCCGATCTTCGTGTTCGGCCACCATGCCGATGCAATTGCGCTGCCTAAGGCAACTGACGAAGTCGTCTTCGGTCCAGGGATACTCGAAGCACTGTTTTTCGATGGCCAGGACTTCGGGCATATCGCGCCGAATCATCCAGCGAATGTGGACGCGGACTTCCTGTTTCTGGTCGAAATGCATCTCGGCCTCCTTCCTTGCAGGCCGGTCGCCATCTTTAATCGGATCGCGACCTTTGCATTGTTCCCGGGACGCTCCTTCGCGTCCTTAGACTTGGGGCAACCAGCTTCCCTGTCGCCCCACACAGCCTAATTACCAGCGGGGCATATACGGTACCATAATCAGGCCGTCGTTCCAATATGAAATGGCGGCGGTTTTTAATGGCAAATTACAAAAATTGAAGCCGGCCCCGTATTTCTTAAAACCCCTCATGCTAGCATGTATAACCTGTTGCAGCGCAAGCTGATAGTAAAAAAGACAGGCAACCGGGAGGGCGGACATTCTTGTCCGCCTCCAAAAAGACAGGCAAGAATGCCTGTCCTCCTGTTTAAGATGATTAGGTATTTTTTTATCGCGCCTAAACTACTTGGATGATGACTCGCCCGACGACTTGGTGTGATTGCCCTTTGACTGCTGTTTATTGTTCGACTCCGGGCGCTTGGCGGTGGATGAAGTCTTTTCCTTGGAGCCGCCTTCTCCCAGTAGGTCGGAGAGCACCTCTCGCGCATGCTGGCTGCTTACACCCGGCGCTAATTTGACGACCTTGATCGTGGAAGTCGGCGCGGCGGCCCGGTCCAGGTCCGTGATCATCTTGTGTACTTGATCGAAGAGGTACGCCGGCGCAGAAACGGCCAGGGAGTTCGACAATTCGTCGATGCCGATGGAAAGCTGACCCTTGAATTTCGGCATTTTCTGTTCCGTCTTTCCGTCTTCTCCGCCGGAGGAGTATTCGTAAATGAAAGTCCGGGCGGAATCACGGTCGTTCGGCTTTGCGCCTTGCAGCGCCTTGTCGTTCGCGCTAAGCAAATCGCGGTACACGTCCTTGATGGTTTCGGCCACCACCTTGGCCTTGGAATATTCCAGATGAATAGTCTCGGTTTTTCGGGCCGATTGGGAATCTTCCGGCGGGGGCTTGTCGTAAAGAGCGATCAACTCGTCGATCGTTTTCAGTTGGGCCGCGTCGGCGTTCTCCACGAGAATGGTGTTGCTTTCCGAATCGGAAATGAATTTCAGCGCCCTCCGCTTGGACAAGCGGTTTTGACGATCATCCTTGGAATCGTCCTGGTTATTGCCGTAATAATAATCCCAGAAATTCGAGCGAGTTTCCTTCTTCCCCTCGTCCTTGAAGAAATCCTCGAGATTCAAGGACACTCCGTAGGCCCAGGCATACTTTAATTTATATATCTTGTAATCCTTGCGGGGCGCGGCCAACTGGGCCACCAATTCCTCGATCGAGTCCAGGGCGTCGGTGTCCTCGCTGGATATAATCAGGCGGCCGTCGGCGTCCTGCTTGATCTCGACCGGAGGAGGCGTTTTGCCGGAAGGCTCTTTGGATCCGGTCCACGACGCCCCCTCGCTGCTGAATTGCACGAACTTCAACGGATCGGACTCCACGGGCCGCCCCAGGGCGCTTTTCACGGCTGGCTCCGCCGGGGGAAGTTTTTCTTTGGCGGGCTTGGGAGTGGTTTTCTCCGAGTCCGGGGCGGGATTTATCAACAAGGGATTGGGGGCCATCGACGGCCATGCACGCCGAATCCGCTCGAGCAATTCCTCGCCTTCCTTGCCGTCGCCGACGTCGATCACCCGGACCGTGTCGTGGCGGCTGCCCTTGGGCGGAATTTCGCCCAGTTTTACCAGCAGATTTTCCACCTCTCCCAATTCAATTTCGTTGGCCCACAGCAGCAGCCGGTTATGCTCCACGTCGGCCTCGACGCGGAATTCATTGGCGCTTTTGTCCTTGTCGCTGCTGGATTGACTGCCATAATCCATCATCCAATAAGGCTGGCGGGCGGGCTTTTCCTTTTTCTCCCCGACCATCATGAACATGATCGAACCGGCAACGTAATCGGCCGCCAGCCGCCGCAGGTGAATCACGTCAAACTGCCGCTCGCTGCCGCTGAGCTTCTCCACCACCGAGCGAATCGTGACGTGGTCGGCCAGCGAGGCATAGGCTATGATCGCCTTATTTTTCTTGTCTATTTGCAGGCGAGTGGTGGGATCGAGATTGCCGATCTCCTGCAACGTCTTTACCACCGGCTCGGGATCGACGCCCGTGATGCGATAAACTTGCATCCGGCTCACGTTGCTCAACAAAGACTGGGTGGTGTCCAAGGGAACGTCGATGGCATTAATGGCTTGGGCAATAATGGCCATTTTATCGGGCGGGGCATGCGCCAGAATGCTGTTTCTCCGCTGATTCAAGACCAAGGTCACCTGCGGTTTAGACTTGGTCATGCCCTGTGCCCCGGGCTGCCCGCCTTGTTGCTGCTGTTGTTGCTGCTGCTGCTGCTGCATACGGGCCATCATCATGGCCTGCTGCTGGGCATTATCTCCGCCGCCGGGCTGATTTTGCCCGCCGGGCGTGCCCGGCGCCCCTTCGCCCTTCGCTTCCGGGCCCAGCAACGCTTGTAATTGCTCCAGCACCTCGCTGGCGCGGGCGTATTGCAGCACGAATTCCCGCACCAGCCGCTGCTGGTTGTCGCTCGATTGCTCATCGCTTAACAGCACACGTATATCCCGCAGGTTGATCACGGCATCGATGGCTTCCAGCCGATTCGTGGATTTAAGCGGAGTGAGCTTCCCGTTCGGACTAATCATGGGTTTTAGTTCTTCGATGATCGTGTCCGCCATAATCCAGTCCAAGGGGAAGGAGACTTTCACGAATTCGTGGGGATCGCGCTTATCAAGCTCTTCGGGCGCGACACGCGGCACCAGGCTGGGGTCGAGCTTTTTGATATTGGCCACCGATAGGACCTCGCCCTGGCAGAGCAAAGTATATCCCCGCGCCAAAAGATGGCGGTTGATTAAATCGCGCGTTTCGCGGACCGTGTAACGTTGCCGGGATTTGAGATTCAAATAGTCTCCGGGTAGTTCCTGCCAATCCAAGCTCATTCCCGATATTTCGGCCAACCATTCCAACACCGGCTGCCAAGACTGATTGTTGAAATTGAATCGGACTTTTCCATCCGCATCCGGCCGGACCTTTAATTCTTCGGGATCGGGCGGTTTGGGCGGTTTTGTGGGTCGCATAGTAGGCTTGGGTTCTTCAGGCTTGGCCGCATCGCCCGGTTTTCCCGGCGGCCCGCCCGGTTTTCCCGGCGGCCCTTCCGGCTTACCCGAGGCTTCGCCCGGCTTTCCCGGAGTCGCGCCTGCTTTGTTCGCTCCTTCGCCCGGCTTTTCAGAATTGGCCGTTGGCTGTTCGCCGGATTTGTTCGCATCGCCTTGCGCTTTGGATTCAGATTCCGAAGTCGTTGTGGAAGAATAGACTTGAACCGAACCGGTTCCAACAGCCTTCTCATCATCACCTATTGAAATCCTTGGTCCTAATAAAATGGATGCCAGCACAAGTGCGGACCACGAGATCGCTCCCAGCCGCAGATATTTCCCCGGCCTAATCATCATGATGATTTCCCCGTCGCTACATAGGCATGACGACAAAACTCCGAGTTCGGGAGTTTATCACATTCTTTATTGTGTCAATTCTCAATCAAAAACACAAGTCTTTATCGGACTTGCGGGCCACTTATTTAGGGGGGGACTTAGATCAAGTTTTATTATTTTACAAAAGGACTGTGGAGAAGTGGGCAAAGTTTGCCGATTATTCGTGCTGCGTAGGTAGTGCGCTTTTTGCGGGCTATACACTATGCATTACAGTCTATCCTCGTTCTCCATTGAACAAGAGCGCTTAAATGTTTGTCAATAAATCACTTACAAGAAAAGGGCGGCTGTGGAAAGTCTTGGGATTCCTGACTTTTTTGGCAGTTGGGCTGGTTTTATTGGCTAACATACCAATGAAAGCCCAGGACCAGGCGTCCCCGGATGCCGGACCAATCCTTAAAGCCTATTCCTGTCCGGTTGGGATCATAGAGGGTACGACGGCACGATTAAAAGAAAATTTCAAGGGTCAGTCTGACGTGCGGATTACCTCCAACCCCCGCACTGCCCAAATCCTTGTGTACGCGCCTGCCGAAGTGCAATCGCAGATAGCCGAAAGCCTAGCCGGCATTAAGGATACCGCCGTATCGCCGACCAGTCGCGGCACTCTGGCCCATAATCCGCCCGCCACGACCAATGCCCGAACCAAGTCGATTTCCATTAATTTACAGTATATAAGCGGAAGACAACTTGAAGAAACCCTATCGAAGATGTTGGGCAACCGGCTTACCGCGGTCACGCCCATGGAACTGGGCGCAAGTAGTTTCCAATTAACTTTGTCCGGCGGGACCGCCGTCCGGCTCGACATTATGCCGCAACTGAACCGCGCCAGCGTGTATGGCGGGGTAGCGGCCGTCGATTCGTTCGACAGGCTGATAAAGACTTTGGATTCGCCGCCTCGGAGTAATAACGAGAGCATGCAACTGGTTTCATTGAATAATTCAAGCATATCGGCGACGCGGCGTACGGTGGAAGCGTTGCAGTCCTCCGGCGAGGACAAGACTCCGCCCGCCCCGGTGGCGACAAAGCTTTACCAAAATCCAAAAGCTGACTTAAAGCCCAAGGAAGGTCCGACTTTGCTCGCTCAGGCCGAAGCCGGTTCCAGGGAAAACGCGGATCAAAACGCGACGGAGGCGGTTCCGGCCCCGGGCGAATCATCGGCGGAAAAAGCGGCTATGGAGATCGGTCAGATCGGACCGGTTCAGGTGGAAATGTTGGAAGGACTGGAAGGCCTGATTATCCGCGGCCATCGCAAAGACGTGGAACAAGTAGTGAAAGTCATCCAACAGATCGAGCAACTCAGCGCCAAAACCGAACCGGCCGTGGAAGTCTACAAATTGAAGTACATCGATTGCCAGGCCCTGGCCACTTTGATCACGCCGATTTATGAAGACGTGTATTATCTGCGCCAGGGAAGCGTGAGCATAACGGCCCTGGTAAAGCCCAACGCCGTGTTGATCGTGGGGCGGAAAGAGAACGTGAAAACTGCCGCGGACCTGGTGCGGAAGTTGGATCAGCCGATCGCCCCGGAATCGCAATTTCACGTGTTTCGGTTGAAGCACTTGTCGTCTTCTTCAGCGTACAACATGCTAAACGATTTTTATATCACTAACAATCGCACCGGATTGGGCACCAAAGTGATCGTTTCGGAGGACACCCGCTCCAACTCCTTGATAGTGCAGGCCAGCCCGCGCGACATGGCCGAGGTCTCCGAATTGATCGCCCGCCTGGATACGCCGACCAGCGCGGCGGTGAACGTGCTGCGGGTAATACCGCTGGAACATTCGATGGCCTCGGACCTGTCCTCGATCATTCAATCCGCCATCAGCGGACAAACATCGACCACCACGACCGCCCAGCAGCGGCCCGCGACCGGCGCGGCGGCCGGCGCGACGGCCGGGACCGCCGCCCGTGCCGGCGCCTCCAGTTCCGAACAGCGTTCGGCGGTGCTTCGCTTTCTCACGGTCGACGCCAAAGGGCACAAGATGCTGGAATCGGGCATATTAAGCGACGTGAGCATCACCGCCGACAGCCAGGCCAACTCGATTATCGTATCCGCTCCGGCCGAAAGCATCGAACTGCTGGAAGCATTGATCCACGAACTGGATAACCTGCCCTTGACCGAAGCCGAGATCAAGGTCTTCACCATCAAAAACGGCGACGCCACGAATTTGCAGACGATGTTGCAGAATCTTTTCAGCACCCGGGGCACGGGCACGACCGGCACCACTGCATACATGGGCGCCGGCAGCACCGGCGGCCTGTCATCGGTGGCCTTGGAAGGCGAAGGCGCAATGATACCCGTCCGTTTGGCCGTGGATACGCGAACCAACAGCATCATCGCCTCCGGCAGCAAGGGCGATTTAAACACCATCTACGCGATCATCCTGCGCCTGGACGGGACCGACGTGCGCGAACGGGAAAACCACGTCTTCCGCCTGAAAAACTCCCCCGCCGTCACCGTCAGCTCGGCAATCAACCAATTTCTCACCAACATCAGGTCCATGGAAACCGGCATAACGAGCGGAATCACCCCATTCGCTCAGATCGAACAGGAAGTGATCGTGGTGCCCGAGAACAACAGCAACAGCCTGATCGTCAGCGCCACGCCGCGATATTTTAAGGAGATCAAGGATATAATCGATAAACTCGACGAACGCCCGCCGATGGTGATGATCCAGGTGCTCATAGCACAGGTGACGCTGACGGACAACGAGGAATTCGGCATCGAGTTGGGCCTTCAAGACGGACTTTTGTTCGACCGCAGCTCCGCAATCACGTCGGCCACCACCGGCAGCACGAACGTGCCCGGTATAGCCTTCAATAATCAATCTTTGGGCAACAACCCCAACACCACCAACTATAACCAGGTCGGCTCGCAAGGGATTTCAAATTTCGGACTGAACCGGACCAACTCCGATTTGGGCTACGGCGGGTTCGTGTTTTCAGCCTCCAGCGAGAGCGTGAGCGTTTTGCTGCGGGCGTTGAAAGTAAATCAACGCGTGGAAGTGCTCAGCCGGCCGCAATTGATGACCATGGATAATCAAGAGGCTTATATCCAGATCGGGGCAACGGTGGGAATGATAACCGGATCCTCGAGCAACACCGTCGGCCAGACAAATACGGTAACCCCGACGCAGGTCGGTCTAATCGTGCAGGTTACCCCGCGGATCAGCCCCGACAACGTCGTCGCCATGTACATGCAAGCGGAAAAATCGAACCTGGGCCCCGAGTCGGAAGGCACTCCGGTCACCTCGGTAAACGGACAGCTCATCCGCGAGCCGCAAATTCCCATCACCCGGGTCCAAACCACCATAAGCGCGCAGGACGGCCAGACCGTGATCCTGGGCGGATTGATAACGAAAGATAAAACCGACTTTCACCGCAAAGTGCCTTGGGTGGGCGACTTGCCCGTGATTGGACGATTGTTCCGCTATGACGGCGTGGTTAACAAACGCGAGGAGTTGCTGATTATCATGACGCCACACGTCGTGCGCACCATCGCGGAGGCCGATGAGATCAAGAAACTCGAGGCGGCGCGGATGAACTGGTGCCTGGGCGACGTGGTCGCCATAACCGGCATAAGTAGTTTGTGCCCGCGCGACGGCGATTGGTCGGTCAAGGATACCGAGGTGATTTATCCGGATCTAAATCCGCGGGGCGAGAAACCTTCCGCGGTCGAGGAAAAGCCCTCGGCCATCGAAGCAATTCCCACGCCGTCCCCCGTGAATGGTCAGGATAATAATGCCGCTCCGTCAGGTTCGTCGGGCGCGCCGTCCGAACCGCCGCGCATTCCACAGCCCGACACCGGCGCCATGACGCCCAAGAAGTCTTTCATGCCCGCCGACGTGGCGGCTTATCGCAAAATCAACGGCCAATTTCGACCGTCGCAATCGGCCGCGACGCCGCCGGCCGTTCAACCGGCAACCTACGAGCGCTCTGCGCCCCAATCCGGCGCGGCAAACCCGTATCAGCCTTATCCCAACAATTCCAATGCCGTGACGCCTACTACATACGATGCCCCGCCAAGCTATCCAGCGACACAGCAGTATTATCGATAGAAAAAGTAACGATGTTCGTTGAATGTCATATAAATAATGTCGTGGAAAATAAATCAGAGCCGGGGCGTGTCGCCCCGGTATTTCCGGGCCGACACGGCCCGGCTCTGATGGGAAAATGCGACATTGTTTACCTGATTGGCAATAGCTCGGAAACTTGTGTCGGGCAAGCGATAATTTTTGAACCATTATCCCATAGCAAAATCATGTTATTAACAGGAGAGAAAATCGAATGTCGCGATTATACTCCTTGAAATCAGCGATTTTCACGGTCATTGTGTTGGTGCTGACCGCCGGGTGCGCGCCGTTGAAAATATCGAAGCCGAATATATGGCCGTTTACCGCCGAAGACCCGCCGGGAACGCCTACCAGGATCATCACCTCGTGGACCGATACCGTCTTGTATCAGCCCAACCAGATTCCCCTGCGGGGGTTTGGCGGCCGGCTGATATTTTATGAAGGCGAAAAACCCGAGGCCATAAAAGTCGACGGCACGCTGACCGTTTATGTTTTTGATGAAACCAACCGCGATCCGAACAACGTGAAGCCCGACCGCAAATACGTCTTCACCAAGGATCAACTGCCGTCGCATTACAGCAAGTCGAAATTGGGCCATTCCTACAGCGTGTGGATACCGTGGGACGAGGTGGGCGGACCGCAAAAAGAAATCAGCCTGATTGCCCGCTTCACTCCGGAAAAAGGCAGCGTCGTGGTGAGCGAGCAGACGAAACAAATACTGCCCGGCCAAACCCAGGCGATGGTGAAATATTCCAAAAGCGGCCTTTTGCCGGCGGCCGCGACGCAAATAGCGCCCGCGCAATACCCCTCCGCGAAAAACTCTTCCGTACAGGCGGCTTCCTACGTGACGCCGCTGCCGCCGGTGGATTCTAGAATCCAGGACGGCGGGCAAGATTCTAGAATTCAGGACGGCGGGCAAAACACCGTCGATAATTCGCGCAACATCGAAGCCGCAACCATAAAACTTCCGCCGCAAAGCAGCCTGAGAAAATCGATGCTGACGGGAAATGCGGCAAACCTCGTAACAAGCATCCCGACAACGGCCATGCCGCCGGTCAATCCAAAGTACGCCACCAGAACCGGAGTAATAAATGCAGCGGGCCAAATGGTGGAACAGAATCCGCCGGCCCAATATCCGGAAACCGCGGCAGTCAATACCGGAACTACTTCTTCGAATCGGTTTGCCCAGCCGGTTTTACAACCAAGTCGTTTTGCACCCGGTCGACTCCCGGCTCCAAACGCGCAACCAATGCAGCCATATCGCGATCCCGGTCAGTGGCAACCACGCCCTTCAAGACCAACGTCTTTCCCTGAAACGACGCCTCAATCCGCGAATTCGAACGGCTTCCAACAGCCTTCTGTAGACAACTGGTCAACTCAGAACTGACGCTGCCGCCGGATCGCTTGTCATATTCGAAATTCGCGCGCCTGACGACGGGCAGTTGGGACTGAGTGCTGCCATACTGATTGCCGTATCCGCTTTGATTGTACTGCTGGCCCGTACGATTGGAGTTGTTTGATCCGTACTGCCCCGAAGATCCGTACTGCCCTGACCTGGAGGAATTAAAGGAATTCGCTCCCATGCCCGTGGTTTGACCGGTTTGGTTGGCGCCTATGAATGAGTTCCCGGTGTTTGCGCCGATAAACTGCGTCGATGAATTGTTGGAATTGGTTCCAAAACTGCTGCCCAGAGTACTTGAGTTATTTAAGCCGCTCATGCCACTCAAGCCACTCATGCCACTCATGCCGCTCATGCCACTCATGCCACTCATGCCGCTCATGCCGCCCGTTGAAGAACTTGTTCCGGTGAAACTCGAACCATACGACGAGCCTGATTTATTGGTCGAGCTAAAACTTCCATTCGAACCCGCTTGTATCTGCCCCCAGGCTTCCAACCCGTATCCGGCCAAAAGAATCGATAAAAGGGCTATGGATTTGAATTTCATTATCTCTACTCCTACGAATCCTCGTTGGGATATGGCGTTCCCAAGGTTTTGCTCTCAATTAAACATACAGCTAATATTAAACACCGGAACCGGCATTATGCGCCGCCATTTTTATATATATCGTATATCCATGCAAAAAACACCAAGTTGTGGTAAAGAGGGAAAAATGGCACATTGAAAAAACTTCTATTTCATTAGAAATCCATTGCATGGTGATAACAACCCCCAATGATGGGTATCTAAATAAGCCCGTCAGTCAAAATGAATAATATGGGGAGACCTGCCTATCTCGGATTATTCATGAATTTACACTAGCCCGAAGCGCAAGCGAGGGATGGCAAACAGGTTACCCTCGCTTGCGCTTCGGGCTGGTGTTTCACACTTTGCGTTAAAAATCCTGGGATATAAATAATCCGGACTATTACCAGTCCTCTCGTCTGCCAGTGTATCGATAGTTCCACCGTGCTGCGGTTTCCACATCTTGCCCCGCCTCACGCTGCCTCCAGTCTCAAGTTTCCAGGCTTTGGCTTTTATTTTGGCTAAGATTGGCAAGATACGCAATGTGTAAAGTATAAAAAATCCGCGTTATGATTGCCGGTCACAAAGAAGTGTCAAAGTTTATTGATTAGGCTGCCGATATCAAGTTTGCCGATTTCTCCGTCTGGGGTCACGCGCATACCTGCGCCACCTCCGACGGAGACGGCCAGGGGGGAAAAATGGAACGTTTATATTTAAGTCTCTTGTTAGTTTGGCAGTTAAACTGCCAAACCAACGAGATAAGCAAACCGAATAGGAATGCGAACCATGAGTCGGCAGTCCCCCCTACTTATCGCCGTGATTGCGGCCTGCTTTATTGTTTTAGCAGGATGTCAGCCGCAGCAGCCCTTTTATTTCCACGAGGATAAGGACCTTTCCCACTATAAGGGGATGGCCACTGAAATCGAATATCCTGACGTGGACTCTTGCACTCTTGACGATGTACAAGGAGCCATTCGGCCGTTCTCGCTGCAAAACAATCAGCCCACGGCGGTTTGGGACCTGAAACTCGAGGATGCCATTCGCAATGCCCTTACCAACAACAAGATAATGCGCAGCATAGGCGGACAAGTGCAAGGGCCCCCGGACTTTATTGCCCGCAATAGAGATGCAGTTCCCTCGATTTACGATCCGGCCCTTGCCGAAAGCAATGCCCGCAGCGGCGTGGAAGCCGCGCTTTCGGCCTTCGACACCCAGTTCAGCCTCAGCTCGGTCTGGGCCAAGTCCGATAACCCGTCGATTACCTTTTTCCCAGGCGTAAACTCCGTTACCATGGAGACAATGCAAGACACAAACTCGTTCCAGGCCCAATTGCAAAAGACGAATGTCACGGGCGGAACATTTTCATTGCGCAATATCACTTCTTACGCAAAACAAGATGTTTATTATGACGTATATCCAGGATTTGCGCACGTTCCCGCTAATTGGACCACCAATATACAGGCCGAAATGCGGCAGCCTTTGCTGCGCGGCGCCGGCGTACAGTTCAACCGCATTGCCGGTCCCGGCGCTCAGCCCGGCTTGTACAACGGTGTGATGCTCGCGCGGATCAACACCGACATCGCCCTGGCCGATTTCGAGGCCTCGGTCCGCAACCTGGTGGCCGACGTGGAAACGACCTATTGGGAATTGTACTTCAACTATCGCTCGCTCAATGCGGTTGTCGCCGGGCGCGAGAGCGCATTGACGACCTGGCGAAGAGTTTACACTTTGTCCAAACTGGGCGCAAAAGGCGGCGAGGCTGAAATCGAAGCCCAAGCCCGCGAAAATTACTTCCTATTCCGCACCTCCGTGGAACAATCGCTTAGCTCATTGTACGACACCGAGGCCAAACTGCGGTACCTGATGGGACTGGCGGCTACCGACGGCAGGCTGATTCGCCCCATCGACGAGCCCACCACGGCCAAGGTATCGTTCGACTGGGCCGACGCCCAATGCGAAGCCCTGGCCCGTAGCGTGGAACTTCGCCAGCAAAAATGGGTGGTCAAACGGCGCGAGTTGGAATTGATCGCCGCAAAAAATTTCCTCCTCCCCCAGCTCGACGCGGTGGGCAAGTATACCTGGACTGGTTTTGGCAATAAATTGATCCAATCTTCCGGCGGCACGGGCGATATATTCAGCACCGATCCCGAGCCGAACGCCTTCCAATCGTTGACCGACGGCAATATGCAATCATGGGAATTGGGTTTCCAATTCAGCATGCCCATCGGTTTCCGCCGCGAGATGTCCGGGGTCCGCAACGCCCAATTGCAGATAGCCAAGGAACGCGCAAAATTGCAGGAGGCCGAATTGGAACTCTCGCATCAGTTGGCCTTTGCCATCCGCGACATGGAGGCCGCCGAGGTCCTCAGCCAGACCAATTTCAACCGCCGCATAGCCGCCCAACGGCAGGTCGAGGCCGTGGCCGCGGCCTACGAAACCGGCACCATTACCTTCGACGTGTTGCTTTCTTCGCAGCAACGCCTGGCCCAGGCCGAAAGCGATTACTACCGCTCGGTCATAAATTACAACAAAGCCATCATGCAGGTTCACTATCGCAAGGGTTCGCTTTTAGAGTACAATGGCGTATATTTGGCTGAAGGTCCCTGGCCGGGCAAGGCGTACTTTGACGCCCGGCGCCGGGCACGCTCCCGCGGCGCCTCGACTTACATGGACTACGGATTTACCCAGCCGAAGGTCGTCAGCCGCGGGCCGTACGAACAACATGCCGACGGCTCGACCGGATTTTCCGGCGAGGCCGCCCAAAACGAGCAAGACTCCAAGCCGGGCAATACGCCCCGGCCCGAACTGGTGCCCACGCCTGAACCGCAACCGGTCGACCCCGGTTATCAACCGGCCCAGCCGACTCCGGCCATGCCTGAAGAACCAAAGCTTCTGCCCGAGGCCGGGACCGGGGCGGCGGCGGGCAAGACGCAGGTGAAAAAATCAACCACCATAAAAGTAACGCCGGATGCCGCGATTGCCGCCTCCGGCTGGAAAAGCGCGACTAAGCCGGCGGTCCAACAGGCCGGGTACCAGGAAGTTTTTGTCGAGCCTGCGGGTAATTCCGCCCAAAACAGCGATTCCAATAGTTCACGTATTAAATGGCCGGAAACTGCGAGTCCCTCGGCTTATGAATCTAGCACGTATCCACCGACTGCTGAATCTAATCAGTCTGCTTCAGGCTGGAAAAGGATATCACATTGAGGGATTGGCGCAGGAATGCGGAGTCAGCCGGCGGACGATCTTTCGTGATATAGACCTGTTGCGCTCCTCGGGCGTGCCGCTGCGTTACGATGAGGATCAGCAGCAGTACCACATAGCGGGCAACAATTACCTGCCGCCCACGAATTTCACCCCTGAAGAAGCCTTGGCCCTTATCGTGCTCTGTCACGAAATGGGCGACCGCGCCGGACTGCCTTTTCTCAATCCCGCCCGCGCCGCGGCCGTCAAACTGGAAAGCGCCCTGCCCGGCCGGCTCCGCGATCAACTCCGCGAAGTGATTAATGCCATGCGCATTCAGCCCTTGCCCAACAATCCCTTGGAGGGCAAACGGCCCGTCTACGATCAATTGATCGAGGCCGTAACCAAGCGGCGGAGCGTGCGCCTGCGATACCGCAGCCTTAACGAAGGCGAGGAAATCCGCACCAAGCTCAACCCTTACCAATTGTTTTTCAGCCGCCGGAGCTGGTACGTGGCGGGCCGCTCCTCGCTGCACAGGGCCACGCGGACCTTCAACCTCGGCCGGATCGCCGAAATCGAACTCTTGGACGACCGCTACCAGATTCCGCGCGGATTTTCCATCGAGCGGTTCTTGCGCAACGCCTGGCATCTGATTCCCGAACCCGGTCCGGATTGGGACGTAACGGTCCGTTTTAGCAAAATGGTCGCGCAAAACGTGGCCGAAGTCACTTGGCATAAAACACAACAATTAACCTTCAATCAAGACGGAACGCTCGATTTCCAAGTCACCGTTTCCGGTTTGAACGAAATTTCCTGGTGGATCCTGGGCTACGGCGATCAGGCCGAAGTAATCAAACCGCCCGAGCTCCGCAGCCTGATCGCCCAGCGCGTCGATAGGATGGCAATCATGTATAAGGAGAGAGATTAGAGATTATAAACCGCTTGCGGTTTCGCGCTTAACACTTACAACTTAACACTCACCACTATGCCCGGACTATTTTTTTCCATCGACGGCGGCGACGGGGTCGGCAAATCTACGCAAACCGAAATGTTTTGCCAGTGGTTGCGCGGGCAAGGCCGAGACGTGGTCGCCTGCCGCGATCCGGGCAGCACGCAACTGGGCGATGCCGTGCGGGAAATACTGCTCAATCGGCACGATCTGGCAATCCACCGCCGCAGCGAAATGCTTCTATATATGGCCGCCCGGGCGCAACTGGTCGAGGAAATCATTCGCCCCGCACTCGAGCAAGGCAAAATCGTGGTGAGCGATCGTTTTCTTCTGGCTAACGTAGTCTATCAAGGCTACGGCGGCGGGCTGGACGTGGAAACCCTTTGGCAGGTCGGCCAGGTGTCTACCGGCGGATTGATGCCCAATTTGACCATTGTCCTGGACCTGCCCGCAAAGACGGCCGCCGGACGCATCAACCGGCAACTCGACCGCATGGAACAACAAGGCGCCGCGTTCCACGCCCGGGTTCGCGAGGGTTTTCTGACCGAAGCCGGCCGGCGCCCCGGGATCGTGGTAATAAATGCCGCCGCTTCGATAGACGAAGTGCAAACCGCCATCCGCCAAGCCGCCGCAAAATTAGTGGAGAGTGGAGAGTAGTTAGTTTATTGAGAGTCAGAAAAAGAATGTCGTATGAAAAGTCAGAGCCGGGGCGTGTCGCCCCGGTAATTCCGCACCCGACACGGCCCGGCTCTGAGGTGAAAACACGACAATTATTACCTGAGACCCAATAGCCCGGCCGCTTGCGGCCGGTGGCATTGGGAAATTATGCCTCGTTACGTTATCCTCCGGCACGAAACCACTGGCGGTGAGCATTTCGATTTTATGCTCGATATGGGCGGCGCGCTAAAGACTTGGTCCTTGACGCAAGCGCCCGGGGCCGGGGCGGACATGGAGGCCGAATTACTTGCCGACCATCGTCTGAGTTACCTCGAATACGAAGGCCCCATCTCAGGCGATCGTGGTTCCGTCACCCCTTGGGATCGCGGCACGTATGAGGTAGAGCACCAATCCGAGTCGGATCTGATTGTGCAATTAAAGGGTGAAAAACTCATGGGCAAGGTAACGCTTGTGCAAAGAGGAGATATAAAAACCGATTGGGTATTTTCTTTCATCCCATAAAGCCGCGACGGGCACCATCGGGCACCGATGCGCAGCATTGATCGGCATGGTCGGTTGGTCGGTCGCGCCGAAAATCGCTTGCGGTTTCGCGGCAATGTAGCGTTTTCGCCTCAGAGCCGGGCCGTGTCAGGTGCGGAATTACCGGGGCGACACGCCCCGGCTCTGACTTTTCCTGCGGTATTCTTTTCCTGAGTATCAATAAACGTGCTGGGGCGGCAATTAAACTGCCGCCCCAGCACGGTGCAATGCGCTATTTTTTTCTCTCGGTGGAGCCGGACACAAAAATATCACCCTTGCCCAGGCGGATTGTTTCGATCTTCACCGCCAAATCGCCCGCGTTATCCGGCGGAGGCGTGGATAGCAAAGCCACCGGATCGCCGCCGCTCTGACGCCACTCCAACCGCCACTCTGACCGCCGCGCCGCATCGGAAATGCCGTCGAGCACTTTTTCCAATGGCATGGGCACCAGGCCCGCCCGGACCCGCACTATTCGCAATGCCAGCATGTTTTCCTCGGGCACGTACGGCTCGACGATCAATGTCAACACCGTGGAAACAATCCATCCCTCATAACGGCAGGCCAGCACAATGCCCTCCGGCTCGATTGACACTCGGGGATCGTGAAACAGCGGCGGCAATGCCCCATGATGGTTTTTTACGAAATCGACCGCCAGCCAGCCGTTGATCTGTTCGGCCGTGAAACGCGCCTGCCACTTGCCGGGCTTGCGCACGTCGCTAACCAAGGCGGCCATCCGTTGCAACATTTGATCGCTGCCTTCTTCCCGCGCTTCGTACGCGACCGCCAAGGCGTCGCGATAAAATTTTGGCTCGAATCGCAAAGCCGCAAACACCCCTACAAGCGCGGCAATCAGTACCGCCGGCACGCCGCAACCGATCCATAGTGTAAGGCAAAGTCTACGGGACATGACCTAAACGAACCTCAACAGAGCATAGTTCTTTTTGCCCGAACGCAATACCATTACCGACTCTCCGGCCAGTTGGGCGGCGGTAAGTTGGGTTTCGATTCCTTCGATGCGGCGGTTATTAACGTAAGCGCCGCCCTGCACGACGATCCGCCGGGCTTCGTTTTTCGATTTGGCCAATCCGGCTTCGCACAGGGCGTCGATAATCGACAGACCCGTGCCCGAGAGCCGACCGCGGGGAAGTTCCTTGCTGGGCACGTCGGCGAAAATGCCGGCCAATTGGGCGTCGGAAAGTTCGCTGATCTCCGCGCCGAAGAACACGTCCGTTGCCCGTTGGGCGATGTCCAAGCCATCGGGGCCGTGGACCAACCGGGTCAGTTCCGCCGCCAGCCGGCGCTGGGCCGCCCGGGCGCCCGGATCGGCCTGATGGTGGTCCAAAATCGTGTTTATTTCCGCCTGATCCAGATCGGTGAAAAAACGCAGGCATTTGCCCACGTCGGCGTCGTCCAGGTTGATCCAGTATTGATAGAACTGGTACGGGCTGGTCTTGTCCGCCGCCAGCCACAGCGCGCCCGACTCTGTTTTGCCCATTTTCGCGCCGTCGCTTTTAGTCAGAAGCGGGCAAGTCATGCCGTAAAGCTGCACGCCGCGCAAACGCCGGGCCAGATCGATGCCGGCGGTGATGTTTCCCCACTGGTCGCTCCCGCCCGCCTGCAACTCGCAGCCGAAATTGTCGAAAAGATATACGAAATCGTAGGCCTGCAACAGCATGTAACTGAACTCGGTGTAACTCAATCCGGCGTCGGTCTTTTCCAGCCGGTTGCGGACCGATTCTTTAGTGAGCATGACGTTGACTGGAAAATGCTTGCCTATGTCGCGCAAAAATTCCAGGTATCCGAATTTTTCCATCCAGTCGTAGTTGTTTACCAGCACGGCCGAATTCGCTCCGCAATCGAAATCCAGGAATCGCCGCAATTGGGTTTCCATGCCGGCGACATTGGCCCGCAGCGTATCGAGCGAGAGCAGGTTTCGCTCCTCGCTTTTCCCGCTCGGATCGCCGATCATTCCCGTGGCCCCGCCCACTAGCGCGATCGGCCTGTGCCCGGCCCGCTGAAACCGCCGCAAGATCATGAGCGCCATCAAGTGGCCCACGTGCATGCTGTCGGCCGTGGGATCGAATCCGACGTAAACCGTCCGCGGCTTCTCCCGCAAAAACCGCTGCAGATTAATATCGTCGGTAGTTTGATTGATCAAACCGCGCCAGGATAATTCTTTAAAAATGTCCATTATTAGTGGAGAGTGGTCAGTGGATTGGAGTAATTATAAAAATATTTTCACCGCCATTTGTCGTCGTCGGCAAACGGATTCATGCCGCCGAGGATTTTGGGCTTAGGCAAGGCCCTTAAGGCTTGTTCAGCCAAACGCAAATCTTCGCGGGTGGTGATTTTCAGATTCACGGGCGAGCCGGGCACGACCGTCACCTTGTGACCGATCCGCTCGACCAGTTGCGCATCGTCGGTGGCTTGCAGTCCTTGGCGCTTGGCGTATGCCTCAAGGATCAACTCGCGGCGGAATACCTGGGGTGTTTGGGCCTCCCAAAGCCCTTGCCTCGCGACGGTTTCTTCGATCTCGTGATTGGCGCCCACCCGTTTCAGCGTTCCGGCGACGGGAATGGCGAAAATAGCCGCGCCGCTCTGTTCGGCGGCGGAAAAAATCTGATCGATCCACTGATTGCAGATGCAGGGCCGGGCAGCATCGTGAATACATACGAAATCGACCTGGGGTTTCACCCTTGCCAGGGCCGCCTGGACCGAGTCGGCCCGTTGGGCCCCGCCGTCGACCACTTCGATACCGAGAATAGCAATATTAGCGCCGAACTTGGACGTAAAATCCTCCCGATCTTCCGGCGAAATAACCAAAATGGTTTGCACCACATCGTCCCGCCCCAAAAATCGCTCGGCCGAATGAAGCCACACGGCTTTGTTGGCCATGGGAACGAAGGGCTTTTTATAGTTTTTGTCCTTGAACCGGCTGCTGCGCCCGGCGGCAGGGAGAATTACGGCAAATTTAGCCACGATAGACTCCCCCTTTAAAAGGAGAAACTTGTCGGAAAAAGTTTATTGTCCGGTTTTGGCGGGCGTAGTCAAGGTTAGTAAAACCGTCCGCCTTGGGCGGCCATTTCCATAAGCAGCCTCGTAGGATGCCATCTCTGACCGATCGACTCCAGCGGGCGGAGCATTTCCACGAGCGCCGCCGGTTTGATCGTATTGGCCCACCACAGCAGACCGCCGCGCCGGGCCGGAAAACCCAGCCCGAAGATAACACCCAAGTCGATATCCCGCGGATCGCGCACTTCGCCGTCTTCCAGGATCCGCGTGGCCTCTAAAATCATGGGCAACAACAATCTGAGAATGATGTCTTCAGCCGAGCGCTTGTGGGATGTTTTTACCCAGCGGGCTACGATTTCTATCGTGGCCGGATCTGGTTTAGCGGGTTTTGCCTTTGAGGACGGATCGGCGTATGAAAAAAACCCCGCCCCCGACTTTTGCCCCAACCTTCCCAACTTGATGAGCGCAATGAGCAACGGCGAAATGGGAATCCGATCCGGAAAGGCCGCCGCCATGCACCAGCCGGCTTGGAGAGTGGTATCAAGACCGATTTCATCCATCAAGCCAAACGGCCCCTTGGCCATGCCGAACTCGATGGCGGCGCTTTCGACCGTCTCGATCGAGGCCCCTTCCATGAGCAACTCCAGGGCCTCGGCAAGATACGGCAAAAGCAAACGGTTGACCAAAAACCCGGGACCGTCGGCCACGACTACGGGCAACTTGTCGATGCTTTTGGCGTAAGCGACCAGTGCGGCGATGGTTTCGTCGCCGGTTTTCGCACCCCGGACGATTTCCACAAGCGGGCGCTCGCGCACCGGGTGGCAAAAATGCAGGCCGCAAAATCGCTCCGGCGAGGTCATGCTCTCGGCCAGTTTTCCAATTGTGATGGTCGAGGTATTTGAAGCCAAAATAGCCTCCGCATTGAGCAATTCCCGCAAGCGGCCCAGTAGATCTTGCTTGGCCGGCAGCGTTTCAAAAATGGATTCAATAATCAGATCGCATTTTGCAATTTCGGCCAGTTCGGTTGCAGGGCGAAGCAGCCGGTCAACCGATGCGCGAACGTCTCCACTCTCGCCTCCCGCGGCAAGTTCGGCGGAGGTGCGCTCGGCAATCGTGGCCAAGGCGGCCGGATTGTTGTCGAAGATGGTCGCCGGCAAATGATGTTTGATGTGTGCCGCGGCGATCTCCGCCCCCATGGTCCCGGCCCCGATTATTCCCACCGAGCGGATCGGCCTTGCATCAAATGCATTATTCGCCAAACCGGCGTCTTGCCGTTTCCACGCCACCAGCGCACGGACATTTTCCAATGCCCTGGCATTGAGCGTATTCAGATCGTGTAAGTTGTCGAAGAAAAACACGGTTGAATGTCCTTGGAGTTTATATCGATAATCCCCTCTCCCGACCAACCGACCATGCTCCGCATGGTGCCCGTCGGTGCCCGGAGAGGCTTAGGGTGAGGGCATTAAGGGCATTGGGTGCCATGTTCACGCTAGTGGTTCGGTTGCATTTAGCGAATTCATTTGTTCAGAAAATTCATGAATCCCTGGCAGGTTACGGCAATAATCTAGCCGACTCCACATGCCAACGCAAGCGTGGGCATCGCCCCCGCATGATTATCTTGTCATTGTTTCCATGCCGGCACTGGAAAGACGCAAACTCCACTCGACAACCCGGTTCCCAGCAGGCGACACTCGCCCTCACTCTTGCGCGGCCTGACGGCCGCAACCAAAAAGTTCATAGTAGTTGGTTATCAGTTTTCAGTAAACAGTTTTCAGTTAAAAGCTCGATGTACGGAATAAAGTGACAAATCGCGCAAGTGGTTATGGTTGTTCAATTTGCAATTTGCAATTTGCAATTACTCAATTTGCAATAAAAAAACATGCGTGCAAAACGCGCTCAAACCTCAAACAAAGACTCTAACCCCAATGCCCTTAAATTAAGCATTGCTGGCATGGATGTATTGCCTCCATCTTGTGTGGCGCCATGATATACATATAAAATAGAGGACTTATGTAAAGCCGCGACCAGTGGTCGCGCTTTGGTTGTGGCCAATGGCCGCCCTAGGGGAGTTTACGGTTTATTGCCCCCGCCGTCAGGTGAGCGCGTGCGGCAATTAAAGCCGCGAGCGGTGGTCGCGGCTTTACATGGATGAAAGGAAATTTTTTAACGGGCTCTTAATGTTGCTAGGCTTATTATCATAAAGGGGGAAATCTCATGATTACGTGTCGCATGGCGGTTGTCGGGGTGTTGCGATGTTTCGTGGGGACGGCGATTTTGGCCTGTGCTCTGGCGGCCTCGGTTTATGCCGGGCGGCCGGTGGCGGCGGAACTGCTGCCCGAGAATACGCTGGGCTTGATCTCCATCACCGACACGCGGGTACTGGCCGAACGTTTTATGAACACCAGCCTGGGACGCATGACCCAGGACCCGCAGATGAAACCGGTGGTCGTCCAGTTATACAGTTCACTGACCGAATTGGTGGCCACGCTGCGGGAGAGCATCGGGTTATCGCTGCCGGAGATAGTGTCCATTCCGCAAGGCGAAGTCACCTTTGCCTTTGTGGCGGTCAAGGACGCCCCGCCGGCCATGATTTTATTGTTTGACGCGGGCGATCAGATCGCCAACGCCCGCATTCTGCTTCAGCGAGGCACGGATGCGGCCGTTAGCAAAGGCGCTAAAAGGCAGGAGGTAATCGTTAAAGATATGAATATTACCATTCTCACCGGCCCGAACAACGGTTTGCTGGCCTTTTTCGAGAAAGACGGCACTATTGTGGGAGGCAACAATCTTGAGGCCGTAAAAAGAATCCTGGGGATTTGGAACGGTGAAAAGGGCAAGGTCCTTTCGGACAACGAAAATTTCGGCACGATCATGAATCGTTGCCAGGGATCCAAGGACGAACGCCCCCAGATTATCTGGTTTGTCGATCCGATCAATATCATGCGAAGCATTGCCGAGCAAAACGTGGACTTGCGCGTTGCGGTGGCCATATTGCCGGTGTTGGGGTTGGACGGGCTTTCGGCCATTGGCGGGAGTATAATGTACGACGTCGGCCAGTACGATTCGATAAATCACCTTCACGTGCTTTTGGAAAATCCGCGGTCGGGCATCATAAAAATGATCGCCTTGGAACCCGGCGTGTCCACGCCAGAACGCTGGGCCCCCACCGACGTGGCCTCGTATATGACGATTCACGTGAAATTCGATACCGCGTTAAAAACCCTGGTCCCCATGTACGACAGCCTGTCCGGCGAGGGCGTTTTTGCCAGAATGATAGAGCAGCGATTTACTGCACTCACCGGCATCGATTTTGAAAAGCAAATCTTGCCGGCGTTGGAAGGGCGCGTAACGTACATCACCTGGTTCGAAAAACCGGCCTCGATGGTGAGCGGGGTAACGCTGGTGGCGGTGAAGCTTAAAGATACCGAGGCGGTCGGCAAGGTCTTGGACGCTCTGGCCAAGCGGTTCGACGAGCGGATTTCACGGCAGAGTTCCTCGGGCAAGGATTATTATCGCGTGAACATTCCCGTTCCGCAAAACGTTCCGGACCCGCCTCCGGTGCCTATTCCTTGCTTCGGCATCGTGGACGACTATTTTGTGTTTACAAACCGGCCCAGCCTGTATGAAAAAGTGCTGAGCACGTTGGCCGAGGACGCGAAATCCCTGGGCGACGACCTGGAGTTCAAACTGATTGCCAATAAAATCAAGCGGCAAAGCGGCGGGGCCAAGCCGGTGATGCTCGGTTTCAGCCGGCCCGAGGAGGGCTTGAGGTACTGGTACGATATGATCAACTCCGATAGTACCCGGGAGTCGTTGAAAAAACAGGCCCAAAAGAATCCGTTTTTCAAATCGCTGGATACGACCTTGCAAAATAATCCGCTGCCGCCGTTCGAGGTGATCCGGCAGTACCTTGCGCCCGGCGGCTCGATGGCGACGGACGATTCAAGCGGCCTGCACTTTATGAGCTTCACTTTGCGGCGCAAGGGTGAATGATATTAGTGGTCAGTGGTTAGTGGTCAGTGGTCAGTGGTTAGTGGTTAGTGGTTAGTGGTTAGTGGTTAGTGGTTAGTGGTTAGTGGTCGGAGCTAAAGTTTTACATTTTAGTCCCCTCTCCCTTTGGGAGAGGGTTAGGGTGAGGGCGGCTGGGTATTGTTAGAGATTCTAAGACAAAAATCGAAAGGCGATCATTTGACCGACGTTTCAAGTGTTACAAACATTCCGGCCCCGATTTTGCCTTACAAGCCGCGGGATCCCAAAAATTATCGGCCGGCGATCGGACTGATCGGTTGCGGGGGGATTACCAAGGAGCATCTTACCGCATACCGTGCGGCCGGGTATCGCGTGGCTGCGCTATGCGATGTAGTATTGAGTCGGGCCGCCGGCCGCAAGGCCGAATTCTACACAGAAGCCGAAATTTATCGCGATTACCGCGATTTGCTCAAACGCGGCGATATCGAGGTGGTCGATATTGCCACGCATCCGCCCCAACGGGCGGCAATCATCGAACACGCTTTAACGGCCGGCAAGCACGTGCTCAGTCAAAAACCGTTCGTCACGGATCTGGACGTCGGAGTGCGCCTGGCCGATCTGGCCGAGCGGCGCGGGCTACGCCTGGCGGTCAATCAGAACGGACGCTGGGCGCCGCATTTCAGTTATATCATACAGGCCGTCCAAGCCGGATTGTTGGGGCAGGTCGCCGCCGCACATCTTTCGGTGCATTGGGACCACGGCTGGATCAAAGGCACCCCGTTCGAGAACGTCAAGCACCTGATACTTTACGATTTCGCCATCCACTGGTTCGACATTATCACTTGCCTCATGGGCCGGCGCCGGGCAGAGCTGGTGTATGCCTCGGTCGCGCGCAGTCCGACGCAGAAAGTCCGGCCGCCGCTTTTGGCCCAGGCCGCAATCGAGTACGACTCCGCCCAGGCGTCGCTGGTTTTCGACGGAGACACGCGGTTCGGTAAGGAGGATCGGACTTTTATCGCCGGCACGGAGGGGACGATACTCAGCATCGGGCCGGACTCGCGGCATCAGAGTCTCGCCTTGCACACCGCCGCCGGGCAGGTCCTGCCCGATTTGGAAGGATGCTGGTTTCCCGACGGTTTTCACGGCACAATGGGCGAGTTGCTTTGCGCCATCGAGGAGAACCGGGAACCTTCCAACGGCGCCCGGAATAATCTTCGCAGTTTGGAACTATGCTTTGCCGCCGTGGCAAGCGCGGAAAACCGCCGGCCGGTCGTTCCAGGGACGGTGCGAAAGTTGCCGGAGTGAAGTTTTCAGTAGGGTGCGTGAAACGCACCGCAATCTGTAGGGAATGGTGCGCTTCACGCACCCTACAAATTGTGCTTCATCGTTTAGCCCCGGAGCTTGCTCCGGGAGCTTCTTCTCCTTCCGGCGATG
Organism: Thermoguttaceae bacterium; assembly: GCA_050013075.1. Classification (GTDB taxonomy): domain Bacteria; phylum Planctomycetota; class Planctomycetia; order Pirellulales; family Thermoguttaceae; genus JBEKIK01. The sequence goes on along the minus strand of JBEKFZ010000006.1, from coordinate 24,151 downwards.
ATTTTCCCTCATTGTTCGATCGTTTTTGCGTGGAAATTTCCACCCGCAGGGAGCCGATGCGGGCTGCGCCGTGGGCGTCGGCTTGTATGCGGAAAATGGCCGTCGAATCCGGCAGGTCGAAACTAAGCGGCACTTTGCCGTCCGCGCCGGCAATCATAAGCGGATTCCAAAACAGCGATTCGGTAAAATCGCCCTGTGCGCCGGCCTCGGCGGCAATGCGCCGGTGTGCATACTGGCGAATGAAAAAATGTTCCGTTTTTGCCGGTACGGTTGGGCCTGATATCGCCTTTTCGCCCCGAGGCGGATTGGCCCTGGGGATCACTTGTTCGAGTTGGGGCCCCTGACCAAGCAAGGCAGCCGCGCCTTCCGCCCGGCGATTGCTGAGCGGCTGCGTCTTATCGGCGGTTTTTTCCGCACTCGATTTTTTTCCGGAATGGTCATCGTTTTCGGCGGCTCCTTTCGCCGCCGGGGCCTGATACGGCAAAAAGGGCACGGCCGGATTGTTATCGCCGGCAAACGGCTGCGGATTCATTAACAATGCCCCGATCATTACACTACAGACTATTGTCCCCAAGACCGGCATCCAAAACGATGCGCCTCGAATAATTCTAAACAGCCCCAGCATGAATACCAAAAACAACAAACCCCAGACGCCAAGGAAACTGATTGTTGTGACCGTGTAAAGAACCTGCGTCCGGTCGGCATAATATGTGTCAAGTCTTTTTTGATACTCGGCCCGGATGCGGCCGAGGTTATCGTACATGGTGGGCGGGCCGGCCGTGCCGTTTATAACCTCCGCCCTGGTAAGAGGGTTCTTTTCTGGACTCTCTTGGGCGGATTGTTGCCGGTTTTTTTCGGCAAAACGCCGCCAGCCCCGCGTGCCTAACATTAGATCCAATGCACCGCCCGACGTAACCGAAGATGATTTGTCGTCGGAAAGATAGAAATCGGCGTTTTCCAAGTCCTCGGGATTTTCGATTTCAAAGGTGAGTAAAAACCGCGTTGTCATGCCGGGGGTACGATCGCCGGCCAGGGCGAACAAGGCCGCGTCGACCACCGATACGCCCACGGCGGCGGCAACCGGCCGGTCCTTCTCGTCGGTCACCGCCAGCGACACGTTCACCTTTTCCCCCGGTGCGTAATGTTCGCCCAGATCGACGGCCCGGACGTTCAATCGGCAAGCCATGCGCCGGTAAACCAGCCGTTCGGCCAGGGGTTTGGGAAATTGGGGGGTGGATTGCTCTGGATTGATGGAGTAGTCGAACACCGTGAGGCGGATGACTCCGCCCGCTTCGTCGCTCAAGGGGAGGACCACCGGATTTATGCCGTTTTCGTTCTTCTTTGTAACCAGAGCGACCTGGCCCGCCATAACGCCCCGACACCAGGCCCCGACCACCAGCGGAAGTCCGGCCTTGGACGATCGGATGTTAAACTCCAGCGCCTCTGACGGGCCGAACACGCCAGTGCCGGTACTCAGTACAATCGGACAGTCGGTTGCCGCGGCTGGGAGCTTTGGTTCGTCTTTTATGTCGGCCGGGGCGATGATCTTCAGCCTATATGACTCGCCTACCCGGGGCGTGAAGCTGAATTGGCCCATGCCTTCGCACAAGGTTTCCACTCCGGCCATTGTTTGGCCGTCGTCGTTTACAATCACGCCGGAAATGCGCAAAGGCCTTCCCTGGGCATTTTGGCTGACGAAATAAACGCGATTTTCCAAGCCGGCGACCAGATCGCCGCCCTCGGGATAAAAATGCACCAAAACCTTTCCCAGGTTGATCGGAATGCTTTTGGCAACGATTTCGCTCGTGCCGCCGTCGCTTACCGTTACGGCCAATTGAGCGTCGCCGCGGGCGATTTTCTCGGGCAATTTGAATTCCATGCGGAACGTGCCGGCCTTGTCGGCCTGGGCGTTCTTTTCCAGCACGGTTTGGCCGTCGACCACGGCCAAAATGCGCAATTTAACGGCCGCCGCGGGCCCGCCTTCGGGACGCTGAACGGAAAAATCGGCTACGACCGCCTCTCCGGGTACGTAACTGTCGCGCGCGAATTCCAATTCTTTCTTCAGTCGCTGCGCCCGGTAACGGCGGATGAGAAACTTCCGTTTCTCCTCGGGGAAAGACCTATCCAAACCGCGGGCCACCAAGGTATATCGGCCGCCGGGCAGGTCATCCGGAATGTTATATATGCCGTTGCCTACGCCGTGGTCGGTTGTGCCGTCGGTCTGGGAATTAGGCAGTACCGCGCCGGCGGGGTCGAGAATTTCAAAATGGATGGGAATCTCCCGGTCCACGGCCAGGCCAAAACGCGACAGGCTCAACGAGCGATAGAAAATGGTTTCGCCCGGCTGATACAGCGGCTTGTCAAGCGATAATTGGGTGGCCAGGCCCGCCGATTCGACCGCCAAGCCAGCGGACATCTGTTCGCGCCCGCCGCGATACAAGGCCAAGACCTTTAACGCGGCGCCTGCGGGCAGAGACATGTCGGCCGGAATGGAAACCTGCAAACGCCCTTGCTGGTCGGTGGATTCCTTGCGAGCGAATAAAATCTTTCCGTCCGGGGAGTAGAGATCGACTTCAACCGGGATCGTTACGGGCGCTCCGGTGACCTCGGTCGTGCTGATGTCGAACTGGGCAGCCGCGCCGGCCTGCAACGTCGAGGGGCCGATCACCATCAGCCGTAAATGTTCGGCGGCAATCGAGGCCATCTGGAACCGATGGTACAGATATCCGGCAATTGAAACCGCCACCAATGCAAAGGCCGCCAAAGAGACCAGCAGTTTTGCCGCCGGCCCGGACTGCCGGACCGCCGGTAACGACTGCCTCAGAACCGCCTGGGGCGATGAGGGCTCTGACGAAGAGTTCATGGCGGTTTTCTCCGGACCTTTTCAGAAAAGGAATCAGCAAAATTTAACGCAACTCCGCCTGTCATACAAGGCAGGAGACATTTATTGACTGTCAGATTATAAATGTCGTGTTCAATGTTTAGCCCGGGAGCTTGCTCCCGGAGGAATTGCCGCAAATGCTGATTTGTGTCACGACATTCATTACCTGAGACCCAATAGCCGGTTGTTCATGATAATCTAGTGAGTTTTGTTAAACAGGGTAAAGGTTTGCGGCTCCACATTTCACATTTTTTTTGAAAATAAACTTCTTGGAACAAAAATGTCGAATTATTTTCTCGATGAGACAAGCGATATCTCCGTTTTCCCCAAGTGCGGACTTCGGAAGTTTTAACGGTTAAGCAGTTGGTAATTGAGAGTGGAAAAGGTTCAACAAGCATTGTGTTTGAGCGGCAGATTGAACCTTTAACACGGTTTCTAGTTTGAAATAGGGCGTCCCTATCGCAAAATCGAGCGTGTTTTCCACCAAGGTAAACACGCGGCATCTCGTTATTTCAAATTAGAATTGGTGAAAAATGTCCTTTGAGGACAATTTTGGTGAAAAAAACCATTTTTAGAAAAAATATTTAAAAATATTTTTGATGTCTTATCTATTGGATTTTGGTTTACCGATCGGATCAAGTTCAGGAATTTTGATTGCCGCTTATGGATGAGATTATTTTTGCATTTGATGGCGTGCGTGAAGGGCCGATCGGCATCCGATTTTTGTTGGCATGGGAATCAAGCAGCGCTCATTCATCGCGCGATGGATATAATTTTTTCCCAAGTAATTTTAATTTACGGCATGCCTTCGGAAATGATCGCGCAAACACTGTCGGACCGCGGATTTATCGTTTGTCCGCGGCCTTTTAAGACCAGAAAAGACTTTGAGGCGGAATTCGTAAGTTGTTATTACGCTTGAGGTTATGCTCTTGCGCAAAACTTTGCTCCGAATTCTTCTCCCCAAGCGGATTGGAAAAAGAAATAGACTTTGATTCGCGGAGTTTTTTTATCAATCCGGCAACATCGGAGGCTGCAAATGCGCGCCGGAAATATAATCGGAAAACGACAACGATGTTTGAAAAACGTCTTGCTGAAAGCGCACGACTGCGATTGCCGTGCAAGACGAAAAATCCCGGCGATATTGTTGCGGGCAATAATGAAAAAACTGCTGCGACAGGTGCAATGTTTGCGTCTTGCATGAGTGTCGGCGCGGCGACTCGGCGATAAATTCAGAAAAATTTTTCGCACTAATGCAAAAATTGTACTTGAAATAATTTTGGAAATAGATAACATCATGTAGAGTGGCTCGTTGAGAGGCCCAATGGAGTTGAAGTTTCTCAAAACGAAAAAGGATTTTAAATCGATGTAAGAAACGAACGATGGCTTGTTTCGATGCTCGGAGCATCGCGGACAGGATGTCGATGAAGTTCGTTGTCTTGTTTCTGTGGCGATGAGCCGGTCGTACTTCGGCCCCAGCCTGGGGGCGACAGGGCGATCGCCCGGTACGCATTAGGAGGACGTGAGGTGGCCAAGAAAAAGGTTGCGAAGAAGAAGGTTGCAAAGAAGCCGGCGAAAAAGGTAGCCAAGAAGGCGCCCAAGAGAAAAGTTGCCAAAAAGAAGAAGAGATAGCCGACCAGCGGTTACTTAACCGCGCAAACAACCTCTTCGGCACACCGAAGCTGCTACGACGAGAAAGGAACGCCCGGCACGGCTGACCGGGCGTTTCTATTTTCTTGAAATGCCGTTTTATCAACTTTCCGCCCCGTATTCGCGGCGGATTATTGAATCTCAGAAAAAGAGAATGTCGTGGAAAAAATCAGCGCCGGGGCGTGTAGCCACGGCATTTCCGCACCCGACATGGCCCGGCTCCAATGATAAAACACGCCATTATTTACCCGAGATTCAATAAATGGAGGTTTTGTTAGAGTGCCCAAGTTTCGGGACTCTATTTAAATAATGTGACTGTTTAATTATTAAGCTGAGGATGTCCCCGAATTAAGAATTGAAAAATAGGCATATATTTAGCCCCCCCATGAACACATCGGGGGCCGCGCGGAGTTTTTTCCCCTTTAAACCCGCCGTGTATTCACGGTGGGCTAAATATCAATTTTAGGACCCCTCAATTAACGTTCCTGCTCCTCGAAAACGATTTTTTACGGATTTCCGTGAGTCGTGGCGGAATTCCGTGGGATTTTCAAACATTTATATTGAAAAATTGGTTCGATATTTTGCCATTAAATATTTTATCCCATTGATTTTTGCCTTTGTTTCTTTGATGATATGAACTGTCGGCATAAAGATTGCTATGGGAAATCCAATTCAACTTGTACCTTGTTGAAATAGCTCGACTTGGTAATATACACAATATGCATAGGGCGGATTTGTATATCTTTTGTATTCCAGCGTATTTTAATCTGTATACATGCGGTGGAGAAAAGTAATGGCACACGCTACGGCCGTCAAAGAAGGTTCATTTCTGGCTCAGGTCATCCAGGCCACTCCAGGCGGAGAACGATTGTTGCACTGCCTGCAATGCGGCAGTTGCGGCGGGTCGTGTCCGAGCGGAGCCGATATGCAGTTTACGCCCCGGACGCTGTTCGCGCTTATCAACGCCGACCAGCGCGAAGCCGTGCTTTCGGCCAATACCATGTGGGCCTGCGTGTCGTGTTATTTTTGCACTACCCGCTGCCCGCAAAACATCCCCATAACTGATATTATCTACAGCCTGAAGCGGATTTCCATCGCCGAGGGCATGGCCAAGAACACCGACGCCCCGGCCCTGGCCAAAACTTTCACCGATCTATTGGACAAATACGGGCGGAGTTTCGAATTCGGGCTGGCCAGCCGATTCTATCTGTTCAACAAGCCCCTGGCCATGCTCAAGATGGGACCGATGGGCCTTTCCATGTTCACCCGCGGTCGCATGGCCCTTACCCCCACGAAAATTAAAAAACTCGAACAACTACAGGCCATCATCAAGAAAGCCAGGGAATTAGGGGCGAAAAGCAAAGGATGAAGGATGTGGGATGAAGGATGAAAATAGCGGATAGCGGATAATGAGGGGTGGGCAGTTTACTGCCCACTGAGAACCATATATTGATAACTGAAAACCGAGAACTGTAAACTGTAAACCGATAACTGAAAACCACTCTCCACTAACCACTACAATGAAATACGCGTATTATCCCGGTTGTTCGCTGGAGTGCAGCAGCGCCGCCTACGATGTGTCGGTCCGCGCGGTCGCCGATTTGTTGGGTATCAAACTGGTGGAACTCGACGATTGGAACTGCTGCGGCGCCACCGAGTATTTCTCCCAAGACGAGTTGACCGCCTGTTCGGTCATAGCCAGGAATTTGGCCCTTGTCGATCCCCAGTTCGACCAGCTCGTGGCGCCCTGCGCCGCCTGCTATCTGAACCTTGCCAAGGTCGATAATCTGATGAGCGAACACGCGGACATGAACGCAAAGATCAACCAGGCCCTGGCAGCCGGCGGGTTGAAGTACAAGCCCGGCCGGGTGCGGGTCCGCCACATCTTGGACGTAATACACACCGACATCGGCGAGACGGCCATCCGCGACAAGGTCGTCAAACCGCTTACCGGGCTGCGGATCGCGCCTTATTACGGCTGCCAGGTGGTCCGGCCCATCAAGGGCGTGGACAACACCGAATATCCCATGAAAATGGACGAACTGTTCAAGTGGCTGGGGGCCGAGGTGGTCGACTACCCGGTAAAGGCCCATTGCTGCGGCGGACACATGACGCAAATCAGCGAGCCGCAAGCCTTCGAGCTGATTCGCCGCCTGCTGCAAAGCGCGGTCGAGTACGAGGCCGATATGATCCTGTGCATGTGCCCCATGTGCCAGTTGAATCTCGACGCCTATCAAAGCCGGGTAAACGGATATTTTAAACTGCATTTCAAGATTCCGATTATATTCTTCACGCAGTTGTTGGGCGTGGCCTTCGGCATCGACCCCAAGACGCTCGGCTTCGGTAAGGAAATCGTCGCCGCCTCGCCGGTGCTAAAGGCAAAACTAAACGGCAAACCCGCCGCGGCCGGAGTTTAATGTTATTTAAATAATTAATTGTCACGGAGAAAGTGCCATGGCCGAGAAAATCGGCGTTTACATTTGTCATTGCGGAAGCAACATTGCCGGCATGGTCGACGTGGAAGAGGTCGTCCGATGGGCCGGAAAGAATATCAAGGACGTCGCCGTATCGCGCGATTACAAATTCATGTGTTCCTCTCTCGGTCAGCAGATGATCGAGGACGACATCAAGAAAGAAGGCCTTACGCGCGTCGTTGTAGCGGCATGTTCTCCCCATTTGCACGAAAAAACCTTCCGCCGCGCCTGCCAGAACGCCGGATTGAATCCTTATTTATTCGAGATGGCCAACATCCGCGAGCACGTTTCCTGGGTCACAAAGAGCAAGGAGGCGGGCACCGAAAAGGTAAAGGCCCTGGTGGCGGCCGCGGCCGAACGGGTAAAGTATCAGGAGCCCCTGGAAAAAATGTCCGTCAAGGTGAACAAGGCCACGCTGGTCGTCGGCGGGGGCATCGCCGGTTTGCAGGCCACCTTGGAACTGGCCGACGCTGGCTATCCGGTCTACCTGGTCGAGCGCGAACCCTCGATCGGCGGGCACATGGCACAGTTCGACAAAACTTTTCCAACCTTGGATTGCTCCGCCTGCATCCTCACGCCGAAGATGTCGGAAGTCGGGCAGCACGAGGACGTGACCTTGTTTACTTATTCCGAGTTGGAAGAGGTAAGCGGATCGGTGGGCAATTTCAAGGTCAAGATTCGCAAAAAGGCCCGCTATGTTGATCCGGTGAAATGCACGGGCTGCGGCATCTGCGTGGAAAAATGCCCGCGAAAGATCATCGACAACGTTTTCGAGGTCGGCATGGGCTATCGCAAGGCGATTTACACGCCCTTTCCCCAAGCCGTGCCGCGGATCCCGGTCATCGACACCGAAAACTGCACCTGGTTCGCGCGGGGCAAGTGCCAGGTCTGCTCGAAGGTCTGCCCGACCGCCGCGATCGATTACAATCAGAAAGACGAGATCGTCGAGCTTGACGTGGGCAACATCGTTCTGGCCACCGGCTGGAAATTGTTCGACTGCAAGCGGATTCCGCAATACGGCTTCGGCCGCCTGGCCAATGTCTATTCGAACATGGAGTTCGAGCGCTTGTGCAATGCCGCCGGCCCGACCAACGGAAAAATCGTGCTCCGCGATGGCAAGACCGAGCCGCAATCGGTGGCCATCATCCACTGCGTGGGCAGCCGGGACGTAAACTATAACGAGCATTGCTCGGCGGTGTGTTGCATGGCCGCCCTGAAATTCGGCCACCTGGTCCTGGAAAAGACCAATGCCCAGGTGTATTCGTTCTACATCGACATGCGGCCGAACCAGAAGGATTACGAGGAATTTTATCAACGCCTCTTGACCGAAGGTATGCACTTCGTCCGCGGCAAGGTGGCCGAAGTGACCGTCGCCGCTCGGAATCCATCCGAGGCGGGCAAACTCATCGTGCAGTTCGAAGATACGCTGATGGGCCGGCAGCGGCGATTGCCCTTCGACATGGTGATCCTCATGGGCGCCTTGGAACCGCAGGCCGACGCCAAGGAACTAGGCCTCAAGTGCGGCATTTCCTGCAGTATGAAGGGCTGGTTCACCGAACGGCATCCGAAACTCGATCCGGTGGCCACCATGACCGACGGCATATTCGTGGCCGGCGCGTGCCAAGGCCCCAAGGACATTCCCGCCTCGGTGGCCCAGGGCGCTGCCGCGGCCGCACGCATCTCGGGCATGATTACAAAGGGCATCGTAATGATCGAACCCATCGTGGCCTCGATCAACGAAGACGATTGCTCGGGCTGCCGTATTTGCAACAACATGTGCCCGTACAACGCCATCGAATTCGACGAAGCCAAAAAAGTCAGCCGAGTGATCACCGCCTTGTGCAAAGGCTGCGGCACCTGCGTGGCCGCCTGCCCCGCCGGCGTTATTACCGGTGCTCACTTTAATAACCAGCAAATTTTCGCCGAGATCGACGGCATCCTATGGGACGCCAAACAAATGGTGAATGTTGAATGATGAATGATGAATTTAACAATTAAACCGCTTGCGGTTTCGCGATTATACTCGCTCGCCGACCATGCTACGCATGGTGCCCGCTCGCAGCTAAACAACAAATAAATATACCAATCCCTAATCTCTAATCCCCAATCCCTCAACTATGTCCGACACACAATTTGAACCCAAAATCGTGGGATTCCTTTGCAACTGGTGCTCGTATCGGGCGGCCGACCTGGCCGGCACCGCGCGAATCAAATACGACACAAACGTCCGCATCATCCGCGTGATGTGCTCCGGCCGGGTCGATCCCACGTTCGTGCTAAAGGCCCTGGCCCTGGGCGCCGACGGCGTGATGATCGCCGGGTGCCATCCGGGCGAGTGCCATTACATCGAGCAGAATTATAAAGCCATGCGACGCTATTACATGCTCAAGCACACGCTGGATGCCCTGGGCGTGGAGCCGGATCGGGTGCGTTTGGTCTGGGCCTCGGCCGCCGAGGGCCAATTGCTGGCCGATCAAATCGACAAGCTGGTCGAGGACATCCGTAAACTTGGCCCCTTGAACTGGCCGGCCAACTGGGCGGAAAACGGCCAACGCCTGGAAGCCCTAAAGGCGATCGTCCACGAGCATGAAGAAGCGATGGAGGTGAAATCATGAGTGCGGCAGCCGCTATAACCAAGGGAAAACTGGCGATATACTGGGCCGCTTCCTGCGGCGGATGCGAAATCGCAATCCTGGCCATCGACGAAAAAATCCTCGACGTGGCCGCCGCCTTCGACATTGTTATGTGGCCCTGCGCGGCCGACGGCAAGGTCCGCGACGTAGAAAAAATGCCCGACGGCGCAATCGACCTCTGCCTTTTCAACGGCGGCATCCGCACCAGCGAACAGGAATACATGGCCCAACTCATGCGGCGCAAGTCAAAGATTCTGGTTGCCTTCGGCTCCTGCGCATCCGAGGGCTGCATCCCGGGCCTGGCGAACCTGAACAACCGCAAGGAGATTTTCGACGCGGTTTACAAGGAAGGTTCGATGACCGCCCCTGTAAATCCGCAAGACGTTCGCCCGCAAACCGAGACCAAGGTGGCCGAAGGCACGCTGCATCTGCCCATGTTCTACGACACGCTCAAAACGCTGGATCAAACGGTCGCGGTGGACTATTATCTGCCCGGCTGCCCGCCCGAGGCCGAAAACATCTGGAAAGCGATTGTAGCCATACTCGAAGGCAAGTTGCCGCCAAAGGGATCGGTCATCGGCGTAAACACCACGGTTTGCGACGAATGTCCGCGCACGCGAAACGAAAAAAAAATCAAGAAATTCAACCGTACCTGGGAAATAATTCCCGATGATACGACCTGCCTCTTGGAACAGGGCCTGTTGTGTTGCGGAGTGGCCACTCGGGCGGGCTGCGGCGCGCTTTGCCCGCAGGTCAACTCGCCCTGCATCGGCTGCCACGGCCCGAACTCCGGCGTGGAAGACTACGGCGCCCGGCTCCTTAGCGCGCTGGCCTCGGTTATCGACTCCAACGATCCCCAGGAGATCGACCGCATCGTCAAGGAAGGCATTCCCGACCCGGTGGGAACGTTCTATCGCTTTAGTTTGGCAAAGAGCCAGTTGCGGCGGAAAAGCAAAAAAACATTGACCAACGGCAATGGGGCCGCGAAAAAATAATTATTGCAAATTGAAAATTGCAAAATGCAAATTTCAAATTGCGGACATAAAGCCGCGACCGTCGGTCGCGCGAAAATATTGAAATAATAAGTTTAGCCCCGGCACTTGTGCCGGGAGTTTTTGGAGTTTTTTCGATGAAGCGCATCTCGATTGATCCCATCACCCGGCTGGAAGGCCACGGCAAGATCGACATCTTCCTTAACGACGAGGGCGACGTGGCTAACGCTTATTTGCAAATTCCCGAACTTAGGGGATTTGAAAAATTCTGTTTGGGCCGGCCGGCCGAGGACATGCCCAACCTCACGGCGCGGATCTGCGGCGTTTGTCCCGAGGCCCATCACATGGCGGCCACCAAGGCGCTGGACGCCCTGTTCCACGTCGATCCGCCGCCCACGGCCAAGAAGCTCCGCGAACTTTTTTACAGTATCTTTTACGCCACCGATCATACCACGCACTTTTACGCCCTGGGCGGCCCGGATTTCGTAGTCGGCCCCGAGGCCCCGCCCGCCCAGCGCAACATCCTGGGCGTGGTGGCCAAGGTGGGCATGGACGTGGCCAAGCACGTGCTAAAAATGCGACACGACGGGCATGAACTCATAAAAATGATGGGCGGCCGGCGCGTGCATCCCAACTGGGGCCTGCCCGGCGGCGTGAGCCGGGGCATAAATGAGGATCAACGCAAGGAAATCGAAGCCCGCGGCCGCGAGGCCATCGATTTCGCCAAGTTCTCCCTGAAAATTTTCGACGACGTGGTGCTCGCAAACAGCGAGTACGTGAAACTCATTACCGGCGACATCTACGTCCACAAAACCTACAACATGGGTATGGTCGACGCCCAAAACCGCACGAACTTTTACGACGGCAAAATCCGTGTCACAAGTCCAAGCGGCAAAGAACACGCCAAATACGATTGCTCGCAATATCGCGACTACGTGGCCGAACGCGTGGAGCCCTGGTCGTATCTGAAATTCCCCTACCTGAAGAAGATCGGCTGGAAAGGTTTTGTCGACGGCGAGGACTCGGGCGTGTACAAGGCCACGCCTCTGTCGCGCTGCAACGCGGCCGACGGCATGGCCACGCCCTCGGCCTCCGCCGAGTACAAACGCATGTACGAAACGTTGGGTGGCAAGCCCATCAATCACACGCTGGCCACGCACTGGGCACGGCTGGTCGAACTGCTTTACGCCGCCGAGCGCTGGGTGGAACTATCCACCGATCCCCAGATAACGGGCAAGGAATATCGCGTGTTGCCCACGCAAACGCCGACCGAAGGCGTGGGCTGCGTCGAGGCCCCGCGCGGCACGCTCACGCACCATTACGCCACCGACGAGCGCGGAATTTTAACGAAAGTAAATCTCATTGTCGGCACGACCAACAACAACGCCCCCATCTGCATGTCGGTCAAAAAGGCCGCCCAGGGACTTATCAAAAAAGGCCAGGTCCGCGAAGGACTTCTGAACATGGTCGAGATGGCCTTCCGCGCCTACGATCCCTGCTTCGGCTGCGCCACCCACAGCCTGCCCGGCCAAATGCCGCTGCAAGTCACGATCCGCGACCCGCAAGGCAATGCGATCGAAACGCTATCGCAATACGTGTAATATGCGTTCTTGAATGCTTGACAATACTTCTATCGGGCGGTAGGATTGATATGAAAGGGAGGAATTGAAAATGCTCCGTCCGGAAAAACTTCGCGAGGAGCTTCGCCGCCAGCCATTTGTACCGCTGCGCATTCATTTGACCGACGGTAAAATATATGATATTCGCCATCCGGAAATGGCAATGGTTACTTCACGGGAAGTTTACATTGGGCGTGAAGAGACTGCTCCCGGAAGCGGAGTTGCCAGAGAGTGCGACTTAGTCTCTTGGCTGCACATTGTCCGCGTGGAGCAAGTGCCTTTTGCCTCTACCGCATCATAATACAATCATGTCTGTTTCAACTATTCAAGCCGAAACGCGCATTTTAATTCCTAATATATCTTGGGATGTCTTTGAGGCCCTTGGCGCTTCGGATTGCGCGGGCATTCGCTTCACCTACGATCGGGGGAATTTGGAAATCATGTCGCCATCGCCAGAACATGAATGGTTTCACAGGTTATTGGGCCGAATGATAGAAGCTTTGACAGAAGAACTCAATATTCCCATTCGTAGCGGCGGTGCAACGACCCTGAAAATCCAATTGAAGCAAAGGGGATTGGAGCCGGACGAATGTTATTATGTCTTGAATGAGCCGCGCGTGCGGGGCAAAAAAGACATTGATCTTGCGACCGAACCGCCGCCGGATTTGGCCGTCGAAGTGGATATTTCCCATAGTTCGTTGGACAAAATGGGCATCTATGCCGATCTGGGCGTACCCGAGCTTTGGCTCTACGACGGAACTTCGCTTCGAGTCTTTCATTTACGGGCCGAGGGAGTTTACGCCCAAGAGCAACAAAGTTTTGCATTTCCTTTCCTGGATCTTAATGAAATACACCGCTTTTTGGATCGTTGTGAGGAAACGGACGAAACGAGTTGGATCCGTTCGTTTCGCTCCTGGGTGCGGCAACAATATGCCCAGAAATGATGTTTATCAATCGAAGGAGTGTTCCCAGCCTTGGGGAACAAGCGGTTTCTTGAGATTATCTGCGTCGCGCTGCCATAGACCGGGATCAGGGATGAATTGGCCGATGTCGGAGATCGGAACATCGAGCGGTTGGTCGGCAAGGATGCGTTGGGCCTCGTCGGGCCCTACGGCCAAGAGTAGTTCAAAATCTTCGCCATCGCCCAGGGCGTGATCCAATGGCGAAACGCCGTCGGCGCGCTCTTTCGACAAACGTCGGGCATCGTCGGATATGGGAACGGCATCGGTTTGCAGAATCGCGCCGCAACCGCTTTCCTTGGCCATGCGGGCAAGATCGATCGACAGGCCGTCGCTCACATCTATGCCCGCATGAAGCCGATACCGCTCGTTTAATAGCAATGCTTCTTCCACGCGGGGTTGGAAATCGAAATGCTTACCTAGAATGCTTCCGCCGAAAGATCCGGTGGCCAAAATTCGATCGCCCGGCTTTGCCCCGCCGCGCCGCAGGGGGCCGCGACCGGTGATTTTACCCAAAAGCGTAATGCTTACGACCAGCGGCCCCACCCAACTGTTGGTATCTCCACCGGCAATCGCCAGATTGTACTTTTCGGCCAAGGGCAACATGCCTTCAAACAGGGCTTGGGCCAAGTTCATGCCGTTTTGCTTGGGCAAGACCAGGGCCACCACGCCGGCCAGCGGTTGGGCGGCCATGGCGGCCAAATCGCTGAGATTAACGGCCAACGCCTTGCGTCCCACGCGCTTGGGATCGTCGCCGTGGGAAAGCTCGAAATCAACGCCATCGGTCAAGGCGTCGACCGTGATCGCGCAGTTGTCCACCCCAGCCATGCTCAAGACGGCGGCGTCGTCGCCAATCCCCAGCTTTAGCAGCGGATGCGGAGGCAATCGGTCGCGAAGCCAGGCGATAAGTGCGGATTCCATGAGTGAAGTTTTAAGTTCAAAATATTGTAACTTAGAACCTATCCCAAACGTCATCCTGAGCGTAGCGAAGGATCTCCACATTTGGCAATGTATTGCCTATTTTATCTATATGCGTTCAAGATTCTTCGCTTCGCTCAGAATGACATTAATTGTTTTGGGATAGGCTCTTAATCTCTATTGCTCCCGCCGGATAACCGCATGATCAGATAGAGCAGGGTCATAATGGCTTGCAGAGTGGCGGCGACGTATGTCAGGGCCGCGGCGTTAAGGACTTTCTTGACGTAAACCAGTCCCTCGTCGTTGATGATGCCCAATTGCACCAGTTGCGTCTTTGCGCGGTTGCTGGCATTGAACTCCACTGGCAGATTTATAAGTTGAAAGAAGACAAAGCAACTAAAAAGCCCGATTCCCGCAAATATCAAGTATCTGCTGAATGCCGCGCCTAGAACGACCATCAATATGCCAAGGCTGCTGCCAAGGCTGGCCGTAGGCACTACGGCATTGCGGATCGCAAGCGGGGCATAGGCACGAGCATCTTGAATCGCATGGCCGGACTCGTGGCCTGCTATGCCAACGGCAGCCAATGTGCGGCTTTGATAAACTTCCTCGGAAAGCCGCAAGACCTTTGCGCGCGAGTCGTAATGATCGCTCAAGCGGCCGGGTATTTGCTCGATTTCCACGTTTTGCAATCCGGCCGAATCGAGGATGTGCCTGGCCGCCGCCGCTCCGCTAAGCGGCGCGGGCCGCTGTTGTGCTTGCGAGTAGGCGATTTGAATGCGCATCTGCGCCCATAATCCCAGCAAAAACGCCGGGGCAATATACAAAAAATAGATCGGGTCCCAATAAAACATTTATCTTCTCCTTTGAAATGTCTTTGTTAGCGGCGAAAATTGCCAATCAATTATATAGTCTTGAAGAGCTTCAACTAAATAGACTTTTATCATTAACATATACGCATAATACAAACAATTAGTTCGTCCGGCACCCCCACTATATAAGTGGATTAAGCCACTTGAAAATGCCGGTTTGGGCCCCTTTTTTTGCTTTTACTTGCCGGACAACATATTGT
This sequence comes from Thermoguttaceae bacterium, assembly GCA_050013075.1. Lineage (GTDB taxonomy): Bacteria > Planctomycetota > Planctomycetia > Pirellulales > Thermoguttaceae > JBEKIK01. Next base: position 8,956 of record JBEKFZ010000006.1, on the reverse strand, counting down.
ATCATTTGTCCGGTCAGTTATATTAATAGATTCTGAATTTTAAAAGCTAGTCCCCCAAGGGGAGTGTATCAATGTCGCAAGAATGTCAGGTGTGTGGAAAAAAGCCCGTCATGGGCAATTCGGTCGCCCATCGCGGAAAGGCAAAATACCTGGGCGGAGTAGGCACTAAGGTGACCGGTATTTCCCGGCGGCAGTTCAAGCCGAATCTCCAACGCGTACACGTGAGCACGGCAAACGGCACGCGGAAAACACTCCGGGTCTGCACCCAGTGCATTCGCAGCGGTGCGATAAAAAAGGTCGTGCATCAAGCCCCCTTCAAACTCGCCAAAACGGCCGAGAAAAAGTAGGCTTTAGACTGCCGGCTGTAGGTGGCAAGCAAATTGATTGCAAATTGAAAATTGCAAATTGCAAATTGAACAAATACCCTGACCCCTGACCTCTGCCCCCTATCCATGGCTATTTCTCGCCAAGAAGTCGAAAAAGTTTCTTTGCTGGGTCGGTTGCTGCTTACCGAAGCAGAACTCGACACCATGACCCACCAGCTTGGTGATATTCTCGCTTACATGGATTTACTCGGCGAAGTGGACACCGAACGCGTCGAGCCGATGGCCCATGCCCTGGACGTGGCCAACGTGTTCCGCGACGATAAGGCTCGGCCCGGTTTGGACCGGGAAGACGCCCTGGCCAACGCACCGCACCGCGACGCCGAGTGCTACCTGGTGCCAGCCGTGTTGGGCGAAGTGTGAAAAGTTTACGGTTTACCGTTTCTTGTTCCCAGGCTCCGCCTGGGAACACATTGTCGCTGAGGTTTCCCCTCGGTGAAGCTCGGCGGAAGTCCGTTCCAAGGCAGAGCCTTGGAACGAGTAATTAAGTTGGAAATCCTATGGCGCTAATCGACCAAACAGCCACGGAACTCTTGGGCCGACTTCAGAGCGGCGAGGTCACCTCGCTCGAACTCACCCGGGCATATCTCGATCGCATCAACCAGTGCGACGGCAAAGTGAAGGCTTTTTTAAGGGTCGATCCGCCCGCCGCGCTCGCCCGGGCCGAGGAGATCGACTCCCGGCGCCGCTCCGGCAAGCCGATCGGACGACTGCAAGGTTTGCCCGTGGCCATCAAGGATTTGCTCTGCACAAAAGGCGAGACAACGACCTGCGCATCGCGAATCTTGGAGAATTTTAAACCCCCGTACGACGCCACGGTCATCGCCAAGTTAAAAACGGCCGACGCCGTATTGATCGGCAAGACCAACATGGACGAGTTCGCCATGGGCGGGTCAACCGAGAACTCGGGCTTCTTTCCCACCCATAATCCCTGGGATCTTTCCCGCATTCCCGGCGGATCCAGCGGCGGGTCTGCCGCCTCAGTGGCCGCGCAAATGGCACCCCTGGCGGTCGGCAGCGATACCGGCGGCTCAATCCGCTGTCCGGCCGGCCTGTGCGGCATTAGCGGCATGAAACCCACTTACGGCCGCGTCAGCCGCTACGGGTTGGTGGCCTTTGCCAGCAGTCTGGACCAGATCGGCCCCCTGGGCCGAACGGCCGAGGATATGGCGTTGCTTTTGGAAATCCTCGCCGGGCATGACCCCCTGGATTCCACTTCCATCGACGTGCCAGTGCCGCCGTACACCCAAACCATCGGCAAACCGCTGGAAAACCTCCGCATCGGACTGGTCCGCGAGCACTTTGGCGAAGGACTCCACTCCGAGGTCGAGGCAGCCGTGCGCGAGGCGGTCCGCGTGTACCAGTCGCTCGGGGCGACGGTCAAGCAGGTTTCGCTGCCGCATGGTAAATACGCCGTGGCCACGTACTATATCATCGCCCCTTGCGAAGCGTCGAGCAATTTGGCCCGCTACGACGGCGTGCACTACGGCCATCGCACAAACGAAAAGGAAATGGTCGCCGAGTTGGATGCCCAGCGCCGCCGGTTGCAAAAGGCCGGCGATACGGCGGCGGCCGAGAAACTCGATAACGCGCTGATACGCATGTACCGCCGCAGCCGGTCCGAAGGTTTTGGGCCGGAGGTAAAGCGCCGCATCATGCTGGGCACCTACGCCCTGAGCGCCGGTTATTACGACGCGTATTACAAAAAGGCCCTGAAAGTGCGGCGATTGATCCGCCAGGATTTTGATAAAGCCTTCGAGGAAGTCGATCTCATCGCCGGGCCGGTCACGCCCACCCCGGCCTTCAAGCTCGGCGAAAAAGTCGACGATCCGCTGGCCATGTATCTTTTCGATCTATACACGGTCAGCACGAACCTGGCCGGCCTGCCCGGAATTTCAATTCCCGCCGGCTTCTCTTCCGCCGGCCTGCCCATCGGCCTGCAACTTCAAGCCCCGACGTTCGAAGAGGATCGCCTACTGCGCGGCGCACACATGTTCCAGCAAGCCACCGACTGGCACACGCGAAAACCGACGTTGTAGGACGGCTTTCAAATTCGTCATACAGTTGCCAATTGATCTTTTTTAACATAAAAGCCTCTCCACAATTTATCACAAAAACGCGAAAGCACAAAAAAACGAAAAAATATATGTGTGTGTATATTTCGTAATTTCGTTCTTTCGCGTTTTCGTGGTAAAAAAGATCGTTTTACACGGCGTCATTATCGTTTTACTGCAATCCGTTGAATAGTCTCGCTTTATTTAATTCTATCTTTCAACACAACTTGGTGTAAACAAGTAATAATTGTGGTCGGATTATCTGGAACTCAAACTGAAATTGTACTCGTTGGCCCCTGAAGCCACGTCGGCGGTTAGGGTGGATTGCTTGTTATAGCGGGCGGGGATGCGTTCTTTTGGATTGTCTTCTGAGGCGGTGAAGATTTTTACTATATGCGATCCGACCAGTGCGCCGTTAGTGTCGCGGAGGTAAACGAGTTGATACCAGCCCGAGGCGTCGGTGACGGCCCGAGATGCATGTCCGCCGGCTTTAGGCTCAAAAATCACTATAGCCCCTGCCAGCGGCCGGCCGTCTAGGCTGACAGTGCCTTGGACCGCGCCAAGTTCCGGCCCGCGCTGCCGGCAGGCAGGCAGCAGCAGCATCGAGACGATAAAAGCAAGCGCGGTTCTTTTCATAAAACTAATATCACCATTTTCACCGCGAAACCGCTAAATAACGAAAACATAAAATGCAAAAACTAAAAGTTTTTGCGTTTTCGCCCTTTCTGATTTTCGTGATGATTTATAGTGTTTTGTAATTTGAACTTATGGAATCAAACCAGTTTAAAGTAAAAAATACCCAAATTAACGTAAACCGCCTATCCCTACCACCCGCAAGTGTGGGGCAATGATCTTTTCTGTTTTTTTTACAAATATCCAACTTGTTCCCCGTTGCATAGAACTCGATATCAGGTAAACTGGTTGGTTTAGTAGTTATTACAAACAAGTAGGAAGAGATTTCGCAAGAAAGTGGGAGGATCGCGCTTCGTAGGAAAGCATCCCGAGCCAATCGGGTCGAAGCGGTCGTGGTAGCAGATGAGCGTTACAAAAGAGCGGAAGCAAGAACTGATTGGGCAGTATCGGCGCGCCCCGGCGGATACCGGATCGCCCGAAGTCCAAGTCGCCCTTCTAACATCGCGGATCAACGCCTTGACCGAGCATCTGCGCACGCACAAGCGGGACCATGCCTGCCGGCGGGGTTTGCTGATGATGGTCTCTAGGCGGCGGCGGCTGTTGGATTATCTCAAAATGGTGGATCCGCAGCGTTACCTCGACATTATTCGGCATCTCGACATCCGCAAATAGCTATCGGGAGCTTATCGCCCTTTATTCAGGCCGACTCGCCCGGCGAGGCGCGTCGTCGATACCAGGGCTTTCGTGCGGCGCGTGCGCTGGGCGGCCTTTGTCCGGTCGGCTTTCTCCCCCTTGCACGTTGTGCAAATCTCGCAACCAGATGAAAGTGGGAACTAACATTGAAAGTCAGAATTGAACGTCAAATCGGAGCATCGACTCTATCCATCGAAACCGGCGAACTCGCTAAACAAGCCGCCGGCAGTTGTCTAGTCCAATACGGCGAAACGGTCGTCTTGACCGCGTCCGCTTCGGGGGCGCCTCGGCCCGGCGATTTCTTCCCCTTAACCTGCGATTATCGCGAGCGGGTAGCCGCGGCCGGAAAATTCCCCGGCGGATTCCTCAAACGCGAAGGACGCCCCACCACCAAGGAAACCCTGACCTCCCGGCTCATGGACCGGCCCATCCGGCCCTTGTTTCCCGAATGGTATATGGACGAAGTGCAAGTCTTATCCACCGTCCTGGCCAGCGACCGGCAGAACGATCCGGACGTGCTGGCCATGAACGGGGCCTCGGCCTCGCTTTGCGTTTCTCCGCTGCCCTTCCAGGGACCGATCGGATCGATACGCCTGGGCTTTATCGACGGCGAAATCATCCCCTTCCCCACCCACAACGAACTGGAACGGAGCGATCTGGATCTAATCGTTTCCGGCAACAAGGATTCGATTTTAATGATCGAGGGTTTCGCCAGCGAAATGCCCGAAGATAAAATGGCCGAGTGCATTCTGGCCGCACACCAGTACATCCGGCAGATTTGCGAAATGCAGGAAGAACTGATCGCCAAGGCCGGCAAACCCAAGACCCAGTACCCCGCACCCGAGCCTAACGCCTTGATCGATAAGCTCAAGGAACGTTGTTACGACGCCCTGCGCGCGGCCAAACAAACCGAGGGCAAGCAGGCCCGGGCCGACGCCTGCACCGCGCTTAAACAGAAAGTCGCCGCCGAGATGATTCCCGACATTGAAGTCCATGTCGCCGAAGCGGTCTTCTCCCCGGCGGCCAAAGGCGCAATCACGCCCGAGGCTTTCAAAAACGCCTGGGACGCTTTGGAGCAACGCGTGGTCCGCGATTTGATCCTTTCCGGCACCCGGGCCGACGGACGCGACTATAAAAAACTCCGCCTTATTACCTGCCAGGTCGATTTGCTGCCGCGGGTCCACGGTTCCGCGCTGTTCCAGCGCGGCGAAACCCAAGCCCTGGCCACCGTCACCCTCGGCACCGGCCGGGACGAGCAGCGCGTGGACGGCTTGTTGGAAGAGTATACGCAGAAGTTCATGCTGCACTATTATTTTCCGCCCTATTCGGTGGGTGAGTGCCGGCCTATTCGCGGCCCGGGACGGCGCGAAATCGGACACGGCGCATTGGCCGAGCGGAGCATCAAGCCGGTCCTGCCCGACCCCAACGCCTTCCCCTACACCATCCGCATTATTTCCGACGTTTTGGAATCGAACGGATCCAGTTCCATGGCCACGGTCTGCGCGGCCACGCTGGCCTTGATGGCGGCCGGAGTGCCCATCAGCAATCCGGTGGCAGGCATTTCCATAGGACTGCTCAAAGAGCCCGATCGCTACGTGCTCTTAACCGATATCCTCGGCGAGGAAGATCACTACGGCGACATGGATTTCAAAATCTCCGGCACGCAAAACGGCATCACCGGCATCCAACTCGATCTGAAGATCAAGGGTATCGACGAAGAGATCGTTAAAAACACCCTCGTGCAGGCCCGCGAAGCGCGGATCGAAATCCTTCGCACCATGCTGACCATCATCAACCGGCCGCGGTCCGAAATTTCGCACTGGGCCCCGCGCCTGCTGCGGACCCGCATCGATCCGGAAAAGATCGGGCTTCTGATCGGGCCGGGCGGAAAGATGATCCGCTCCATCCAGGACGCCACCGGCGCGGTGATCGAAGTCGAGGACGACGGCACCGTGACCGTGGCCTGCAACAAGATGGAAGGCGCCAAGGATGCCCTGCAACGCATCGAGGCCCTCACGGCTTCAGTCGAAATCGGCAAAATCTACGACGGCCGAGTGACCAGCGTCAAGGATTTCGGCGCGTTCGTGGAAATCATCCCCGGCAAGGACGGCCTCTGCCACATCAGCGAATTGGCCGATGAATACGTCTCCAGCGTGGCCGACGTCTGCAAGGTGGGCGATCCCATGCAAGTCAAGGTCATCTCCATCGACGATCAAGACCGCGTGAAGCTCAGCCGCCGCGCGGCCATGCGCGAACTAAACCCCAAAGGCGGCGACGGAAACCGCGGAAGGAGTTAGGGATTGGGGATTAGAGGATAGAGATTAGATAATAGAGTGGGGTGGTCAGTTTACTGACCGCTAAAGGAAAGAGTTTTTGTGTCGAGATTTGACCGCGTTTTGCGCGCATCATGTACATTAGTTTGTATACTACTTATTTAGCCCCCGGTGAACACACCGGGGGTTTGGTTGTAGCTTTATGCCGCTTTAGGGACTAGGGACCGGAGATTAGAGAAGGATGAGGTATGAAGGATGAATGAACAACGCAAGCCGCTTGCGGTTTCGCGATCGATACCATCGACCATCTACTATTTCCGACCCCTATCCCCTATCCCCTATCCCCTATCCCCTAATCTCTCTCCCCATGCCCCGTTCCGCTGCCGAATCCGCCGACGAACTCAACCAAAAACTCGTCGATCAGTATACACAGATCGTCCGGCTGGCCGGCGGATTGGCCCACGAGATCAAAAATCCGCTCTCCACCATCCGCTTGAACATGGAGTTGCTATCCGAGGACCTGCGCGAAGGCGATACTCCCCGCGACCGCCGGGCGATGAAAAAAATCGAACTGGTGCAGCAGGAATGTCAGCGCCTGCATGACCTGCTGGACGATTTTTTGAGCTTTGCCAAGGCCCATCGCCTGCGCAAAGAACCCTGCGATCTGAACGCCCAGGTCCGCCGCGTGTTGGATTTTTACCGGCCCAAGGCCGAAAAAGCCAATATCGAAGTGATCGACTACCTCTCCGGCGATCTGCCCACCGTGATTTTAGATCCCGAGGCCTTCCACGGCGCGCTTTTGAATTTGATTCTCAACGCCGAGCAGGCGATGCCCGGCGGCGGCCAGCTTGTGATCCGCACCTACGGCACGGCTGATGGCGTGGCCCTGGACCTGATCGACACCGGCTGCGGCATGGACGCGGATACCCAATCGCGGATCTTCGACGCCTTCTTCTCCACCAAGCGCGGCGGCTCCGGCCTGGGCCTGCCCACCGCCAAAAAAGTAATCCTAGCCCACGGTGGCCGGATCACCCTCCAAAGCGAACCCTCCCGCGGCACGCAATTCACCATAAAACTCCCCATCCCCGCCCGCCTGCCGGCCGACAACACTTAGAGCCTATCCCAAAACAGATGCGTCATTCTGAGCGAAGCGAAGAATCTGGGGGGCGAAGGATGAGAAATACTGGCAATATATCACATACAGCAAGATCCTTCGCTTCGCTCAGGATGACTTTTAGGATATGTTCTTAGGGTTCAGGGTTCAGACAATCTGTCATGCACGGGCCGCCGTGACCTGCCATACTAATCACTGACCACTAACCACTGACCACTGAATTTCAGTCGAAATAGCTTCCGCTTTTATCACGAAATGCCGAAAGAGCGAAAAAGAGTTGCGAGCGGCCGGCGTTAGCCGGCTGAGGTGCGCTCATACACGCTACCTGCAAATGAAAACCACTTTAGGGATTTAGGTGTTCGGGGTTCAGTACATTCCACTAACCTACAGCCTCCGGTCTACAGTCTAAAGCCTATATGGTGGGTGGTGGACGGTGGTTAGTTGGGTGAGTAAAATCGCCAGAAGTACACTGCTGGACAAGCCGGCAGTGGCACCAGTGCGTTTCGTAGCTACCCCGAGGTATTTATCAAGGAGAATCGTCATGGATGAAGAACGTCTCCCCGCCCCGCTCCCTCCCGGTGGCCAAATTCTCATCTACCGCGATGGGGCCACAAACCTCCAGGTCCGCTTGGATGGCCAAACAGTTTGGCTAACGCAGGCCGCAATGGCGGAACTGTTCCAGACCACGCCGCAAAATATAACCTTGCATCTGCAAAGTATTTACGACGAGGGAGAGTTGGACGAAACGGCAACTTGTAAGGAATACTTACAAGTTCGCCAAGAGGGGGTGCGCAGTGTTCGTCGTTCGCTTAAACATTACAACCTGGATGCTATCCTAGCCGTGGGCTATCGCGTTCGGTCGCCGCGCGGAACCGCCTTCCGCCAATGGGCTACCGCACGGCTTGCCGAACTTCTGGTGAAGGGTTTTACACTTGACGACGAACGCATCAAGGCCGGGCGAACTCTTGGCGATGACTATTTCGACGAACTGCTTGCCCGCATCCGAGATATTCGCTCCAGTGAGCGGCTGTTTTATCAGAAAATCACCGACATTTACTCTACGAGCATCGACTACGATCCGAACGCCGAAATTACGCGGCAGTTCTTTCAGATCGTTCAAAACAAGATGCACTGGGCCGCTCATGGCCATACGGCCGCCGAGATTGTCCGCCAACGGGCCGACGCGACAAAACCACACATGGGCCTGACCTCCTGGAAAAATGCCCCCGGTGGTCCCGTCCGCAAAACCGATGTCGCCATCGCCAAAAACTATCTGACCCAACAGGAAATCGAGACATTGAACCTGATTGTTTCGGCCTATCTCGACTTTGCCGAACTCCAAGCCCGCGGCCATCGACCCATGCACATGACCGATTGGATTGCCAAGCTGAACGATTTTTTGCGGCTTGGCGACCGCGAGATACTCGCGCACGCGGGAAACATTTCTCACCAACTGGCCGAGGACCACGCTTACGCCCAATACGCCTTGCACGAACAACAGCGACAGCGACTGGAAGCCGAGCAGCCGACAAGCGATTTCGACCGCGCCGTACAAAAGCTGACCGACCAGAAACAAGAAGACGCCAAAAAATCGTCCCCTCTCCCTTTGGGAGAGGGGCAGGGGGTGAGGGCGGATGCCGTTGACGCGCATTCCAAGTCCGCTCGCCGAACGAAAAAATCCGGCAAAAAGCCCACGGAGGGTGAAGGATGAAAATGGCAGGTGGATCGATAAGAGAAGTCGAAATATCTTCCACTTTTATCACGAAAAGCCGAAATAGCGAAAAAGAAGTGGGTGGTGGACGGCAG
>JBEKFZ010000005.1:0-90682 GCA_050013075.1 Thermoguttaceae bacterium | reverse complement strand
CGTTTCTAAGGGAGAAAGAATTGGTAATCGAGTCCGTGGCGTACAAATCAAACGGTTGGTTGGCCACGTAAAGGTCAGTGGCCGTCAACTGCCCACGGTTGGACAACGTTGTCAATTCATCGTTGTCCCAGCCAAAACTGATTTGAGCGGCGCTAAGCGCGTGCCCAGCCATATCCAATGTCGAATCGGTGTCCGACAGGTCCAGGGTGCCGCCGAGCTTCATGTCGGCCCCCAGCGTCAGTTTACTGCCGTTGTATATATATACGTTACCCGTGACGTTGCCCGCCGCCTTGGTTGTCGCTGTTGCGCTGTTCCAAACATATAGAGACGACACCGTATCTAGTGTTCTAAAGGTGAACGTGTTGCCATTATCAAGCCACAGGTAAGAGGCGGAGAATGATCCGCTTCCTGGCTTCACCGTCCCTGTCCCTCCGCTGTTATAGCCGATGAAAAGGCCGCCGCCGATGCTGAGTTTGTAGTTTCCAAGGTCGAGCGTCCCGGCCGTGTCGCTGCTGCCGAAGCCCAAAAATACGTCGTTGGCGTACTCGTTCTGAATAAGGGTCACGGTCGCGATGGAGGCGGCTCCGTCCGGATCAGTACTGCCGATAAAAACCTCGTCGCCAGCGCCCGGTGTTCCGGTTGGCGTCCAGGTCAAGGGGTTATTCCAATTACCGCTGGTTATCGCGCCGAATTCATCGGCAAAACATGTTGCTCCCGCCATTAACACTGCGATGGCTAAGATGTGTTTAGCGTTTACCCAACGAGTCCACTTCTTTTCAAATTTATTTCTCTTCATGACATTTTACCTTTCGATAATGCAAAAGTTTTACGGAAACCAGTGACGGCCGACAAAAAGAAGGCATACGACCCGATCGTGCCGTGTGCCGCAAACAATCGGTAGGCTAAATAATAAAGCGCTGCCTCGTATTGGGATCAATTAGGTAGGTCTGATTGTTATAATGCGATTCTCGCGCCTTACATGAGACTGAGATACATGGACTCAGTTCTGCAAACTCTGTTGATTATACAATGCCGTTACCATACCATCAATGGGTTTGAGGGCCTCCGGATAGATAAATTTTAAAGATTTTGGGGTATTTTTGCCACTGTTGCCCAGGAAAAGCACGGGCGATAGGCCCGGGCCGCTTGGAATTTATGGGATAAGAATGGGCAAAATACCCGTGCCACTGTTACAACTGCCGATTGACCACAAACTCGGCGATCCCATTGAGGCTGTCCAAGGCCGGACTGGGCGGAAGTGCACTAAGTTCCTTGGCGGCCAGTCGTGTAAAGGAAAGCGATTGGTTCCGGGCGTGGGAAATCGCATCGGACTCGTCGAACCATTTCCTCAGCATATCGAGCCGATGGTTGCCCGAGTCGGATAACAGGCCGATCAGTTCGTTTTTTTCGCTCGGCGAGGCCTGATCCAGCAGGCGGATAAGCGGAAGCGTGGCTTTTTGTTTGCGTAAATCGGTGCCCAGCGACTTGCCCACGGTGTTTTCGTCGCCCAGCAGGTCCAGCAGGTCGTCGGTGATCTGGAACGCCATGCCCAGGTTAAAACCGTAACGCCTCATGGCCTCCAAGCAGTCGTAATTCGCGCCGGCGTAATAAGCCCCCAAACGGCAACTGCAGGCCATCAATTCGGCCGTTTTATTGCCGATAATCGAAAGGTATTGGTCTTCGCGCAGATTGTAGTTTCCCCGGTTTTCAATCTGCCGCAACTCGCCTTCGCACATGATTCTGGCGGTTGCGCTTAAAACTTTCGTGGCGAAATGATCTTCCAGCGTGCCGGCCAGGCAGATGGATCGGGCAAACAGATAGTCGCCCAATAAAACGCTTGCCTCGTTATCCCAGCGGGCGTTAACCGTATCGAGATGCCTGCGGATGGCTGCCTCATCCAGTACGTCATCGTGAATCAAGGTGGCGGTGTGAATCAATTCCACCACGGCCCCCAGCACGAAGTGCTCTTGCTGCAAATCGCCGCAGGCCTTGCCCGCCAATAAAAGCAAGGCGGGGCGTAGCCGCTTTCCCCCCAAACGGAAACCATGTTTAACCAATTGATCCACGAACGGATGATCGCTGCGCAACTCATCGAGTAGAATGTTCTCGACATGTTCAAGTTCCGTGGCAATCGGGACATACAACCTGCGCAATGTATCCGGCGCCGTTGCCTGACCCTTGAGGATTTGTTTCATGAATAACTTCCTGAGATCGCCTGCTTTAGGCGGCGATACCGGTTTTTTCGGGGTGAAAATCGGCTGAAAACGTGCGATTTACACAAAACCGGCCGTTTCGCGCAAACCTTCCACTACCAAACGATAACACAATTCTAATAGCTAATGGCCGTTCGTCGAGGGGAGTATGTCAGTCCTATGGATTCAGGGGCGATAAAATTTACTTGTTCGCCGGAGATTCCCGACATAATTACATACCCAGAGTTGTGAATTCTTGTAGGGTGCGTGAAACGCACCACAATCTGTGGAGAACGGTGCGTTTCACGCACCCTACTCAACGTTCCCGTGACAAAAACCACAAAACCCCAGTTCCGATTACCCCGCCCAATTTAGGGGGGTTTTCCTCGACTGGAATAATGTGCTGTAAAAGTCTATAATCGCCACGTTTTGAGTTTGATTCGACTATTACGGTACATGTTGACATATCGCAGCTTTCGAAACGCCGATCCTCCCATCCTGACGGCCCTTTGGCGCAGCCGTGCAGGTCAGCCCGGACTTATGGACCCGGTCTCGCCCGATCTGTTTGAACAACTAATATTCGCCAAACTTTACTTCGATTACGCCGGATTGTTTCTTGCCTTTCAAAATGACCTTCCCGTCGGTTTCGCGCACGCGGGATTTGGTCCCAATGAGCAGCTTAGCGCGGTATCGTTCGATTTGGGAGTAACCTCGATAGTGGTCGTGCGCCCGGACTGCGCCGAGGGCGAAACGGCCGCGGGACTGCTCCAGCAGTGCGAACGATATCTCCGCGCACGGGGCGCCAAGGTGCTTTACGGCGGGGGCATTCAACCGCTCAATCCCTTTTATTTGGGATTATACGGGGGCAGTGAGTTGCCGGGTGTATTGGACTCCGATCTGGCGGCCCGGCAATTGTTCCAGTCGCATGGTTATCAGGAAATCGAGCGGACAAAAATCGCACAAGTCGATCTAAGCAGCTTCGAAGCGGTCATCGACCGCTCGCAAATGCAAATCCGCCGGCAAATGGTGGTGGAAGAAACAATTGATTTCCCCGCGCGAAACTGGTGGGAGGCCTGCACTCTGGGCGAATTCGACCTGACGCGATTCGAAATGGTGCCCCGCCTCGGCGGGCCGGCCGTGGCGTCAGCCTTGTTCCGGAGCATGGAACCCAACGGAATCAACTCCCCGGGCCGGCGATCCGGTTTGATCGAATTTCACGTCGATCCCGCTTATCGCCGCCGGGGTTACGCCGTTTTTTTACTCAGTGAAGTCTTCCGGCAGTTTTTGCGCCAGGGCATTACAACCGTGGAAGTCCAAACCATGGAAAGCAACGTTCCCGCCATCAACCTGTATCAAAAGCTGGGCTTCAAACCAATCGGCCAAGGAAGCGTGTATCGGAAAGGATGAGGGATGAAGGATGAAAAAAGAAGCAGAGTATGTAGACTTACTTCCAGGTTATATATCGCTCACTAAGAAAAAGTATTATTCACAAAATCCTATGCGTTTTGTTGTTAGAGCCTATCCCAAAACAATAATGTCATTCTGAGCGAAGCGAAGAATCTAGAAGGGACATATGGCTAAAATGGGCAATATATTGCCAAATACGGAGATCCTTCGCTACGCTCAAGATGACTTTTGGGATAGGTTCTTAATATAATCTAAATATTGCAATCCATATTCATCCTTCATCCCTCATCCTTCTTTATCTACGCTGCTTGGCGTTTTTTCTGTTTTGGTTCGCGGGTGTCCTTCCAACGCCGGTGCAGCCACCAGTATTGGTTCGGGGTGCGGCGAATAAGTTCTTCCAGGCGCGTGGTATACCACTGGGTCAATTCGCGGACCGTGCCCAAGTCGCCGTCGGTGGCTTGCGGATCGGTCATGGCGTAATTGTGCAAATAAAAGTGCATGGGCTTGTTCATGCGCGTCGCGGCGCTTACGGCCATTACGGCGTTATATTCCAGGGCCAACAGGGCAATGGCCTTATAGGCCGAGGCGGGCCGGCCGAAAAATTCCACCCAGCATCCTTTCGGGCCGGCATATTGATCGGCTAAAAACGTCATCACGCCGTTGCTGGAAAGCACCTTTTCGATCTGCTCGGCGCCGCCGTTTTTAGGAATTATGTGCTGACCCGTTTTTCCGCGAAATTGGTTTACAAAACGATCGATATAAATATTATCGAGCGTGCGCGCAACCGTATAAGTGGGAAAACCGAGAATGCCCAGCAGGTATCCGCCCACCTCGAAATTGCCCAGATGTCCGGTAACGATCAACAGCGGCCGATTTCCAAGCAACAATCGGACCAGATGACTTTCGTTTTTCAGGTCCACGTGATCGCGCCAATTGGTCTCGTGGATTTTTCGCGGCGTGTGGGCGACCTCCAAAACCAACAGGAAAAGATGTTCCCACATTTCCCGCCTGATCCGGTTTCGGGCCGAGTCCGAAAGTTCCGGAAAGGCGTGAAGGAGGTTTTCCTCGATCACGCCGGAGCGGATCTTCAATACTTCGCAAAACAGCCGCGCCAGCCATCGGGCGATCGCCTGGTCGGTTTCGATCCGCATCGATTGGGCGATACATATTAAAATACGAACCACCAGATACACGAGAAAATCGACAATCCGCTTGCGATTCATTCCAGATTCCTTCCTTGGAATGTCATGTTTACCCGCCGCGTATTCACGGCGGGCTAATTTACTGAAACACATTTTCCCAGGAATTTCCGTCCGGGGAAAGATCGGTTTTTTGCCTGGATTAGGTTACAAATCGGCTTTTCTGGCTTCTAAGGGGGGATCGGCCGACAACGGCAGAGGTACCGCCCGGCCGGTTTCGGCTGATTTATATATGGCCAAAATAATTTCCACCGCCCGGCGGCCTTCATGCCCGTCAATCAACGGTTTTGTACCTTTTTTTATGGCATTGACCACGTCCTGAAACTGCCGGGCATGGCCGTGATGGCCGATGGCCGCCGGGTCGGCCGCTCCGCCGCCGCTGCTTTTGCGGTTGGCCATTTTGTGCAGAATCGCCCGGTCGGCCTGGATTTTTTCGGCAAAATCCCACTTTATCAGGTCTTCTTCTTCCAGGACGGCCGAACCCGCGGACCCGTGAATTTCGATTCGCTTGAGATAGCCCGGGTAAACCGCCGTGCTGGCCTCGATAACGCCCAGGGCGCCGTTGGCGAATCGGATCGCGGCCACGGCAGTGTCTTCCACGGCAATCCGCCGATGCGCAAGCAAAGCGGTTTGGGCGCGGACTTCGACCACCGGCCCCATCAGCCAGGCAAGCAAATCGACGCTGTGGATGGCCTGGTTCATCAGAGCGCCGCCTCCGTCGAGCCGCCAGGTGCCGCGCCAGGCGCCACTGTCGTAATAAGCCTGCGTGCGATACCACTTTACAATGGCGTCGCCGAGCGTGAGCCGGCCGAACCGACCCTTATCCACGGCGCGTTTTAGTTCCCGGCTGGCGTCGTGAAATCGGGATGGAAAAACAGTGGAAAGCACCACTCCGGCCTTTTCGCACTCGCCGATGATTTTGTCGCAGCGGCGGAGCGTGATTTCCAGGGGTTTTTCCACGATGACATGCTTGCCCGCCCGCGCCGCGGCCACGGCCGGTTCCAAATGCGCTCCGCTGGGCGTGCCGATGGTCACCACCTCGATTGCCGGATCGGCCAGCATGTCCGTAAGGCGGCGATAGGCCTTGCAAGCGAAGGCGGCCGCGAATTTATCGGCCGCCGCGGGCAGGGCGTCGAATCCGCCCACCAGTTTCGCCCCGCGAACCTCGGCAATCGCCCGGGCGTGAAAACTTGAGATCATCCCGCATCCAATTATGCCAAAACCCAGCGCCATGATAATCCCTTTATCAGTTATCAGCTATCAGTAATCAGTTATCAGTTATCAGCAATCAGCAATCAGTTTTCAGTGAAGTTCTGCAAATTGCTCCCCTCTCCCTTTGCAACATTATGCAACTGCTATCAATGACAGTAAAAAAATGCGTTAAACCGATTAACTGGATGCAATTTCCTTGCCTGTATTTCCAAAATGTAAGGTGCTGGAATTGACGTAAGTCCTTATTTCATGGCGAAAGTGCTAGCAGTTGCATAATGTTGCTTTGGGAGAGGGGGCGGGGGTGAGGGCATGGGAAAAAAATACAAGCAATACAAAACATTTTTCGATCCGCCGCCCTCACCCTAACCCTCTCCCAAAGGGAGAGGGGAGTTATTGGATAGGCTCTTATTTCATCCTTCATCCTTCATCCCTCATCCTTCCTTTTACCCCGCACGCCACGACAAAAACATTGCCAGGCTGGCGGCGTTCAAGGCCATGTGGACCGCGATCGACGGCACAGCGCGGTGCGTGCGATTGTACAGCAATCCCAGGGCAACGGCAAATAAGAAAATTGGGATGGGATCCGGCGCGAATTTTTCAGGCAATATCTGCGATACGGCAATCATGCTCCCATATATTGGAACCGCAATTGCCGCAAAAGTGATAAGCCCTAATCGCACGTCGGAGAGAATTTTTTCCGGCGCCCAGCCGAAATCGGCCGCCGTTGCCGCTACCCGCCAACGTAAAAAAAGAACGGCGAAGATTATCGACATTATCTTTATCACGCCGTCGCAGGCCAACAACAACGTGAAAACATCCACATCCACCTCCGGGGCCTCTTTGCGGAAATGCTGCCCGGCGAAAATGAGGGAGGAAATCAAGATAGGCATCGCCGCGGGGTGCATCCATCGCCTTAGCATCGGCAAACGGCGCCGCCAGGTGCGTTCGACGTTTTCCAGCCATCCTTGTAACAAAACGCGATAGAAAAGCTCCTCGGCTACGGGCGCCACTATAACCAGGGCCGTGCCGCATAAAAACAATGTCGCCCAATTCTTCACCGCCAACAATTGAATGATCGGATGGGCGGTGCTGTTCCGCCCGAGCGATGCGGAGTTGGAAGATTCGATTATTGCCAAAGGTAAAAAGTATCGCAACAAATAAACGGCGGCAACTACTGCGAAGATGTAGAAAAACACCACCGCCAGCAAATCCCAAAACTGCCAGGGAACCCGCCGCCTGGGCTGATACGGCAGAACGGGCGCGCCCGAGACCATTCGCTCGATAATCGCCGCCCACGCCACTACACAGAGCCCAATGGCGAAAAATCCAATCCCTAATCCCCAATCCCCAATCCCCATATTAGCTACCCAGCACTTTTATCGCCGCACGAATATAGACCGCGCCGGAATAAACCGTGGAAATCACCGCCGACCAAACCGAAACGATCAACAACATTCGACACCACTGAGGCGCATGCTCCAACGGATCGGCGTATGACAAATAAAACAGGCAAACGGCGGCGGCAAGGCATTGCAGCACCATCTTGATTTTGCCCGACCACTTCGCCGAAAAATCGCCGCCCTGCTCTTCGATAAAACTCCTTAGCGCGGTTACCAATAATTCCCGGCCTACGATTACCACCACCATCCAAGGCCGAAGCCCCACCACGATCCAGGACCCAAGTGCTATTGATAGTTCCTTCATTCTCGGATCGGCCGCCAATAGAATGAACGTCCCGCATATTATTACCTTGTCGGCAAATGGATCGAGAATGCGGCCAAGCGTGGTCACCTGGCCGTACTTGCGGGCGTAATAGCCGTCGATCCAGTCAGTGCCCGCCCCGATTAGAAATAACATAAAACTCCAGAGGTAGTAGTCGTAGGCCATCAGAAAAAAAAGCACCACCGACAAAACCAGACGCAGGGACGTCAACTGATTGGGCAGATTAAATATCTTTGCTCTAACGCGATTAGCCTGTTTGATGTCGTTGGTCATGAAAAAAATCCACGTTAGAGGCTTTGGGGATTATTTAAAAAATATCCCGGTGGAAAATTACACCGTCCGTATCTGTTAGTATTTTACCGATCATTCGGCGTTACATGCTACTGCTATAAGATCATAACCTTTGTAAGCAACAATTTCAGCAGGCACGATTTGGCCTGGTTTTAAGTTTGCGCCGGTTACGTATACTACCCCGTCTATCTCGGGAGCATCGGCATAACTACGACCAATATAGGCGTTTGGCTCCTTGGGTATATAACTATCTATAATAACCTCCATGCGCCGGCCGATTTGTGCCTTATTCCAGGAAAAAGCGACCGCTTGTTGTGCCGCTAATATCCGGTCACGTCGGGCGTTTTTTACGTCTTCCGGCAATTTGCCGTCCAGTTCCACGGATGGCGTTCCAGGCTCTTCGCAGTATGCGAACGCCCCGAGACGTTCGAATCGGTGCATTTCTATAAAATCGAGCAATTCCTGAAACTGCCGTTCAGTTTCGCCTGGAAATCCGGCAATCAGAGTCGTGCGCAGAACCAAGGAATCGATTCTTTCCCGCAGCCGGTAGATCAATTCTTCGGTTTCCGACCGGGTAACGCGGCGTTTCATCCGGCGGAGGACCTGGTCGTTTATGTGCTGTAGTGGAAGGTCTAAATACGGCAAAACTTTATCGGCCGTTGCCACGGTCTCGATCAGCTCATCGGTGATGTGCATCGGATAAAGGTACATTAAGCGAATCCACTGCAAACCCTCTATTTCATCCAATTTCCGGAGTAATTCGGCCAATTTCGGTTCGCCATATAAATCAAGGCCATAAAAACTGCTATCCTGCGCAACCAGAATCAGTTCCTTAACTCCATCGGCGGCCAGTTCTTCGGCCTCGGCCATGATTTGCTCGACCGGCTTGCTGGCATAAGGTCCTCGCATTCGCGGGATGGAACAAAAACTGCACAGTCGGTTGCAGCCTTCGGCGATTTTTAAATAGGCCAAATGTCTGGGCGTGATCCGCAAACGATGAGTATCTTCAGGCGGACGGCTAGGCGCAGGCCGAAATATCGTGCGCTGTTCGCTCAGGCCATCGAACATCCGGCCCACGGCTGCGACTATGTCCTCGCGTCCGAACACCCCGACGAGTTGGTCGATTTGGGGATATTTTTGCATCAGCCGATCTTTTTCTCTTTCGGCCAGGCAACCGGTTACGATCACTCCGCGAATTCGGCCCCTTGCTTTCAGTTCGAGCATTTCCTCGATGGCCCGATGCGATTCTTCCCGGGCGTCGGCAATGAACCCGCAGGTGTTTATTACAACGAAATCGGCGCTCGTGGGCTGCTTTACCAATCGATAACCGTCCAAGCGCAGCAGGCCCGCCATGCGCTCGGTATCGATCAGATTCTTCGGACATCCAAGACTGATAAGGGCGTAACTGCCTTTGGAGGGATTTTTCATCATGATAACGATCATATTACTCCATCCGGCAAAAAATGAAAGTGGCGTATATTTCGGGTTGTAAAAACAGATAAATATGATATAGTGTACTTATATACACTTATGGTTTAAACGAATGAAAGCGGGAGATGGAGGAAACCGCTTGCGATTTCGCGGCGACCACCCTCCACTATTAGCGCTCCCCGACCATGCTCTGCATGGTGCCCGGTCGCGGCTAAACTTCAAACGGCATAAACTGTAAACTGAAAACTGATAACCGAAAATTCTTTTGGGGCAAAACATGTTAGCCGATTTAACTCTTGAAGAATTATCAGCCGGCTTGGACTCCGTGGTCGAGGAAATTCTTGCCCAATGCGGCTGGGAACAACCGCCCGTGGACGCCTTTAAGATTGCTGAGGCAATGGGAATAACCATAGCCCTGGACGATTGCCAGGAGGGCCGGGCAAGGTACGTGCGACTCAGCGATCGAAACGCCCCAAAGCCCAAAGCCACGATCTTGCTGCGGTCCGATCCGCGCTTTGAACGCCTGCAGTGGGCGGTTGCCCATGAAATCGGCGAACACGCGGCGTATCGCGCGTTCAAGCACCTGGGCGTTGATCCGCGCGAATCGTCGCCTCGCGCCCGGGAGCAAATCGCCAATCAACTGGCGGGCCGATTGCTCATTCCTTCCCTTTGGTTCAGTCCGGACGCCGCCACATTCGGCTGGGATCTATTGGCGCTTAAGCGGCGATATCGCACCGCCAGCCACGAGTTGATCGCCCGGCGTATGCTCGAATGCCGCCCGACGATCATCATCACTATTTTCGATCAAGGCCGAATCACGTTTCGCCGGGGAAATTTTCCCAGTCGAATCCCGCCGCCGTCGTCGACCGAGATGGCTTGCTGGCGATCGGTTCACGAAAAAAACGAACCCCGGGAAACAACCGCGGGACTATGCACCATTCAATGTTGGCCGGTGCACGAAGAAGATTGGAAGCGGGAAATTCTCCGCTTTGAGGTAGGAGGATTTGAGGATCATATTTAGAGCTTATCCCAAAACGTTTATGTTCGGGCGGGAGTTGTACTCCCGCCCCTGCAAAACTCCGCATTTAGGGGTGGCAGTACAACTGCCACCCCAACAAAATCTCGTTTTGAGATAGGCTCTTAAAGTTCCTTGTCCCCTAGAGAAAAATTACATCCGCCTAGTTTATGATCAAGGGGTTCTACTTGCGGCGTCGCCACCACATCCAACCGATAAAAACACCGCATATGAACACGCGCGGACTTTAGCGGAACACTAGCCCGAAGCGCAAGCGAGGGGCTGCAAATTGGTTACCCTCGCTGCGCTTCGGGCTAGTGTAAATTCGTGAATAATCCAAGTTAAGCCTTACGGCGATTCCAATACATCAACCCACACACAATGATCGAAAGCAACATGACAATGCTACCCGGCTCAGGAACATATGCCACGCGGAAGCCCATGTCGCCGATCTCTGACTGCGGGGAGTAGTAGTACCGGTCGGAGGCGGCCAAGAAGGTCGAGACGCAGTCGAACGACCCGCCACGCAAACCACGCTCCCCACTTACCTTTGTCTCATCCCATTCCGATACGTTGCCGCTTTGGTCGAACGTGCCGTAGGGACTGGCCGAGTTTGTGAATGCGCCAACTTCGGTCCGCCCATATGGATAACCGATCGTATATCCACTTTGATAAAAGTAAAAGTTGGCGTTGTTCCCCGGGTCCGGACTCGTGAGCAGGTTGCTGGGCACAGAGTTCGTCCCGGTCGGGTAATCCCAGTAACCGGCGTTCGTTCCGCCTCCTTTGTAGTACGCCGCCTTGTACCACTCATCCTCCGTGGGAATCACAAAGGTAGCGTTCGCCTTGCGGATCACCGTCATCAGATCCGAATTACTCGTCGCACCGTTGAGGTAGTACGAGCCGTCTTCGGTGGTCGAGGCTACCTGTGCTCCGGACGGCTTGCCGTTGCTGAGCCAATTGCAGAAGCGAGCCGCATCGCCCCAGGAGACATAGCTCACCGGCCGGTTGGCATAATCCGATGCCACGGAATAGGTATAAGAGCCAGAACTACCGCTCTGTTGGATCTTGCATTCACCGTTTGACCACATGTGGGCATTATACAATCCGTAAGTGTCGGTCTTTGCCATGGCATTGAGGAACGCTGTGTACTGCCCTGCCGTGACCTCGAACTTGCCGATTTTGTATGAATAGGATACCGCGCCGACGGAAATGTTGTTGTAGCGCGTGTCGGGGTTGTTGCCCGGATTGCCCACGGTTGCCCAAAGGGCAGGGTCGTTCCAATTGTTCCAGTCACTTGGCCATGGGGCGTGATCGCCACCCAGGGCCACATTGACAGCCGAAACCAAAAGGGCGACCGCCAGCAATGATGTACTCAAAATCTTCAATCTCATCGTTCTCTCCTTTGCGTTATTTGAAAACATGTATGAATTATGAAAAATAACGAAAAACAGAAACCATCGACGGGCGGTGTACAAGGCGACATCCGCCGATCCAACGATCAAGGGAAAACACCCAGCCCGAGAACGGCCGATTGCGGTAAATCGCGAAATAAGCACCCACGGCATCACCGTGCCATGTACCGCATACAACCAGGGCTAAATGCTACAATGCTGCCTCATATTGGGTCCCGCAAAACGAAATCAAGGAAAAGCCTTTCACGAAAGGCTCATCAAAAAGAATGACCCAGTGATAATGTTTTGTGAACAATCCGCAAAAATATCACAGGGCCAAAAAAACGCTGCCTCGCTGAATGTACCAAGTAAGAAGGGGTAATTTCTGCTTATCTATCCTTTACCCCCTTCCACCAAAATGTTCAACGTTTTGGTAAAAAATCACAAAAATCCGTACTGGGGCGGGGGTAGGGGGGGTGAAGATAACGTCATTGTTTAACTGTAGACAATCTATGCGGTTGCGACCATTCACGCGGGATTACAAGAGGAGTATCAAATTAAGAACCTATCCCAAAAGTCATCCTGAGCGTAGCGAAGGATCTCCGTATTTGGCAATATATTACCCATTTTAGTCATATGTCCCTTCTAGATTCTTCGCTTCGCTCAGAATGACATTATTGTTTTGGGATAGGCTCTAAGAAAATTAAGAAAGAAACAGAGATGGTTTTGTTAGAGTGCAAGTCATTTATCGAGTGAAGTCATGATACCGCTTGACTGAGTGTACAAAAGGTTATACATTGTTATAACGTCATTAATAGTCTGCTCCCATTTTCCAGCAGGTGCCAAAATGATTAAAAAATTGAGCAAACATGGCAATAGTCTGGCGTTGGTGATCGACCGTTCCATTCTGGAATTGCTCGGCATCGACGACGGTACGCCTCTTGATATATCAACCGACGGCAAAGCGCTGGTTGTTGTGCCTTCGCACAAAAAGAAACATCGCAAGCAGTTCGATGCAGCATTGGATGCCTGCAATCGGCGGTACGGAAAAGCCCTTAAACGGCTCGCGGAATAAGGGAGCTCTGCCGTGCAACCGACGTTTCTCACTCTGGAGGAGATAATCGCCATTCATAGGGATCAAATCGCCCGATATGGCGGATCGGAAGGCATCCGGGACTGGGACCTGCTTCACTCGGCTATTGCAATGCCGGCCGCAGGTTTTAGTGGGAAGTATCTACATGGAAACTTATGTGAAATGGCGGCAGCGTATTTATTCCATATTGTTCAAAATCGTCCATTTATCGACGGTAACAAACGGGTTGGTGCGGTTGCAGCCTATGTATTCCTTGCCCTAAATAAGATACAAATCACCGCCGACCAGGATGAATATGCCGACCTGGTGTTGGCGGTTGCCCGTGGCGAAACGTCCAAGACGGAAGTTGCCCGGTTCTTTCACAAGAACACTGAATTCGATTGACGACCGCTTAAAAAGACCGATTATTCAAGAGGCAAAGCGAATCATTCTTCTTCAATTTCGCCCGTATCGGGTTTGCCGCCTTTTGCCGCCGTCCAATCTCTGCGCTGGCGGGAACTGGGGATGCCCATGGCCTTGCGATATTTGGTAACCGTGCGCCGGGCGACAGTCAGACCGTGGGCGGCCATCTCCTTTACCAACTGCTCGTCGCTTAGGGGATGCTGCTTGTCTTCCTTGTCCACGATCTCTTGCAGTTTCAACCGCACGGCGTCCCAGGCGACTTCTTCGCCGCCGGCGCTTACGGTGCCGCCGCAGAAAAATCGTTTCAAGGGGAAAATACCCCGGGGCGTTTGAATCCACTTGTCGTCGACCGCCCGGCTTACGGTTGTCACGTGCACGCCCACCTTGTCGGCGATTTGCTGCATCTTCAGCGGCTCGATGGACTCAGGCCCCTTGTTCAAGAATTCGGTTTGATGATCGACGATGGCCTGGGCGACGCGGGTAAGCGTGTTGCGGCGCTGCTCGATGGAATCGATCAGCCATTGGGCCGAATTCACCTTGCGCTTGATGTATTCCCGGGTTTCTTCGCTGGTGGCGGGATTCTGCAACAACTGGCGATAGTACGCGCTGATGTGCAAGCCCGGCGTACGTCTGTCTTCCAAGCGCACGCGGTATCGGTTGTATTCGTCCTGCTCGACGAACACGTCGGGCGTGACCGGGGGCACGGGCACGTTGGTAAAATCGGCGCCCGGCTTGGGATTCAGCTTGCGAAGCTCGACCAAAACCTTTTGAATCAACTCGACCGAATAGCCCGTGCGCCGACTGATGATCGGCAAGCGGTTGTGTTCCAGGTCTTCCAGATGGCTGGAAATCAGGGTTTTTAATTCCTCGTAATAAGGTATGCCGGGGATCAACTGCAAAAGCAGACATTCCTTAAGATCCTTTGCGCCCACTCCGGGCGGATCGAGCTTTTGCACCAGGCTGAGCGCCTGCTGGATCACGGCCAGATCGTCTTTGCTGGGATTGGGGCCTAAAAGGTCTTCCAGCCGCCCTTGCAGATACCCGTTGGAGTCGAGATTGGCGATGATCCGGTCGGCCAAGGCGTGGAGTTCCGCTTCCAGGTCGAACCAGCCGAGTTGATCGTAAAGATAATCTTGCAGCGATTGCGGCCGGGCGGCCATGTTTGCCATGGCGTCTAGTTTGCGTTCGCCGGCCTCGTCGATCTGTTCGCGCGATAGGTGGGTGCGCTCCTCGAAATGGTCGGGCCACTGCTCGTCCATTTTCATCAAGCGCTCGAAATCGCCTTCGTGAGAGTGCGTTTCGTCGATGACCAATTCCCGCTCGTCCTCGGTGGGTGCGTCGGGGGCTTGCTGCTCGGCCAATTCTTCCGGCTCGGGGGGAAGATCAGTCTCCTCTTCCAAAACCTCCAGCACCGGATTCTCTTCCATCTCCTGCTCGATCCGCTCTTGCAGCGCCAAGATGGGCAACTGCAAAATCTCCATGGACTGGATCATCCGCGGCGCCAGCACCTGCTTTTGCACCATCCTGAGGTCTTGACCGAGCGAGAGACGCATAAAAATATAGGGATTAGTGATTAGAGGTTAGAGGTTTTGTGTTGACGTTTGGTCTTGCACGTGTTTTTACTCGTTCCCACGCTCCGGCGTGGGAACGAACGCTAAATTCTTATTTCGTTCAATTTGCAATCAACTATTATTAATATGCCTGCCGGCCGCTGATGGCGTCGGCCAGTATCTCCTTATTAGCAAATTCTAGCACACTTCCGGAAGTAATACCTCGGGCAAGCCTTGTAATTTTAAGCGGCAAATTGCTCAACAGGTTGGAAATGTGCAATGCCGTGCCGTCGCCCTCTACCGTAGGGTTGGTGGCCATGATCACTTCCTTAAAATTACCGTTGCGAATCCGGGCGACAAGTGCCTCGATGGTCAGTTGGTCCGGCCCGATCCCTTCCAAAGGGGCAATCCTTCCGAGAAGCACGTGATACAATCCCCGATACACGCCCGCCTGTTCCAGTGCAATCAGGTCCCTGGGCTGCTCAACTACGCAAATTACGTCCTGTTCCCTTTTCGGGTCGCGGCAGATGTCACACTGATCTTCTTCGGATAAATTATAACACGTTCGGCAATATCGCACATTTTCCTTAACCGCCCGAATTGCCTCGGCCAAGGCCAGGGCTTCGTTGCGACTGGCGCGCAAAATATGATACGTCAGCCGTTCAGCCGATTTTCGGCCGATGCCCGGGAGTTTGGCAAACTCGTTGATCAGAATGATTACCGATTGAGTAAGCTCGGCCATCTTCCGCCTTCATTCCTTATTCTCTTCCTGTTCCGTTCCCGTAAACTTTTCCAAGGCCTCCTGCAAACTAGTGGGCAGGGGAATGCCGCCGGTCAGTTCTTTCATGGTTTCGGCGTGCATCTGCTTGCCCTTGGCGATGGCCTGGTTAACGGCCGCGGTAACGAGGTCTTCCAGCAATTCGCGGTCGGCTTGGGCGAACAATTGCGGATCGATTTTGCAGCGCAAGACCTCCATCAGGCCGTTAATTTCGATTTCCACCATTCCGCCTCCGGAAGATCCGGTAACGCGGTGGTTTTTCATGGCCTCGGTAATTTGGCCCATGTGGCTGCTTATTTGCTGAGCCTGTTTGATCAACGCGGCGAGATTGGAAAGACCTTTAAACATCGTAGTTGCATTAAAAAGCTTATTTAGCCCCGGGTGAATACACCCGGGGGACGCCCGCCGTGTATTCACGACGGGCTAAATATCAATTTCCGGACATTTTTTTCAGTTTGGCGGTTCCACGCGAGTGGGGGTTGCTCCGAACAGTTCCGCGGCCCGTTGGATCATCGGATGCTTGGAGATTTCCAGCATCAATTGATGCTGCGAAACGGATTTGGCGGGCGTTGCGGCGGCCACTGCGTCCGACTGCTCCGAATCGATAATAAATTCCACCCGAATCCGCCGACCCGTGGCCTCGGCCAAGGCCTGTTCGAATTGGGCAACTTGTTCGGGCCGTTCGCAGAACGTCTTAGCCACAGCATACCCCGGCTTGAAGCTAATGACCAGACGGTCCGGCTGGGAAATAGCCAGGCGGTCGAAATGCCTGGCATGTTCGACCATCATTCCCGAAAGACGCGATAGTGCCCGGTCCCATATTTCCACCGCATTTTCAGGAGTAAACGCCATCCCAGGCCCGTCCGAAGGTGCAGACGGCGGTGATGAAACAGGGGGGATTACGGCCGATTCAATGTTTTTTTTCCCGGCGTTTTCCCCGCTGGATTGCGGCGGAGTGGCCGTTGCAACCGGGTTTGGCCGCGTCATAGTCCCCCCGCTTGCCGGAAGGCCGCCGCGCAATTCGGCAATCAAGGCCGGCAGTTCGTCGAGATCTTCGAGGCGGCAGATCCGAACCAGTGCCAACTCGGCCAAAATCCGGGCTTGAGTGCTGTATCGCATCCGCGAAAGGGTTTGATCGAGGATTTGCATCATGGCCAGGATGGTTTGCAGTCCCAGCTTTTTACCGGCCTCGGCTATATCTTTTGCACTGGATGGAGCCACGTATAAAAACGATTCGGCGGTGCATCCGGCCGCCGCTGCCATGCAGTCGCGAAAATAACCGAACTGTTGCTCGATCAAGAGGGCCGCATCCACTCCGGCTTGCAGTGCAGCGTCGAAATCGGCCAAAACCGCCGCGGGCTGACGGTCCGCGACGTGCCGGACCATGTTCATCAGCAGCGAATCGCCGGCCGTACCCAACATGCCGTTTACTTCCTCCAGGGTAATTCGCCCGGGCGAAAAGGCCAGCAATTGTTCCAAGAGCGATTGGCTGTCGCGCATCGAACCGGACGCCCGCCGGGCAAGCACTTCCAGGGCCTCCGCATCGGCCTGGACGCCTTCGGCATCGACGATCTGCCGCAAGCGCGCGGCTATGGATTGCGTCAAAATGCCGGCAAAATCGAACCTCTGGCAGCGCGACAGAATAGTGACGGGAATTTTGGTGGGTTCGGTCGTGCAAAAGATGAATTTTACATGCTCAGGCGGCTCTTCCAGCGTTTTCAGCAAGGCGTTGAAAGCCTCGCGCGTAAGCATATGCACTTCGTCGATAATGTAGATTTTGAACCGCGATCGGCTGGGCCGGACATTGACGTTCTGCCTTAACTGGCGGATTTCGTCGATGCCGCGGTTGCTTGCGCCGTCGATTTCCAGCACGTCCACGTCGTCGCCGCCGCTTATGCTTTGACATGTGTCGCAGAGGTTGCAAGGCACGGGCGAGGGCCCTTTTTCGCAGTTTAATGCCTTGGCCAGAATCCGCGCCGCAGATGTTTTGCCCACCCCCCTTGCGCCGGTAAACAGATAAGCATGGCCCACACGATTGGTGGATATCGCATTGGAAAGCGCCTGGGCAACGTGTTCCTGCCCTACAAGTTCCTCGAAAACCTGTGGCCGATAGCGCCGGGCAACAACCACATATTGCTGTTGCCGGGTGATTTCTTCTTTAGGCGGTTGCGTATCGGCAGGTGAATTTGACATAACCGAAGGGTTCTAAGGTTAGGATTTAGGGTTCAGGGTTCAGGGTTCAGGGTTCAGTCATTGTTTTTTCGCATAAATTCTGAACCCTGAACCCTGACTGCTTAACCCTTTAAATAGCCGGCGCCCGATGAGAGGCCCGCCGCACCTGAGAAAGACTGCTTATGGCTGCTGACTTTCGTCCCTGACCAGGTTCGCAGGTCCCCATTGCAGGGGCCCCTCATCGGATGCCGGCGAGGAGCTGTTTAAAAACTCTTTTACATGTTACTTTTTATATTTTCAAGGCTGACTGGTCAAAGGGGGGCAATCTTGAAAAACTCCATGAATCCATCAATCTTAATTAGACCTGCCGATCTTTCCGATCTGGAAGCGATCACCGAAATCTACAACGAGGCGATCCTGACCACGACCGCAACCTTTGATATCGAGCCAAAAACAAGATCCGAGCAGCTCGTGTGGTTTCAGGATCACGATGTCAGGCATCCCGTTTTGGTCGCGATGCTGGACGGGAAGGCGGTCGGTTGGGCGTGTTTAAGCAAATGGTCCGGCCGCTGCGCCTATGCCGATACCGCGGAGACGTCTTTTTACGTCAAGGCCGAGTATCGCGGCCAAGGGATCGGTCGAAAACTCAAAGGAGCGATTATCGAAAAAGCCCGGCACTTAAAATTTCATTCGCTAATAGCCCGGGTGGCGCAGGGGAGCAACGAGAGTTTGCATCTTAACGAAGTTTTTGGCTTCGTTTACGTTGGAACGCTGAAAGAAGTCGGCCGTAAATTCAATAAACTTTTGGATGTACACATTTTTCAAAAGATGTTAGACTAAATATTGCATATAAAAAGAACTATCAAAGATGAAAACGAAAAGCGAAGTTGCCCTGGAAAAGTTTATCGAAGGCTATAACTGTGCACAGTCCGTGTTTTACTGTTTTTGCGACGATCTCCAGTTCGATAAGAACACCGCTTTGAAACTGGCCTGCGGGTTTGGCGCCGGCATGGGACGAAAACAAGAAGTCTGCGGCGCAGTGACCGGAGGAATTATCATATTGGGAGCAAAATACGGCAGGGGCGAAAACGCCGATCGCACGGCAACCGAACTGACCTACAATAAAACCCGCGAACTCATGGACCGATTCGCCGCTAAACATGGCACGTTTATCTGTCGTCAATTACTCGGCGGATGCGTATTAACAACCGAAGCTGGCCAGAAGCATTACAAGGAAAACGACCTGTTTAACAAAGTCTGCAAGCCATGCGTTCAGAGCGTGGTCGAAATCCTTGAAATACTATAGTATCCCGCGCCCAACTCACGGCATGGATCGTAGGTAGTCCGAACAAAGTGGTTTTATGCCAATGTATCCTTGTCTTTGGCTAATAAGAGATTGACCATCAAGCGGATGACTTCACAAGATGTGAAGTGTTTGTCGATAAGATAAAATCAACTCTATAGTCGATACAGTTGCAATTAGCAGATGACTATGTTAATTTAATGTCAAAATTAAGACGTTACATGCTTGTTTGGCACTAGAGCGGTGATACGAAATGGCACTAAACAGGGCACAAATGCCTTGAAAATGGGTAAAAATAAAATAAATAGAGAGATATGTTGTGATGAGTGCCGAATTGTTACAAGTCCTTGAAAAATAAGTAGTTAATGAGATTCGGGGCGTAGCTCAGCCTGGCTAGAGCGCTTGGTTCGGGACCAAGAGGTCGCTGGTTCAAATCCAGTCGCCCCGACTTGACATAAAGACTTGCCGAATCGTAACTTACGATACCTTCCGACGGTCGGAAGTGCGGCCCGAAAACAAAGCAAAAACGTGTACTTGTACACACCTTGTTTTGAAAGGGTTGCACTATGCCGAAAACCGTTTCTCTGCCTAAGTATTGTTTCCACAAGGCCCGCGGACTCGCTTACATGCGGGTCCAAGGCAAGTTTATCTATCTTGGCGAATACGATTCGCCTGAGAGCAAGCAGGAGTATGGCCGCATTATCGCCGAGATGGCGGCGAATCCCGCCAAGGTTCCTGTTCCTCAAGCCGATATAGGTTTAACCATTGTCGAACTATGTGCCAGCTATCTGGATTATGCAAAGGGCTATTATCGCAAAGGTGGTAAAGTAACCAGCCAAGTACACATAATCCGGCAGGCCATACATGAGTTAAACGAGTTGTACGCACGTACGCCCGCAAGTGAATTTGGCCCCCTGGCCATGCAAGCAGTTCAATTAAAGATGGTTGAACGTGATCTTTCCCGAAAAACAATCAATCACTTTTGTGAGGAAATTAAAAGGGTTATCAAGTGGGGTGTTTCTAAGCAGCTAATTCCGGTTGCTGTATATCAAGCCTTGTTGACAGTTCGCGGTATTCCCCAAGGCCGTGGCATGGCCCGGGAAACGGCACCTATTAAGCCCGTGGCCGTGGAAGTGGTCGAAACCACTTTGTACCACCTCCCCGCCGTGGTTGCGGATATGGTGCGTTTACAGCGGCTAACAGGTTGCCGTCCAGGTGAAGTGTGCATGATGCGGCCGATGGACGTGGACCGATCCGGGGAGGTTTGGGAATATCGACCGTCAAGTCATAAGACCGAGCATCATGGTAAGGACCGTGTGATCTACATAGGTCCCAAGGCCCAGGATATTTTGCGGCCGTATTTGCTCCGCCCCGCCGATGCCTTCTGCTTCCAGCCTGTCGAGAGTGAAGATAAACGCCATGCTGAGCAACGGTCTAAGCGCCGGTCAAAGGTTCAGCCCTCCCAGCAACACCGCCGTAAGGCCCGACACCAATGTCCACCGCTCAAAGCCTACTCTAAGGATAGTTATGGCCGTGCTATCCGCCGAGCCGTGGTGAAGGCAAATAAAGCCATTGTAGAGGATGCCGTGCACATGGGCCTCGACAACCCCGTCCTAGTTCCGCACTGGCATCCTAACCAGTTACGCCACTCCGCCGCTACGGCGATCCGCAAGCAGTTCGGACTAGAGGCCGCACAGGTTATTTTAGGACATTCCAGAGCCGACGTTACGCAAGTCTACGCCGAGCGTGACAGCGCCCGAGCTATCGAAGTTGTGAGGAAAATAGGTTAGAATTTTAACATTGCCGGGTCCGCGGAATTATAAACCGCATGGTCGGCCGGTTGTTGTGGAAATCATCTTTCGCCACAGCAGCCGGTTGACCGCCCGGAGAAAAGGAAAGATGAATCATGGTTTTGTCTATTAAAATAAGACTACGCCGTCTGAGAAGAATCCATTCATGGGCTAGTGATTTTCTTTTTTGGCTTGATAAAGTATTTGCTCAATTCGATCCACAACACCAACCAATTTTTCCTAGGGACAATATTACAGAACAATCTTGGAAAACTTTATCTTTTTTTCTGCATACATGCCAGGAAGGTTTTGCTATTAGCACTTTTCCCCAGGCATTCGATGCGGTCCAAACAACGCCAATCGAGTGTTGCGGAATGATTGAAGCAAACGCCCATGTTCTTACATACAATCTGGCCCATGAAGTGTATATGCGTCTCTGTGAGGCTATCCAGCCGGGCTGTGCAAAATATGGGGATATCAGACCGGAGATTCCAGAGTGCATTGACGAGCTAACCAACGAAGTATGGTGGCCTATCAGTAACGCAGCACGCATAGAATATCCCGGATGCACCCCTATTCTCTGGCAAACTGAGATTCCCCGTCTCAATGCTATATTAAGACAAGAATATGAGCGAGCGGTGAATCTCCTCAAACAACAATCAACTATCGCCAAGGTGGACGGCAAAGCAGACAATGTAAATAAAGTTCCTGTTCTTGTGGTAGGACAAAATGAAAAGCGCGACAAGTGGATTTATCAAGAGGCGATTAAAGGAACGACGTGGGATAGTATCAAGCGGAATTTATTAGAGAAACATAAACCATGGGAGCGAATCGAAAGTCCTCAGGGGATTATTAACGCTGCCCGGAGATATGCGAATCGACACAATTTACCTTTACCACCACCTCGGCAATTGGGTCGAAAAACTAATCAAGCGAATAATTAAAGGTATAAAAGCACGGTATTTCTCGAATAAATAATATCATGCTGATAAGTGCTGAATTGTCTTCAATTTTAATTGGCAATGTCATTTGATACCTTGCAATTAGTTGTGAACAAAACACTAATTGCAAAGGTTATACAATGGCAATCGACACGAACTCTGAACAGCTAATTTCTCTCACCGACGCCACTAACATTCTACCTAAGCGGCGAGCTGGCAAACGGCCGAATGTTGCGACTCTTTACCGATGGTGTCAAATCGGAGTACGCGGTATTCGTCTCGAATACTCGCAAATTGCCGGGACTAAGTGCACGTCGCGTGAAGCATTGCAGCGTTTTTTCGATGCACTCACCGAGCAGGCGGAATCCGGTCGCGTGCCAGTTCCGCAGCCGACGAAAATGTCCGCCCAGCGGCGTAAGCAGATTGAAGCGGCGGAAAAACATCTTCAGGCAGCAGGAATCTAAAATTACAAAACCCCGGTCACAATCTGCAATGTGCCAGGGTATAAAAAATCTATCAATATGGATGATACGGGATTAAAATCGAAAATGAAAGACAGTGATGTTATTGAACGTATCTCATCTACATTACCTCATGCTCGAAAAGATAGTAACGGAACAGCCAGCAGTGTAAGTGACACAGTTGAGTTTTTCCAGAGCCTTTTCTCGCCGGGCGATATGATTCTCTTCCGGCCCATTGAAACGTGGACCGAAGCGAACCACAAAAAGAGCAAAGTCGATTACAAGGGTATTCAATACACACTGGTGGGCCTAAAAGACCAAAATGGACAATGGCAGTCGTTCCCGCAGAAATTGGCATCTGCCATCAATCGCCAGATCAAATGTGCAGAACAGACCCATGCAAATATTTTTTTCGGCGCATGCCCTCGATTCGGCACAGGTGGTCAGTATGATCAAGCCTGGCAGATTCGCGTGGTGCGGACGCTATGGAGTGACATCGACGACTGCCAATACGAAGAGGCGATCCAGCGATGCAAAGATGCCGGAATTCCCCGGCCGTCTATTGTGGTCAACTCTGGCAATGGGTGTCATTTATACTTTTTGCTCGCCGAGCCGTTTTTGATCGACGATGCTGGAACTCCGCCGGCGGTTCATGTAGAATTCATCGACGATCAGAAAACCGGAAATAAAAAACACCGGTCATATATCCTCGATGAATCGAAAGAAAAAGTTTATCTCGATAAGTTGCAAAACGTCCCGCCGCTATCATCCAAAGCGCTACACTTCCAAGACGTTCTAAGCGGGATGGCCGCAAAGATCGGGGGCGACCACACCCAAGACTTGTCCCGATTGCTTCGCGTACCAGGAACCCTTAATCGTAAAGATCAGCGTAACGGCCGCGAGCCGCGACCATGCGAACTGGTCCACTTGAACCCCGACGCCCGTTATCCTTTCTCGGACTTTGAAAAGCTTGCTGATGAATCACCATCACACCGGCAGCGGGAACAGATTTCCAAAGTGAAATTGCCGACTTCAAAGAAGATAACACCAAAACGGCACGATCAATTTAACGATCTTATCATGCAATGCGAAGTAGCGCCGGTTGGTACACGATCGGAAACTGATTATGCTCTTTGCTGTTGGGCTATCGAGCATGGCATTCCGCAAGCTAACGTTTGGGACGCCGTGCAAAATGTCGGAAAATTCGCCGGGAATGAAAAGTATTTTTTAAGAACATGGGACAAGGCCGCGAACCACACAAGAGACAAAATCTATACCAAGGCCGTAACTCGGGCCAATAAAAAAAAAGGCGATAAGGAAACAGACAATGATCCCGGCCTTGTCAAAACTCTTGCCGATGCAATCTGCTTGAAAGAATACTTTGCTCAAGACGGCGGCGGAAAGCTCTACAGATATGACGGCGGAGCCTATCGACCGGGCGCGGAAAAATATGTTAAGGCAATAGTCAAGGCAAGTATGACCGCGTGGGGTGACACAAAGGCGTGGAGCACTCGCCTTGCTTCGGAAGTGGTCGAATTTGTCCGGGTCGATGCACCTGAACTGCCGGACCGGCCGCGCATGGATTTAGTAAACGTGCTAAACGGCATGGTTAGAGCCGATGGCGTGTTGCTTCCACACGATCCGAAATATCTATCAGTGGTGCAATTGCCAGTCAAGTACGATCCGGCGGCAACGTGTCCGAACATCGAAGCCTTTGTGAAAAGTACATTCCCGACCGATGCCCATGACTTGGCGTGGGAGATCCCCGGCGTTTTGATGGTGCCCGCAACGTGGTTACAAAAGGCAATCTTACTACTGGGGGAAGGTTGCAACGGCAAGTCGGTTTGGTTATCTCTGCTTACTCGTTTTCTCGGCCGTCATAATATCGCCGCTATTCCACTTCACAAATTGGAGGCGGATAAATTTTCCGTTTCTCGATTAGTCGGCAAGCTGGCAAATATCTGTGCGGACCTGCCCAGCGAACATCTTGCCGGAACATCGACATTTAAGGCGCTGACCGGCGGCGATACATTGAACGCAGAGTACAAGTTTAAGGATTCATTCGACCTTGAGCCGTTTGCCCGGCTGGTATTCTCTGCGAATTATCCACCGCGAAGTGCCGATAGTTCAGCGGCGTTTTTTCGTCGATGGATTGTTATTCCCTTTGACCATACTTTCGGCCCCGATGAACAGATACCGCGTGACGTGCTCGACGCCCGGTTGCAATCGCCAGAAGAACTATCGGGGATGTTCAATAGAGCGATCGAAGGATTACGTCGCGTCGAAAAGCAGCGGCGATTTTCCGATTCGCCGTCCGTTCAAGAGGCGTGGCGGGATTTTCACGCTACAACCGATCCTTTATCCGTTTGGCTGGACCGTTACACGATTGACGATCCCGATTCATTTGTTACCAAGCAAGCCCTCAGAGTGACCTACAACGCGGCCGTGGAGCGCGAAGGCCGACCGACAATGACCGATACCGCGTTTAGCCTTGCGATACAAAAGTTAAGACCGAACATCGAAAAGAAGCAACGGACCGTCGCGGGAAAATTGCAATGGTGTTTTACCGGAATCGGGATGCTTCACCCGGACAATGCTTTACAGAATTCACTATTCCCCCCAAACCCAACTGATAATTCACAGACTTCACAAGGTTCACAAGGTTCACACACTTGTTATCAACGCACGCGCGCAAGAGAGGAAATAGATAAGGATATATGTAGTAGTAAGTATCCCAATAGGGAAAACCCTGTGAACCCTGTGAACCCTGTGACTTCCTACCCTCACAATGAAGTGGAGGAAACCCGAACAGCCGACGGCTACATCAACCAGCAATGCCGCGATTGTCGCGCATGGTTGCCGTGCCGAAAGGAACCAACGGAATGAACGGAATTAAAGCCTTCGAGCGCGCCGCCCTGGACGCCTTCCGCAACGGCATCGGCTGGAATGAGTATTGGCAGCAGCACGCCAACGAGATACGGCAGGCCGAGCCGTGGAGCATGACAACCAACGTCATATCAAATGAAAATGCAAAAGCAATGGGTCCTTCCCGGCCGGGCCGGGTCCGGGTTTCCCAGACCTCGGGCGGGGACCTTTTACGCGTACTAAATTATTTCTCCGGGTAAGTAAAAAATTATTTATTTGAGATAGCTCAGACGGGTTATAACCATGCAAAATCTCCGAGAAAACGATGCTTTATTTTTTACGTATAACTCAGAATAGTTATATGAAATTGACCCTTTTTTTTGTCTTGAACACCTAAGAGGTGGTATATGGTGGTGGAATCTAATGGTACGTAAAAAACAAGTCGCCCAATCGAGCCAGTCTTTCCGCGACCGCATCAAGGAATTGAGGCGTGTGAAGGCTTCCGAGTTGATCCCCAATCCGCATAACTGGCACGAGCACCCGATCGAGGAGCGGCAGGACATGATTGGCGTGCTCCATGAGATTGGATATGCGGACGCAATGCTTGCCCGCGAACTGCCCGACGGCCGGCTCATGATTCTTGACGGCCACATGCGAACCGACATAGCGGAGGATGACATTGTTCCGGTCTTGATCTTGGATCTAACCGAGCAGGAAGCGAAGCAACTTATAGCCGTCCACGACATGATCGGCAGGAAGGCCAAAACAAAAGATGATGTCTTGGGCGATCTTCTATCGGAGTTGGAGGCCGAAGACGCGGACATGCGGAGGATGCTCGATGAGATCCGAGGGGACCTCGAACTGCAAGCCCTCGAAGAAGGAGAGTTTGGGCGGGCGCCGGCAAGCGACGGGCCGCCCGAGATGGAGTTGATGCCGCACGAGCACTACGACTATGTGATCGTGCTGGCACGCAACACGCATGAATGGAATCGACTGGTGGAGTTACTGGAATTGCCGCAAATCAAAAGGACTTTAAATCGGGTCGGAGTGGCAAGGGGCTACTCGGCCGACAAGTTAATCAAAAAGTTAGAGGGCGAAGATGCCAGAAAGTCTTAGGATTGTGGTTCCGAGTCGAGCCCGATCCCAAAACATGAAACGTCTACTCAAGTTGCTCCCCACGGCTTTAGTCTGCGTGGCGCGTTCGGAGAAAGAAGATTATTCCAAGGTTGTGCCGGCAAATCAGTTATTGTTTCACGATGAAATCAAGGGATTGGTCAACATCAGGAATTGGATCAACGCCAAAATACAGGAAGATTGCGTGGTAATGTCCGACGATGACCTGTTATGTGTTCGGCCACTGATAGGAAAGCAGCGGCCGATTACCGATCCGGCGGTGATCTTGCAAATCATCAACAATTCTCATGTGGTCTGTCAGGACTTGGGAATCAACGTGTTCTGTTGGAGCCGGACGCGGAATAGTTTTCTAGCCGGACCGGATGGAAACCCAATTCGACTGGTACAACCAATGGCCGCCACCTGGGGATTACGCGGAGCGGCGCGAGAGAGAAAGTTCGACACGACTTTACCAGCGAGACCAGACCTGGACTTCACAATGGAGACTTTGTTGAAGGACCGGATTCTTTATGCCGACATGCGGTTTTATTTCGATCACGGGCGGAGCTTTACCGGACGTGGCGGCAACGTAGGAATACTGTCGCATGAAAGTTGGGAGGCTACCACAAAATTGCTCTATAAGAAATGGGGCAAGTACATTGGAACCAGCAAACCGGGATGGGTAAAAACAAAGGGGCAGACAAGCGTAATGTCGATCAGGGTAAAACGAGGAAGTATCATCGGAAAGGGAGTTTAGTAATGGCCTTGATTACTGACAAATTTATTTTCGTGCATATTCCCAAGACCGGCGGCACATGGATTCGCCGATCGCTGGAAGCGTTGGGAATCGCCGGCAAGGAGAATGCCGAACCATACTCATTTCACGAGCATGATGGTATCTTCCGCGTGCCCTATGAACTCCGCTACAGCCGGCCGGCATTTGCAATAGTGCGTCATCCAGTAACACGGTTGGCGAGCTTGTGGTCATGGGCAATGCTCACCAATTTTAATGACAAGATCGATTCTGAACCGGCCGCAGCAGGACATTGGTTTGCGGAGTGTTGGAGCAAAGATTACGAGGAATTTGTCGTCAAGTATCTGCTCATTCACCCGGGCTTAATCACGCAAATTACATTGTCGATGTTGGGCTACTATCAAAAGGCCCCCGGGCTATGGAGACCTTCCAAATTCAAGGTTGACTTCATCGGCAAGTTCGAGACATTAGAAGCGGACTTTATAAAATTTCTCAAGGAATTAGCACGGCTGGAAATTGATGAAGCCAAAATAAAAGCTGTCTCCCCGCAAAGAGTCGGTGCTAGTGGGCCGTTGAAAGATAACGCGCAGATCCCAAACGGCCTACGGCACCGAATACTGGAAGCAGAACGCGAACTGTGCGACGAGTTCGACTACATTTAGTGGACGTCGACGAACATGTCGACGGGCCAGGTCGACGGGCTGGTCGACGGCGCCGCCGGCCGCCAGCAAGCCTAAATAGTCCCTCTAGTGTCTCTAGTCCCATGCCGCCAAAGCCTCACCGGCCGGCCTGGTCCCCGGGTTAGCCCTGGAAGCCATTTCGGCCACCCAGGACATCCTTTGCCGGCTTCGGGCCTTCCCCGGGCCTCCGGGCCGCGCGCCGGCCGCCTCCGGATCTCCCCGGCCAGCGATTTCTGGCACCAAAGAACGTTCTCCGGATTTCCCCGGGATCTCCCCGGGCCGTCATGGGCCGGTTTTGAACGGCATGGACCGCCCCCCATACCAATTATAGATGTCGTATAGAGTCAAATAGAACTTAACTGCTTACTTATCACGGGCTTACGATTTGATCACCCCCTCTTGCGTGGAGTCGATTCCCGAAATACCAACCGTCCAAGTCGAGGGGGTAAAATTTTGGCAAATTATTTTCGTTTTTTTTCGTTTTTTCCCTGTTTCTAAAAGAATATCCGCCAATAACTTACAACTATTTGTAAAAAATAGTGGCTTATTGTCCATGCCACTCTTTACAGGGGCCGATACCCTACTAGAATACTGGTATGGAACGAAACAAACACAACCCCTGAAACAAAAACGGCCGGCACACGGTTGCACCCGCAGGCCGGCCAGATCCTTAATGAAAGGACCCTTCTCAATGTCTATTATAGACCAAAAGCTCGGAAAACGCAAAGGCCCGCTGGCTTCGGCCATCCGCCATGTCGCGGAACGGGTGGACATCCTCGAAACCGGGGGTGTTAAAGATGGGCAGTCCATGGACGACACCGCCCGCTCGGCAATTATGAATCTGTCGGCGGTGGTTTATAACCTCCGGGACAGGGTGAACGAGGCCGCGGCCGCGGCGGTCAAGGTGGTCGAGGTCCGGATCTCGGACAAGCCGCCGGTGCAAATCAACGGCGCCGTTCATCCGGCATTCGATGAAGTCTTGGAGTTGGCCGTCGCTCGGGAGCACGTTTTCCTCCCCGGACCGGCCGGCTGTGGCAAGTCTCACCTTGCACATCAGATTGCCGATGCACTCGGCCTGAAATTCCGTTTCATCTCTTGCTCGGCTGGCATGAGCGAATCGCAATTACTCGGCCGCATGGTTCCGGCCGGCGAGAACGGCCAGTTTATTTACCTTGGGACCGGATTTCTCGATTGCTACGAGAACGGCGGAGTTTTCCTGTTCGATGAACTCGATGCCGCCGACTCGAACGTGCTGCTCGTAGTCAATTCCGCCTTGGCGAATGGCGAGCTTTCCGTTCCATCCCGGCATGACAATCCGATTGCAAAACGTCACCCGGATTTTGTTTGCATTGCCGCGGCGAACACCTACGGCAAGGGTGCCGACCGGCAGTATGTCGGCCGGAACGAGCTGGACGAGTCCACCCTCGACCGTTTCCGGATGGGCACGGTGCCGATGGATTACGACCGGGGCCTCGAACAAAAGTTGTGCCCGGATACCCAACTATTAAAACGTCTTTGGAGCTACCGCGAGCGGATCACCGAGAATCGGTTGGAGCGGATTGTTTCCACCCGTTTCATCGGAGCGGCTTACAGGGCAGTCCAGCGGGGGAAGGATCACGAGTACGTGGACGCCAAACTGTTCGCGGGTTGGCGAGCCGATGAAGTCCGAAAGGTGAAAGGGTACTAATCATGCGTTATTCCGAAAACAAAAATGACGGCCGCAAAATTGAGTACCGCGTTTTCGATTCGATGGACGAGATCGTCAATTACGTTTCCATCGTTAATCAATCGAGGGTAGAAGATCACGATTGCACCCAAAGGGAAAGTTTCACCGGCCGGCGTTTTTCGGATTGGGCTGAAGTCTACAAGGCCACCCGGGAAGCTTGGCCGGAAGGAATCGAAGTGCTGGAAAAGATGCTTACCGATTTCGGTGGGACCGAACTTCCGAAGCCGGTCAGCCGCAAGCGGAAAATGCGATTCGCCGAGGATGACGGCGACGAGTTGGATTACGATCGGCTCCGGTCCGGCCAGGCGTTTTGGCGATACACCCGCCGAGCGAATACCAAAGGCCCGGCAACAATCACCATCATGGTCGATGTGGCGGCGAATTGCCACGTCAATCACCAGGACATTCTCTGGCGTGGGGCGGCTGCGGTTGCCCTCACGAAAATACTCGAAGAAGCCGGCTACCGCGTGGAACTGTGGCTGATCGACAAGACGGTTGGAGTTTGGTCGAAAAACGATAGGAAATATGACATCGACGCGATGCACGCCGTTTGCCTGAAGCGGCCGAGCGACGTGCTGGACACGTCTACCTTAATATCGGCGGTGTCCGGCTGGTGTTTCCGAACGGTGTTTTTCCGAGCCTGTTGTGCGGGCAGTCATTATATCGACTCCGGTCTTGGACACGCACAGTTGCCAAATAACAACGACCTGGACGAAGTTAGCCGGGATGCAAAGCGGATACTAATCGCGGGCGTCTGGAATTACGAAGACGCCGTGGAACTCATTAAAAATACCATTAACTCAATAACCACCAATAACAAAAAGGAGTGATGTTCAATGTTCCCAAGAACAATTCACAATCTGGAAGCCCATGCTTGCATCTCGGCGATGCAGAAGTTCTGCCGAAGGGGGCAAGAACGCGAAGC
Source organism: Thermoguttaceae bacterium (assembly GCA_050013075.1). Classification (GTDB taxonomy): domain Bacteria; phylum Planctomycetota; class Planctomycetia; order Pirellulales; family Thermoguttaceae; genus JBEKIK01. The sequence goes on along the minus strand of JBEKFZ010000005.1, from coordinate 60,269 downwards.
GATGGAAATCGCGGTCGAACTCGGCCACACGTCCAAGTCATTCGCCAGTTGGGTCACAAACCGGCTGCAAATTATTTCCCACGAAGATATGGGCCTCGCGGCGCCGGAAGTAATTACGCTGGTGCGGACCTGCTGCGAGCAGGCCAAAGAAGTTTACGATCAAGCCAAGCCGGGCGATTGGAGGCTGATAGTTGGCACGGCAATCTGTGCGATATGCCGGGCCAATAAATCACGCGAGGGCGTGCATTTTGGGGCGTCGATCGGGCTCCGCTCTCAACTCGAAGATTATGTGCCGACCATACCGGATTGGGTCCACGATCAGCACACGATCAAGGGCAAGGCCAAGGGACGCGGCATCGACTACTTCCGCGAAGTCTCGGCGATACTCTCACCGGCGCCGGCAAAGAAAGACGCTTACGAAGACGAAGCGTATCGGCTCTGGAAGCTACGCGAAACACGAGAAGCAGGGGCCAAGGGAAAGAAAGAAAAGGGTCAGGACAGCGGTTCTGGCACCAAAGAACGCGGCGTGAAAAAACTATTTTAAACCAAGCGGGCAAAACAAGGAGCAATCCCATGAGTACGAGAACAAAACACAAAACTGGAATTAAGTTCGAGCCGGGCCGGATAGTTTCCACCCCGGGCGCATTAAATGCAATGGAGCGGGCTGGACAAGATCCGGTGTTCTTCTTGCAAAAGCACTTCTTCGGCGATTGGGGCGACCTGTCGGAAGGCGACAAAGAAATGAACGACGAGGCTTTGGTAGATGGCAGCCGAATCATGTCCTCTTACAAGACCTTGCTCGGTGAGAAGATTTGGATCATCACCGAAGCGACCGGCGACGATGGCCACCGGGCGGCGACCACAATCCTCCTGCCCGACGAGTATTGAAAGGAGCAAAGCCATGACAAGACGCGAAAGACTAGAACAAAAATTGGATAAACGCCGAGAGTGGGCACAGACCCGCAAAGCCAAGGCCGCCGCGGCATTCAAAGCGGCCGACAACGCAGTCGCCGGTATTCCTTTCGGTCAACCGATCTTGGTTGGCCACCATAGCGAACGTCATCACCAGCGAGCCTTGGATAAACACGACAACGCCATGAGGCGCGGCTGCGAATCGCAAGACATGGCCGCGCATCATATCAGCAAAGCGGGCGGACTTGAGCATCAACTTACTCGAAGCGTTTTCTCGGATGATGTCGATGCCGTCGAACAACTCACCGCGAAAATCGCCGATGCCGAAAAACTCCAAGAGGTTATGAGGGCCGTCAATGCGATAGTTCGGCGGAAACCGAAAAACGAATCGACGCCTGAGAAGGTGGTTGAATTGCTGGCTCTCGGTCTCAAGGAAGGTCAAGTCACCAAGCTATTCACGCCGGATTTTATGGGGAGGTATGGTTTTCCGAGCTATGCCACCACAAACAACAACGCGAATATCCGGCGCATGAAGCAGCGGATAGAGGAAATCGAGCGGCGGCAGGCCCGATCAGCAGTCGCGGCCGATACGCCGGCCGGCATTTTGGTCGAGGGGGAAGGCGAATACGTTTCGATCACCTTCGCCGAAAAGCCGGCCCGGGAAGTCCTGAACGCCCTTAAAGCTGCCGGCTTCTGGTGGGGCGGAGGCTCGTGGAGCGGAAAACGCGCCAATATACCGGCCGAAATCCGGGATTTGGCCCCAAAAGACACCGGAAGCACCACAATTACGCCGGCCGATCAGGGGCATATCGGAACACCGGAGCTGGCCGGAGAGCACACGGAGCCTATAAACGGCCCCCAGGACACGCCACAAATAGGAGTAAAGCCATGATTGCCTTTTCGAATGGGGTCGGATTGACTGGAAAATATCAACCCTCTCGCCTGTCGGGACTGGTTGGCCAGCCGAAAGTTGTCAGGTCCTTGCGATCATTTCTCAAGGTGCCCAGCTCGGCCGTGTTTATCTTCGCCGGCCCAAGTGGCGTCGGTAAAACGGCCGCGGCCTGGACCATCGCTGCGGAGTTGGGCTGTGATCCAGATTGGGGAGGAGTCAGCGAGATAGCGTCTGGCACCCAAGACGGCCGGGCAGTCGAAGATTTGTTGCATTCGCTACGCCTAAAGCCTCTCGGCGGTTCCGGCTGGAAGGTTGCAATAATCAACGAGGCTGACCGCATGACCGAGAATGCCGAAATCATGTGGCTCGATGGTTTGGAACACCTTTCACAAAAAACGGTGGTGATCTTCACTACCAACAATTTGCACAATCTGTCGGACCGCTTTATTCGCCGGTGCGAAGTGTACGAGTTTGATGGATCGGGCAAAGGTTTCCGAAATGCCATGGGGCGGCTCGTGAAAAGAGTTTGGAAGTTGGAGACCGGCAGGGCCTTGAAAGCGATACCGAAAGGGCTCGGCCGGTTTGAAGCCTGTGATAACGCCTGGTCGATCGGCCTGGCATTGCAGCAGATAGCACCATACGCCCGAAGCAATACCGATCTACCCGAACGGTTCGGCGTGCCGATGATCCGCGACGACGACGACCACAAAGCAAACGGCAAAAACGGCAAGGGTACGACGCGGGCTCAGTACAAAGTTCTCTGTCGCAAATGTTTAAAGTGGATAGAACCCGGTGAAACCATCAAAGTTCATCCGCACAAAACACAAAAGAACCAGTGGCAACATGCAAACTGCTAAATTAAACACTTGACAGTCTTTTCCCGATGATTTATCATCATTCTTGGGAGCTGCGCCTTTATAAACAAGCAAGATGCCTTGTATATGGCGTATTCTAATGATGCTTCCCTATCAGCCTCGGCGGCCCTCGACATCCAACTCATCCGAGAAGCCCAAAAGCGAAAGGCAGAAGGGAAACTGCCGACCCCCCAACAGCAGGCCGCTATCAAACGGGCAGACCGCGACCGGGAAGAACGCCTGCGAATCGAATACTACAAGACGGTTCCGCAGAAGCATTACATTCGACTTTCCGGCCGGCAGGCTAAGATACTCAACGGCCAGAAAGCATTGTACGGAATTCCATGTTCTGAAAAGATAGTCAATTTATTCGAGGTTATAAAATGGTTTCACGACTTTTTGGCTCAACATGGAAGCAAGATTCTCAAGGATCAGGCCGAGGGTTTGCTTGGCGGCCCGCCTACGGCTTCATTGGAAAGATTGAGGTTGATAAAGGCCAAGAGAGAAGAATTTGCGTTTGAACGGGAGAAGGGACTTTGGAGAAGATCCGACGAAACGCAGCAGGCATGGGCCATAGCGGCAGCATCGTTGCGGCAGACGTTCGACACGCTGCAAAGACAGTGCGGACCGGAAGCCTTGGCAATAGTACTGGAAGGACTGGTCGATGCCGAGCGGATTTTCATGCAGAATATAAATGCTGATTTAGAAGGCAAAAGCGAGATAGAAGATGACGATAATGGCAACAAGCACGAATAGTCTGGCCGCCGCTTATGGCGATGGCCTGAAGTTCTGCCGATCGGCCCGACCGCCGCGGCTCCGGTCGATGTTGGAATTCGCCGAGAGCGAGATAATACTACCCACTGGGCCATACGAAGGTCGAAGATTTAATTGCGATAGGCAGCCATTCACCCGCTTGTTGCTTCAAGAACATGACCGGCGAGATCCAGTTACCGGCTATCACTATTGGCGGCGGCGGAATGTTACAGGCCCACAGCAATGCGGAAAAAGTCTGAATGGTTTTGCAATTCCAATATGCTATCACTTGTTCGAGATGCAGGAGACTGTTGTTTGTGGTGTGCCGACGATGGATCTGGTCTCGGACAAATGGAACGAGGACATACTGCCGGTTATCGAGAAGACAAGATACCGATACCTATTGCCCTTGCGTGGCGGCGGATCAAAGGGTGGCAAGGTGATGGCGGTCCGGTTCAGAAATGGGGCCACGCTCCGCTTTATGACTGCTGGCGGTTCAGACAAGGCCCGGGCGAGCTTCACGGCCCGGGTGCTCGTTGTTACAGAGACCGATGATTTTGCCAGATCGACCGAAACATCACTCGAAGCGGATAAGTTGAAACAACTCGAAGGTCGAACGCGAGCCTACAAGGACCGCAGTATCATTTATCAAGAATGCACGGTTACGACCGCGGAAAATCCCACATGGAATTATTACGAGACCGGATCGGCCAGCCGGATAATGACGCCCTGTCCGCATTGTCGCGCTTTTGTGTGCATGGAACGCGAACAACTCATAGGCTGGCAGGAATCGGAAACGGAAGAGGACGCCCGGGCATCGGCTAAGTGGTCTTGTCCGGCTTGCGGCCAAGAAATAACCGAAGATGAACGAGTCGAATCGAATCACAAAGCTAAGTTGGTGCATAAAGGCCAAGAGATTACCGACGATGGTCATATTGTAGGTCCAATGCCACCCACGAGGACGCTCGGCTTTCGTTGGTCTGCTTACCATAATCTTTTTACCGACGCGGCGGAGTTGGCGGCGGAGGAATGGCAGGGGAAGAACGCGGCCGACCAGGACAACGCCGAGAAGGCGCTCAGGCAGTTTCGTTGGTGCCTACCTTACGAGCCACCGACGGTGGACACATCGAGAATCGACTACAAGGTGGTGCAGCAACGCAAAGAGAACATCGGACCGATGGAAGTTCCAGCCGATACGGAGTTTATGACGATAGGTGTGGACGTGGGCAAGTACACCTCGTGGTATCTTTGCCTCTGCTTCCGGGCCGACAAGCGAATTCATATACCTGATTATGGGGCAATCGAGGTCTATAGCGACGATATACAAGAGCAAGTGGCCGTGCTCTCGGCCTTGCGGGATTTTCGGGAACAGGTTTTGCGGGGCTGGCCGGTGCACGGCTCTGCGCACAGGCGTGTGCCGGACCTTGTGCTTATTGACGCCGGCTATCTCCCGCAGGTAATTCACACGTTTTGCAAGGAATCGGGGACCTGGCCGGCGGAGAATGCCCGCTGGTACGCGACCCTCGGCCGGGGTGAATCGCAGATGCAGAAAATGAAGTACCGGGCGCCCCGGAGGACCGACAACGTGGTCCGGAGAATCGGCGACGGATGGTTCTTGGCTAGGAGCAAAGAGCATCGGTCCTGCGCAATCACCTTGGACTCCGACCTCTGGAAATTATGGTTGCAGGCCGGTCTGCGCATACCGACGGATCAGCCTGGGGCGGTCACGCTCTACGATCCCGGCAGCGACAAGATGCAAAAAGAGCGGCACAACAAGCTCTCGCGGCATTTTGCATCGGAGCAGATTAAGCAGGAGATGGTGGAGGGCAAAGGGCTGGTGCGGACGTGGGAGAAGCACGGGGCAAACCACTGGCTCGATGGTGCGGCGCTTGCAAGTGTGGCGGGAAACATGCTGGGGTTCAGCCTTACCGGAGACATACATAAACTAGCGGCCCCCGCTCAGATGAGTGCGGAAAGCTGGTTTCAACAAACGAAAAGGAGATAAATTCATGGTGAAAAAGAAACCAGCGAACGTTGCCAAGCTGAAGATCGAGTACGTTCCGATAGACAGCATCCGGCCCTACCAGAACAACCCCAGGGATAATCGAAGGATTATTCATGCTTCCATTTTTTCAGTTGATTCTGGGCTTCGGCAAGCGAGGTCAACTCATGGCAATCGTAGCCATTGCCGTCTTCATCCAAAACCATCATCAAATCGTTGGTAATCTCAATTACGTACATGGGTATGCTCCTTGGGATTCGGGGTTGGTTTGTCCATACACACATGAGCCGTGATTTCGGAAAAACATCAAGCGAAATCTACCTAAAATTCGCTCTGTTTGTTATAATTCTTTGTAATCGTTCGGAGTGGCCAGGATTGCCCGTCACTGCCGTCATTTGCATCATTTCACAGAAATTGGAACGGGATTTGCGTCACGGCCAAAATTCCTTGCGTCACATGGGGCTCATTTACGTCATGTTTGGCCGACTTATTTGCACCATCCTGCACCATTCTGCACAAATACCCCTGGGGTAATGACATCGGTGACGAAGGTGACGTAATAAGACAGGAGACTCGCTTAGTCGTAGGACTGTTCATGATTGGTTATAGACTGTGTAAGAACAGCCGAATACCATCGCCTTCGTTTTCTTCGGTTGCTTATGCCGACGATGTTACACCCGAGAAGCCTGGGGCTAAGAAGACTGAATTGGTTTTCCAGCAACTCGTTACTTCCAACCTCCTCCTCGATTTTAGACGTGCGAAGGTCACTGGGGGGTGGATATTAACGGTTGGCCTCATGAATACTGGTCGAGTGAATGGGCTTACTTTCTATCCCGATCCAAAGCATGAGTGGGACGGGGGAAGTATGGAATAACCGCCCCCAGTGTCACCAAGCATTGCCATTATCGCTGAAGCTCCGAGAGAGGCAAGTGGCATCGTTGGAAACGGCAGGGAAGTTGGTATCATTAGTAAGTGGGCAATTAACTTGGAGACACACAATGGAACCTATAATGCTTATCGACGACTACCTTGCCGGCCCCCAACTGCTACGGCAGGCTGTGGCTGGCATGACCCAGGAGCAGCTTGTTGCTCGCCCCGTTCCCGGCAAATGGTCCACTTTGGAAGTCATCTGCCACTTGGCTGACTTCGAGATCGTTGGTGCTGACCGTATTAAGCGGGTGATCGCCGAGAACGAGCCGACACTGTTCGGCGGGGACGAGAAGATATTTGCCGCTCGGTTGGCCTATCATCAGCGGAATGCCGAAGAGGAACTCCTCCTGATCGAATTGATCCGCAAGCAAGTGGCACGGATTCTTCGCACCCTGAAGCCCGAGGATTTCCAACGCCGGGGCATCCATTCGGAGGTCGGGCCTCAGACGTTGGAAGCTTTAGTTCAGCGAAGAAGCCGTCACATCCCTCATCATATTCAGTTTATCGAGGAGAAGCGGAAGGCGTTGAGTTGATCTTCCGAGCGGAGTTCGAGGCAGATGGAGAAAGCAAATCTGTCCGATAGCTAGGAGCGAGTCAAAATCCCTCGTTGCACCAATCCGCCCTTGTGTTTCTGTGTCTGGCCCGCCTTAGTGGCATTGTGTAGCTGAGAAATGAGGTGAGACCGAGCAAAATATTGAGACAACATTAAGTCCAAGTCCAAGAACAAGCAACGATAACCAGCTTTAAATTTCGTGAGATTTTAGGAAAACACTTGCTTGTGCATAAACCATCGGCGAAATGGCCATCCTCGGCGATGTTTATTTGGTTAGTAAATTTTAGAAATTATTGCTATTGCAGTCTTCTTGTTGGTAAAAGTACAATTTTGGGCAGTGAATAGATCATCAAATGGGTTCCACCAAGGATGGTCCAGTCTACTAAACCCTAGAAAGGAGATTCTTCGATGAAAGGAATTGCATTAGCTGTATTGATGGGGCTGACGTTGTTTTGCATTGGTTGTGGACGCAGCCATGATGCCAGAGAGGCTCGGGACAAGACTCCCAAGTTCAACTCCGATACAAATCAAGCCAGGAGAGAAGTGATCGAGAAAGAGAGGGTAACCAACGATAGGGGGCCTGCCGAAAAGGTCCAAGTTGATCTTGATAGGACAGCCGAGAAGGCCAGGGTCGATGTCGAAAAAATAAAGGTCGATACCAAAAAGGTGGAAGCCGAAGCAGTGAAGGAAGTGACCAAAGAGGCCAAGACGGATGTTAAAGAGCTTAAGTCTGATGCCAAAAAGACGGCGGCCAGACTGATAGATGAACTCTAAAAGCAATACAACATTGTTGCCAATAAAAACGCCCTGCTTATTATCGAGTGATAGCAGGGCGTTTTTTCATGTTTTCCTATTCCACTAAGAGCGGGCCTTCCGACTGTTGAGGGAAAGGCGTGACAGGATTCGTTCCAAATCTGTCACTTTATCGCACATCGGTTGCGTCCGCTTCAGCGATGTGCTTCACTGACCCAGCAGCAAGATTGCTCTTTAGGCATATCTCCCTCAATCGTCGAGCAAGCCAATAAATTCCTGCTCCAATGGCAATTCCGAGAATGTTTTCAACGGCGTCCATTACCCGAGCGGTACGATGAGGTACGAAGAGTTGCAGCGTTTCCGTGGTAAGGCCATACAATACGAGAATAGCGATCAGGGGCCACCAGGAGCGTTTCGGCCACCGAGTTGTATGTACCAGGACACTCAGGATGGTGAAGGCAATCAGGTGAATTCCAAATTTGCCCCAAGGAAAGGTTGGGACTCTTTGCAGGTGGACTAGTGCGGCTGGGTTGGGAACCAGGAGCAGGACTGTGAGCAGTATCCAATAACAGAAGCAGGCGAGTTGAGTGACGATACGCACGATGAAACCTCTTGCTGTGCTGACTAGCGAAACTATATCGGCTTCACGTTCTCGGCACAGGGGCCTTTCGGACTCCGCCCTTCCGTGTAGGATACTTTTTGTCCTTCATGCAGTTCGTCGAAACTGACGCCTTGGAGAGCGGAGGAGTGGAAGAACAGGTCTTTTTCCTTCTCCGTTTTGATAAACCCAAAGCCCTTGTTCGTCAACTTTTTGATGATGCCTTCAGCCATTTGTGAATTCCTGATTATTTGAACTGATGCCCACTTACGATTGTCGATTGGTCAATTGTACTGTTACTGTGTCATTACGCAAGTGGGTCGAAGCAGACAAGTAGAGCGACTATACGCACGACGAAGCCGTGCTGGCTAGCGAGGACAGAGCCACCTATTTTTAGGCTTGGGCTTGGGTTTTGGAACGGGATTTAAAAATGATTCGGCACGTTTGATACAGCCGTCCAACTCTTCGTCGTATTGTTCAGCCACAAAATCCCTAATCAGATCCGAACGCTCACCACTTGGGACATCACCATAGGCGTCCTTCCAGACGGCATTGAATTCGTTGTCGGTAATTTTCAGTAACACTGTTTCCAGTTTGTTTCGCTTGAGCATGGGTCTCCCTCTTTCAGTTAGACTCCTACGAGCAGACCAACAAACAGCACACGTTTACTGATGGGTGTGTTGTTGCTCTGCTTTACTTATGCCCTTTCCGTTGGAAAGAGCCAACGCCAATTCCCAATGCGGCGGTCATCAACAAGACGATCATGCTGGGTTCGGGTACTGCGGAGATAAGCACATCATTGCCGCCGGTGAGGTTGCCGGTGGCGGCATCTGCCCCGTACCAAATATACCAGTCGTGGCCGTCGTAATTGCCTAAAGATGCACCGTTGGCGTAATTACTGAACACGCCCGAAAGGGTTCCGGCTGTGTCGTTTTCAAGAATCCAAAGCTGGGTCGAATCCGTAGAGCCATTCATGTCTGCCCAATTGAGCGTGAGCGTGCCGCCGAGCGTGGCATTGTAAGCACTCGATCCGCTCAAAAGCACCTGATCATAGCCCGTGCCAGCGGTGGTCCCCTTAATTTCGATTTGCAGTTGCCCCAGCATATTGTAATTTCCCTGTACCGTCTCGACGCCAGGCGAATCGCCAGGTGCATGAATGCCGTTGATGGTCACATTTCCAACAATCGTTCCCGATCCTTTTAATGTTTGTGCCGCTCCCAAGCTATATCCACCGCTTACGGCCAAAACATCGAAGTATGCTCCGTTTGCCACGCTAATCACATCGCTGGTAAGTGTTGCGGTGCTGCCAAGAACCAGAGTTCCGGTCATGATCGTCGTAGATCCTATGTAGCTGTTATTGGCACCGAGGGTCAGCGTGTTTGCTCCCAGTTTATTGAGTCCGCCCGTACCGGAGAGAATGCCATCTAATGTTACCGTGTTTCCAGCAGTATCCACATTCGCATCGCCCCCATCACCTGTCAGTGTCATCGGTAACGTCGTGGAGAGCGTCCCGTTTGCTTGGAGTGTTCCACCGCCAAAGTTAAACTTTGCAGCACCGTAACCGATTCTGATCTGGTTTAGGATTAGAGTACCTCCTGTAAGGTTGTACGTTCCATTGCCATTGTAGGCAAAGCCTAGAGCTAAATAATTGGAAATTGTGTTAATTCCGCCCGATTGTTTAAATGTTCCAAAACCACTCTCGCCAATTAGCTCCCAGCCAGATGAAACTTGACCTGTATTGCTAAGGTTATAATTCCCTATAGAGCCTGAATTTGCTCCAACCCAAATAGTAACAAGAGTAGTATTGGTTCCTGCTGATTGGTTAAATGTGCCCGTGCCATAACGACCAACAAACTCGGTTGCAACCGATGTTAATTGTCCTGGGCCTGTCAGGTTATATGTTCCATTGGACCCAGAGTAATAGCCGATATTGAAGTAATTGCCAACATGATTTGTTCCAGCAGTCTGATTGAAATTACCTGTACCGTAATTACCAATGTTCTCATCCACATGCGTAAACAATTGCCCATCACCAAGAGCGTTTCCTGAAATTTCAATCTTACCCACTCCAATGGTCGTGCTACCAAGAGTAAGGGTTCCGCAAGCCTCTCCTGTTTGATTGATGATTGCCGTATCACCATTGTCGAGAATAGCCTGAACAGAAGAGGTTGGCTCACCAGCCGTCCAATTTGTGCTAGACCAATTCGATCCTTCCAAGCCGGTCCAAGTAGTTGTTATCTGTGCAAGACTTTTTGAATGTATTACCAAAATAAATAAAGCCACCACACTCCACATCAAAAGGTTTTTCCGCAACATCGTATTGTTTCCCTTATCAAAGGTTGGATTGCTCTCCTGAAACAGCAGCAACAACGACTCACGACCAAACTCGTGAACAAAAAGAACGCACCCAACCACATCCGGTAAAGAACCTCGGATGATCGAGCTATTTTGCGGGTGCTAAGCTGCCTCTTAAGGCTTCAGATTTTGTGAAGACAATCTCTAAACCGTAATATAACAAAGGCAGATACGACTGTAAAGTATTTCTGCCAGCCGTTTGTTGTGCATTTCGTTCCTTTTCGGCTCCTAGTGCTTTTCCCCCTCCATCCCAATCTGGTCCTTGCGAGGACTTTATGGGCAGTCTCTCGGTAGAAAATGGCGTAAAATGGTCGCCAACAATTTTGCTGCCTTTTTGCAGGGGGGATTGGACATGGATTGGGAGACCTTCCTGTTAGACTGATAGATTGCCATTTTCAGAGATTGGACTGCTTGCAAGCACCCCCCATTGTGGTAAAATGGCTGTTTTACTGTGCAGGGGTTTTTTGATCGGGCTACCTGTTGCTGGAGAAATACTGTGGGAAAGTAGGGGATAGAATGATAGTTGATGCCCCAAGGGGGCAAAAAGGGCTCGAATTATGCCTAATACAATTCAAGAAATTGCCAAACACTTAGGACGACCCTTAGACACGGCTTGCACCTTGATTGAAAATATACTTTCCATTCCAACAAAGAAACTTTGGGAAATGTTGGGCGACCAAGTATCCTATTGGCAATGGGAGAATCGATTGAAGATCGCTGAGAAAGTGGCAGCTAAACTCAAGGCCAGAGGAATATCATCTCGGCAACTTCCGAGGGACTTCGTTGTTCCATTTTTAAGAAATTGTGGAGATGCCGAGAATCCCGATCTTCAAGAGTGGTGGGCTGAGATGCTTACAAGTTCTATTCAAAATAGTTCTTTTTGTCATATAGCCTTTGTCAATATACTGCAATCGATGGCACCAGCAGACGTTAAGTTTTTAGACACCTTGATTTCTGGCGAATACATTGAACCAAGAAATCAAATCGGCGATATTGCAAAGGCTACCAAATTGTCTGCTGAACAAACAAACATAAGTTTTCACAATCTTGAAAGATTGGGATTCTTCACTCCTACTGGCCGTCGTCTAAAAGATTTTGCTTTTGATTTTCTGACTGCTTGCTACCCTTATCCAGAAAAGATTGAAAAATACAAAGTGATGCAGTCCAAATTGGAAACGCATATTGTAGCGGACTAAAATCTGCACCATTGTACAAAATAGTTTACATTTTATGGCTCTGCATTTTTTACCATGGCCAACAACCACAGCGAAATTGAAAAACGGCTTTGGGATTCCGCCGATGAATTGCGGGCAAATTCCAAACTCAAATCTTCCGAATACTCGGTGCCTGTCCTCGGTCTGATCTTTCTCCGCTACGCCGACCACAAATTCAGCGTTGCCGAAAAGGAACTCTCGGGGAAAAGCACGGGACGACGTTCCATCGGCAAAGCGGACTATCAAGCCAAGGGGGTCATGTATCTACCCCCGACCGCTCGATTCTCAAAATTGCTGGCCTTGCCCGAGGGAGAGAATATAGGCAAGGCGATCAATGATGCCATGAAGGCAATAGAAGCCGAGAATGAGGAACTCAAGGACGTGCTACCCAAGACTTACAATCGTTTGGAAAACGATACTCTCTTCGCCTTGCTCAAAAACTTTTCCCAAATCCCAATGGATGCCGAGGGCGATACATTTGGGAAGATTTATGAATACTTCCTCGGCAATTTCGCTAGGGCGGAAGGGCAAAAGGGAGGAGAATTTTTTACGCCCACCTGTCTGGTCAAGCTGATTGTGGAAGTCATCGAGCCGTATCATGGACGGATTTTTGATCCAGCTTGTGGATCGGGCGGTATGTTCGTGCAAAGTGCAAGGTTTGTTGCCAACCACAAAAAGAATCCCAGTAGTGAAATCTCCGTCTTCGGTCAGGAACGAGTAGCAGAAACCGTTCGGCTTTGTCGGATGAACCTTGCCGTGCATGGACTTTCAGGCGACATTCGACAAGGGAATACCTATTATGAAGATCTCCACGGCAGTGTGGGCAGATTCAACTTCGTAATGGCAAATCCACCATTTAATGTAGACAAGGTGGACAAGGAGAAAATCAAAGACGATCCCCGCTTCCCCTTTGGAATGCCAAAGCCTGACAATGCCAACTACCTTTGGATCGAGATTTTTTATAGTTCCCTGGCATCCAACGGTCGGGCAGGATTTGTAATGGCGAACTCGGCAGCCGATGCACGCCAGTCTGAAATGGAGATCAGAAAAAAACTGCTCCAAGCCCAGGCAGTGGATGTGATGATTTCAATTGGGCCAAACTTTTTCTACACGGTCACGCTGCCTTGCACCCTTTGGTTCTTGGACAAGGGGAAGAAACAAACGCCACGCAAGGACAAAGTGCTGTTCATCGATGCTAGACACATTTACAACCAGATTGACCGTGCTCATCGGGAGTTCCTGCCCGAACAGATTGAGTTTCTTGCAAATATTGTGCGGTTGTATCGTGGCGAAGAATCCGAAACAGATAACGGCAGCCAAAAATTGATGAAGGAACATTTCCCAAAGGGGAAATACGTTGATGTTGCGGGATTATGCAAAGTTGCAACATTAAAGGATATTGAAGCCCAGGGATGGAGTCTGAATCCTGGTCGTTATGTCGGGGTAGCCGAACGGGAGGATGATGGATTTGTTTTTGCCGAAAAGCTGGAAGAATTGAATGAGGAATTAGAAGTTCTGAACAGCGAAGCACGGGAATTGGAGGAACGGATTGGGGAGAACGTGGCGAAGTTGTTGGAGGCGGAAGGATGAACCGCAATCACGATAGATGGGAGAATCTTACCATAGGCCAACTCGGGAAAGTGGTCACGGGGAAGACCCCACCTTCGACGCACCCAGAACTCTTCGGAGAAGTATACCCATTCATCACGCCAACTGATATGGACTTTGACTGTGTTCGTATAAAGACCGAACGCTTCCTGTCAGAAGAAGGGCGTGAAACTCAGAAGAATCTTTTGCTTCTAAAGAGTACAGTTTGTTTTACATGCATCGGTGCGACGATTGGCAAGATTTGCATGACGGGCCGTGAGAGTTTCACAAATCAGCAGATCAATAGCGTCATCGTCAACCCCCAACGGCATGATCCATACTTCGCCTATAGTCTGCTCCGAACCTTACGAAACGAGATTGTTGGCATTGCGGGCGGAGCGGCCACCCCAATCGTCAACAAGACAGCCTTTTCCAATTTCCCAATTATAGTTCCTCCCCTCCCCGCCCAACGTAAAATCGCCTCGATACTTTCCGCATACGACGATCTGATCGAAAACAACACCCGCCGCATTGCAATCCTTGAAGAAATGGCTCAGGCGATCTATCGGGAGAGGTTCGTCAACTTCCGTTTTCCTGGTCATGAAAAGGTGAAAATGGTCGATTCGCCGTTGGGAAAGATTCCCGAGGGGTGGGAGGTTGTCAATGTTGAGGACGCCGTTTTTATCAATCCCAGGACGACAGTGCCCAGAGAAGGAGAAAAACCATTTGTATCAATGGGTGCTGTACCACACAACACAATGTTGATTGATGAATCTGAAATCGAAATGCGGACGGGAAACAGTGGCTCTAAATTTAAAAATGGCGATACTCTTTTTGCTCGAATTACTCCTTGCTTAGAGAATGGGAAAACGGCTTTCGTTCAATTCTTACCTTCTGATAGGGATGTGGCATTTGGTTCAACCGAGTTTATCGTGTTGCGATCAAGAACAGTCTGCCCAGAATATGTGTATCTTATGGCTCGCTTGGATGAGTTCAGAGGTAATGCCATTAAAAGCATGAGTGGAGCAACTGGAAGGCAGCGTGTTCAAGAAGATTGTTTCAAAAAGTATTTTATTGCTCAACCTGAATCGAAGGTCATGGAATTATTCGCCTTGCTTATGGGGCCATTATTTAAGCATGTCTTTACACTCGCAAATAAGAATGAAAATCTCTGCACCACCCGTGACCTTCTCTTACCCAAGTTAATTTCTGGTCAAATTGATGTTGAAGATCTGGACATTACTGTGGACGAATCTCCTGTCGAAGATGCCACATAGCATGAGGAATATCCGATGGTTTCCCATACCAACTACTCCGAAGATGCCTTAGTCGAACAACCCGCAATTGCCTTATTCAGTGATTTAGAATACGAAACCGCCAATTGCTACAACGAAACTTTTGGCGAACAAGGAACATTAGGGCGGGAAACCAGTGGGGAAGTAATCCTTGTACCACGACTGCGTGCGGCATTGGAGAGATTGAATCCTGATCTGCCCTCGGAAGCGATCTCCTTTGCCATCGAAGAATTGGGCAAGGATCGCAGCATGATGAGTCCAGCCCAGGCGAACCGTGAAGTATATAAACTACTGAAAAACAGATTCAATCCATCCCTCCAATCAGAAGAAGATGAGGAAAACGATGAAAAGGTCAAAATAATCGACTGGAACAATCCTGAAAACAACGATTTCTTTTTGGCTTCACAATTCTGGGTCTCGGGTGAAATTTACAAGCGGCGTGCCGATCTGGTGGGCTTCATCAACGGATTGCCGCTAATCTTCATCGAACTCAAAAAATCCCACAGTCGGTTGGAAAATGCCTACAAGCACAACCTTAGGGATTACAAAAATACTATCCCCCAACTTTTTTGGTATAACGCCTTCATCATCCTCTCCAATGGCAGCGAAGCCAAAGTCGGCAGCATCACGGCAGGTTGGGAACATTTTGCCGATTGGAAGCGGATCAACGACGAAGGCGAACAAGGGGTGGTGTCGCTTGAAACGATGATTCGAGGAACGTGTGAAAAAACTCGTTTTCTGGACATTGTGGAAAACTTCATCGTGTTTGAGGAAGCCAAAGGGGGACTGATTAAATTGGTGGCGAAGAACCATCAGTATTTAGGTGTCAACAAGGCCATCAACGCCTTGGATGAAATCCAACATAATCAAGGCAAACTCGGCGTCTTCTGGCATACACAGGGAAGCGGCAAAAGCTTTTCGATGGTCTTCTTTTCCCAAAAAGTTCTCCGTAAAGTTCCAGGCAATTGGACTTTTGTGGTTGTGACAGATCGGGATGACCTGGACGACCAGATTGCCAAAAATTTCAAGAATACGGGGGCAGTCACCGAAGAGCATATCCAGGCGACTAGCGGCGACCATCTCAAACAACTCCTTACCGAGGATCATCGCCAGATTTTTACGCTGATCCAAAAGTTCCATACCAACAAAGGGGAGAAATATGATAAATTGTCCGACCGTTCGGACATCATCGTGATTGCTGATGAAGCCCATCGCAGCCAGTACGACACCTTTGCCTTGAACATGCGAAACGCCTTACCCAATGCAGCCTTCATAGCCTTTACTGGCACCCCATTGATGGCAGGAGAGGAAAAGACCAAAAAAGTCTTTGGGGATTATGTCAGTATTTACAATTTCCGCCAGTCGATTGAAGATGGAGCAACAGTTCCTCTGTTTTATGAAAACCGCATTCCTGAATTGCAGTTGACCAATGAGCATTTGAAAGAGGACTTGGAAGATTTGATCGAGGCTGCCGACTTAGACGAGGAACAGCAGAAAAAACTAGAGCGGACATTTGCCAGAGAATACCATCTAATTACTCGGGACGACCGTTTAGAGAAGGTTGCTGAGGATTTGGTTTCTCATTTCATGGGTCGGGGTGTATCAGACAAGGGAATGGTGGTATGTATCGACCGCTTCACTGCGGTGAAAATGTATGACAAGGTGCAAAAGTATTGGAAGGCATATTTGGGTGATCTGAAAGCACGCCTTGCAGTTTGTGATGTTTTGGAACGCCCCGATCTAATAGCCAAGATCAAGTTCATGGAAGAAACTGACATGGCGGTAGTAATATCTTCTGCCCAGAACGAGGTCGAAGAGTTCCAAAAGAAAGGGCTGGATATTGAAACCCATCGCAAACGGATGATAAAGGAGGACTTAGAAACCAAGTTCAAAGACCCTAGCGACCCATTTCGGATTGTGTTTGTCTGTGCAATGTGGATGACGGGTTTTGATGCCCCCTGCGTTTCCACAATTTATTTAGACAAGCCGATGCGAAACCACACCCTGATGCAAACTATTGCTCGGGCAAATCGAGTATTTGGCGAGAAAAACAATGGACTAATCGTGGATTACGTGGGGGTGTTCCGAGATTTGCAGAAGGCATTGGCAATCTATGGTTCTGCGGCCGGCGGCGGTGTTAAAGAAGGTGAAACACCAGTCCAGGACAAGGAAGAACTGATCAAGGCACTGCGGGTAGCCATCGACGAGGCAAACCATTTTTGCCAGAAGCGAGGTGTTTCAATAGAACCGATCATCAATTCGGCGGGATTTCAGAGAGTTGCTTTTTTAGACGATGCTGCTGCCAATCTGGTGGACAAGCAGGTAGTGGCGGCTGTTGATGACGCCGTGGAAAAGGTGATTGTCAATGATGAACTAAAAAAACAGTTTATACTATTGGCAAACGATGTCGTGCGACTTTACAAAGCGATTCTTCCCGACCATGCTGCCAATGAATTTGCTCCGATCAAGGCTTGTTTTGCCGTATTGATGGAAAAGATACGTTCGTTCTTGCCTGAAGTGTCCGTCGAAGAGGTGATGGTGGGAGTGGAGCAGTTACTTGATGAGTCCATCTCGCCCACAGGCTACGAAATCAAGGACAGTGATGAAACCTCGATTATTGATTTGGGCAAGATCGACTTTGAGGGATTGAAAGATCGCTTCACTAAAGGGCGGAAACGCACCGAAGCCGAAAAACTCAAAAGAAGGATCAGTGGGAGAATTCAACAGATGGTTCGGTTAAACAAGAGCCGAATTGATTATCTCGAAACATTCAAACAATTGATTGACGAATACAACAGCGGTTTGGATGTGCAAATATTCTTTGACCGCCTGTTGGCGTTTGCGAAGGATTTAAGCGAGGAGGAACAGCGTGGCGTAGCGGAGCAACTTTCGGAGGAGGAATTGGCTGTATTCGATATTCTCACCAAACCCGAGATCGAAATGACTGACGCTGAGATAAATCAGGTAAAAAAGGCGGCGAAGGGCTTACTCGAAACCCTCAAGACAGGAAAACTTGTTTTGGATTGGCGAAAAAAGCAGCAAGCCCGAGCCGACGTTTTGCGAACCGTAGAGATGGTGTTGGACGAAAGCTTGCCTCGTGCATATACCCCTGAACTGTTTAGGGCAAAATGCGATTTGATTTATCGGCACATTTACGATTCGTATTACGGGGAAGAGCGGAGCATTTATGCAGGGGTGGCGTGAGGATAGTTTTTATATTGAATGTGGTTTTTCAAAATGGGAGAGATTAACATGGTGCTGGAAGCAATTCTGAGTTCCGTGGGAATTGACAGTGTTAAAAGTAGTTTGAAAGGGGCTCTGAATCTTTTAAAAGCCAAAACTTCCAAAACAAAGTATAAGCTTTTTCTATCTACGGCTCTTCGAGAGCTATTAAATGATAATCCAGACATTTCACTCGCTGAGGCTAACATATTAGCGGCTGAGGCAACGGGTGTTCAGCCGTCAGCAGAGTTAATCCGCACTAAAGACATACTCAACAAAGTAAAGCGACATACGGCCAAGAAGGCAAAGAAAAAACCTGCGAAGAAAGTTGCGAAGAAAGCTCCAAAGAAAAAAGTGGCAAAAGCTCCAAAAAAGAAGGTGGCCAAGAAGACTGCAAAAAAGTAGGTGGCCAAGGTAGCAAAGAAGAAATCTGTTCGGAGAACAGTACGTCGAAAATAGTGACATGATTCCTACGATCTGTCCGATTCCGATGTTTTAGCCCAGGAAATCGCCGACGACCTGCAAACGGCTTTGGATCAGTTTAGTTTGATTGTGGAGGGGTTGAAGGAGTGAAAGAATATTATTTCTAGGAGTTGCTAATGGACCCAATGCTTTCTTTAGCAATCACTATTCATTCGAACAAAGGTTGCTATGCTGTGCTACTCGGTTCTGGGGTGTCCAGGTCGGCAGGAATACCAACAGGTTGGGAAATAGTCCTCGACCTCACTCGAAAGTTGGCACATCTGAAAAAAGAGGACTGTGAACCAGATCCCGCAGCATGGTTTAGAACATCATTCGGGAAAGATCCTGATTACTCTATTCTCCTAGATGAACTCGCTAAATCCCCCAGCGAACGGAATCAACTTTTAAGACCCTATTTCGAGCCAACACCAGAGGAAAGAGAAGAAGGAAAGAAGGTTCCCACACCCGCTCATCGGGCAGTGGCTTCTCTGGTTGAACATGGTTTCATCAAAGTTATTGTTACAACTAACTTTGATAAACTAATGGAAAAGGCACTTGAAGAGGTGGGAGTTCAGCCTCAAGTGATAGCTTCACCAGACGCCATTGAAGGGGCTTTGCCACTTGCCCATGCTCGCTGCACTGTATTCAAAGTTCATGGTGATTACCTCGACACCCGCATCAAGAATGCCCCGCATGAGTTGGAGAAGTACGATGATCGGACCAATAGCCTACTCGATCGAATCTTCGACGAGTATGGCCTAATCGTGTGCGGGTGGTCGGCTGAATGGGACACGGCACTCCGAGCAGCGTTGGAGCGGTGCAAAGGACACAGATTCACCACCTATTGGGTTTCCAGAAGCGAGCCGATTGAATTAGCAAAGCCCCTCATTGCTTTGCGGAGGGCTGTAGTCCTCTCAACGTCGGGGGCAGACTCGTTCTTTCCCCAGCTAACCGAAAAGGTGATTAGTCTGGACGACCTGACACAGCCTCATCCAATGACGGCCAAGGTGGCTGTCGCAACTCTGAAACGATACATAGTCGAAAATAAACACGCAATCAGACTGCACGATCTAATCGATGAGGAGACTGAGAGAACTCGTCGAGCCGTGTTAGACCAAGACTTCCTAAGAAAAACATGCACAGATACCCCGGATTCTATTAAGCACCGCCTGGAGCAGTACGAGACTCGTGTGGACACACTACTACATCTTTTCATTCATGGTTGCCGTTGGGGCAAGCCCCCGCATCATCAACTGTGGATTCGATCTCTCGAATGGATAAGCAGCCCGTCGATAGAGGAACTCAATTTCGTAGGTGACCCCGATCTGACGCATTATCCCCCCCTGCTTCTTTTGTACGGGGGTGGCCTAGCAGCGGTAGCCGCCGAAGATTATGGCCTGTTGAGCAGCCTACTCTCAAACGTTACTATTGCGTCACTGACGCTTCACAGACAACGGGTCGAGGAAAAAGCAGCCGGGATTCTAACAGCATTGTGGGACTTCAGGAGGACATTCCAGGTTGCAGCAGGAACTCAAAGCAACGTCGCTGTCAGTGACTACCTGTACAGACTCCTGCGTAATCCGCTCCGAGCTATCGAACCCGACGACCGACGCTATGAGAAGCTGTTTGACCGATATGAATACTTGTCTGCAATATGTTATGGCGATATATACAACATAAAAGACATGCCGATTGGCCGATTTGGAAGGCAGTTTTGGTATCCCGACGCTGGTAACATCGTGGGAGAAATCGAGACTGAACAAAAAAGGTGCGGAGACAATTGGCCCCCATTAAGAGGCGGCATTTGCGGTGGCTCAAGCAAGAGATTCCTTGAAGTAAAACATGCTCTCGATGAAAGCATCAAGAAGACTAGGCGTTAGCGGAAAGGATTTGCAGTCGTTGTTCAATTATTTGGTTGGTAAGGGATTGGTGAGGAAGTGAGGGAGGAGATACTGTGTTGAGTTGGAATAGATCTGTTGATTATGGAGGGATTCCCAATGCTCGAAAGGTGTAAGACACGTCAAAAGACATGAAAGGCGAGATCACATGAAACACTGGCCAGTCGTTCTGACAGCATGCTCTTTTCTTATAATGATTACCTTCCTAAAAGGTGACACTGTTCATGGACAACAGAAACGTCCCAGGCAAAGGATCGCTCTCAATGGATTGGTCTCCCATGGAATAACTGGGATTCCTCGATGGGCACAAGGCGAGACTGCTCTTGCTGGCGAGCCAGGGGACTTATTCATCCTTCGCACAACCGCAAGCCCAGGAGAGCGACTTGAAGTAGGAGTCTATTTCTATCAACGAAGAGTTGACGAGAATGACCAACCACTCAGCAATTGGGCAGGTGTACCTGCCTCACAGCGTGGCATCGACTGGCAGTACCGATCTCAAACTATGGGGTGTGTTTGTGCCGTAGTTCGCTTCGTGAACCCAAATCAGCAAGAATCAGATTTCGATCTGCCGCTATTTTTGCCTTATGCTGCAACAGCCCTCTCTCATGCAAGGTATCAATTCGCATATTTGATACAAGTCCGTGCAAATGGAACCCTGGTTGATAACTTCTGGGGTGACTGCATTCAGGTTGGTGTAATCGGCCCAAGTGGGCTTATTCGTGGAGGTATTTCCTATTGTTGTGCAACCAGCGGTCCATGTCTAACTCCTTTTCAATTGCAGGGAACTACTGATTCGCAACCACTGATACCCTTACCAGAGTCCGTTCCAGAATCCGCCAGGAGCAACTAGTTATGGGAAAGACATTACAACAACAGACCCAACCACCAGAGACGGTAAAACTTTGGCAAGAGCCATTCATCCGAATAACGATTTACCTTTTCGGCTTCATTCTTGTTGCTGGTGCTGCCATCTTACTCACCATCGTGATTAAGATGGGGATGCAGACACTCCAAGAGCAGATGTTTGGCATTCGCTTGATGCAACTCACCCTCGGAATTGTCATCGGCTTGGCAATGATTTTGCTTGGCACGCTTCTTTCCTGGTTTGGTGTAAAAGAGAGCACCCAAATGGAAGTAAGATCAACAGGGATAGCAGCAAAATTGGGAACAGCCGGCCCTGGAGCAGTCCTTGTCATCTGTGGAACAGTAGTAATCTGCTTGTGTATTCAGAAAGAGTTTCGCATTTCCACGTCAGAACCGATTCCCACAATTCAATTCGAGAAATCCACGGAGCCTCAATAGATGGTGTGGGCTGGTGGAAATTCTCCGAGACGGGCGTTGTTGAGTAAGAGTAGATAGGTCATCCCATTCGTTCGAGGAAACCCAATGGCAATTCCACACTTTGCGAGTGAGGCAGACTTCCGCAAGAAATGGATAGCACCTTTCTTGACTAAGCTGGGCTACGTCTTGGTTACGCATTCGCACGGCAGCGGTGAGCAAGGAAAGGACTTCTTCTTTGCGGACTACGACCGTTTCGAACACAGGCGATTCTATGCGGTGCAAGTCAAGTTGGGAGACATAGGAGCGGGACAGACCGAACTTGATGGGCTTCTCAACCAAATCAGCAGATGTTTCACCGTGAGAATACGGAACTACAGAGAGGCCGATGAAAAGCGGATATCAGCAGTGTATGTCATGGCTTCAGGTTCGATCTCTATGCAGGCACGGGAGTATATTTCCGATTTCTGCAAGGCTCAGCCATACGGCGAAAACGTTTACTTTCTCGATGGTGACAGGCTGGACCACTTGAACCGCTTTGTTGACCATCACTCCGATCAACAGCTTCGGAGTCTACTCAGCGGGCTGCTAAATGAAGTACATTCCAACTTACTGCCGATAGAACGAGCGAGGGCGGCATTTTCGTCACACCAAGGCAGTTTCCTGAATTGCCGTCATTCTGCCCTAGACCAAATCCTTGTCTCACCGCCGCCAAACGACTTGATAAGACTTGATGTACTGAACGATGCATGGCTGAATGTTACGTTGTTGAACAAGCTGTGTGATTACCATGTCTTGCCTATCTCGATTAGCGATGAACTCTGGCAGGAACGTGTGATGATAGCGGATCGGACGTTGGCGGCGATGGTAAAAGTCCGAGATGAGATCGAGAAGGCGATGAGGGCACTCGATGACAAGTATGCTATCAGCGTCGAAATCCTGGAAGATAAGACACCAACGGCACGCAATAAGGGATGATGTGATGAAAACCCTCCCCCTCATCCTGCTCCTCGTCCTCTTCCTCCCCTCCTGCCAAGCCCAGGAGCCGCCGAAGGCCCCGCAAACACTTCCTCCCATCGAAGTCTACTTCTCTCCGAAGGGTGGCTGCACCGAAGCCGCCGTCAGGGAGATCGACGCAGCGAAGAGCAGCATCCTTGTCCAGGCGTATTCCTTCACATCGGCACCGATTGCCAAGGCCCTGGTGGAGGCCCACAAACGAAACGTGAAAATTCAGGTGATCCTCGACAAGAGCCAGCGGACCGAGAAGTATTCGTCGGCAACGTTTCTCAAAAACTCCGGCATCCCGACCTACATCGACGATAAACACGCCATTGCCCATAACAAGATCATGGTGATTGACGGCGCGGTTGTTATCACGGGATCATTCAATTTCACAAAGCAAGCCGAAAACAGCAATGCGGAAAACCTCTTGATAATTCATTCGGCGGACCTTGCGGGGAAATATACCGAAAACTGGCAGACCCATTTCAAGCATTCTGAGGTTTACGAGCGACCATCCGAGCAAACGGCTGAGATTACGAGACATCCGCGACGGTAACGGTGTGCATCAGGCGCGGCGCGTAGCGAAGCGAAGCGCCGTCGCCTGCATGCACGGGTTAGCCCGCGCCCTACTTTTCTGGAATACGCCGAATAACAGTGCCTTTCAGAATGTCTTCAAACGAGCGTTTGCCTACAGGCCCAAATTGAAGCACCAAAGCAAACTCGCCATTACGGTACGTTTTGTCTAACTCTTGCCAATGGTCAATCAAATACTGGATTGATCCTGTTGTTCCAATTACACCAACGCCAGCCCCGATAATGATCGTAGTGTCGTTGCGTGTATGGTCAACTAAACGTTCAAGTATCGCTATATCATGTTGCTGGCTGGCTGTATAACTTCGCCCTTGTCTTTTCCCTTCATTACTTGGATGACTGTTCCGTTATGTGCTATTTGCAATTGGGCAAGGTTGCGGCTGACACAGTAGTTCGTAACCACATTGTAGCCCTGACTGCCGACGGTGATTATTGAGCGAGTCGAAAAATCTATTTCGCTTTCTTGCATCGGGCTGGCATTGACGCTTACAGTCAAGGGGCGAAAGAAAGCGTATTTTTGCTGTAGATACTTTCTGATGATAGGTGGAATATACTCGAATGCGTCAACCGTCAAGGCTTTTGCGAGTCGCGCAATGATGCTGAGTTCTTCGGTTGGGATAGTAATTCCTTGATACGAACGCGGTAATCCGTCAAAGCCGACAGCGCAACCTCGCGGGATAAGGAGGCTGGAAAGATAGACGGTTGTTTGTCTCGTTTTTTTATCGGCTCCGAGAAAGTTGAAAAACTTCCGCTGTCTACTGAGACTGAAAGCGATGAAGCCGACGAAAGCAATAAGAAACCCAATAACATATGGGGCGACTGTAAGCGCTATATCCCCGATAGATGGCATACTGACCCGAACTCTCGGAAAGTTGTGATTGCGACGAGCGGGTTAACAGGTATTCGACCGCCGAAGTGTGATAAAACTTTACTGCATTTTCGCAGCCGAGCATGGCGTTGTCAACCTCGATGCCTCATACTGGCAAATGTGTTGCGACTGATCGCCAGCCCACTCGATGGTTAAACTCTGCGAATCAGAATACGTTGCATTGATGGGCCACTTGCCAGTGCATCTCCGCCAGCAAATGTCGCTTCTGTCCTAACGGACATCGTTTGACGGGATCATGGAGGTGTGCCAAAAATGGGGTGGATTGTTGGTGTTGGTATGAACCCTAGCAGGCAGAGTGAAGCGTTCCTTCTCACACCCATCCCCGAACCCTCCGCCATCGCACTCTTCGGTGTCGGTGCCATCAGCCTACTCGACTACGCTTGGCAACGGTGGAAGTAAGAAGAGAATTTCCATAGCCGTCCGGCCCGCCACCCTGAGTGGATTTGTACTCCAAATTGATAAAGAACATAATCGTAATCACGCCGAATATTGAACGCCAAAGGTACCCTTTATGGTACCGCTTGTAAAAAATCCCCAACACATTTAGCAAAACCAGCGGATTGAGCATCCGCTTTAAGAAGTTTTACACTATTCAAGGTGCCGTTGGATCAGCGCCGACATTCTGCAATGTAGAGCAGGACATTCAACCCCCGCTTGTGCACCGCTGCGCTCCCGCCTATGCTGACAGAAGTGGAAATCATATTACAGGGTAAGTTAAAAGATTAGTTTATAAATTAGCAATTGCAAAAGAGAGTGCTTAATAAGGAGAATAATTGATGAAATACTTACTAATGATTTGGGATTTGTTTTGGGATTTGTTGTCGATTCCATTTTCTCGTCGTAACAGCATGCAAGACGAACCCGATATTCAACAAGAGCACGATTGGTATTCAAAGGAATTTAAGGCCAAAGCAGATGTTGATTATGGTATTGTGTTAAAATATGCAGAGAATCTCTATAGAGAAGCTTTGGTCACATTTGCATCCTTGGATAAAAAGGCAGAATGGCTTTATGGTTTGACAATAGCGGCCATTGCATCAGTCTATTTATTGTCCC
Organism: Thermoguttaceae bacterium; assembly: GCA_050013075.1. Lineage (GTDB taxonomy): Bacteria > Planctomycetota > Planctomycetia > Pirellulales > Thermoguttaceae > JBEKIK01. The sequence continues at coordinate 35,173 of JBEKFZ010000005.1, read as the reverse complement.
CAGAAAAGAAGATTTCAACTTTGATTTCGTGGGGACTTCCGTCACTAGTTTTTTCTGGATTGGCATTTATTAGCATAATTCGCACAAAAAGCCCCGGCGAACGACCGGCTAGTATGTCTATTCGCGGGGCAATTCAATGTGCCGAATCATCAGAAGACCCGAGTGCAATTATCAGTGCCAATTTACATTGCGCCACAAAAGAAATACTTAAGGTAAACGCTTGGAAAGCTAATCAAATTGCTAATGCGTCGCGCGCACTGATATTCGCATTTTTTTTGGCCCCTCTTGTTCTTTTTGCTCCGTCTCCGGAGAAGTTTACTTTCTTTGGGGTGGCTGATATCCCTCCTGCCACCGCTCCGTTTGGGGTCGAACCGATGGTTCAACCGCTGGAATTACAGCAGGCGTCGGTGGAGTTGAGGGGGCGGGTGGTTCGGGAGTACGGGACGGTTCACTAGGTGTCTGGGAATCATTATTCGTTGCCATTGGAGACTCCACGGAAATGTTACTTTGCGGTGGATAAACTCACAGAGATTACATTAGATATTTTCTAATTCCGAAAGTCAATATATGTCTAAAAAGCCTAAACATCCCAAAAACCGCCTTAAACGTCTCTCCCTCTACCCCCTGAAACCCGAAGAGGCATTAGAAGCCTTCATTAAGGTTGACGCTAAAAAGATGGAGGGCAAACTAAAACGCATTAACCATAAGGTATAATAGGCAATTTGCTTTGTCAACCGGATAATTCCGAATAATTATCCTATGGTAAATAAGTATCCATAATGCGTTTTTCGAGATCTTCGAGGTATATTCGCCACTCAGTATCACCAGGAAGACAATCAGTATAAATGGAATACATAGAATGAACCAAGAACCCAATATGTGACTTATTATTAACGTCCAGATTATCCTGCCCCCAAGGTGCCCGCGCATATAATAATGTCATTGATTTCTCTTCGTTTTTATTGCGAGAACAATAATATATTTCTGGAATCTTATAAGATATTTTGCAAATTTCCTGAAATTCAATGTCACAAACTGCGGCAAGCCGATCAAATAGAATTTTTTTGGGTGATAGCTCTTTAATTTTTTTTGAATCAACTTCAATTAGTACGCCACGGCATTTCGGCAAATCCCTTTTTACAATTTCTAATAATGCTTTGACTATATCTTGTGATGAGTCCCATTCATCAATATCGGACTTTTGAAGATCCCTTTTAGCAAATCCGTAGATATTAAGGATATAATTGTCGAATGGACAAGTTGCATAAAGTATTGACCAAGCTTCTTGCTTTTGCTTTGCAATAAGAAATATTTCGCGTGATTCACGATCATTTACGGATGCTGCTTGTTCTTCTTTCCACCAGCGTTTAATATGAGATGGATGATGCATCTCACCTAGAGGCATCGTACAATAAAGACCTTGTGCAAAATTGAAATCATCAATTGTTTTGATTTCAATCACTTGCCGCTGATTGGCTTTTGTATATTCATCAATCTTTTCACTTTGTTCATAATAGATTTGCCGTGGGGCGGTTGCCCAACTCCATAATCCATAAATAATGAACCATAGAATTACACCCAAGCTCGGAACGGCAATGGTATCTATTAACATATCCGACATTTTAGTAGAATTATTTCCGTACCAATAAACGATGACTAATGATAAAATAATTACGGATAATATCTTCCTGAGGTCAATACAGGCCCGGACATTGCATTTCGTTTTTTCCCAGATTGCACGTCTATAGTTTTTCATAACCGCTATTTTAGCGGTTCCCATTCACCCTGTATTTACTAAACATTAGAACAGTCTTTATGCACTACCTTGCATCAAGTATATAATCCCGCAATGTTTATCTCCGAAAATTGGGGCGGAATAGTACCCTTCCGCGTACCATCTATTCAAAACTCGCTAGACCTGTTCGCTAGACCAGCGGAACACGAATCCGCTCCGGGCGGTTTTTGCCCCCACTTCTCAATCAAAATACTCATGGAATGTTCCCTTGAGGTTAACCAGGGCGGCGGCCAGCCGCCGAACTATTGCTGGTCGAACGAGCACGGGAGTGGTTGCTAGGCGAGGGCGAATAGGAATGAATAATCGAGTTTTCCGACTTTCTCACAACTTTTTAAATTGCATAGTTGAAATCTAAAAGTCTAACGAAATAGACACTCCACTCCTGCAATGGGTCGTTTGATGGCTTGTCTCACGCGCATCGGGTAGTTGGGACGGTCGGGCGATCATTGCTCAACGGCATCGCGTTTCCTAACACGCATCGGTGTGTCGCACCGACGTGCGCTATTCTATGGGCGGGGGTGGCCGTTAATGGCGCGGCACACGCTATTTCGTCGTCAGTCACTGCCCCCTGGGGATGGGGTTGGCTACTGTCGATCAGGTAGTGCATGGTATAAAATTACCAACATGGGCAACGGTGTGCCCTACGGATTCGGCTCGCGTTCCTTCGGACGATTACGTGTCGGGTAGCCGCATGACGATCAGGCCAACTGTTGCATGTTAACAATCACCACCGTAATGAAACTTGAGGTGAAGAATGCCAAAAGTAGCAACAAAAAAGAGTGCGGCAAAGTTGCCGTCATACCAAGAACCATTCGATCAAGAGGATTTCCGTGGCTATTTCCGGTGGACAGGTTCGTTATCGGATCGTCTAGGAGGATTCCTATACCACGCATGTCATGAGGAAGAATTGGACGAGATCTTGAACGTGGGAGAGTTGCTGCTTCGAAGCAAATGGCAATTGCGTCTTCCGGAACATGGAATGTGGACAGTTCCAGGAGTCTGGTGCGGTTTAAACAATTTCAACGTAAATGGAAATTACTATGGTCCCTGCTTGATGAGGTTCCCGATTTCTGTCCTAGTAGGCCGACACTTCATGGTATTCCGGCGTGAAGATGAGGACCGCAACCGATATTTCTTTGTGCAGTATGAGTCGGGTATTCCGATCTACAGTTTCGAGAATAAATCATGGCGAGTAGTAAATCCAGAGTCCTACTTCAGCAGTCTCAAGAAGAAACTTTACCGAAAAAATAAAGCAATTTACGACATTGTGCTTACTGCCCCTGTTCCGTTGGCGGACTACATGGTAACGGGAGTTGATCATCCGCGTTGTATCTCGGGAAAATGTGGACGAAGCAATAGTGCTGAGAGTACGAAGATGATTCGGCGCGTCGGTCTTAAATATGCGCAGCTTCTAATGACGGGTTGCACGAAGTTTCAATCGCTACTTGATCATTTGCCCTGTCTTGAAGGCCAAAAGATTACGCTTGAAAGGCCGGAGGAGGAATGAAAAGCCGATAGCTAAATAGTCCTTTCCCAAGCGATTTTCTCTCGACCGTGTGCCCTCCATGTTTTGGCTTTCGGAGATCCCGAAGGTGAGCCGACACGGATTGCATCGGAGCCCCAACAGAAGCCGAAATCTCATCGAGAGTGCATCTCGGCCTGCTCCAGAACCAGGAGCGTGGCCTTCTCTTGCTTGTCGGGCGGGTATCGTTTAAGTACGGCGGCGGGAAGTGGGACGGGCTACTTGCTCCAGGTTGTCAAGCCCTTCATCGCTTTTGCCGCTGGCGGTTTGTTCGCCAGACGCGCCACCAATGTTCCCCTTTGCATCCCGCCGCCGCATGAGTACCAATCGTCGCTACCGCTCATGCCGACGAACAGCGTGGACCGCACCAAGCAGGCCAGCATAACGCCGAGCGATGTCCTCTTCCGAGGTTTCAGTGACAGATAAGATTCCTATGTCTGCTCGGGACACCAACGCCCGTTTCATCAAAGTGCCATAGTCTTTCAACTCGCGCCCCGTTGTTATACCATGCACGGCCCGCGACACAACGGTTGCCGCCATGTCAGCGATTTGGATACCTGGGTTACCCGCAGATGACCGCCAATGTACGTTATTTCGGAGTATGGCTCCCAGGTCGATCCCGTTGGCCCGGTCGTACTGCTTCACAAAAGGATGATCCGGCGTATGCAGTTCCTCGACCAGGGTGATTGGGTTCTTTATACTCCAAGCCGTAATCCACGCCGGGAGGAGCGTCTCGAAGACCTGCTGCTCCCGGCTGCCCGGCCGCGTCTGAACCGCGTCCAACTCGAAGCTGATCGCGTTCCAGCACGGCCGGTAACAATCGCCCGCGAAGCGAATGACTGCGTGGTCCAGGGCTCGCATGATGCACCTGGCCGTCGCGGCAAGGCGAAGCGTCTGCGGCACACTGAGGTTTCCCGCTTGCTTTGCCAGCAGGGTCACCTCATCGCGCAGTGTCTGGTAGCGGCATTGTCCGGCCCACCAGTTGAGCCGCTTGACGATGGACTCGCAGAGTGTCTTAGCGTCCAACTGCGCTAGCGGCGTAAGGTCAAGCATCGTAACCGCCAGCAGCAAGTCCTGGCAGTCGGCCAACAACTTAGAGAATCGGCTTCTGCTGTCGTCACTGAGGCGAGCACCTTTCGGCTCGCCGCGATCGTACTCATTGGGGCTCAGGGTTGCGAGAAACTTCTGAAACCGGCCGAAAACGTTGTCGCGTGTTGACTCGGGAAGAACCACACCGACGACGATTCCAGCACGATGACCCTGCGGCTGCGTCTCAAACCCACCTGACTCGTCGAAGTAAAAAAACATCCTTTCAACTTTCCATACCCATCCACCCCGCTGCCCGAGCATACGCTCGCTAGCTGATCGAGATCAACCGCCCGAACCAGATTTATCAGCCGGCGCGCAACATGATAACTTCGGTGTCATTATAGCTAGGATACTGGTGAGTCCATTTGGTTCGCCGTTCTGCCTGGCCGCGACGAGCTGGTGCAGACGCTCGCCAACCCTGGCGCGGATGGCCATGTTCAGGAACCTTCACTTCCTCGGGCGTCAGTAATTCGGCCATTCCATCAACTTAGTTGTCTGACGCCACCTGTCAAGAACCCTTGGTTTTTCGTCAGATCTCTCCGGCTCCAAGCTTTCTGCTTAATTACTAGTTGGCTGGAGTCCAAAATTGCCATATCGTGTATCTACATGTTGTAAACTCGTGCGGTATGAGGTTCTCGACATGCCCCATTTCGCTGCTGTAACCCACTGCAATTCCTTTAACTATCAGCTTGAGCTTTTCGTAGACCCGAGGTAACTGTCTGTCCTGATTGGTCGCGGAGGTCGCAATCCACAAGAATTCCCAATACGAAAGGACATGATAAATGGCTATCAAGAATACCACCACGAAGAAGGCCCAGAAATTGACCACGCCGAAAGCAAGAAAGATAGCGTAAAAATTCTTAAAGCGGATGCTCAATCCGCTGATTCTACCAAACGTCTAGGAGATTTTTGCAACCGGTACCACAAAGGGTACCTTTGGCGTTCAATATTCGGCGTGATTACGATTATGTTCTTTATCAATTTGGAGTACAAATCCACTCAGGGTGGCGAGTCTTGCAACTTGGGGAACAATGTATCACTTCCTCCGTCGCCAAGCATAGACAAGGAGGCTGATGGCACCGATGCCGAGAAGGACAAGGGTGGAGGGTTCGGGAACCATGCTGAATTCCAGGATGCGGTTGTTACCCCAATCAGAAACCCAAACGTTCCCTGATAAATCCACAGCCACATCGCAGAATTGCCCGTCCCCAAACTCAGTGAGATATGTTCCGTTACTATCAAATTTCTGAATGCGATAGTTATTTGTATCGGCGACCCAAATGTTTCCTGACAAGTCTACATCTATACCCTGAACACCTTCTAATTGCTCGTTCCCGGTACCATAACTGCCAAAGGTTCTTAGAAAATTTCCACTGCTGTCAAACTCCTGAATGCGACTGTTATTTGAATCGGCAACCCAAACGTTCCCAGATAGGTCCACGGCTATGCTGCCAGGATTCCTAAACTGTCCATTCCCGTAACCAGAACTGCCAACACTTCTGATGAACTGGTAATCTGCCGCCAGCATCATATCAAGATTAACCATCCAAAATAGTAATACCATCAAAACAAAAAAAATCGACCTTCTCATCTTACACCTCCCTTAACGTTGCGGGCGGCTTGCCGCCCTGAAATAAAAACACAAGCAGGAAATCCCTGCCAGTTGAACTGTTGAAGATTGGCCCGCAGCAAACGAGCCGTGTTAAAGAGCGCACTCCGGACGGTTCTGATATGATCAGAAACGGAATATCCGGGTGCTAACGCTGCCTCATGGCTAGAAGCCTTTAAGTTAAAACGAACGCACTTACTTTTGCGATATCAAAGATTAAAGTTCAATCACCCAGAAAGAGGGAGAGCGGGGGGGTTGAGTAACGCCAAGTCGCGACGCCCATGCAGGGGTGCTCGACGCCGTGGAGATTAACCTTCAAACAAAAACCCCCATGTCCAGATTAGTGGGCATGGGGGCTGTATTTGATAGGCGTGGCCGGATGGGGCAGGGAATCCAGCCTAAAGAAGCCCATCGACTTTTAACCTATCCTGATCCAGCAGTATTGCAATATGGACGGGTGTTCATAACCCGATGCCCAGGCTGGGTTGATCAACCAATAAAAGACCCCCATGATCACACACACATAGTCATGGGGGCAACATTTAATAGGCTATAGCCGGAGGGGGCAGTATATCCGGCCATTACTGCCTATCGAATGTTAGCATTAATCTAGGCCGGGTGCATGACAAGAGGGGGTGGACTGGCATTTTCCTTGTCTGTTCAGTAGTCTAAAACAGGTGTCACTGGCACCTACAAGCCCCACATTGATTTCTCGACGCCGTGGCCCTCGACTCCATAAAAGATGATCGCTTTACTAACGTGTGTGCTAAGACGTGTACCAAGACGTTTTATGCTTTGTAAAAAAACCAGTGACCTCTGGGTGCATTACGATAGCGGTCAATGTACGCACATTCACATTTTTTCGTACACGTGTACACTCAAAAATACGCTTATTTCCCGCAAAATACGAATACTATTTGCAACTACTTGCAAATGCTATCGAAGCATGGTAAATTCATAGCGTGCTTTGGTTTTCGGGTGTTTTCGGCAGTTCCAAAAACATAATTCGGGACCAAGAGGTCGCTGGTTCAAATCCAGTCGCCCCGACTGTTGTTCAAAATAAGCCCTTCGGCAAGCATGTCGAAGGGCTTTCTTATTGTGCGGATTAGAGTTGCGTCTTCGAGGCGGAAGTTCAAAACAGATAATTTCAAGGATTCGCTACCTGGTGGCCTAATTCGCCGTAGACCATTGCCGACTACTGGCTGCTATGCGGACAACACACATAGCGTCACTGGTCCGCCACTGCCGGGCCACGTTTTGGTCAAAGTGGCAGGGCGTGTTGCGGGGCCGTTGCGGACGTTGCACACGCGGCACCCATCAACTCGCCAATGTCAGCCGATGGAAATTCGACACCATCACGGCGATAAAGCCCCGCAAGATTCGCGGGCGTAGGCTCTACACCCTGGGCTGCCAACTCTATTATGTAACGCCATAACCGTATGCTCTAATGCGAGCACGGATCTGTGGGAGCCCCGGGTCGGCAACGACCCGGGGCTCCCCGGTCCGACGCATGGAAAATTGGGCGGCCAGTCCGTCCGAGAAATCGGTGGATAATTGGCATTCCTAAAAAAGGGATGACTTGATGCAACAGTGACAGCGACACCTATAAATTCCCAGTCCCATAGCGGCTAGCATGAGCATTGCCCAAACCGATGGCTCCGGAACCGAAGTCAATGAGTTTCTTTCTGCAAGTGGGCCGCCGGGAATGGGTGCGATGGTCAATATCGAGCCGGCGCCGATAGTCAGTGTGCCCACTTGGACGCTATCGGCGGTGAGCATGGAAGGAATGACTCCGTTGCCCACGCCGAGGTTGCCGGCGCCGGTAATGGTGTGCAGCACTGAGTTGGCGCCGTTTAGTTGCAGGCAGCCGCTGTCGATTGTGGTGTCGCCCAAGTAGGTGGCATTGTCCGAAAGGGTCAGCATGCCCGTGCCGAGTTTTTTCAATCCGCCGCTGCCAAGGCCCCTAGCGTCGATGGAGAGAGAAGGCACGTCGAAAGTCACCATGCCCACAGTACGCGGCCGTCTATGGGCCGCTGGCGCAACGGGGGAGGGTCCCTCTTCGGCCGCGCACGCGGCTGGGGATTGCAGCGGGGGCCAACACGACATAAACTAACAGCACAACTCGAAATTGACGCGCAGCGTCAGGTTACTGCTTCCAGGAAAACGGCGAACGAGGGTCTACGCAGACCCTTGAGTAAGAGAAGCAGTGCTTAGACCGCGCCCCCGCCTTGGGGGTGTCGGCTGGGTACTGTTCTCTTGCGCCCCTTCGCCGGGGTTCCTGGAGCGGGCCTAGTTCGATGCCCTCTTCTTTCGTTGACGGGTTCGCATGACCACAGGATCATACCGCCGCCGGGTCCAACGCTTGGGCTGGCTAGGAGAACAGAATCGTCTGAGTACACGACATTCTCTTTTTCTGTCCAGTTGAGGTGAATCGTGGCACAACACACCCCTTTAGTCAATGACGCCGCCCTTGAAGCGCTACTTCATTGCCGGTACAAGGCGTACCTGACGATCAACAACACAGTCGGCGAACCCTCCGATTTCGAGCGACATTGCGCCGCCCAACGCATCGCCTACTGCCAGTTAGTTGAAGGCCAATGGCTAAGCCAGCATCAGGACACCGACGTTCTTAAAAGCCCACCACTTACCGTCCATACGCTACAGAAAGGGAAACCGCTAATACTCAACGCAAAAATACGTGTGTCGCATCTATCAGCAACTATTGATGCGATTCAAAGAGTGACTGGCACATCTCCTCTCGGTGAATTTCTCTATCAGCCCATTCAGCTATGCTACCATGACGTGCCCACGAGAGCTGCAACACTCCTGTTGGCATTCAAGAGCTTGGCGATTGGCGAACTGCAAGGGCATATTCCCAGCTATGGTACCATAATCTTCGGACCGACTCATTCTTCCCGCAGGGTTAAGCTGTTTGGACTGCAAAAACGTGTACGCCAGTTAATAGCAACTGTTCAGGCATATTCCAACCCGGATGCAGTTCCGCCACGTATTCTAAACCAGCATTGCTCGGTGTGCGAATACCGTACACGCTGTCGGAACGAGGCCATCGCCTCCGACGACCTGAGCCTACTCGGTGGAATGACGGAACGTGAAATCGCCGCTCAGAATCGGAAGGGCATCTTCACCGTAAACCAGCTTTCCTACACTTACCGCTATCGAAAGCCATCAAAGCGAGCAAAAAGACCGCCGAAGCCTCACCAATTCAGCCTCCAAGCATTGGCATTACGCACACAGAAAGTTCATGTGCATGGCACACCACGCCTCCCTCCGGCTAGCCCAGCCATCTATTATGATATTGAGGGGCTTCCCAATCCCGATTTCTATTACCTCATTGGGATGCTGGTTGTCCATCAGAATAGAGACGAGTACCACACCCTCTGGGCCGACTCTGAGGAGGAACAAGCATCCATCTTTGAGAAGTTCGGCGAAACGGTTTCCAGCTTCCCGGATGCTCACCTATTCCATTTTGGAAGCTACGATGCCACAGCACTCAAGCGCGCCCGCCGCATTTGCCAGCCGCAGTTCGGACCAATCCTGGAAAGGTTTGTAAAAGCATCAACGAACGTCCTTACGCTTGTCAGTTCACAGATATACTTCCCAATCCATTCTAACAGTCTCAAGGACATCGCCACGTACCTTGGATTCAAGTGGACTGACTCGAATGCGACAGGTATCCAAAGTATCATCTGGCGCGAGCAATGGAAACAAAGCGGTGATCTATCCCTGAAACGGCGGCTCATCAAGTACAACCAAGACGACTGCGCAGCTCTAAAGACGATTTGCGACTTTATCCACTCCACAGCTACCACAGAAAACCAGCCTGCCTTGTCGGGTGCTGAGCAATCGAGCGTCATCCATACGAGCCAGCTCGCAAAGGCTTCTCGTAGATGGGGTAGACCGACATTTGTGTTGAAAGACCTTGAACGAGCAAGCGAATGCGCGTATTTTGACTATCAACGCGAAAGGGTGTTCTTACGCACAAATCGAAGGATCGCAAGCATCGAAAGAGCCAAGAAGAGAAAAGCACGAAAGCTCCGGGTGAACAAGCGCATCGACCTAGTGTGCAAGCGCTGCTCGCACTGCAACAGCAGGAAGATAAAACCTTGCGCCAGAGTTCGTCGGCGTGTTGCCGATCTGCGATTTTCACCAGGCGGGGTAAAGCGATGGGTAGTTGAATACGTATCCAATCGGTACCTCTGCAAACGATGTAGGAAAACGTTTCTGCCAGCCGAGTGGCCCGAGTCGCGGAAAAGGCATGGAGACAACTTGGCAAGATGGTGTGTGTATCTGAATTTCGCGTGCAGAGAGAACATGTCAACAGTCGGCTCCACCCTGTACGACCTCTTTGGGATCAACATTGATAGGAACAGGCTGTATGGTTTTAAGCGGCAAGTTATCGCATCGTTTACGGGGCTATACGAGGAGATTCGTCAACACATTCTCGCAAGCCCAGTCCTTCATATTGATGAGACAGATGTGGCGATTAGAAAGACCAAAGGTTACGTGTGGATATTTGCTACGCTTGATGCAGTATGGTATCTCTACAAGGAGTCGCGTTCTGGGGATTTTCTAAAGGAAATGCTGGCGGACTTTCATGGTGTGCTAATCTCGGACTTCTACAGCGCATACGACAGCATTGACTGTCCACAGCAAAAGTGCCTTCTGCACCTTTTGAGGGACTTCAATGACGACTTAAAAAACAGCCCTTTTGATGAGGAGTTCAAGGAGATTGCCGGTGAGTTCGGAAGAGTCCTGCGCGGGATCATCGACACTATTGACCGCTATGGGCTGAAGAAGCGGCATTTGCACAAACACAGGAGCATCGCAATAGAGTTTATTGAGCGCGTGCGTCAGACGCCTTTCGGTTCAGAAGTGGCTTTGCGGTACCAAAAGCGATTCCGAAAATACGGGGATAGGCTGTTCACGTTCTTGGACTTCGACGGGGTACCTTGGAACAACAATAGCGCTGAACATGCGGCGAAGAGCTTTGCAAAATACAAACGGACAGGCGAAGGGTTGTTCACCGAGCATTCACTGAATGAGGCGCTCGTTATGTTGAGCGTGGTGGAGACTTGTAGGTACAACGGGCGCAGTCTACTCCGATTTTTGCTTTCCGGCAAAACGGGACTTGATGCCGTAATGAAGCGATGGAGTCGGTCGTCTCGCATACTGGCGACTACTGTTGCCAACAACCCCGACACTCAGTAGAGAAGTATCATCACGCGGGGGTCAAACCGATTTTCGATCCGCCGGTATTGTCGGATGATCGGTAAGGGTTTGGGAAATGCGTTACCCTGTCGGGACGCCGCGGCCGCCGATGGTCGGCTCCACGGCTCGCGGCCGCCGGTTTCACTAGAGCCGGCATTTACCAGTCCAACAACAATCCGCTCTAATGTGGGGGTCGGGTGCCTTGGACGAAGGCAAGGATGAGGCGTCGGATATGGGCTTCGATGGACGCGGCACCCCGCAGAAAAAGTTCTACTGGCGTCCAGTCGCCCCGACTTTAACATAAATCCAGCCGGTCCCTAGACTTAGGAACTTCTTTCCATGCCGGAAAGTGCGGCTCAACAGTACGGGATTTCGTGGTAAACCTACCATGAAACTCCTGAAAGGAGTCGCATTTATGCCATGTCCTTGTAAAAAATCCCCTCTTATCTAACCTCACAAGGCTTCTGGGTAAGCCCGTGTCCGAATTAACGGGCAGGATGTATACTTTGGTCCAATCGGGCCAAATGCCGTAAAGTGCCGAAGACAGGACTTGAACCTGCACTCCCTTGACGGGAACTAGGTCCTGAACCTAGCGCGTCTGCCAATTCCGCCACTTCGGCTTCTAAGAAAAAAACGGCTATGTTATTTTTTATGCGAATCTTTACCTTGTTTTTTAAAAAAGTTATCGCAAAAAAGCAAGAGGGGAAGAAAAAACTGCTGCTCCCCAAAAAAGGAGAACAGCAGTTTAAAATTGCGTCTTAAACCCCCGGCGGGGCGGCTGTTAAACTGTCGTCCCAACTAGTAAGGGGATTATGCGTTATCGTTCAAAGTCCGGGGCGGGATCGCCGTTATTCCTGGTAATGGCAAAGAAGTACATGGCAAAGTCGACATCTTTCCTAACGGTGTGTACCGCCCCATCTCCCATCAAATGGTTCACCACGGTCGGATGTCCTGACGAAGGGCCGTACATGTTTGCAATCCAGGCGCCTACCACAGGGGTGTTGGGGTCAGGGTATTTTCCTTTGTCAGTACCCGGGAAATCGTATGCCAAATACGTACGCAATCCCTGGATATATGTCGAAGCGTCTTCGTAATATTTCCCATTAAAAGTGTTCGGAGCAACGAAAGGAAATCCGGTTGCGCTCGCTGCCTGGTAAGTAATTTGGGCTGTGCCAGTGTTTGTGGGCACGCCTGCAAGAGTGGCGGATGTGCCGGCAAACCAAGCGCTGGTAGCAGTTGACGGCGTTGCAGGGTTACCTGAAAAATCCATGGTTTCCACACTTATGATTGTGTGAGCAGTGCCATCGATGAGAGCGGATATATTATTTCCAGTACCTGCTGGGTAAATGGCGCCATCTGGTGTTGTGGCTCCTGTAACTCCGCCGTTAGGGTAAGGAGTAACTCCAGCGGTAGATAAGCAAGCGGACAAACTTATCATATTCGACGCGCCCATGGCCTTATAGTTGGTAAAGGCGATTCTGCTTCCCGCGCCACCAGTTGAGTTCAGGTATAAACTATTAGGATTGCTTGGACATGCCAGTTCCGGGATTAGGGTGTCGCGTGCGGTCATCATGTTGGAGTCAGTGCAGACATACACCCAATTCGCATTAGTGCCCATATTCGAGTTCTTGAGCACGTAACTAGTATTCAACGTGTCATACATTGCTCCATACTCCATCATGGGGAGTAACAATAAGAGATGACTAGGCCCACAGATTATTCTGGTGCCGTTGGTATACGCGTTTCTCGCGGACGGTGGAAAATGATGGTTGGCGTCGTGATAATTGTGAAAGGCCAAACCAATCTGCTTCAAATTGTTGATGCAGGCCGCCCGCCGTGCAGCTTCACGCGCCGCTTGGATCGCCGGCAAAAGCAAGGCGATCAAAATGCCGATGATGGCAATCACCACCAGCAATTCCACGAGGGTGAAACCCCTCTTCCTCGAATAATTTTTCATAAGACCACCTCCATAAAAATAAAAAGATAAAAACGGTAAATATCCGCGGCGACCACCGCCGCAGACTACATACTACACATACACAATAATGGAAATGAGGCAACTCCGCAGTATTATACTGCCGTCACTTCTCGTCCCAGTACGCGCAGGAAGATTTTTAACACTCTTCCCCGACGCCTCTGATTCTATGTTATCGGCTACTACTTTGTCAAAGGGTTTTTCAATAATTTTTAATAATCGAACTATTACAACTTGCTGCCAATCCCAGTGTTCCGATCAATACGACCAATACTGCCGGTTTTTTACTAACCATGTCAATTATGTCCATTTATGATACACATCGTATTTTTTGTTACATAATTATCACTGTTGCTTCTATAAATAAAACTTATAGTAGCCAATACACTTACAATGTTGTCAAACTTTCTTACAATAAACCGGAAGAGCCACAATTATTCACATGGTTGCTTCCCTTATTATTGTAACTGGACCGGCGCAAAGCGGAAAAACACACTATTTGCTCTCGCGTTACAGGGCGGCATTGCACGGCGGCAAACCGGGAAATGTATTATGGTTGGCGCCTACCTGGCGAGCGGCGGCAGACGTGCGCAATCGCATTCCAGGTGCTGAACTGCAAGCCTGTTGGGAACCGGGCGTCTTCACTTTCGATAAATTCGCTCAAGCCATTCTTGAATCTTTCCCAGAGCCGATGCGTCATAAGGGAACAGTCTCATTTTCGCCGACCATGCTGCCGGCATGGTGCCCGGAAAATCAGGACAATCCCCCGCGGTCGATCCGGCCTTTGAGCAGTTCCGTGAAGCGGCAACTCGTGCGACATTTGATCGGCGAGCAACTTGCCCGCGGCCGAATTGGACACTTTCTTCCTATCGTCTCAAGTAGCGGTTTGGTCGACCTTGTCTGCGAACTAATCAGTGAATTGAAACGCTTGGAAATATGGCCCGAGGATCTTCGCCGCGCGTGCCAGGCCCGAGGATTTACCGCTAAGGATCGGGAATTACTGGAGCTTTACGAGGCTTATCAACTTATCCTGCGTGAGAATCAACTGTACGACGCCGAAGGCCGATTATGGTCGGCCCGCGATTGGCTGCAACAAGGGCATCGCAGGCCGTTTGAAAATCTGCGTTTGGCCGTTGCCGACGGATTTACCGACTTCACTCGCACCCAGCACGAAATTCTTGAATTGCTTGCCGGCTGGGTCGACGAAATCATCATTTCCCTGCCCTTGGAGTCGGAACCTTGCCGCAACGATTTGTTCGGCAAGCCGCTTAAAACATTAAAGGAGTTAAAGCGGCGGCACAGCAATTTATCGGTAATTGAACTTCCGCGGCCTGAAAATCCTCCCTGGCCGGCCATAATTCATCTGGAAAAAAACCTGTTTATCAATCCCCGCACGTGTGCCACTGGCTCAGCCAGTGCCACCCACGCACCCAACACCGAAGGCATCGAAATTCTATCCGCCGCAAAACCTCAAGGCGAAATGGAACTTGTGGGAGCAAGAATTAAACGGCTTTTAGCGGAAGGGATCGCGCGGCCGGGCGAAATCGCCGTCGTATTCCGGTCCCCGCAAGACGACGGCGGACTGGCCGCCGAGGTCTTCAATCGGCTTGGCATTCCGGCGGCTTGGGAAATGGGACAAAAGCTGGATCGAATCCCGGTAATGCAGGCGCTAAAGTCTATCTTGCAACTGGATCTGGACGATTGGCCCTTCCGCGGGCTGTTGGGAGTTTTAGGTAATAACTATTTCCAGCCCGACTGGTGCGAATGGCAGGCCGGCAAATCGGCCGCGATAGTGGAAAAAACCATCCGGAATTTGCAGATTCCCCATGGCCGAAAGCAGTTGCTCGACCAGCTTACTGCCGTATCAGAGGACAATCCCGCCCTAAGCATACTAAATCGTTTGGCGGGCGCATTCGACGAGTTGCCCGTAAAAGCCGCCTTGCCGCAATGGGCCAAAGCCTGGGAAAAACTCGCCCGAGAAATCGGCCTGTTGCGGGATACTGATTCGGATGACAAAAATGCCTGGAATCGCCTGATGACCGCGCTGTCGGCCGGCGAACAAATTGCCCGCTGGTTGCATCGCCGTGCCGAGGAACTGGATCGCAAGGAGGCCTTTCAAGTTCTCCTGGATATATTGGCAAGTGAACGGATGCTCGTGGTAGACGACGAGTCGGGCCGGGTGCGAGTGCTTTCCGCGGCAAGCGTCCGATCGCTGCAAGTGCCATATCTTTTTTTGGCTGGATTGTCGGAAAAGGCGTTCCCCCCGCCCGACCGCGAGGAACGGCTCTACAGCGAAGCCGAGTATCTGGAACTGATCGAAAAAGGCTTGCCTCTCGTCGCGCGGACGGAACGTGCTCGGGAAGAGATGTTGTTGTTTTACGAGGCGTTAACCCGGGCGACCAGGCGTTTGTACTTAAGTTATCCGTCCTTGGACGAGGCCGCCCAGCCGCTTTCGCCCAGTCCATACCTTATCGAAGTGATACAGGCTTGCGGCGGTAGGGAAATTGTCCGCGCGCCGGCCGCCGATCTTCGCCCTATTCCAGCCGGCGATGAGCCTCTGTCAGCAGCCCAATTCCGCGTCAAGGCCGTAGCCGACGCCCTTGCTCCATCCGGCGACATATCGCTTTTTGCGGGCTTATTGCAAAGTAAAATCGCCAATCTACCGGCCGGATTGGAAACGATCATTCTCCGTCAGGATCGCAAGGATTTCGGTCCGGCCGAGGGCGTATTTCTCGGCAAACCGGCGCAAAAACTCCTTGCCAAGGAATTTCCATCCAAGCGATGCTTCACCGCCTCCGAACTGGAGCAGTACGCCTCTTGCCCTTACCGTTTCCTTTTGCAAAACATCCTGAAACTGGAGCCGCTGGAAGATATAACCATGCAACTGGACGCTTTGGAACGCGGTCGGATCGTCCATGAGGCATTGGCCTTGTTCCATCGCCGGGTTAACGAATCGTTCGGACGTCCCGCCTCCCCGCTGGAACTTGCCCAGGACGAGTTCGATCGGATGCTTGAAAATGCGTTGCAAGATTCGCTCCCCGCGCAGTCGAACAATCCGGTTCGCGCCGCGCTTGGGGAAATAAACCGCCGCTTGATCGCCAAATGGCTCGCAGAGTACCGCAAGCAGTGCGAATCTTACGACAAATTGTGGTCGGAATATGATGAGCCGCTTGTTCCGGAGTTTTTCGAAACCTCATTTGGCGAATCAAAACACCGCGAGGCCGACGCGATTGCAATCGATGAGCCGCTGGAATTTGCCGACGGAAAACAATCGATCCGCGTTTCCGGACGCATCGACCGCATCGACGCCGGCAAAATCGCCGGCATAAACATATTCAATATCCTGGATTATAAAACCGGCAAATCGTTGAAATTCTCCGACGACGAAGCAAAACGCGGCACTGCCCTGCAACTGCCGCTATATGCCTTGGCCGCAGCGAAGTTGATTCTGAACGATCGCGACTGCAGACCTTGGCGGGCAGGTTATTGGAACGTCGCCAAGGACGGCTTCAAGCCGAAACAATCGCTTGTGATGTTCGAACAATGCGACGATGTCGTCATGCCATCTGAAAATTGGGAAACAATACGCATGGACGTGGAGAAAATAATTCCCTCGTTGGTTCAAAACATTCGTCGCGGCCGGTTTCCGGTTTTCAACCTCGATCAACATTGCACTAGTTATTGCCCTTTAAGCACGCTTTGCCGCATCAGGCAGATTCGCTCTTTGGAGAAGACATGGCTGCCGACGCAATAAAATCCGACCCCCCGCGCGTGCCACTGGCTCAGCCAGTGCCACCCACCGACCAGCAGCGCCGGGCGATCGCCGCCCGCGACGTTTCCGTGGCCCTTTCGGCGGGCGCCGGCTGCGGGAAGACGTTTGTTCTGACCGAACGCTTCCTCTCGCATTTGGATCCGGGCGGCCCCGATCCGGCCCGCTTGGGACAATTGGTCGCCATCACCTTTACCGAACGTGCCGCCCGGGAAATGCGCGGCCGCATCCGGGAAAAATGCCGCAATCGGCTGATCGGATGTCCTGAAGCGGACGTCGGGTATTGGCTGGAACTGCTCCGTGAAATCGACACGGCGCGAATCAGCACGATCCATTCCTTCTGCGGTTCGCTGTTGCGCAGCCACGCGGTCGAAGCCGGCTTGGACCCCAGGTTTCGCGTCCTGGATCAGGCCCAGGCCGACATGCTGCTGACCAAATTAATTGGCGATCAACTCCGCGATAAATTGGCGGAACCCGTCCAAGCGGTTCTCGATTTAACGGTGCTCTACGGCCTCGGCGGACTGGGCGAGATGATCGCACAACTACTTGCTCGCCGCCATGAAATCGATTGGCCTTATTGGCGGACCATAACCGCCGAAGATCTTGCGGCAAAATGGCAGGACTATCACCGGCGTGAAGCCTTGCCCCGCATGATGCGTTCCATCGCGGCTTCGCCGGAGGCAAATACCGTATTGGAAATCGCCCGGCAAAATCCTTCCAGCCATGCGGTGATGCAAGCACAAATGGCATTTTTGCTCGATAATCTGCCCAACTTGGCCGAAAGCGCCGACCTGCCGGCCACGTTGTCCGAACTTCGCAAAGCAACCATGATAAAGGGCGCCGGCACGAAAAAAGATTGGCTCAGCGAAGAGTTATATGAAAAATATCGCGAGGCGGTCAAGTCATTACGCGATACAATCGACGCTTTCAAAGATCGAATATCTTTCGATCCTAAAGCGGCGCGGCCGGCGGCCGAAATCGGCCTCGAATTGCTCCGGCTGGCCGACGGCGCGGGCCAGGCCTACGAAGCCAAAAAACAAAGCCTAGGCGTGCTCGATTTCAACGACCTCTTGATCCATGCCAAAAAACTGCTCGTCGGACCAAAGCAAAAAGAGTTCCGCAAGCACTGGGCCGCTAATTTGCAACTGCTTTTGGTCGACGAATTTCAGGACACCGATCCCTTGCAGGTGGAACTGGTCAAAGCCCTATGCGACGACGAAGTCGCCGGGGGCAAACTATTTTTCGTGGGCGATTTCAAGCAATCGATTTACCGGTTCCGCGGCGCGGATCCGCGCGTGTTTCACCGTCTCGGCGAACAGATTCCGTCCCAGGGCCGCTTGCCGCTTTCACTAAATTTTCGCAGCCAGCCGGCGATTTTGGATTTCGTCAACGCCTTGTTCGGCGGGAAATTTCAGGATTACGAACCCCTACGTGCCCATAAACCACAGATTAGCCCAACGCCGGCCGTGGAATTTTTATGGGCGGCCGATGCCGATTCCGTGGACGAAAACAGTCCCCACTCCCTTTCCTTGGATGAAAAAAGCCCCCTCTCCGGGCACCGACCGAAGGTTGGTCGGGAGAGGGCTAGGGTGAGGGCCGTTGATTCCACAAAGATTGCCGACGCGGGCGCAACCGATCCGCTTTCAATCGCCCAGGCGGCATTCTTAAATAACGCTGATGAGGAAACCACGCGCGATCAAGCGCCCGCCGAGCGCCGGCGAAGGCGGGAGGCCGATTGGATCGCCAGACGTATACGCGCCATGCTCGATTCGGGCGAAAGAATTGTTTGGGACCAAGAGGCTTTCAAGGCGGGCAAGCCGGCCACGCGCCCGGTCCGCCCCGGCGACGTCGCACTGTTGTTCCGCGCCCTGACCGACGTGGAATATTACGAAGAAGCCTTGCGCCGCTACAGCATCGATTACTACCTTGTCGGCGGACACGCCTTTTACGCCCAGCAGGAAGTTTTCGATCTATTGCACCTGCTCAGGGCGTTGGAAAGTTCCTGCGACCACCTGAGCCTTTTGGGCGTCCTGCGCAGCCCGTTTTTCAACCTGCTGGATGAAACCATTTTCTGGCTGGCCCGGCATCCCGACGGTCTTTTCGCCGGATTGTCCTGCGATTCGCCGCCGACCGAAATCGATAAAGCACAAAAAATACAGGTGGAATTCGCCGCAAAAACCCTGAGCGAATTGCGGGCCATGAAAGACCACGTCCCAATTGCCCGGCTCATCATCGAGGCCATCGACCGCACTGCTTACGACGCCGTCTTATTGGCCGAATTTCTCGGCGAGCGAAAACTGGCCAACCTTTACAAACTCATCGATCAGGCACGGAGTTTCGACCAATCGGGCATGTTCACCTTGTCCGATTTCATCACGCAACTGGCGGAATTTGTCGCCCGGCAACCCGATGAACCCCTGGCCGCCACACAGTCGGAAACGATGGATGTCGTCCGGCTGATGACTATCCACCAAGCGAAAGGGCTGGAATTTCCCGTTGTCATCGTGCCGGATATCGCTCGGCCGCAGCGGGGGCTCAGCGCCTCGGCGGCCTTCACGCCGGAACTGGGGCCGATGGTCAAAGACGACGAATCAACCGTGGGTTACCATTTATTCTCGCTTACCGAAAAAGAAGAAGCCGAGGCCGAAACCATCCGGCTGCTGTATGTGGCCGCTACTAGGGCGGCCGATTATCTGATTCTTTCTTCCGGATTGGATAAACCCGGCGATATCAAAGGACCTTGGATGGGACTGCTATCGCAAAGGTTCGATCTTTCCACGGGCAAATTCCTCGAAGCCGGTCCGTCGGATCAGCAAGTGAAAGTTACAATATCCAGGCCCCCGCTTATGTCCGAACCAACCCAGACAACCGGCCGGCAATCGCTAAAAAAATTGCTGGAAAAAGCCGAGAAAAAGGCCAAAAAGGGCGAGGGCCGTTTGCCGAAATATCTTGCGCCCATACCTCCCGACCGGGCCGCACGCCGCCAATTTTCCTTCTCGCGTCTAAGCGGCGCATTGCACGAGTGGACATCGGCAAGCAAGGTAACCTTACCAGAGACGGAAGATTATTTGAAACCGGCACTTGATCCGCTGGGACTGGGCACGTTGGTGCATGCGGTGTTGGAAGAGGTGGATTTTGCAAATCCCGGCGATTTTGGCGAGATTATTCGCCGCCATGCCTCATTGCATCTCGCTTGCGAGGACTGCGCTGATGTTAATTTAACCGAGCCAATCGAGATGATCGGCCGTTTTCTGACTTCGCCGCGAGCCGCACAGATCGCCGCCGCCGAGGAAGTCCATCGCGAATTGGAATTTCTATTGGCCTGGCACCCAGACAATCCCCAGTCCGGCGGGCGGTATTTACAGGGTTTTATCGACTGCCTTTATCGCGATTCGGCCGGTCAGTGGCGCATAATTGATTATAAAACCAACAATATCACGGCCAAAACCCTTCGACAAGAGGCGGAAAAATACGAGATGCAAATGCTCGTCTACGCCCTGGCCGCCGAGAAAATCCTCAAACAACCGCCCGTCGAATTGGCCCTTTGTTTCCTGCGCCCGGGCTTGGAATATCATTTTGATTGGAATGAAAATGCCCGGAAACGGGTGGTGGAAATGGTTGACCGATGTTTACCATGAAATCCCGGTGGGTGGCGGTTGTCAAAATGCGCGTAATTGACGATTATATTATTGATGCTATTACCGCAAGAACAACGCCGATTCGCCGTGGAGGTCGTTCGCAAATTGCGCAACGCCGGATTCGAGGCCTTTTGGGCCGGCGGATGCGTGCGCGATCAACTGCTGGGCCGCACGCCCAAGGATTACGACGTGGCCACCAACGCCACCCCGCCGCAAATCCGCGAAATCTTTGGCCGGCGCCGCACGCTGGCTATCGGGGCCTCGTTCGGCGTCATTACCGTTATTGGACCAAAAGCGGCGGGCATGATCGAAGTGGCCACCTTCCGCAAAGACGCCGCCTACAGCGATGGACGGCATCCCGATCATGTGACCTTCAGTTCCGCCCGGGAAGACGCCGCCCGGCGCGACTTCACCATCAACGGCCTGTTTTTCGATCCGTTGGAAGATCGGGTAATCGACTACGTCGGCGGGCAGGAGGACCTTGCCCTGCGAAGAATCCGGGCCATCGGCAATCCCCGAGAACGATTCGCCGAAGACAAACTCCGCATGTTAAGGGCAGTGCGTTTTTCGGCCGCCTTTGACTTCGCCTTGGAAGAAGAAACTCAGACCACCATACGCGAAATGGCCGGACAGATAAGCGTCGTAAGTCCGGAACGGATCGCCATGGAAATGCGCCGCATGTTGGTCGATCCCTCCCGCGTTGCCGCGGTCCGTTTATTGCTCGAAACCAATCTGGCCGCCGCCGTTCTGCCCGAGATCATGGCGAAAAACGACGGGCAATACCAACTCCCCTTTCCCATTCCGGGAGAGGGGCCGGGGGTGAGAAAATGTCTCCCCTCTCACATTCCGGGAGAGGGGCCGGGGGTGAGGGCAAGCCGTTTGGAACAGGCCCTAACTGTTTTGGGACGCCTGACAGACCCAAGTTTTCCCTTGGCATTGGCGGCCCTATTACACACTTTATCCGACCCTGATGGAATAAAAGAAGTCTGCCGCCGCTGGCGCTTGTCGAACAATGAAACCGAACGTGCCGTTTGGCTGGTCGATAATCAATCGGCAATCATCAACCCGCAGTCAATGAAATCGTCGGCCTTGCAGCCGTTTTTAATTGTCGAAGGCATTTTAGAATTATTGGTATTGATGGAGGCCACTTCGACCGAAGGCAAAAAAGCCGCTGCCTATTGCCGCGAAAAACTCAAATTGCCGCCAGAGCAACTAAATCCCCCGCCGCTCGTAACCGGACAGGATTTATTGGAGTTGGGGATTCCCCAAGGGCCGAAATATCGCACGATTCTTCAGAAAATTCGTAAGATGCAGTTAGATGGCGAGCTTTTAACACATGAAGCCGCATTGGTAAGCATTTCATCTTTTAATCACGAAAGCCCGAAATAACGAAAACACGAAACACATCACTTCTCTTTTTCGTGCTTTTGCACTTTCGTATTTTCGTGATAAGTATTATGTTTTTCAACTATTTCGTTGCATACGTCAAAAATGTTACATGGCTTTTACTTTCGGCATCGCCGCCAAATCAAACCGGCAATCGCTCCACATACCAACAACGTGATGCTACCGGGCTCAGGAACACTTGCCACGCGGAACCCAATATCGTTGTTCTCGTACGCCGGGTAGCCGGGGTCGATGTCGAGGTGGCCGTAGCCCCAGCGGGTCGAGGCGGCCAAGAAGATGTCCGAGAAATCGTCGAACGACCCGCCGCGCAACCCACGCGACGAACTGGAGAAACCGATAAGTGCCTCGTTCCACTCCCATACGTTGCCGCCCTGATCGAACGTGCCGTAGGCGCTTGTGGACGGCTTGAGGCTGTAGGCCCCGACATTTGTCGGCGAGCCTACCACCTCGGCGTAGTTCGCCGAGCCTGGGGCCACACCCAACTGGTTGGCCACGGTTGTCGCGGTGGGGGCCGTGTCGCTGCGGGTGGGATAGTCCCAGTAACCCGCCCCACCAGCCTTGGCCGGATCGTAATACGCCGCCTTGTACCACTCGTCCTCGGTCGGAATGAAATAGGCAGTGCCATACGTCATCCCAGCCGTCTGGTGATCCATGATGGCCCAGGTGTTGGTGTTGTACACTCCACTGTTGACATCTCCAGTGGTCAGCCAGTTGCAGAACTTCGCCGCTTCGTACCAGCTTGTGCCGGCCGTCGGCTGCGAACCACTCCAATACCCCGCGTTCCCTACGCCGGGAGCAGCCGCAAGGACAGCCGCCCACTGCTCAGCCGTCACTTCGTACGTGCCGATCCGGTAGTTGTAGCCCACCGCGCCGCAGGTGGTGTCGTCGGCCGTGTTGCCCGCGTTGTCGACGTTGACGAAATCCATGTTGATCGTGGTGCTGCCAACACCACTGGCGTTGGGGTGGGTGATGGTGTCGGCCTGAGCCACAATGCCAGACGCAAGCACGACCAAAACCACCATAACAGCCGCAAAAAATGCCGCGCTCAGATTTTTTAGTTTCATCGTTTTTTCCTTCAAGTTTTAAGTGTGTGTATTGAGATTGCCATAGTTCAGGGCTAATGTACCCTTCACGCTCCGCGTGAAACCAATCCCTCACGTAGAATGCGTCCCTCACGCGGAGCGTGCGGAGTACATTCACGAGGGTATTCAAGAATTGCCCGGCGAAGAATTCTGCAATTAGCCTACAAAATATACCCGGGCCGAAAGCGCTGCCTCCACTTTGAGATGCCATTGAATTAAAAGTAATATCTGCCCAATTTACCCCCCCCCGTAATTGTCAATAGATTTGGGTTAGATTTAAGCAAAATCCATACTGGGGTGGGGGCGTGGGGGGTGTTAGAATGCAATTGGCGAATGGCGATGATACTGATCAAGGCAGTTCTTCAACATCGGCCAGATCGCGCAATCGACCGGTAGCGCGTTTGTTGATTTTTAGATGTTCCAGGTTAATGAGGTTGATATTAATTCCCTCGTAGACAAAGTCCACTTTTTGAGCGTAACATTCAGAAAAACTGACGCCCGAGATGCTCATGATTACGTCTATGCGAACCGGGTCGATGCCTATCTCAATTACCTTTTTTTCATTTAGAAATGAAGTAGGTGAGATGCTTTTCGGTGAAAAACCGAAACGGTGAAAAACACGAACAAGCCGTTCGGCATTTTCGGGATTTACGGCTACCCAGATATCCATATCTTTTGTCGCCCGAGGATATCCGTGAAAACCAACCGCATATCCGCCGACCAAAAGATATTCAACCTTCTCCTCGTTCAACAACTTTAAGAAGTCTTTGAAGTCGGGCGGTAGTTGAATCGTAGCCATAGTTTATCATTCGCAAGAGTTCGATGGCTTCCAGACGTTCTTGCGGGGTTTTTGTGAGCCAATAATCCCGTTCTTTCGGCTCCGTGCCGAGTTCATATTCGTTAATGACCGTTCGGTCCATTCTAATATCATCTAGCGGATGAATCATAAATTACATTATATCGCATATCCATCTATATTTCGAGGGTAATATCTAATGCAAATATAGTATAAAACTCCGTGCCCTCCGTGTCTCCGTGTTGAGAAATGCGATTTCAACTGCCAAGAAAAAATTATCCGTCGCGGGGGTCTTATCCGCGACGGGTTAATTGGAATCGGCGACTGGGATATGGTCTCTTAAAAGGACGCTTCCGGCAAGAGGCGGCCTTAAACGAGTTCTTTCTTGGCGCCAATCAGCGTTCGCAAGCGCTCGGCTAAAAGCGCGGCGTCGAACGGCTTCTTGAACGTCTCGTTGATGCTCGAACGATCGAAGCTCGTGGAGCTGCCGTCGTCGGGCAATAGGGCAATCAGGATCACTTCCGAAAACTCGCCGTTGCGGCGCAGATTTTGACAAATCTGCAACGCTTCGGTGCGGCCGATCGAGAAATCGACGATAATGCAGTCCGGGTGGAAGCTCTCGGCTTGAATCCCGGCGTCGAATCCGCTCGCAGCCACCGCCACTTTGAACGACCGGTCTAGGGGAAGTTCTCGCTTCAGATTCTCGGTCAATACCTGGTCCTGGGCGACGATCAGCACTTTCGCCATTGCTTCGTCTTCCAGGTCTCCCAGGGGCATTCCATGTTCCTTAAGGAACTTGATCAGGTACTCTCGAGGAATGCGTCGGTCTTGTGATCCGGGGATGCGGTACCCCTTCAGCCGGCCCGAGTCGAACCATTTACTGACGGTGCGCGGGGCCACCTTACAAATTTTGGCGACCTGACCAGTGGTGAAGACCTTCATCGCAGGCTCTCCGATTTATATTATTCACATTGGTTTGGGTTTGATCCCAAAAGGACCTAACATCCTTTCAGGATTGTTTAGCCCCTTTACCCGCGGTCTGCATCACCTGGCGTTCCTTGCTTTATCGACCGCGTGAGGCAGCCGATTGTCCGCAGGCATCTGGGTCGGGGCTTTCCGTAATTCGCTTTCTTGGCTCTGGTTCAGTTCCTTCTGACCCCTGCCGTAATTACTACATCGGCAACCGGGGCATCCGGAAGCCAGAGAAAATCCGTAAAATAGAGAAGGTGCGTTCCAACCAACCTATTTCGATTCCCTCTAACTCCTGACATAATTTTCCAGGCAAATTACTCGCAAAAAGGGGCGTGACTAGAAAACAGACCACCCTGGAGAGTATTCGGTGGACTGTTATCACATGGTCTTCTAGGCAGGTTCCCCCCTGCGGCCTGTATCCGCGACAAAACTAATACAATTATTCTATCGCGAAACAAGCCTTCCGAAATTGTTCTTCGAATCTAAACAGGGGTGGACTTTAAAGTCTTTCTCCGATCTTAACGATTCGACCGATCGTACCGCTCTTAACGGAAGTGGCGACCGCCCTAAAATTCTAGATTTCAAAATAGACAAGTAGTTTTAAGGAATAATACGGAAGTATGGATAAGTTGGGAAATACAGATTGTATAGATAGACATGCTAATTTTAGTCAACTTCTAATGTCATTAGCATACACCTTACCCGCCTTTTCGCAGAGACTTGATAAACGTCTTCAGATCAGCCGGCAAAGGCGACTCAAAATGCATCGTTTTCCCGGAAATGGGATGCTGAAACGTCAGTTCCACTGCACATAGGGCCAATCGCGGGGCCCCGCTTGTGTCTTTAAGCGGCTGTCGGAACAACGGTTGCAAGTAAATCTTTTCGCCGCAAAGCGGATGACCGATCTCGGCCAGGTGGATGCGGATTTGATGCGTACGGCCCGTCTCGGGCCGACATTCCACGAGGGTATAATTGCCTAATTTCTCTATCGGTCTTACGTGGGTAATGGAAAGTTTGCCGGCTTTGGGCAAGGTAGTGCTGCCGCGGATGCCATCGCCACGGTCGCGAACCAAGTGGGATTCGATGGTCTGCTCTTTCACGTGGCCGTGTACTATGGCCAAATAGCGCCGCTTAGTGGCGTGCTTGCGGAATTGGTGCTCCAGATGTTTTTGAGCGGCAGGGGTTCGGACAAAAACCATCAGGCCGCTAGTATCGCGATCCAGGCGATGCACCGCCCGAACGATCGGCAATTTGCTTTTCGCCCGCCGGCCTTCCTGCCTGGCGATCACGGCCGGCAGCATTTCATCGAGCGTCGGCTGGAGTTGTTTTCTCCGTTTTGGCCAGTTTTTTTCTTCTTTGTGCCGCGTGGAAGTGATCCCGGCAGGTTTTTCAACAACTACCACATGAGCGTCGAGGTAAACAATGCGAATATCAGCCTCGTCGGGCGGCGCGGCCATAGGCCGCGGCAGGATTTTCACCGCGTCCTGCAATTTCAGCCGCCTGGCCGGATCGACGCAAAGATTCCCGCTAAGCATCACCCGCCGCGACTCGATCAGCTTGCGCACCTGCGACCACGATTGATTCGGCAGCCACACCCTTAGTGCCGCCCCAACAGTTTCCCCCACTTGCCGCGGCAGAACGCGGAAAATTATTTCATCACTTGTATGTTTAGATTTAGTCACTATTGAAACGGATTTTCCGCTTTGCTCGGTGTATCGCCGGCGTGTTCGGCGACGTATTTTTTGTCGGCGGGGGAAAGTTTTTCAATGACAACGCGGACCGTTTTCCCGTCTTTTTTCTGGAGTACGACATTGCCGTCTTGCTGCGAAAGCATGACCGCTTCCACTGAAAATGTGCCGCTGGCGTCGTGCCATGTTCGCAGTCCAGCCGAACTTTCCGCCGGCGTGGAACTAGCCGAATCGGCCGGCTTGGCTTTCGCACCTTCCGACACGGCTGTATCTGGTTCGGATTCCAATCGCAGTTCGATGGCGGAGATGGCTTTTGATGCCTCCCTCGGCGCATTACCGGCAAGTTTTAAAGACATGTCTCGCAAAGCCTGCAAACTCTTTTTTCCGCCGATTTCTTGCAAGACCAAACATGATTCGGCGCGGACCCACATGTCCCGATCATTCAGGCAGTCGATTGTCGCGTCTTCGGCGATCGGGCCCATGGCTTTAAGGGCCTTTGACGCTTCCCGGCGACTGTTTTGCCGGTACATTTGCGCGGCCACGGCCTCGGCGGCTTTAGCCGATTTCAAATTTCCAAGGGCTTCGATCGCGGGGTTGCGCAGAAAAACGTTTTCCGACTGGCTGGCCTTGATTAGCGCGTTTTCGGCCTCGGGCGTGGCCCAAACCACGAGCGCCTTGACCGCCGATTGTTGAACCCCTTCGTCCGAATTACGCAGTAATATGGCAAGGGCTTTGGAAATATCCGCGGGATGATCATCCACAGGCGCTTTGGCAAGGCGATCGGCCGCGGTTTTAATGCGATTGGTGTCGGTGGATTTCAGTTCTCTCAGCAAACGCCCCCGTTCGCCGGGGTCAAAGTTTTTCGGTTCCGCGGCTTTTGCCGCCGCCGCCCGGGCTTCCTCGGCCTTTTTTTTCTGCTCCGCCAATTCCTCGGGCGAGAGCAAACGATACGTCAAAGCGATGGGGTACTTTCGGATCACGTTCTTCTCGTTTTCCCGACATTCATATTTCATCGAAAACGACTTAATGACTCCTTCGGTCAAGTCGAAAGTGAATTGTCCTTCTCCGGTCATCTCAAAACGGTTGGGGTTATCCGCTACCGGGCTAGCGAGCAAGGAGTATTTTTTGGAAATTTCAATCGCGTCTTTATCGTTTTTTAAAACCGCATAATTGATTTGTTCCTTGGCCGTGGTATGTTTGCCTTCGGCCATGCGAGTTCCGCCGAACGCAAATCGGGGAAAGGGCCCGCCGGAATCCCGTTCCACAATCTCGACTTCCTTTTGCTTTTCCCAACTCGACTTGGCCTCGACCGGAAATTCTTCGATCACCAGCAATTCCATATCACCCAATAAATAGGGAAGGGGCGTCAATTCCCGGGAAACGATCTTTTCACCTTGCCGATTGAATGTTATCCCCTCCTGGAATCCAGGTCCCCTAAAACCCCTTGGCCCCATCAGACCCAATGGACCTCTTGGTATGATAATTTCGTTTGCATGAGGTTTAATCTGAACAGGCAACGTTCCCGATGGTTTAAGCACGAATTCCTTTTCTTTAGCCGAAGTGACGGTGTAAGTTAAAACGCCTTCGCGAACCTCGTCGTACTTTTCCGCTTCCGCTTGGATTTTCACTTGGAAGGCATATTGCTTGCCGGCCGCGAAACCGTAACGCAAAAGCGGAACATTATCCTCCGCCCAAAGTAGGTCGCTTGCCGCGAAAATAAGAGGAATTGCGGAAATAATATGGTACAGACGCAATCCATACATGGTAGAACCTCCGCCTAAAAGTTAAAAAACTTATTGGAGATATTTAGGGACTCTAACAATACTCCCCTCGCCCGCTCGCGGGAGAGGGGCCGGGGGTGAGGGTGGCTGGGTATTGTTAGAATCCCTAAAAGATAATTTTACGATTTTTACCTATCCCCTGCAAGATAGGGTGCGGTTTACGAGTAGAGATAAAACTGAAAAGATATATGTAAGTCGGTAACTGACATTAACCTGCGCGACAAATAAGACCTGTTCTTCTGCTGTCCACAACAAGCGTAATTTTGCTCCCAGTCAAAAAACAAGACGCCCGCTATATGCAACAATGTTTTTAAACAAGGGCCCATGCCAAGTGCACTGTATTACTAAAATTGCCCTTTTGTCGCTTCTTGATGTTTTCTAAATCACCATTCCAAAACCAATCAGCGCGCCAATCCTCGTGCAATGTTTGTTGTAAAGCCGTATCTCGTGCCGACGTAATGGAAATAATAGACTGCGGGAAGAAAGATTTCTGTCCTGGAACGCTATCAAAAACAAGCGATGTGTTCGATTGTTTTTCGTGTTCTGAACCAGGCGATTTGACGGGAGCATCGTTTGACAATGAGTTCGTGCCGGCAGTTGGAAATAAAACCTCTTGTTCCGGTTGGCTGAAAAGGAAGTCGCAGATTTTAGCACTCGACTCCCGGCTTGGCAGTATTTCGACAGGCTTGGCCGATAAAGACAGATTGAGTGCGACGGGTGCGGAGGAAGCGGGGGTCGTATCGATGGTCTCGGCCGGCAAAGGTTGGTCATAAACAACGGGTGCGGGAGCCAGGGCCGTATCGATGGTCTCGGCCGACAAAGGTTGGTCAATTACGACTGGTCTGAGAGCCATGGCCGGATCAAGAGAACTAGTGTCTAAAGAAATGGGATCCGTCTTTATGTTATTTACCGAGGTATTTGTAATAACGTCAACGTCGTTAATAGTTTCTTTAGATTCTGGACCGGAAGAAATCGGGCTAATCGTCATCGTGCCGCAGTCACCGATGGTCAATGTATCGGTGACTATCGAATCTGCCGTAAGTGTAGCGTTCCCTTGCACTACGACTTTTGTAGTAGGCAGGCCGTTTGCACCGATTTGGCCCGTGTGAAGTTGCCCCCCCAGCACCATGGTATCGCCGCTGTAGGTGTTTGTGCCGGTCAAGGTCAACACGCCGCCGCCGGTTTTGGTGATACCGCCCGTGCCACTAATATTCCCCTCGATTAACATGG
The DNA here is from genome assembly GCA_050013075.1 of Thermoguttaceae bacterium. Taxonomy (GTDB): domain Bacteria; phylum Planctomycetota; class Planctomycetia; order Pirellulales; family Thermoguttaceae; genus JBEKIK01. The sequence continues at coordinate 5,591 of JBEKFZ010000005.1, read as the reverse complement.
TTTGTGCAATTTCGATGGTCAGAGTTACATTGTTCAATTCGATGCCCGCCGACACTTGGAACGAATTGCCCGTAAGATTATATCCCGCCCCGGCGAAGGTAATCGAACCGAAGATGGTCCCATTGGTAAAGTCGTTGTAGACACTGTGTGGCTCAGGAGGGATTAATGCTGGAAATATCAGATTGTCTCCTGCCACCGGCGCTACATCGTCAACCCAGTTTTCCTTGGTCTTCCATAGATTATTTGCCGTGCTGCCGCCGTCCCAGGTGCGAGTTATAGTCGTAATCGTATACGTGTAGGATGGCGAGGTACTGCCGACAAAGTTGCTGTCACCGCTGTAGATGGCCACGACGGAATGGCTCCCGACGGCAAGAGTCGAGGTGCTGTACGTGGCCGCTCCACCAATTAGTGTCACCGGGAAACCAACATTGCTTTCATCGATTTGAAACTGCACGGTGCCGGTTTCACCGCTCCCGCTGGTTGGCGTTACCGTCGACGTGAAAGTTACCGAATGGCCGTAGGGTGAGGAATCGTTGCTTGAGGTTACATCCGTGGTTGTTGTGGCCTTAGCGATGACCTGGTTGAGGGTTGGTGAGATGCTGCCGGTAAAGTTACTGTCGCCGCCGTAGATGGCCGCGACGGAATGGCTGCCAGCGGCAAGCATCGAGGTGCTGTACGTGACCGTGCCGCCGCTGAGGCTCACCGTGCCCAGCACCGTGGCCCCATCCTCGAAGGTCACGGTGCCGGTGGGCGTACCCATCCCGGAAACAATGGTGCTCACCCTGGCGGTGAAGGCGACCGCCTGGCCGTAGACAGAACCGGAGGGGTGGTCTGTGGATACAACGGTCGTGACTTGCCACCGGAGAACAGGATAGCTTACGCCTGTATTTATAGTCCAAATCGAACTAAAGTCCCAAGCGGGTGATCCGGCGGTGTATACGCCGTGGCTCGGATTGGTGAAGACGTGCTTGTCGGATTCATTATAAGTAAGGCTGGCTCCGGAATCGCTGCTCGCCCCCGTCCACCAGCCGCAGTTCGAAATTGTTCCATAATAATTCCACCCGACAAATCCCCCTACGTAATGCCTACCGGAAACGCTCCCTGTGTTATAAGAGTTGGTGATGGTGCCCGCCACATTACTACCGGCCACTCCTCCTACAAAACCATTATTGGGATCGCCATCGGTTTGAGAAACACTCCCGGTGTTATAAGAGTTGGAGATGGGGCCGCCATTCCAGTCAACCAACCCTCCTGAGTTATAACCGGAAATATTCCCGATGTTATAGCAGTTAGAGATGGTGGCGTAATTAAACCATCCGACCAATCCTCCTGCCTCACCACCGGAAATATTCCCGCTGTTGTAGCAGTTGGAGATTCTGCCGGTACCGTAAGTGCGCCCAGCCAATCCACCTGCTCTACTACCGGAAATATTCCCGGTGTTATAGCAGTTTAAGATAATACCGCTATCCAGCCCGACCAATCCTCCTTCGTTGCTACCACCGGAAACGCTCCCTGTATTATAGCAGTTGATGATGTTGCCGTAATTATAACCGGAAATGCTTCCTGTGTAATTATCGATGTCACGGTTACCAGGACCGGTGATGGAGCAGTTGATCAGGCCGAGATTTTTAATAGTAAGATAATTGTAGCCGAACAGCCCTACATAAGTCTGGGAAGGGTCGCTGATATTGATGTAGAGATTTGAGATGGTGTTGCCGTTTCCGTCTAATGAGCCCATGAACATACCGCTCGAACCGCCGATCGGAGAAAATCCTTGCCCCTCGTTCCAGTTGATGGTGGTTGAGGCGTCGATGTTATTGTTCAACTTGAAACTGGCATTCGGATTCCAATAATCTTCCATTGCCTCCAAACCGTAAACATCATATATTAATATTGGGTTATCGGTTGTGCCTATGCCGGTGTTACGAGAAAACCCTCCGGGAGATGAAGCATTAAAATCCTGGGAAACATAAAAACTCTGGCCTACAGAGAAGGGTAAATTCGGCGGGGAAATAAACCATCCTGAAGACTGTGAATAGTTCCCTGTTATAGCAAGGGAGCGTTGCTGATAGATTGTGCCTGTGTAACCATTATTTAAGGTAATGTCCGCGATCGTGCCGCTAAAACCGGTGTCAATGTATGAATTTTTAACGCTTGTGCCGTCAAAGATTACCCAATCTGTCGGTTGAGGGACTGCATCGGTATCCCAGTTAGCCGCTTCAGACCAATTGTCAGTAGTTCCCGCGCCGGTCCAAACAACGGTTGGCACGTATGTGAACTGGTCGGCCGACGACGTTGCTGAACTGCCGCCGGCCGTTACAACCGTCACGTCCGCCATTCCCGCCGTGCCCGCCGGACTCGTGGCCACGATCTGCGTGGGCGTGTCGATGGTAATGATCGCCGGGGTGCTGCCGAAATCCACTTCGGTCGCGTCGGCCAGATTCGTTCCGGTGATCATCACCGAGGTGCCGCCGGTCGCGGGGCCTGACGAGGGAGCGATAGCGGTGACGACGGGGCTAGGGGGTAGGCCCTGCCCGAACACGTAGGCCGCCCCCTGGTGGCTGTTGGCGCCGACCGTTGCATATCGCGCTCCGACCACCACCGTGTTGCCGCTGATCGAAACCGAGTTCCCGAACACGTCCTGCGCCGCGCCATCGGACGCGGTGCGCTTGGCGGTCTGGGTCATGTTCGCCCAACCGGAGCCGGGCTCAGTGAACAAGTAGGCCGCCCCCTGGTATTGGTTGGCGCCGACGTAGGAATGGTCCGATCCGACCACCACCGTGTCGCCGCTGATCGAAACCGACGAGCCGAATTCGTCCGAGCCATCTGACGCGGTGAGCTTGGCAGTCTGGGTCATGTTCGCCCAACCGGAGCCGGGCTCAGTGAACACATAAGCCGCCCCCTGGCTGTTGGCATAACACGCTCCAACCACCACCGTGTCGCCGCTGATCGAAACCGACGAGCCGAACTCGTTGCTCTGCGCGCCATCGGACGCGGTGAGCTTGGCGGTCTCGGTCATGCTGCCCCAACCGGAGCCAGACTCAGTGAACACGTAGGCCGCCCCCTGGTTGCTGTTGGTGCCGATTGTGGCCCGGTCCGCTCCGACCACCACCGTGTCGCTGTCGCCGCTGATCGAAACCGAGTTGCCGAAATAATCGCCCGCCGCGCTATCGGACGCAGTGATCTTGGCAGTCTGAGTCATGTCCGCCCAACCGGAGATGGGCTCAGTGAACATGTAGGCCGCCCCCTGCTGGCTGTTGCGGCCATTCGCTCCGACCACCACCGTGTTGCCTTCGCCGCTTATCGAAACCGATTCGCCGAAATAGTACGCCGCGCCATCGGACGCGGTGAGCTTGGCGGTCTGGGTCATGTTCGCCCAACCGGAGGTAGGCTCAGTGAACACGTAGGCCCCCTGGTAACTGCCGACCACCACCGTGTCGCCGCTGATCGAAACCGACATGCCGAAATAGTCGCCCGCCCTTCCATCGGACGCGATGAGCTTGGCGATCTGGGTCATGTTCGCCCAACCGGAGCCGGGCTCTGTGAACACGTAGGCCGCCCCTTGGCCGCTGTTGGCGTCGGATGCTCCGACCACCACCGTATTGCCGCTGATCGAAACCGACGAGCCGAAAGCGTCGGATGCCGCGCCATCGGACGCGGTGAGCTTGGCATCCTGCACGAACGGATCGATGGTGATCAGGCCCTGGGCCCCGGCATAGTTGACGTGGATCAACAGGTCCTGACGGACCCCCTCGGCCCGCACTTCCAGCCAGGCCGGCAACGTCTTCCCCGTGGCGTCGCAGGCCACCAGCCCGGTGTACGAGAGCGCGGCTGAGCCATCCGGCCGGCTGAGCACCAGTCCATCCCCGGCCGCGTTGACCGTGCCCCTCAGGTCGCCACCCAAGGCCAACTCCACCGTCACCGACCCTGTGGCATCGGACTGCGGCAGCGGAGCCACGGTAAAGCCCTGCTCCAATCCGCCCGGGCCGTTGACGTACCACTCGCCGATCGCCCCATAGTTGCAGTCCACCCGGTTGCCGTTGATCGAGGTCTCGGCTGTCCCCACTGGCTGCACCGCCCCGCCATAGCCCAGCCCTTCCAGCGACATGTCCCAGGTGTCCAACCCGGCCGAGACATGCAAGACCCCCGACTGCATTTCGGCGGTGAAGCCGTTGGCCATGTTGGCCAAGGTCACGCCCGCCGCACCGGATGCTGCATGATAAGCGGACTGGTCCTGCCCGAGTGTCGATGAGATGGCGTGCTGCGCCGCGACGGGCAGGTCGGCCAATCCGATCGACAATAGCCGCCGATCTTCCAGCGGCTCGAAACGCAGTTGGATCGAAAAAGGATCACGCGAAGATTTTTGCCCGCGATTACTGTGTCTTGCCCGAACCCCGCTGCGTCGATGTAGTGCAAGGATGCCCATGACTGCTCCCATCAATTTGTGATAGCATTTCCTACCGAAAGTAGAATATCACTATAGACATTATTTGTAGGGATTTCAAGCTACCCCCCCGAAAAAAGCCTCAAGCCTAAAGCCTAAATTGCAAACGAGACGCTTGCACTACAAAATCAGGCGGCTTGAATTTCTTTTTCGGCGGCCAGTCGTTCGGGCTTTATGTGGCCGTCGTCGCTTACGTCCTCGAAGCGGACGGAGACTTGTTTCGACACGCCGGATTCCTGCATCGTTACCCCGTAGATGGTGTTCGCGCAGGTCATGGTTTTTTTCGAGTGCGTGACGATGATGAATTGCGTCCAGGCCAGAAAATCCTTGAGCACCTTGATGAAGCGGTCGATGTTGGCCTCGTCCAACGCGGCATCGACTTCGTCGAGCACGCAGAATGGGCTGGGCCGGCTGCGGAAGATGGCCAAAAGCATGGCCGCGCAGGTGAGCGTTTTTTCGCCGCCGCTAAGAAGCGAGATGCTGCGCGGCTCCTTGCCCGGCGGCCGGGCAACGATCTCGACGCCGGAGTCGAGAATATCCACACCCTCTTCCAAGACGATGTCGGCATGGCCGCCGCCGAACAGATCGCGGAAGAGTTGTTGAAAATGCCCGCGGATCGTGTCCAGCGTCTCGATAAACAGGCGCCGGCTGTCGGTGTTGATCTTTTCGATGATCTTTTCCAAAGAAGCCTTGGCGTCGGCAAGGTCGCGGTACTGGTCGGAAAGGGTTTTATCGCGGGCTTCCAACTGCTGGAGTTCTTCCAGGGCCTCGACGTTGACGCTGCCCAGATTGGCAATCTTGCGTCTCAGGTCGTCGATCTCCAGTTGCGTTTCCTCGCGCTTGTGCTGCTCTTCGGCGTTTGTGTCGTGTTCCAATTCGGCCAGTTCGATGCCGTAATCCTCGCGCAGGCGCTCGGCCAAGGTCGAGCGTTCGTGCCGCACTTCATTGGCCGAGAGCTCCTGGGCATGGATTTTATCCTCGAACTTGCGGATCTTGGCGCGGATTTTTTGGACCTCGGCCGTCAATTCCGTGCGCCGCTCTCGAAGCTCCTCGCGCCGGTTGATAAGCTTTACGGTTTGCGAGGCGTAAGATTCCTTGCGTATGTACAGTTCGGCGATTTCCGATTCGGCGCGTAAGATGTTCCATC
>JBEKFZ010000004.1:0-96852 GCA_050013075.1 Thermoguttaceae bacterium | reverse complement strand
GTTCGATTTTTTCTTTTGCATAGGTTTCTTTGTCGGCCTTGTCGGAGAAGATCACCTTGCCGGTTTTATCGACCACAATTGTGCGGATTTCCTTGATTTTGTGATCGGGGGCCAATATTTGGGCGTAAAGGGCGTATTCGGTTTTCAACGACTGCTTGCCGACAAACTGTCCAAAAGCATCGGCCAGCTTTGCCGGATCGTCGGTTTGGGGGGGAGAAAAAGGCTCCTTGGAAAGTTCAATCTGCTCCATGCCCGCACGCTCTAAAAGCGTGCCCACCACCTCGGCAAGCCTCTCGGGAATCGAGGGTGGGGCCAATTCCGAGGGTAGAATCGCCGGGGGATACACGGTCACCGATTTTATTCGAGATTTTGCCGGCGTTTCTTCGCCCCTGAGAACACCCGCCCACGGCAGTACCAATGTGCATAGGAAATACATCATTAAACAACGTTTCATAGGACTATCTCCTTGTTAAGGCTGAACTAAAACCAGATTGGGGAACGCCGGCCGCCGGATTTCCGGTGCAGCCTACCTTATCTGGCTCGATAAAACTGGGATTATAACGCCCATCAAGAAAAATATTTTAGGCCGGCTATGGCGGAGAATCCCCATCCGATCCCGAATAATGGATAATCCGGCGAACTGGGAAAATCTGCCTATTAACGCTGATCGATCATTCCCCAAGGAACAGCGGGCGGATGTGGCGTTTGTAGATGTTTTCCGTGACGTTGGCGGCGACTACGCCAGCGTGTTTTTCCAATGCGGCGGTGAATCGCGTACCCATTTCCGCCGCGAGTTTATATCCGACGTGCAGCAGTTGACGCAGGTTGGGATTATATGCTTTACAGGACTGATCGTGACGCAGTGCCGCCGCAAAGGCCGGCCCGTCCCATTTGCCGACAATTTCGGGGGAGGGCAGGGCGGAGCGGTTGATCTTGACCACCGAGGCATAGGGGGCGCAAAGCTCATCCAATCTACCCAGGGCCTGGGTGTAGATTTCCTTGGCGATTGCCAGTCCGTCGCCGCCGGCCGCGGCCAGTCCGATCAGCTCTTCCAGCCAGGTCGTGCCGGCGGTTTTCAGATGCACCCCGGCATCGAACTTTTTTAGCGACCGGTGCATGGGCCGGTACAGGGAGAATTTATCGCTGCCCGAGTGGACACTGAGTTTCAGATTATCCGGCAGGTCGAACTGTTGAACCGCAAAGCCGATGACCGCCAAATCCTCGTCGAACTCCTTGCAAAATTGCTCGACCTGACCCACGTAATCCACGCCTTTTAAGAACTCACCGGTGAATCGCGGTGCAATGGTCTGGATGGGAATGGCCTCGTCGGCCACGGCCGCCAGGATGACCAGGAGTTCGGCCGGGGTTTGCGGCTTGTCGGTTTCGTCCATCGAGACCTCGATCACCACCCTTTCGGCTCCTTTGACCGCCTGGATGCGTTGCCATATTCTTCCGGCCTCGCGGACCGCGGCTAAAAACTTCCGCGCTGCACCGGCCATGAGCGCCTCGGTGATTTCCAGCGGCCGGTCGATGCCGGCGATATCCAGCCGGCCGATAAGCCGCTTGTGTCTGGCCGTGAACCGCGCGATCGCGTCGTCGCCTGGATCGGCGCCGATGTCGTCGGCCACGTCCAGGGTGAAAAAATCGCTGGATTCCAGGAATCCATCCAGCGTTTTCAGGCGTATGTGATCGGCGTCGACGAAGTAAGGGTCGGTCCATTGGCACGCCCGGACCGCGGCGTCGGCTTCAGAGCGGACGCTTTCGGGCTTGGTCCCCACAATGCTGTGTTCGCGATAGGACTTGTTCCAGACCGGTGCAATGGAAACGCCCTTTTCGCGGGCCATGATCATGGCGTCGAGTTGGGCAACGCCCTGATGTGCAAACCGATCGCCAACGCCCATGGAGTATTTTGGTAATCGCATAAATAGTAACCAGTTTTAAGTTATCAGTTTTCAGTAATCCGATTAGAGGCCGTAGGCGCCAGGCCACCGTGCCTTTATCCCCGATAATTTCGCATTTTACAGGCATAAAAACCATCTTTCAAGGGAGTAATACTGGACAAAATCATGTGAATCGGGTATTTTTTGGTTTTCTCGAACGGTTTCACCATCCCATAATAACAAGACTTTAAAAAGTCGCCTTACCTTAAGACAACTTTGAAAGTCGTCTAATGCTTATTAAAGGAACACTTATGGACCAGTCCAGCCCAATCCCGGAAAGAACCACTAACTATCGCTGGATGGTTTGTTTTCTGTTGTTCTTGGTGACGACCGTCAACTACATGGACCGGGGCGTGATAAGCGTCCTAAAAAATACCCTTAAGGAAGACCTGCATTGGAGTGAAACCGACTACAGCAATATTGTTTTTTGTTTTCAGATGGCCTATGCAATATCCTATCTTGTAATGGGGCGACTGATCGATCGCATAGGCGTGCGTCATGGACTGGGCCTTGCCGTGATATTATGGAGTTTAGCGTCCATAGCTCACGGATTTATGGGATTGCTTAAGGGGTATGGCACGCTGGATTTATATCTCATCGGACCGGTTCCCGCTACTGTGTTGGGATTCTGTATCGCGCGGTTCGCGCTGGGGCTGGCCGAAGGCGGAAACTTTCCGGGCTCGATCAAGGGCGTGAGCGAATGGTTCCCCAAAAAGGAACGGGCCTTGGCCACCGGGCTGTTTAATTCGGGAAGCAACGTCGGCGCGCTTCTGACTCCCATGATAGTGCCCTGGGTCACCGTGCTTTTTGGCTGGCCTTTCTCGTTTTTCACAACCGGCGCCTTCGATCTATGCTGGCTGATATTGTGGTATTTTATGTACCAAAGCCCGGATCGCCACCCCCGCGTCTCAGCCGGGGAACTGGCCTTCATCCGCAGCGATCCCATTGCGCCGCCTGTAAAAATCCCCTGGTTGGATTTGTTGAATTATCGTTCGACCTGGGCGTTTACAATAGGCATGTTCATGACCAGCCCCATCTGGTGGTTCTACCTTTTTTGGGTTCCGGGTTTTTTACAGGATCGCCACGGCTTGAATATCACCCAACTTGGGCCGCCTATAGTAATTATCTATGTTATGGCGACTATCGGCAGCATAGGCGGCGGATGGATCTCGTCGACCATGATCAAACGCGGCTTTAGCATCAACTTTAGCAGGAAAACGGCGCTTTTAGTTTGTGCATTATGCGTGGTGCCGGTGTTTGCCGCTTCACAGGTTGACAATATGTGGACGGCCGTGATCTTAATCGGCCTGGCCGCCGCGGCCCATCAGGGATTTTCCGCGAATCTGTACACCTTCGTCTCCGATACAATGCCGCGACACACCGTCAGTTCGGTTGTGGGGATCGGCGGCATGGCAGGGGCCGTGGGCGGGATGGGCTTCGCCAAATTGGTCGGCTATATACTAAAATGGACCAATAATAATTATTTCTCCTTGTTTATTATCGCCTCGTCGGCCTATCTAGTGGCGCTGCTGATCATTCACCTCATAGTTCCACGGATTAAACAAGAGTGAACAGGCTACAGGCCGGAAGTTGTTGGTGGAGGATGAGGAATGAATGCGGAATGTCTATTTCAGTTCCTCGTCGGTAAAGAGGCGGATCGTGCCGTACTGGCCGTCGAAACCCGGGCGGCGAATTACCCGGCCCGCGCGCATTCGCGAAATGGCTTCGGCTAAAAGCGACGAGCCTTTTCGCGAAATTTCATTGATCGGCGCCGCTTCCAGAATAAAAAGTTCCGGACCAACTTCGGCGAGCAAATTGTCGTAGTTTCGTCTGACGAATTTGCTTTGCGGACCGACTCGGTGTATCTCGGATAAGATCTCTTCCAATGGAATCAAACTGCGAAACGGCGCGATATGCGGCCCGGGTGTCGCGGCCTTGTAGGGTGCGTGAAACGCACCCGAATCATCATTATCGGTGTGTTTCACACACCCTACGATCTCAGAGCGATCGGCCAACTGGCCGACGCGGTGCATCACGCCGAGTGTAAGCGGTTTGCCGCAGACCGGGCATTTTCCTTTGTATTTGCGGGACTCGTCGGGCGTAAGACACACGCCGCACTTGCGATGGCCGTCGTGATGATATCGGCCCTCTTCCGGAAAAAACTCCACGGTGCCCAAAAAGCCTTTGCCGGTCTTAATCCCGCGAAACATGCTGAAATAATCCATATTCGTATTGAAAACGGTTGCTTCGCGGCCCAGCTTTGCCGGGGAATGGGCATCGGAATTGGATACCGACCGATAGCGGTCAAGGCTTGAAAGGAGCCAATTCGTGGCCGGGTCGGCCGACAGGCCCGTTTCCACGGCGAAAACCCGTTCGGTCAAATCGCCGTAACACTCCTCGATCGAATCGAAACCCGACTTGGAGCCTAAAACCCCGAACCAGGGCGTCCAGATGTGCGCGGGAATAAGATAACAGTCTTCGCCCGAACCGAGCACGATTTCCAGCAGGTCGCGGGAGTCGATGCCCAGCGTCGGGCGTCCGTCGGAGCCAAGCGAGCCAAACCCTTCCAGGCCGCGGATCAAGCGGCGTGCACGGGCGAAATCGGGCACGTAAACCACGTGATGCACCTTGCGCGTCCGGCCGCCTTTTTTGTAGACCGTGGATATCTCCACCTGGAGCATGAAGCGAGGCGATGAGAAGGATGAAGTGTGAAGGATGAAGGATGAAGGCGTTAATTCACGAACTTGTTTTTCTATGCCCCTCCGCAGCCGATACAAGCCCGGCTCGGCCGGGACGAGTTTTTTGCGAATTTCCTCGAACCATGCGGGATGCGTGAAATCGCCGGTGCCCAAAACCGCGAGGCCTTTCCGGCCAGCCCACAATGCCAGATGCTCCAGATCGCACTGGCGACTGGTGGCCAAGGAGTATTTTGAATGTACGTGCAAGTCGGCGTAAAACATGGGCTATGGACTTTAGACTGTAGGAAGAAAAATTCGTACTAAAAACTGATTGCTGACCGCTGAAAGCTTAAAAAACAAAACTAGCCGGCGGGTGCGGCCTGCCGGCTAGGGGAATTTTATTATTTTAAATAGAATTTATTTCTATTGATCGCTCCAGGGTTGTACACTCGTTAGCGGAGTAAGAGCGGGGTATGAAGGAGTAATTTTACGGGCGCCGGCGCACATAAAGGCGTTCGCATCCACGTCATAGGAAACGACATGAACCGCGCCGTCGGCAGCGAGGAAATGACAGGCGGAGGCATGGACGCTGCCAAACCATATAAGAGAACCAAGGCCTTTTTGACAGCGTACCGGCACTTGGGATGTAATTCGGGTAACATCATTATCCTGGCCGACGTACATACATTCATTATCGGCAGTACCAGCTCCAGTATTTATAGCGTTCGGATCATAGTATCTTTCTCCGACGAGGATGGTATGTGCCGTGCCGCGGGTAACGTCTTTTTGCTTGATCATGGAACGTTGATAAATAATGCCATTCATATATCTTGCCTGAGAAGGATCATTAACAGCGTACCATGAATAACTACTGGGCGGTGGATTTGAGCTGGGACCACCGTCAGTTGTTTCAGCTAGATTAGCACTATTGCCCGAGCCGCAGCAGCCGGCATAATCGGTGCGGGCAACTAACCAGGGCTGGGACGGTTGGGTAGCGTTAACGTAAGTCCATGCAGTGGCGGTAAAAAGTGTTACCGTGTGTCCTGATGGACAAGTCATATCCGTTAAGGGTGTTTGAATCTGTTGCATTGCGGCGTGCATCTGACCCGCGCTCCCCGAGGGTTGGCCTTTGCCCGCATCGTGCAGACCTAATTGTTCCAGGCCGGGGAGAATGTTATAGATCCAGCCGCCGGGCTGACGGCTGTCATAACCGCAATTGGGATCGCCGACCCAGTTCCAACTCCAGCCGCCCGACGGATAGTATTTCTGGCGGTCGTAGTGAGTTATGCAAGCCATTCCGATTTGCTTCAGATTATTGCGGCATTGCATGCGGCGGGCCGCCTCGCGGGCGGCTTGGACCGCGGGAAGCAACAAGGCGATCAAAATGCCGATAATGGCGATGACCACCAAGAGTTCGACCAGGGTAAACCCGCGCCGGCCAAAGGGGCTAGTCCTTTTTTTTCTTTGCGAAAATCGGGACATTCCCCATGCTAAAAAGTGTTTAAATAAATGCATGGACCTTACTCCTTGAGAGCGCGGCTTTAATAACACCGCACCCCAAAATAAATATGTATGAGTGAAAAAAACCGCTGTCCAAGACAACAGAAGTAAATTTTAGCGCTGTTCCGCACTTTATATAATTCGATCTACTTAGTCTTATTATTGCAGGTTTTTGCCGTTTTGGCAATCGTCATTCAGTAAAATCAAAAAACCTGAAAAATCGAATCGGGATAGATTCCCTTAAGAAGGATGGAAAAAATATTATAAGTTGACTTTTGCGAATTTCAGAATCGAGGTCCCCGCTCCCTCCGGGAGAGGGCTAGGTTGACGGCAGTTGGCTGAAAAACGGCTTGCTTTGCCTGTTTGCTTTTCCCAAGCCCTCACCCCCTGCCCCTCTCCCAAAAGGCGAGGGGACCAATTTGCAAAAGTCCAGCGATAATAGGGGGCGTGATAATGCGGAGGCGTAATCTGTTGGGGGTTAATTGCTCAATAGATGCTGCCGTCGACTCCTAGTTTACTGCTTTTGCGAGCGCCCAATCGGCTGAAAACCACGCCATCGACTTCATATCTGATAGAATGAACCGCGCCATCGCACATGGCGCAATTTATCGACGATGGGTGCGCGCTGCCGAAAAAATCGTAGTTTGTTACACCCCTGCGGTCGCACAGGGGCGGCTGAGTCGCGGATTCCGTTCCTGTCCAGCGTGTGATATCCGGGTTGTCGCCGATATACATGCACTCGTTGTCCCCGCTGTCTGTGCCTGATAAATAGGCATCCCGATTAATGTATTTTTCACCGACCATAATCGTGTGGCTGGAGCCGCCGCTAATATCATTCAACCTGATCATACTTCCGCAAAATATGACGCCCGTGACGTTGTTATAATCGGCCGTCCATCCAAATGTGGGTCTTGCCATGACTGCCGCCGTGGTACTCGGTCCTAAAGAACCCAAGATGTAAGCCTCACCTCTGTCATTACTACCTGAATTAGGATCCCAAGGATCGGTGCCGCCGTTGGCCGCATAGTCGCTCCGCGCGCCGATGAATTGAGATGGATCGTCCGGGGTATGATCAGTATCGTTTATGAAGAAGTGTGTTAAAGCTGATGTTGTGTCGAGCGGCATCAATTGCGGGGTTCGGCGAGTCGGACAGTTCATATAGGGAATACAAGTTCGAATCATTGCTACTGCGGCGTTTATCCGAGCGGTGCCCGTCAGATGCGCTTGCATCAAGTATGTTTGCCTCTGTTCCATATAAGGCAATAGATTAAATATCCAACCACCGGGTTGATGACGGCCGGTGCCCCAGTCGGGATTGCCGATCCAAGCACACGACCAACCACCGGTGGGCAGCCGATTATTATTGATGGAGACATGATTCTGGGCCGCCATGCCCATTTGCTTGAGGTTGTTGGAGCACTGAGACCGCCGCGCCGCTTCCCGCGCGGCCTGGATGGCCGGCAGCAATAAAGCGATCAAAATACCGATAATGGCGATAACAACCAGGAGTTCGACAAGCGTAAAACCAGGCTGGATTTGCAACGCATACGCAGGTTTCTTTCTTCTTATCCGTGGTGAATGCATGGCGGTTAGTCTTTCAAAAAATAAAAGTAATATCAGGAAAAAGTGACTTCATATCTAATTATTGTGGAAATTAAATGCCAAATTTCCGGTCGTCCCTGCAACAAATTTTTCTAAAAAGGGTCAAATCCAGAACTCCGCTGCTGTTAAATGCAATATCATAAGACACGGAACTTACCGAACCATCGCACATCACCATATTGAAGGTGTAAGGGTGCTTGCTTCCAAAAGGGGTGGCAATATTCGTACCCAAGCCCCGTGTATCGCGCATAGGCTGAATATCTCCCCACCCACAAAGATCCCAATCGTCCGCGCCTAGGTAAGGGTGGTCGTCGGAAAAGTCCATCCCCGAGTAGTATGAATCGGGATTCATGAATTTTTCACCGGCGAGATAAGTATGGGATGTCCCGTCGACAACATCTTTAAATGTGACTTTACTGCGTTGGTAGGAAATCCCGGAGCTAACGGTTTGTACGTTTGCAGTAAATCCAGTGCCGGCCAGCGCGTCGCTCCAACTGGCGGGACCGCCGCCCCATGCGCAAAAAGTCGCGCCGGCGTTGACTTTATAGTCGCCATGATACCATGAGAGACCTAATGAACTGGCTGTTACGGCATTATGCATGGTATCGTAAGTGGGATTTACTTTATTAAGCGGCGGCTCGCGACGGCTGGGACAGTTAAAAAGGCCCAAGGGTTGGGCAAGCATTAATGCCGCAAATCTTCTTGTACCTGCACTTTGAGGATCGCCTTTTGACATGTCATGGATGCTTTTATACTCCGTCCAGGGAAGAATGTTATAAAAGAATCCACCCGGCTGACGGAGCCCGGAACCCAGGTCCGCATCTCCCACCCAATTGAATCCCCAGCCTCCGGTCGGGTAATTTTTCTGTATTTGTTCGTAGCTTACAGCCGCCAATCCAATTTGTTTCAGATGGTTGATGCACTGCATGTTCCGGGCCGACTCGCGCGCCATTTGGATGGCCGGCAGCAATAAAGCAATCAAGATGCCAATGATTGCGATCACAACCAGGAGTTCTACAAGAGTAAACCCGCGTGATTTTGGTGTCTCACTTGCGCATTTGCGTTTGTACAAATACATAGCGATCACCTTTGATGGAAAAAATGGCTTTGTAAAACAGCATGGTTCTGAATGTTATTAAATACTTTGATAATGATAAAAAACACAGTTGACAAGGAAATGCAAGTTATTTTTTTAAAAAACTATAGAGGTGTTTTTTAGGAAAAAGCCTTTTTTAATACATCCTCAAACATCTTATTATGATCATTTCCAAAACTTAAAACAAGAACCATTTTAGTCGTAATTCTTTGATATTACTCGACTTTCGCCGAATCTATCCCAAAAATGCAAATTGACTAGTTTCGCCAATATTTCTAATCTAACAGGGATTGGTTATTATAAAAGAACAGAGATCCAGGCCTATGCCGATGCCTACGTCAGCCCGAGTTCGCCTTGGATAAAAAAGATCTCTCCGATTTAGACATTTGGCCGATTAGTGACATTTTATTACACATAAGATATTCGCTTTGCTCGGAATGATAAGTATGTTTATGAGGAATGCGCCGTGAAAATACAATTTTTAGGGGCCACACGACAAGTAACCGGTTCGCAGTATTACCTCGAGGCGGATGGGGTGCGGCTGTTGGTGGATTGCGGGATGTTTCAGGAGCGTGATTTTTTGAACCGGAATTGGGACGCCGGGGGGATCCGCCCGCGAAATCTGGACGCCATCCTGCTTACACATGCCCATGTGGACCATTGCGGATTGGCGCCCGTGCTGGTTCGGGAGGGATTTCGCGGTCCGCTGATAACCACGGCAGCCTCGGCCGATCTGGTGGAATTGGTGTTGCGCGACGCGGCCGAGATTCAGGCCGAAGACGCGGCTTTCAAGCAAAAGCGGCATCGCAAGGAAGGCCGGAGGGGAAAATACCCGGTCAAGCCGCTGTTTACCTTAAAGGACGTCGAGCGCACGCTGCCGCTTTTGCACACCGCGCCGTACGACCAGGAGTACAAGATAAACGACCGAGTGTCGGCGGTGTTCCACGACGCCGGCCACATCCTGGGTTCGGCGATGATCGAATTGTTCGTTAGCGCCGGCGGCCAAGCGCGGCGATTGATATTCACCGGTGATTTGGGGCAAATGAACAAACCCATCGTCCGCGATCCGGAGACCTTCACCCAGGCCGATTACATCGTCATGGAATCGACGTACGGCAACCGCGATCATGAAAACAGCGGCAGCGTCGAGTCGCAGTTGGAGCGCGTGGTTCGCGAGACGGTCACAGCCGGCGGATGCATTATCATTCCCATCTTTGCCATCGAACGGGCGCAGGAATTGATCTATTATCTCAACCGGCTGTTGCACGACGGGCGAATCCCGCAGATACCCGTGTTTCTGGACAGCCCCATGGCCGCCGACGTGAACGAGGTTTTTCGCGATCACCGCGACTGTTTCGACGCGGAAGCCCTGCAAATGCTGGCATCCGGCCAATCGATATTAAAATTTCCCACGCTCAAGGTCGTCCGCACGCAGGAGGAATCGATGGCCATTAACGGTGTAAAGGGGCCGTTTATCGTCATGTCCACCTCGGGCATGTGCACGGCCGGGCGCATCAAACATCATCTTGTGCACCACATCGAGCATCCCGAAGACACGATTTTATTCGTCGGTTACCAGGCCCGGGGAACGTTGGGGCGGCAGATCCTGGACGGCAACCGTGAGGTCCGCATCCATGGCCGATCGCGCTTGGTTCGGGCAAGAGTGGCGCAAATTCAAGGCATTTCCGGCCACGCCGACCGCGCGGGCCTGATGAAATGGCTGAGCTATTTTCAATCTCCGCCACGAGAATTGTTCGTTACCCACGGCGAAGAAGACGTATCCCTCTCGTTTGCCAAACTGGTCCGCGAAACCCTGCACTGGAATGTAACTGTGCCGGAATATAAACAAACGGTGGAATTGGATTGATATCGAATAACATTTTTTCATCACGAAAATGCGAAATAACGAAAACACGGAATGCAAATCTCCTGTTTTTTCGCTCTTTCGTACTTTCGCATTTTCGTGATAAATAATAGCAGACTATATACAAGAGGTTGTGTGAGGCCGTCTAGGTTTTAAAAGCGAATCGTGAAACCCTCGGTCTCAGCTTGACGGACATCAAAGCACGCACGGGCATCGAAAAGGGAAACTTGTCGCGTTTGGAAAACGCACCCAATCCCAATCCAACCATCGACACGCTGATCCGCTACGCGGACGCGGTCGACAAGGAGTTGATCATCGAGTTGATCGACAAGAGCACATTTTCATAAAATATTTTTGCACTAGTAGAACAGCGAGGCGTTGACTGGAGTTGTGAAAATTTGTAGGCTAGTGGCTGTCACCGGAATTCCCAAGAATTTCCACCTGTTAGTCATCACACATGATCAAAGTTTTCCTTTCACGACCGAACTGGGTTCCGAGGCACATTGAGAATCATCTAGTGCAATTTGATGAAATTCTTCGCAAAATGGGGATGGAGGCTTATACCATTGGCACAAACGTGGTATCACTTTTATCGCCCTTTAACGAAGTTGTAGCGCTGATGAAACAGTGTGATTGTACAATTGTTTTGGGTATACCTCAAATCAAAGTCCGGGAAGGGGAAATCAAGGAAAGTAAAATCGAGCATGGGTTTGCTTTGCCAACTGAGTGGAATCAAATCGAGGCTGCAATTTCTATCATGTTAAACAAGCCCACTCTCATGATGCTTCACCGAGGCGTGGCCAATCACGGCCTCTTTGAGCGTGGTGCAGCCAACGTATTTATTCACGAATTCGACACTTCTGGGCTGCTTAAGACAAAATGGTTTGAGAAAATGATTCCCAAATTAGAGGCACTAAAGGCTAAGGTCGAGGAATTGAAACGAATGTAATTCCGGGGCCTTTAATTCCGATAATTCCAGGAGTAATTCCGAAAACAGTATACATAATTCGAATTCCGGGGAAGCCCTACTCAATTCTTGGCTCGTAGGCTTACTCATGGACTGCCCGTTCAAATTAAATCTGGTTCTTCATGCGGATCGTAAACGCGAATGCGTCCCGGCTCGACAATCCACAATTTCCTGTCGGGCGAGCGGATTTTCAATTGCGGCAAGAGACTCGCCAATGTTGCCCTAATCGCCGGAAGAATAGGACGCGGCGGGCGGACTACGATAATGCCCGCGCTTTGAAGCGGAGGAAAGCGAAATGGATTCGAGAAATCCAAATCCAATGTGATCAATATGCGTCCATTATCGCGACATGCGCGGTAAATCGTCTCGTCATTACAACCAGAAAGACCTTCGGTGAATACTGTATCCACTTCATGGCCTTCCGAGGTCAACATTCCAAGGAGTCGCATGTCGAAGTTTTCGTCCAGTTTCAGCTTCACGATTGACCCGCCTCGACTGGAATGGGGATAATCCGTTCGCGTGTCATCTCCGCGGCAAAGGACAACGCCGCGTGGATATCATCGCCTTGAAGTTGCGGGTAGGCGGCCAACATTTCCTTTTCCGTCATTCCCTCTGCTAAATTGTCCACGATTAGCGACACCCAAATGCGCGTGCCGCGAATACATGGTTTGCCAAAACAAACCTGCGGATCAATTGATATGCGTTTCAAAAGATCATTTCGTGTTGTCATTGGATTTATCCCTTTCTATTTTTCGGGGTTCCATACAAATAGCAGTCATATTTCTTGGCCAAATCCTGTAATTATCATATTATAGCACGGGAAGATAGTGAAGTGCAAAAAAGGGAGATACTGGAAAAAAGCATTCATCTCTATCGCTTGCTCGATCAGACGAACTATTCCAAGTCGATGGATCAGTTAATGACTTTGCTCGGAATTCTCGATTGCGAAGTCGATTTTGTCGTGAAGCGGAAAAAGGCTTGCCCCGGCGTTCCAGTTGCGTTATAGGAAATCTTGGCAATTCCACCGCTCCCCGACCATACTCCGCATAGTGCCCGGTCGCGGCTAAACGAAGACCTCCCGGCATGAGTGGCGAGGCTAAAGGCTATTCCTTCGGGCTGGTAAGAGGGCGGAATTGGGGTTCGGCGTGCGATGCCTCGCGGACGGCGGTGAGGGCCTCTTGATAAAATTTCTGCTGGGCGCGAATCTTGGGGCCATTGCGCGAGACCAGTTCATAAGAGCCGTCGGGAAACAGGCGGCGGGCTTTTACGTTGTCGGCGAAACAAGTTTCCAGAATGTTTATAAGGCGGCGGCGGAGGTTCGGATCGATCACCGGGAAAAGGATTTCCAGGCGGCGGCTCAAATTGCGCTGCATCCAATCGGCGCTGCTTAGATACACTTCTTCGTGCCCGCCGTTGCGGAAATAGAAGATCCGCGAATGTTCCAGGAAGCGGTCGATGATGGAGCGGACCTCGATGTTCTCGGAAACGCCGGGAATCCCGGGCCGCAGGCAGCAAATTCCCCGCACGTTGAGCATGATTTTCACCCCGGCTTTGCTGGCGCGGAACAAGGCCCGGCATATTTCCGGGTCTTGCAGCGAATTGGTCTTGGCCATGATAAGCCCGGGGCGGTCGGGCGTGGAAACTTGCACTTCGCGGTCGATCAGATCCAAGAACCGCTGTTTAAGCCCGGTGGGCGCGATAGCCAGTTTGGACCAGCCCACGCTTTCTGAAGAGGCCGTAAGCAAATTGAAGAACGCCGCCACGTCCGTAGCGAAATCGCGATCGCAGGTCAAAAGTCCGACGTCGGAGTACAGTTTGGCGGTGCGGTCGTTGTAATTGCCCGTGGACAGATGGACGTAACGATGAATGTGCTGGTCCTGGCGGCGGACGATCAACAGTGCCTTGGCGTGGGTTTTATAACCGGCGATGCCGTAGATGACGTGCACGCCGGCGTCTTCCAGGCGGCGGGCCCAGTTGATGTTTCGGGCCTCGTCGAAGCGGGCTTTTAGTTCCACCAGCGCGGTCACTTCCTTGCCGTTTTGGGCCGCGCGGCCCAACGCTCTTACGATCGGCGAATCGCCGCTGGTGCGATAAAGCGTTTGCTTGATGGCCAAAACCTGGGGGTCTTCGGCCGCCTGCTCCAGTAGGCGCACGACCGGATCAAAACTCTCGTAAGGATGGAAGAGCATTACATCGTGGTCCTGGACGGCCTGCCAAAGGTCGTCCTCTCCGATCAGATCGCGGGGTTGCTGGGGCGGCCAGTCATCGAGTTTCAAATCGTCGAACCCGCCGCGGTTGACCAACTCCATAAGCGCGGCGGCATTGAGGATGTCCAACTCATATACGCTCTCTTCGCCCAGATTGAGCCAGCGCATAAGCCACTGTTTCAGGCGCGGATCGGGCCGAGAGGTAATCGACAGTCGCACGGCCGCGCGGCGACGGCGGGCGAAAACCGCCTTTTCCATCTCGCTTAGGAGATTCTCGACTTCGTCGTCATGCAATTCCACGTCAGCGTCGCGGGCGATGCGAAACGCCGCGCTTGAGAGCACTTCGCAGCCCGGAAAAAGGGCGGAAAGATTGGCCGCGATAACCTCTTCCAACCAGGCCAGGTGCAAATTATTTTCCGAAGGCAGCGCGATAAAGCGCGACAGTTGCGTGGGGATGGGCACGACCACGATCTTTTCGGCCGGATCGTCTCGCGGTTGTGGGCCATCCGGCGGCGGGCATGGGGCGATCACCGCCGCCAGGTGCATCTGCAAGCCGGGCAACAGGGGGCGAGGATCTAACTCCTCGATGGCCAGCGGAGTCAGTATGGGCATGATCTCCCGCGTGAAATAAGATTTAAGAAACTGCCGATGCTCCTCGGTCCAATTATTTCGCTGCCAAATGACAAGTCCGTGCCGGGCGAGTTTTTCCAAAACGCCGCGTATGCCCTCGGCCAGTTGGGCGTACATCTTGTGGACGCGCAGGCTAATGGCGTCGATTTGTTCGGCCGGTGTCATGCCCGAGACGTCGCGTCGCCGGACCTTGGCCGCCCGCCGCCGCATCAATCCAGCCACGCGGACCAGAAAAAACTCGTCCAGGTTCGAACTGACGATGGCAAAAAACTTCAGACGCTCCAAAAGCGGCAGTTCGTCGGACAAACCCTCGTCCAACACTCGTTGGTTGAACTCCAACCAGCTCAGTTCGCGGTTAATGTACAATTGCGGCGATTTCAGAGGGTCTTTGGGCATTTTTAGTTATCAGTAATCAGTTTTCAGTTATCAGTTATCAGTTCTCTGATCTCAGATGGTGGTCAGTGAACTGACCACCCCAAAGTATCCCCTATCAGTTAGTGGTCAGTGAACTGACCACCCCAAAGTATCCCCTAATCTCTAATTTTACGCTTCTTCGAGGCGGATTTTCATGCCGTAGACTTCCTCGAACAAACCGCCCTTGGCGGCGATGGCCCGTTGTTCCAGGAGGATATCGCCGACGCCGGGCAGGCCGACGATTAGTTCGTCGCCTTGGCGGTGGAAGCGTATATCTTGCGTCCGGCGGTAGTTGCCGCGGATCAAGCCGTCGGCCACGCGTAAAATGGCGGCCAATTTGTTCACTATCACCCGTGTTTCCCGCGCCTGCGACATGTACAAAGGGTGAGTTTCTTTGGGCACTCCGCGCCGATGGTACCGCGCTATCAGTGCCACAAGGGCGATTTCGCCGCGGTTGAGGCCGAAAATTTCCGAATTGGAAATCAGATATTCGCTATGTTTGTGATGCGCGCGGCTGGAGACGAATCCGCCCACCTCGTGCAACAGCCCGGCCACGCGCAACAGCAGGCGATAGCGGGCGCCCAATCCGTGATCGGCCTGGAGGAAATCGAACAGGCGCACGGCCGTCTCGGCCACGTTTCGGGCATGATCCGGATCGACGTGGTATTTTTCGGCGATGGCTGTGGCCGAATGGATCACGCCCGCCAGCAAGGCCTCGTCTTCCTGGCCGGTTACTTCCCGGGCCAGTTCCAACAACAGGCCATCGCGCATGGACACGTGCGAAACGATCATCCGCTCCGCGCCGGTCTTGTGCAGCAAGGCTTGGTAAACCAGAAGCGCCGGGTTAAGGGTCTCGGCCTCGGCAAAGGGGATGCCGTGCCGTTTCGATAGATCGTCGGGCGTGTAGCGTTCGCAGTGCCGGACGAATTCGTCGAAATCTCTCCGGTCGACAATCGCCAGATCGGCCGATTCGGTGGGTTTGCCGATTTCGCGGGCCGCGAAACGGACGTCGCCGCCCACGGCCACGTATGACTTGATTTCGCTTAATGGCAGGGAATTTTGCAGGGTCGAAAGGGCATTGGAGATGTGCTGGCGCAACAGGTCGGCCGAGCGATGCGGCGATTCCTCGCTGGTGGAAAACATCTCTTGCAAGCGAATGGAGCCCAGTCGCAGGCTTTGCGAGGTGGCAATCTCGCCGCTTTGGAGGATCGACAAGAGCGTGCTGCCTCCGCCCACGTCGACGATCAAGGTTTTCTCTTGATCGATGCCCAGGGCGTGTTCCACGGCCTTGCGCACGGCGGAGACCGTCAATCGGCTTTCCTCGGAGGTGTCGATCACTTCCACTTGCAGGCGCGTAGCCATGAAGATGCGGTCCAGAAACGTGTCGCAATTGCTGGCCTCGCGGACCGCGCTGGTGGCCACGGCGCGAATTTTCTCGACTTTGTAAAGATCGAGCAACTGCCGATAATCGCGCAGGACGAGCAGGGCCGAACGCATGCTTTCGCCACCCAGCCTGCCGCGGCGGAAGGTATCTTGCCCCAAGCGGACCGCCCTTTGCAAACGTTCCAATACCTCGATCCGTCCGTCGCTTAGGACTTCGGCGATGACCATGCGCAGGGAATTGGCCCCGACGTCGATGGCGGCCACGGTCTTGGCAGTCTTGTCACTTGGCTTTTGCTCGTTGGATTGCATTAGACCCACTACAATATTAACGGCCAGACGATCCATTTAGTAAATATAGCATTTTGACACGGTCTTGGGCTGGAACCAAGGGGTCCAGGGTTCGGGATTCAGGATTTGATTCTCACTTGCTTTCTGAACCCTGTCCACTGCCCACTGTCCACTGCCCACTAAATCCTTTCTCAAGGAATAACGGGCGCGATGCTGGGTTCCGAGACCTTGGGTGGTTGGACATCCGACTGGACAACGCCGATCAGGTTTTCCCAAACCTTCCGGACGAGTAATTCATCCCACAGGCGCACGAGATTCTGGAAGCATTGTTGACGGCGCCGGAGACGATCTTGCCGCAAATACTCGATGCCCGCGTTCAATCGGGCAAACGGCCCCGCATGTCCGTAGTATGACTTGATTCGATTGCGTTCTTCGTTACCGAACCGGTTGAGTTGCTCCTGCCAGACGTCGCAATCGTGAACTTCGCCCAATAGGGTCTGAACTTGTTTGATTGCCTCTAAGGTGGCATCCAGTGCGCCCGAATAGATGGAACGGAGGATCTCCAAGGTATAACGCAAACGCTTGGCGGCAATACGCATGACATGATGGCCCTGCTTATCGTCGGGTCGGCCAAGACAATCTTGCAGCGCCAGCAACCGGTTCAACCGTCCGAGAATCTCATCTCGGGCCTGGGCGAAGCTCTCTGGGCTTTGCACTTGGACTTCGCACGTCTCGGCTTTTAAAACCAGGCGTTTTGCCGAGTTTTCCAAATCTTTAAAAGCGCCGTTGCGTTGCAGCCGTTTGACCGCCCTGATTACGTTGCTTTGCAGGCGTTCGCGTTGATATTCCCATTGGACCAACAGCCGTGAGATGCCGGCAAAACATGTTTTATCGCCAAGCGAATCCAGTATTCCACGGAGCAGTTCTATCTGCACGTCTTTGTCCCGGGCTTCGCCCAATTCCGAGCGGATGCGGCGAATGGCCTTTTTCCAGCGCTTGGCCTGCTTGCGTTTGAAGCACTTACCGAATATCCGCATCGCCGCCCTCAGACGCCGCGATGCCACCCGGGCACGGTGCACGAATTCAATATCCTCGGCCGCACAAATACCATCGAACTGGGCGCGGAGCTGCTTGGCCTGTTTGCGAACATACTTGGCCGCCAAAAGTCGATAACCGGCATCCACGGGCAAATCCCCATCGTGCAAGCTTAGGTATCATGGAAAAGGGCTGTAGTCCGTTCTCGATCGTGCCAACCCCGGGTAGATCCATATACATTATTGTATCATTTTCTATAGGCTATGGCACAACTCGATATGACACCTAAGTGGGGGTTGTTGATTTTACAGGACGTAAATAATTAATGGAGTATTGCAAATTGAGCAATTGCAAATTGCAAATTGCAAATTGAATAACCATAATCACTTGCACGATTTTTCGCTTTCACCATACAGAAAGACCCCCGGTGTGTTCACCGTACATAAAAAACCCCCGGTGTGTTCACCGGGGGCTAAGTAACACATTTTATTTCAAAATGCACACAAATTCCAAACAGAGCCTCTGGCACCTGGCCTTTAGCCCCTGGCCCCTTATTATTATCTCTCCGGCGGCGATTCTTCGGGGGCGACAAACAGGCCATCGTACTGAGTTTGCGAAAGACGAATTATTAGAAGTTTTTGTTCCAGCCGGCCTTCGTTTTCGGTTTCGGTGAAGAAACAGTGGCCGAGACTGCCGGACAGGTTGGGCAAACTGGTCATGACCAACATGCCTCCGGGGGAAAGCTTGGCTGAAATCGCAATATCGTCAAAAACGCGTTTCGGCTTGCTGAAATCGAATCGCAGAACGCCCTGATCTTCCACGCGGCGTTGGCGGGGCTGATCGTGATGCACTTCGGGCGTAAGATCCACGCGCACCCGGCCGTCGGCCAGGGGAAAGGCCTTTAAATTGAAGATTGCCTGGGCCTGATAATACGTATCTCCGCCCAAGGAGTGCGATTCGGAGAACAAAACCGGCAACTGTTCGTATATGCCCGAGGCCAGGATCTCGCTCGGCCGGCCGGCATGGATTTGCATGTGCTGTCGGATTACCCGGGGTTTGCTGCCAAGATCGGTTATATTGGTGCCTTTAATTTCGTCCGTGGGTGGGGGTTTGTCGCCGAGTTCCATGAGGTTCGAAAGCACGACGGGGATCTGCCCGTCGAGCAGCCCGACGCGGAAACCATTGCGCATCAGACGTGCGCGCAAATCGGCCGCAAAATGCTGCTCGTCGAGTTCCCGCCATAGTTCATCGTTGGCCCGCGGATCGCCGAATGGAACCCGCACGAAAAACACGTCCAGTACACAACTGTCGGGCGACATCCGCGCAGGGGCCAGCGGCGAAGTGCCTTTTATCAAGGGCTTGGCGCAACCGGCAATTGCCAGCAATGCCGGCAGCAGCGCTATTATCCGGCCCAACCTGAAGGGCATATCTCGACCACCGGGTGCAAAAGAAACCGCCAAGAAAAGAACATTTCTCCCTAATCGGAACTGCACAGAGTAATGACATCCAAAAGACGTGTCAAGGGAAATGTCCCGGCCGATAAACGGGTATCTTTCAAAATACTCGTGGTATAAGGTGTGAAAATGGCAAGATATTAGAAATGGTTATTCGCATATTATTATTTCTTATATATTATATGTCTAAAAATCCCTTTTCTAATACTATGGACTAGTTTATAATAAGCTGAGCCAGTACGGATAAAACCCTTCTTACAGTAAGAGCCTATCTGAAAACTCCCCTCTCCCGACCAACCTTCGGTCGGTACCCGGAGATGGCCATGATGAGGGCGATTTTGCCGATACATGTTGCAATATAGCTGCTTCATCATATAGAGTAAAAGTTTTTCAAATAGGCTCAAAAGGATTTATATGTCGGCAACCGTGTCCCCTGACGTGATAGTTTACGTCTGCCACCGCAGCATACCCAGTGGTGCGCCGTTGCCGCGCCAATGGAAGCATAATGGCGTACGGGTCGTGGTCCACGAAGTGCCGTGCAGCGGCAAGATGGACGGACAATATCTTATGCACGCCCTGGAGGGCGGCGCCGGCGGGGTGTGCGTTGTATCCTGCCCCAAGGGAGAATGTCGTCTGGGCCAGGGCAATTATCGCTCTGAGATTCGCATCCGTACCATTCAACGGCTTTTGGGCGAAGTCGGTTTGGAGAGCCAGCGGGCCGAACAGTTCTTTTTTTCCCCCGATGACTCCCGGGAGGAATTCGACCGCATCATCCACGCCTTTGTGGAGCGGATTTGTACTTTAGGTAAAAGCCCAATCAGCGTGGAAATCACAAGATCATAGGTAAAGGCATGGGGAAAAAAACAACACCCCTGAAGCAACGCATCGAATCGGGCAAGCCGCTGCTTTTGGCTGAAATATCGCCGCCCCAGGGAGGCGATCCGATTCCGCTAAGGGAGACGGCCCGCCGCTATAGCGGAAAAGTTCACTGTTTGGGCGTGAGCGACAACCGCGACCGGGTTTCGATGTCGGCCCTGGCCGCGGCCGCGATCGTCGCAGCCGAAGGCGTGGAACCGATCCTTCACGTTATTGCCCGGGACCGCAATCGAATCGCCTTGGTATCCGAGGCCCTGGGCGCACAGGCCTTGGGAATCGGCAACCTGCTTTGCACCAGCGGGACGCATCAGGTTTTGGGCCCTTTCCGCGCGGCCAGGAATGTTTTTGACATCGATACGGTGCAGTTACTTAAGACTTATTCCAATTTGGCCGGCGACGGTTCACTAGTCGGTGAAAAGGGTTTTCCTGGAACCGGGCCTTTTTGCCTGGGCGGGGTGGCAGCCCCGTATGCCGATCCTATGGAAATGCAAGTATCCAAGCTAGTCAAGAAAAACCTGGCGGGGGCCACGTTCTTCATTACACAACCGATCTACGACCTGGAGCGTTTTAACCAGTGGTGGCAGGAGATTACGCGTCGCGGTCTCGACGAGAAGGCGGCCATTGTGGCGGGCATTCAGCCGCTTATTAACGCCCAAAAGGCGCAGGAATTCGCAGCCAAGCGCCCGTCGCCGCGGGTGCCGGATGCGATTTTAGCGCGATTGTCTTCCGCCTCGGGCGCGGCCGCCCAGCGTGCCGCCGGAATCGCCGTGGCCTTGGAAACGATCAAAAGACTTTCCGAGGTGAAGGGATTGCGCGGTTTCCAGATTTACGCGGACGACGACGTTGAGGCCGTGTTGGAAGTCATTGAAAAATCAGCCCTGGGTGCGAACTAGCCATGCCTGCCAAGTATTCCATCCACACCGCCGCAGCCGCGCCTCGCGTCCGACCCGTGGGCAAGTTGGGCATCGTCGATTGGCGCGAGGACTGTTCGAGTTGCCACAACTGCGTTAAACGGGGTTGCATTTACGGCTTGTATCGAGACGAAGCCGATACGCTCCACAACCAGTTGGGCTACCTGGATTATATTTATCAATGCAAGGGCTGCCTGAACTGCATTCAAAACTGCACCAAGAACATTCTAACACGCGTGGAAAATCCCGAGTTTCGCCGGCTGGGCGACGAGTACTTCACTCCGGAAATCATTCTGTCAACGTGGTATCAGGCCGAGACGGGTCGCATTCCCGTGTCCGGGTCCGGGTACGGCGGGCCGTTCAGCGGATCGGGGTTCGATTCGATGTGGACCGACATGTCCGAGATCGTCCGGCCCACGCGCGACGGCATTCACGGGCGCGAGTACATCAACACCAGCGTGGACGTCGGCCGCAAACTGAAGCAGTTGACCTTCGAGGACGGCCGACTGAAAGCCGCGCCGCCGCCGCTGGTCGAGATTCCCCTGCCGGTGATTTTCGATTGCATTCCAAGGCACTGGCAACGCGGGGCAGTGGTTGAATCCGTTGTTCAGGCGGCGGTCGCGATAGGCACGATGGCCGTGGTTCGCGATTCGGACGGCGCCGGTGCATTGGCCTCCAAGCGCAAACACATGATTCCGCTTGTCAGCGGCGCCGAAGCCGCGGCGGATATTCCATTTCGGACTGCGCACGTGGTGATGGTTTCCGACTGCGCCGACATTGCGGCGATTCAAGCTTTACTAAAGCGACAAAACCCGGAGCGGGTAACGGCAATCCGCATGGAGGCCTCGCCGGCCTCGGCGGAGCGCATAGTTCAACTCACACGCGAAGGGGCCGAGGTAATTCACTTGGTTTTTGACAAGCACGGTCGGGAAAGCGCAGCCGCCAAGCCCAGGCACGCCCGCGACGTGATACGCGAAGTCCATCGCTCCTTGGTTAAAGACGGCATCCGCGACCAGGTAACGCTGATAGCATCGGGCGGAATCGCCCTGGCCGAGCACATGGCCAAGGCCATTATTTGCGGGGCGGACCTGGTGGCCGTCGATATACCTCTTTTATTGGCGCTGGAGTGCCGGCTGTGCGGCCTGTGCGAGAACGGCGAAACCTGCCCCGTTCTTTTGGAACAGGTCGACGCCGATTTCGCGGTGTGCCGCATCAAGAACCTGATCGGCGCGTGGCACCAGCAACTGGTCGAGGTCCTGGGCGCGATGGGCATTCGCGAGGTCCGCCGTTTGCGAGGCGAGACCGGCCGGGCGATGTTTTTCGAGGACTTGGAGCGGGATTCGTTTGGAAAAATTTTCGGCAAGCGAAAGAATGATGAAGGGGCCAATTAAGCATGAGCATTTCGGAAAATACTACTGCCGATCAGGCCCAAAAGCCGGATGTCTTTCTTACGCGACCCGATTTCGCCGAAGTTTTGCGGCAAGTGCGTCCTGCCCCGCCGCGATACCGAAACGAGATCGGCAAATATACCATCCGCCGGTCATCGAGTTGCGCCAGTTGCGGCCGTTGCGTGGAGATTTGCCCCCAGGGCGTGCATCGAATGCCGGAAGGATACCGGCAGGTCATCCGCCCGCTGGATTATCGCTGCATCGGGCCGGATTGCGCCAAAACGGACCATTATTGCGTGGATGCCTGCCCTAACGGGGCGCTCTCTCTGGCCGATAATCCGACGTTCGAAACCCTCGGCGATTACCGCTGGACGCCCGACTTGCTGGTGAGCAATTGGTATATGGCCGAGACCGGCCTGGCGCCCGGACCGCACTTGGAGAGCGAGATTGGGGCCTCGGGCGGGGGTTTTGATCGCCTGCGATTCCGCCTGCCAAATACCCGGCAGGCCGATCTCAGGCGCGAGGATATATCCACCAAATTACTGCTTAACCGGCGCAACGACTGCCGGCAAAAGATCACCATCGACGTACCCTGGTACGGCGGCGGGATGTCGTTCGGTTCTACCAACATCCGGGTCCTGCTGGGCAAGGCCCGCGCGGCAAAGGCATTCAACGGATTCACTTGCACCGGCGAGGGAGGTTATCCGGAGCGGTTCGTGCCTTATGCCGACCACGTAATCACCCAGGTGGCCACGGGACTTTTCGGCGTGCGCGAAGAGACCATCCAGCGGGCGCGGATCGTGGAGTTTAAGTATGCCCAAGGCGCGAAACCCGGCCTGGGCGGACACTTGCTGGGCGATAAGAACACGCCCAGCGTGGCGGCCATGCGCGAGGCGGTGGTGGGCACGTCGCTTTTCTCGCCGTTTCCATTCCACAGCGTGTACTCGGTCGAAGATCACAAAAAACACCTGGATTGGATTGCGCACGTCAATCCCATGGCACTGCTCTCGGCCAAGGTCTCCACTCCGGTGGACGTGGACATGGTGGCGGTGGGCATCTATTATGCCGGCGCGCATATCGTGCACCTGGACGGCAGTTACGGCGGCACCGGGGCGGCGCCGAACATCGCCAAGAAAAATATCGCCATGCCCATCGAGTATGCCATAAACCGCGTACACCAGTTCCTTGTCGATGAGGGGATTCGCGAAGAGATCACGGTCATGGCCAGCGGCGGAATCCGCACGCCGGCCGACATGGCAAAGGCAATCGCGCTGGGCGCGGACGGAGTAGTGATCGGCACGGCCGAATTGGTCGCCGTGGGCTGCATCCGCTGCGGATGCTGCGAAAGCGGTCGCGGCTGTGCCCGGGGCATCGCCACCACCGACGACGAATTGCTGGAAATGGTCTCGGTCGAGTGGTGCACCCAACGGCTGGTGAATCTTTATAGCGCATGGCGCGAGATGCTCGTTGATATCCTGTACCGCCTCGGACTCGAGTCCGTGGGGGCCCTGCGCGGACGAACCGATCTGTTGACACATTTGGATTACGAAGAATAGAGATACTATGAATCTCAAGTTTATTGAGTGTCAGAAAAAGAATGTCGTATGAAAAGTCAGAGCCGGGGCGTGTCGCCCCGGTAATTCCGGGCCGACACGGCCCGGCTCTGAGGCGAAAAAGCGACATTTATTACCTGACACTCAATAGCCCGGTCGCTTGCGACCGGTGCAAAAAAAACGGGATTCTCCAGGCACAAGTGCCCGGGCTAAACCTGAATGACGAATTGCAAACCTGATTTTTATCATGATGACTAATAGCATCACTGATCGAGCGGAAAAGATCATCCAATCCCGGGCCGATTTCCGGCCTTCGGGCGAGTGGTTCCACAAATCGCCCGAGGCCGAGGGCGGGTGCGGCGTGACCGGTTTCGCCTGCACCATTCCCGTGGGCGGAAAACACATCTACGAGCCTTCGATCCAGATGCGCAACCGAGGCAACGGCAAGGGCGGGGGAATCGCCGCCTGCGGACTGGCGCCTGAAGACATGGGCGTCTCGCGCAAGGTCCTGGAAGAGGACTATATCTTGCAGGTGGCGCTGTTGGATCCGTCGGCCAAGGAGGAAGTCGAGAAAACCTGCATCGAGCCCTATTTTAACATCGATCAGGGCGGCATGGTCCCCACGGTAGACGATTATCGCGACGTGCCGCTGTTGGAAGTCCGGCCGCCGGACGTGGCCCGCTACTTCGTCCGCGTCAAACCGCAAGTGCTGGCGAATTTCGCCGAGGAAAAAGGTTTAAAAAACCTTTCCGATCGGGACGTGGAAGATGAGTTTGTGTACCAAAACTCGCTCCGGCTGAATACGAAATACTACGCCTCGTTGGGCGACAAGCGGGCGATGGTCATGTCGCACGCGCGGAACCTGATAATACTGAAAATCGTGGGCTACGCCGAAGCGGCGGTTCAGTACTATCGCATGCCCGACACCCGAGCCCACGTCTGGATCGCCCACCAGCGATATCCGACCAAGGGCCGCGTGTGGCATCCGGGCGGGGCGCACCCGTTCATCGGACTGAACGAGGCCCTGGTCCACAACGGCGACTTTGCCAACTACCTTTCGGTGTGCGAATACCTGGCCGGGCGGAACATTTTTCCGCAGTTCCTTACCGATACCGAGGTTTCGGTGCTGTTGTTCGATCTGTGGAGCCGGGTGTACAAGTACCCGGTCGAGTACATCATCGAGGCCCTGGCCCCGACCACGGAACTCGACTTCGACCGGCTGAGCGCGAAAAAACAGTGGATTTACCGGCAGATCCAGGCATCGCACATACACGCCTCGCCCGACGGCCCCTGGTTTTTCATCATCGCCCGCAGCCTGACCGAATCGAAATCGTTCCAACTGCTGGGCATAACCGACACGGCCATGCTCCGGCCGCAGGTCTTCGCGTTGCAAGAGGGCGAGGTATCCATCGGGCTGATATGCTCGGAAAAGCAGGCCATCGACGCGACCCTGGCCAGCCTGGCGTCCGAAGACCCGCGATTCACGCCCGTGGCCGACATGTATTGGAACGCCCGAGGCGGAAGCCATACCGACGGCGGTGCGTTTTTGCTGACCGTCAGCCCGGCCAATGGCAAGGCGGCGTCTTCCGCAAGGTCTTTGCCGCAGGGAGGCGAATTGACCGAGAAGCCGACTTCGAGCAATGGTCGCTATGAACTTCGCGTGACCAATAAATTCGGCATACCAGTCTCGACGCTTTCCGATCAGTCGCACTGCAACCTTTCCATCCCGCCGGTTAAACCGGCGAAAACCGATCAGGATCTTGCGGCTATTCAACAGGCTATTGAAGTAGGCGACGCCGAGGGCCTATTCCTATGCTTATGCGGGGGCATGGCGGAGATAAGCTATGATCATCTTCGCTGGCTGGCGGAAGAAGCCGCCGCCTTGACCGCGGAAAAAGCGCCCGGCCTGGGCATCGATGCCTTCACTTTGGCCATTGACCGGCGTTATGCCACAGGGAACAAAAAACGCAGTTCGGTGCTCACAATCCTCCGTGGCGGACTGGAGCGGATTTTCCAACGTCAACCGATTTGCGGCGAGGGTCGCGACGGCACGCACACGCGGATCACCTGGCAAACCCGGGACCGGCTGATCGGTCCGCACGGCAACCAGACCACGTTGTTGATCGACGCCCGGGGGTTTTCGCCCGAGGGCGAGTCCTGCGACTCGCGTTTGGCGATAAGGGCCTATCATCTGGGTTGGAAGCACATTATCCATTACAACAGCCGGGGCACGCGGTTCCACGGCGTGGGTTTCGGCCCGGCGACCGACGGACTGCGGATCGATTGCTACGACAATCCCGGCGATTATCTGGGCTCGGGCATGGACGGCCTGGAAATCTTCGTACACGGCAACGCCCAGGATCAGCTTTGCCAGATAGCCAAGCAGGGCAAGTTGGTCGTGTACGGCGACGTGGGGCAAACATTCCTTTACGGCGCAAAAGGCGGCGAAGTCTACGTACTGGGCAACGCGGCCGGCCGCCCCATGATCAACGCCGTGGGACGTCCGCGCGTGGTGATCAACGGCACCGCCTTGGACTTTTTGGCCGAATCGTTCATGGCCGGCGACCCGCGCGCCGGCGGCGGATTCGCCATACTGAATGGCATGCAATACAATCAGCGGGGTGAATTGGCGCCGCTGGACCTGCCCTATCCCGGCAGCAACCTGCTTTCCCTGGCCTCCGGCGGGGCGATTTACGTCCGCGATCCGCATCGAACCCTGGTCGAAGAGCAACTAAACCTCGGGGCCTACCGACCGTTGGGTGCCGACGACTGGAAACTAATGCTGCCCTACCTTGAAGAGAACCAGCGCCTGTTCGGCATTCGCATCAAGGAGGACCTGCTCACCGTCGACGGCGTGCTCAGTCAGCCCGTGGAAGTTTATCGAAAAGTGATGCCACGCAAAGACGCCGAAATTGAAGCCGAGTTGGAAGGAATGGGAGAATAGCAAAGTAGTCCGCACACGCCGTGTGCGGATTGGAGGACGGCACACGGAGTGTGCCTGCTACATAGAAAGATACAATTGAGAGATTAACGATGTCGAATTTACTCCAATGGAACGACGCGGACCTGGCTGGCGAAATCCAGCGCCGCAGCGGCACTAAGGTACTGGCCTGCTTCCAGTGTCACAAGTGCTCCACGGGCTGCCCGATCGGCCCCGACATGGACCTGCTGCCCAGCCAGATTATGCGCCTGGTTCAACTCTCGGCGGAGTCTGAAGTATTGGGGTCGCGAGCCATCTGGCTTTGTGCCTCGTGCGAGGCCTGCACCACGCGCTGTCCCCAGGGCATCGACATAGCAGGGGTCATGGATGCCTTGCGTATGCTGGCCGTCGAGCGCAAAGCGGCGCTTCCCGACGGCCGCGGCAGGCAGTTCAACCGTAGTTTTTTGGGCAGCGTTCGCCGCCACGGCCGGGTGTTCGAGGCGGGCATGTTGGCAATGTACAAACTTCGTAGCGGAGACCTGTTTACCGATGTTGGCAAGCTGCCGCAGATGATGGCCAAGGGAAAAATCTCGCTCTTTCCGCGCCGCGGCGGTAACGCCAAAGAGGTCCGCGAGGTATTTAAACGTGCCGAAGAGGAGGAAAGAAACCAGTGAAATACGCATTCTTTCCCGGTTGCAGCCTGGAATCGACCGCATGGGATTTCGACCATTCGACCCGCGCGGTATGCGGTGCGCTGGGCATCGAATTGGAAGATATCCCCAACTGGGTTTGTTGCGGATCAACTCCCGCCCACACCAGCAACGCCTCGCTGGCAGTGGCCCTGCCGGTTATGAACCTGCAAAAGGCCCAGCGGATGAATGATCCCGTGATGACGGCTTGCGCTTCGTGTTACGCCCGGCTGCGAACGGCCAACTACAAGGTCAATAACGATCCGGCCGAGCGAAAACGCGCCGAGCGGATCACGGGAAAACCTTACGACGGCAGCGTGCCGGTGCATCACGTGCTCGACGTGCTGGTGAATCATCTTGGCATTGATTCGATCCGCGCGGCGGTCCGCAAGCCGCTCGCCGGGCTGCGCGTGGCCTGCTATTACGGTTGCCTGCTAACTCGCCCGCCGGAGGTCGTGGCTTTCGACGATCCCGAACATCCCACGGTGATGGACAACCTTATGGCCGCCCTGGGTGCAGAGCCGGTCGATTGGCCGTATAAAACCGAATGTTGCGGGGCCAGCCTTTCCATGACCCACGTTAATGTTGTCAGCCGGCTGGGCCACCGGCTGCTATCGATGGCCCAACAGGCCGGAGCGCAGTGTATAGCGGTCGCATGTCCATTGTGCCAGGTGAATCTCGACCTGCGCCAGGCCGACGCCCGCGCTGCCCACGGCGAATTACCCCAAACACCGGTCTTGTACATTACGCAACTTCTCGGACTGGCGCTGGGCATTTCGCCTAAAGAACTGGGAATCCAATCGCTTTCGGTCAGCGCCGAGTCGCTGCTGACGAGTCTCGGAAAAATAATGTCGTCTATAAAATCAGAGCCGGGGCGTGTCG
Source organism: Thermoguttaceae bacterium (assembly GCA_050013075.1). Lineage (GTDB taxonomy): Bacteria > Planctomycetota > Planctomycetia > Pirellulales > Thermoguttaceae > JBEKIK01. Next base: position 68,575 of record JBEKFZ010000004.1, on the reverse strand, counting down.
CCCCGGCAGTTCCCGGGCCGACACGGCCCGGCTCCGACGAGAAAACGCGACATTTATTACATGACTTAACGAACGCCGATAGTGCGGACATGGCGGCCGGCGCGGGAGGAAAACCATGAAATCAAAATCACTTCCCACTGTTCATGTCGTGAACAACACAAACGGCGCCGAGAATGATAACGGCAATGGCAACGGCCGGCAGCCATGCGGAGCGGTGTTGGTCTGCGGCGGCGGCGTGGCCGGAATTCAGGCCTCGCTGGACCTATCCGCGGCCGGATTCCGCGTTTACCTAGTTGAGGAAAGCCCGACCATCGGCGGCAGCATGGCACGGCTCGACAAGACCTTCCCCACCGGCGACTGCGCAACCTGCATCATCTCGCCGAAACTGGTGGAGTGCATGCGCGACTACAACATCGACGTGCTTACCATGGCCGACGTCACGCGATTGGATGGCAAGGCCGGGCATTTCAAGGTCGAAATTCGCAAGCGCCCGCGGGGCGTGGATTCCACCAAATGCACGGGCTGCGGCGACTGCTGGACCGTTTGCCCGGTGCGCAACACGGCCGAGAGTCCTCCGCCGTTTATGCCCCGCGAACCGCTCAACGAGGCGGACGCGGCCAGGCTCGACGAGATCCTCAAACGCCACGAAGGCGAACTGGGGGCCATCATGCCGGTGCTCCAAGAGGTCAATCAAAGCTACGGTTATATTCCCCGCGGAATCCTGGAACATCTGGCCGCGCTTTGGCAAATGCGGCTCGCGGAAATCCTGCGCGTGGCCAGCTTTTACAACCGCTTCCATTTTGAGCCCGCGGGCCGGCACGTGATCGAGGTCTGCCGCGGCACGTCCTGCCACGCCCGGGGATCGAAGGCACTTTTAGAACGGCTTCAACGGCAACTCGGCATCGAATCCGGCCAAACCGACAAGACCGGACGATTTACCTTGCGAACCGTGCGTTGTCTGGGTCTGTGCGCCCTGTCGCCGTCGATGAAAATCGACGGTCAGAGTTTCGGCCGGATAAATCCGGACAAGGTCGAGGAAATCACGGAGCAATTCGCATGAGCCGAACCATACGCAATACGGCGGACCTTGATCAGGCCGCGGCGGCCGGACTGGCGACTTTGTTTCCCAAGCGGCTGAAAATTATCATCGGCTCGGCGAGTTGCGGGGTCGCCGTGGGTGCCCGGGCGGTCGAAGCCGCCGCCGTCCAAGCCGTCAACGAACTCGGTTTGGATGCCGTGGTTTGCCGTACCGGCTGCATCGGGTTTTGCGCAAAGGAACCGCTTTTGGATCTCGTTCTGCCGGACAGGCTGCGGTTGAGTTACGGCAACATGACGCCGGAAAAAACCCGGCGCTTGCTCGAAGCATACTCCACCCAAGGCGACCTGAAGCCGGAATGGGTTTTAGGCCGCTTCGAGGGCGAACAGTACGTTTCCACCGGCGAAGTTCACACATATTCTCCCGCTTCTGCTGAATTGGGCAAGATTCCCAAATGGTCGAGCCTGGATTTTTACAGCCGCCAAAAAAAGGTCATCATGCGCAACTGCGGCTCGATCGATCCCATGTCGTTGGAAGAAACCATCGCCCGGGGCACGTATCGCGGGGCCTTCCATGCACTTGTCCAACTGTCGCCCGACGAGGTGATCGACGAGGTGACCAAATCGGGACTGCGCGGCCGTGGCGGGGCGGCTTTTCCCACCGGACAAAAGTGGCGCTTGGCGCGGCAAGCCACAGCCGACGTCAAGTACGTCGTTTGCAACGCCGACGAAGGCGAGCCTGGCTCGTACATGGACCGATCGGTTTTGGAGGGCGATCCACACGCGGTCATCGAGGGGATGCTAATCGGTTCCTACGCGATCGGCGCAAACAGCGGGCTGATATACGTGCGCGATGAGTATCCCTTGGCCCTGGAAATCCTCAGGCACGCCATTGCCGAGGCGGAAGCGGCGGGACTGCTGGGCGACGATATTTTCGGCAGCGGTTGGTCATTCCGCTTAGACGTGCACCGCGGCGCCGGGGCTTATATCTGCGGGGAAGAAACCGCGCTTATCGAATCGCTCGAAGGCCATTCGGGCGAACCGCGCACCCGCCCGCCGTATCCGGTCACCAACGGCCTGTGGGGAAAACCCACCGTCGTGAACAACGTCAAAACCTGGGCCAGCGTGGCGCCGATCATCACCCGGGGCGCGGAGTGGTACGCGTCGATGGGCACGAAGCGCACCCCGGGCACGACGATCTTCTCCCTGGAAGGCGCGGTGAAAAACGCCGGACTGGTGGAAGTGCCATTTGGAATCACGCTTCGCGAGTTAGTTTACGACATCGGCGGCGGACTTGTAGGCGACAGGCCGCTAAAGGCGCTTCAGGCCGGCGGGGCTTCGCGCGGTTGCATCCCGCCGTCCATGCTCGATTTGTCTATAGATACTGAAGATCGAGAAGGCCATTCAATAATGATCGGCACCGGCGGGATCATCGTGCTGGACGATACCGCCTGCATGGTCGATATGGCCCGGTTCCTGGTCGGCTTTTTCATGGACGAATCCTGCGGCAAGTGCGTGCCGTGCCGCGAGGGAACCAGGCAAATGTATCGCATTTTGGGACGGATGTGCGAAGGCAAGGCAAGTCCCGCGGACCTGGCCCTTTTGGAGCGGCTGGCAAAAACAATAAAATCGGCGGCGGTTTGCGGCATGGGCGGCATGGCCCCTAGCGCCGTGCTGACCACGCTTGAGCATTTTCGCGACGAGTTCGATTCGCACATCCGCGACAAGCGATGCCCGGCCGGAGTTTGTAAAAACGGCAGCTTGAAAGAACAATGTTTAGCGAGTGTCTGAAAATAAATGTCGTGTGTGCAATCAGAGCCGGGGCGTGTCGCCCCGGCACCACCGGGCCGACACGGCCCGGCTCTGTGGAGCAATTGCGACATTATTAACGTGACATTCAATAGTGCATAGAGATAGCGAAAAGGTTGATTATGGCTACGACAGCATCGGATCGGGTTTTGATAACCATGAACGGCCGCTCTGCCGAGGTGCCGCGGGGTACGACTATCCTCAACGCCGCGCGGCAAATGGGCATAACGATCCCCACGCTATGCAACTATCGCGGTCTTATGCCCTACGGCGCGTGCCGCGTGTGTCTTGTGGAGATCGAGACGCCCAGGGGAGGGCAGTTGGTGGCTTCGTGCAGCCATCCGCTGGATAATGACCTGGTCGTGCATACCGATACGGATGACGTGAAAGCGGCCCGGCAGACGGTCCTGGAACTGCTTTTGGCCCAGGCCCCGGATTCGCGCGAACTGGCCCAATTCGCGGCTGAATTGGGCGTTAATGCAACTCCATTTCATCCCGCCGCCGAGGGCAATTGCATTCTCTGCGGGCTTTGCACCCGGGTGTGCAACGAAATGATGGGCCGTGGAGCGATCAATCTGTTCGGACGCGGGACGTCGCGTGAGGTCCGCACTGCCTTTGACGAAACGACCGATCAATGCCAGGCCTGCGGGGCTTGCGTATTCGTGTGCCCGACGGGCGCTATCGATTTAACCACCATCACGTCGCGCAGAACCAAACCGCATCTGACGGACTTCGACAAATACCTTGCCGCCCGGCCTTGCATCGATCTGGCCCATCCCCAGGCTTCACCGCGGGTGCCGGTGATCGACCGAGATAGCTGCATCCATTTCCGCTCGGGCGAGTGCGGGCTGTGCGCGAAGGTCTGCCAGGCCGGGGCAATCGACTATGACCAGCCGGAAGAAACCGTGGAACTGGAAGTCGGCGGCGTGGTACTGACTCCCGGGTTCGAGGCCTTCGACGCCACGCGTCGCGGAGAGTTCGGGTTCGGCTTCGCCCCCAACGTGCTCACCAACGTGCAGTTCGAGCGCCTGCTTTCAGCCTCCGGTCCGACCGGCGGGCGCGTTCATCGCCCATCCGACGGCAAAGCGCCCAAGCGGATGGCCTTCATCCAGTGCGTCGGCTCGCGCGACACCGGCTGCGACAACGACTATTGCTCCTCGGTCTGCTGCATGGCCGCCACCAAGGAAGCCATTTTAGCCAAGGAACATGAACCGGGGCTCGATGTGACCATTTTTTTCCTCGATCTCCGCGCGTTCGGCAAGGATTTCGACCGCTATTGTGAGCGGGCCCAAAAACAATTGGGCGTTCGCTATATTCGTTCGTTCATCTCGCGGACCTACGAAATGCCGGGAACTAAAAATCTGCGCCTGGTGTATGCCGGAGCGGAAATGAAACAAGTCGAGGAAGAGTTCGACATGATCGTGCTCTCCCTGGGCCTGGAGCCAAGCGCCACGCTGCAAGAGCAGGCCCAACGCATGGGCGTAGTGCTAAACCGTTGGGGATTTGCCCAAACCGAGGAACTCCGTCCGCTGGACACGTCGCGGCCCGGCGTGTTCGTCGGCGGGGCGTTCCAGGAACCAAAAGACATACCCGACACGGTTATGCAAGCCAGCGCTGCGGCCGCCCGGGCCATGGAACTTTTAGCGCCCGCCCGGGGAAGCCGAGTCCGCGTGAAAACTTATCCCCCGGAACGCGACATCAGCGACGAGCCGCCGCGCGTGGGCGTTTTCGTTTGCCACTGCGGTAGCAACATCGCCTCGGTCGTGGACGTCGAGCGCGTGGTCAAGGAAACCCAGCGGCTTCCCTACGTGATCCACGCCGAACGAAACATATACACCTGCGCCGACGACAGCCAGGACCGCATCAAGGCCATGATCGCCCAGCACCGGCTCAACCGCGTGGTAGTCGCTTCATGCACGCCGCGGACCCACGAACCGATTTTCCGCGACACGCTTCGCGACGCCGGGTTGAATCCATACCTGCTGGACATGGCCAATATCCGCGACCAGTGCTCCTGGGTGCATTCGGGAGATCCGGACAGGGCCACCGAAAAGGCCATCGACCTGGTGCGCATGGCCGTGGGACGAACGGCACGCTTGATGCCGCTTAAGCAGGAAATGGCGCCGGTCAACAACGCCGCGCTGGTCATAGGCGGAGGCGTGGCGGGCATGACCGCCGCGCTCTCTCTGGCTGATCAAGGCTTTCCAGTCCATCTTGTGGAAAAAGACGCCGAGCTAGGCGGCACCGCCCGGCAACTCCATCACACCCTCGACGGCCGCGATATCCAGGCGTTTCTGGCCGATACCATCTTCCGCGTCACAAACCATCCGCGGATAACGGTCTATCTCAGTTCGCACGCCGGAAAAGTCGAAGGGCACGTCGGCAACTTCCGTTCGACCGTAACCGGCGATTCCACCTCTAGTGAAATCCAACACGGCGCGATCGTCGTGGTGACCGGGGCGACCGAGGAAAAACCGAAATCATTTGGTTACGGCCAAAATCCCCGGGTAATAACGCAATTGGAACTGACCGATCGATTGGGACGCGGCGAGATATCGCTGCGGGAAAATGCCACGGTGGCAATGATCCAATGCGTGGAACAGCGCAACGCGGAACGGCCGTATTGCAGTCGCGTGTGTTGCACATCGGCGGTCAAGAATGCCCTGGAACTGCGAAAACTTTATCCTCAAGCCCGAATCATAGTGCTCTACCGCGACATGCGGACTTACGGATTCCGCGAGGCGGCCTATCGCGAAGCCCGGGAAAAGGGAATCCTGTTTGTTCGTTACGAACCCGAGCAGCCGCCGGAACTGACGCTGAACGGCCATCTGCAATTGCGCGTTCGCGAGCCTTCGCTCCGGCGCGATTTGAATCTGGAACCGGATCTGGTCGTATTGGCGGCTCCCATGATACCCAGAGCGGACCGCGCGGAGATTTCCGAATTGCTCCGCGTACCGCTTAACGCCGACGGCTTTTTCCTCGAGGCCCACATGAAACTCCGCCCGGTGGATTTCGCCAGCGAAGGGCTTTTCCTTTGCGGCACTGCCCACGCGCCGAAGTTTCTTACCGAAACCATCGCCCAGGCCAGCGCGGTGGCGGGCCGGGCGGCTTCGATCCTTTCCAAGAAGAAAATGCCAGTGGGCGGACAGATAGCCTGGGTCGATCCGGACAAGTGCATCTCGTGCATGACCTGCGTGCACGTTTGCCCGTACATGGCCCCGCGAATCAACGAATTCAACAAGGCCGAAGTTGAGGGGGCCACGTGCATGGGCTGCGGAAGCTGTACGGCCGAATGTCCGGCCAAGGCCATTTCGCTTCGGCATTTTTACGATAATCAGATATTGGCCGCCATCGACGGCGCGTTGGGCGGCGGCGAGGAAGAAAAAATACCGGAACTGGCATATCCGGCCCAAGCGGGCGTAGCCCAGCCCCGATGGCATTTGACTTGATGAGGTGAATCAGTGGATACCGAACCGGTTATTTTGGCGTTTTGCTGCCACTACTGCGCGTATGCGGCGGCCGACCTGGCCGGCTCGATGCGGCTTCAGTATCCCAGCAACGTGCGGGTGCTGCGCTTGCCGTGCACCGGCAAGATTGAAGTGAATTACATCCTCACGGCCTTCGAGCACGGCATCGACGCGGTGATCGTCGCCGGTTGCCTGGAAGGCGGTTGCCACTTCCTGGAAGGGAATCTCCGCGCCCGGAAACGGGTCGAACGGGCAAAGAAATTGCTGGAAGAAATCGGCCTGGAGCCGGAGCGCCTGGATATGTTCAACCTTTCCTCAGCCGATGGGCCGCGTTTCGCCGAAATCGTCACGGAAATGAGCCGTCGGATAAAGCAACTTGGCCCAAGCCCGCTTAGGTCCGATCACAAAAGCGTTCAACAAGGAATTGAAAAAGCAACCCATCAGGCCCAAAAAGCCTCGGAAGGAGTGAAAAATGATTGTTGCCGATCGCAAGCATGTGCCTGAAATCCGCGATATGATAAAAAACCATCGGCGGGTGCTGCTGGTGGGATGCGGCACCTGTGTGACCGTTTGCCTGGCAGGCGGCGAGCGCGAAACGGGCATCCTCGGTTCGGCGCTAAGGATGTCGTTGAAACTTATCGGCAACCGAGGCACCACCGTCGATGAATGCACCATCGAACGCCAATGCGAGGACGCCTTTATCGACGCCTTGGCGCCTCGAGTGGCCGAATACGACGCCATCTGCTCGCTGGGCTGCGGCGCGGGCGTGCAGGCTTTGGCCGAACACTTTCCCAACACTCCGGTTTATCCGGGTTTGAATACCCAGTTCATGGGCATTCTCCAGTCGCAGGGCGTGTGGGCCGAAAAGTGCGCGGGCTGCGGCAACTGCCGCCTGGGCGAATTTGCCGGAATCTGCCCCATCACCCGCTGCGCAAAGCGGCAACTCAACGGCCCCTGCGGCGGATCGCGTGACGGCCGCTGCGAAGTCAACGAAAACATGGACTGCGCATGGCAATTGATCTACGATCGGGCAAAAGCCCTGGGAATCCTGGAATCGCTCGAATCCACGGCCGCACCGCAGGATTGGTCGACTGGTCTGGACGGCGGACCGCGCAAGGTGGTACGCGAAGACCAGTGCATCGCCGGACTCGGCCCGAAAGTGTGAATCAAAAAATATCAAGTCCAAGAACCCGGATATTTAAAGCCTTTCCAAATCTCACACCACGCATCCCGACGCCCAATGGTATCCCGAGGCCGGTCTGGGCCTGTTCATCCATTAGGGCCTATCCTCGGCGAAGGGGCGGACCTGAAATACGCCTACGCCTACAAGACCCTTACCGTGGAACTGCCGGCGGCCAAGCGGACCAGGCTCGTCGAAGTAGTGTGTGTCGAACTGGCGCCGGGCAAATAGCCGCGATCGTGCGGATTTTGGGAACTTATTCATGCTTGCCAGCGTCAAAAGCGATGGGATAATTGCATGAAATGCCTCCCCGGAAACAGTCTACCGCGTATTATTCATGAATTTACACTAGCCCGAAGCGCAAGTGAGGGACGGCAAACAGATTACCTCCCGGAAGGAGACGTCGTATGTTCATCTTTACTTCGCGCGGAATGGCGGTCTCGGCCGCAACCGCGGTTGCCGCGACAATCATATTCTTCACAATCCTTTCACCCAGCGCCACGGCCGTTCCGGCCGAAAAGGTGCTATCGAGCACAAACAAGGCCGATAGCCCGCACCTGAGCGTCCCGAAAATTGACCATCCCGCCCCAAAAGACATTTTCGTGGTCGGCGACGTTCTGACCGAGGACGGACGCATCGGGAAAATAAGCGACATGCAAGGCATCGTGGGCCTTAAGCCGGTAATGGGCAAGCGCTGGACTCCGGTCACCGCCCGTCTGGTGTTAAAGCCGGGCGATTGGGTCCGCACCGATCCACGCGGGGCCAACGCCGTAGCCTTGCGCCTGGTCAAGCAGACCGACGTGACGCTCGGTCCGGGTTCGTTGGCCGAACTTGTGAATCCCAAACAGATTCGCCTGTTCGAGGGCGAGATAAAAGTCGCGTCCGAGGAAAACGCGCCCTTGGAGATTCTCGGGCCGGATGAGCAGAAGATCACGGTCCAAGGCCGGCAGGTATTTCGGCTCGATAAGGAAAAACTCGTCAGGCTCGACAAGGATCCGCTTTGGCTGAAGGGATTTGAAGGCGCGTCGGCCGTGGAGTCGATTGGTTCGTTGATCGCCAAGGTGGACGGGCGCGACGTGCCGCTTACGGTCGGTTATCACAAGGTCTCGGTCGATATCCGCGACCAGATCGCGCGGACCGTGATCGAGGAATCGTTCGTAAACCGCACGCCCGGCCGGCTGGAAGGCGTGTTCCAATTCCCCTTGCCGCCGGACGCTTCCATATCCGGGTTCGGCATGTGGATCGGCAGCGAATTGGTCGAGGCCGACGTGGTCGAAAAGCAGCGGGCAAGGGAAATTTACGAAACCATCCTGCGCGAACGGCGCGATCCCGGGCTTTTGGAATGGTCGGGCGGAAACATCTTCAAGGCCCGCGTGTTCCCCATTGAGCCGAACAGCGAAAAACGCATCAAAATCACTTATACCCAGGTCCTGCCGCTTAAAGGAAACCGGTATCGTTACAGTTATCCCTTGCAAAGCGAGATGCTCAAGCAGCATCCTTTGCGCGAGTTGGCTGTGGATGTGACGCTCAATTCCGTGGCGGCGCTAAAGAGTGTAACTTCGCCCACGCATACTGTGCGGTCGGAGAAAACCGAGCACTCGGCCCGCGTGGAATTCTCCGCCCGGGAATATACGCCTACCCGCGATTTCGAGGTCGTGGTTGAAACCGAGGGCCGGCAATCGGACGTGGTGATGATCCCCCATCGCCGCGGAGAGGACGGGTATTTCATGCTCCAGTTGACTCCACCGGCCGACGACGGCCAGTGGCAGCGGGAAATCCTGCCCGACGGCGAGCCGATGAGCCTGCTGGTGCTGGCCGATACGTCGGCCTCGATCGACGCGCCCGGGCGCGCCGCACAGGCCGAGTTTTTGGCAGCGCTTTTAAGCGCATTGACGCCCAAGGATACATTCAATCTGGCCGGCTGCGACGTGGATTGCGATTGGGTCTTTGAAAAGCCCATGCCCGCCGACGAAAAGAACGTCGCCGCGGCCCGCGATTTTCTGGCCGATCGGACCTCGCTGGGCTGGACCGACTTGGACAAGGCCTTTGCCTCGGCCCTGGAGCAGGCCGGGCCGAAAACGCAGGTGATCTACATCGGCGACGGAATTCCCACCGCCCGCGACTCCGATCCGGTCGATTTCGGCAAACGCCTGCGGCGATTGTACGAGGGCAAAACTGCGACATTCCACGCGATAACGCTCGGTAGCAGTTTCGAACCGGTGGTTGTCAAAACCATCGCTTCTTTGGGCGGCGGGTCGCTCAGGCAAATCACCTCCGAACATTCTCCGCAAGCGACGGCCGCGGAACTTCTTGGGGAACTTGCCCGCCCTGCGCTGAAAAATATAAAATTGGAATTCAAAGGCATTCGCACGGCCCGGGTTTATCCCCGGGAACTGCCCAATATCTCCGCCGGTTCGCAGCAGATCGTCTTGGGCCGCTATCTGCCCGAGGGCCGCGATCAACAGGGCGAAGTGATCGTCAGCGGCACATTGGCCGGCAAAGCGGTGCGATACGGCAGCAAGGTGTCGCTTACGGACGCCGAGCAGGGAAATTCTTTCATTCCCCGGCTCTGGGCACGCATGCACCTCGACGCCTTGCTCGAACAAGGCGCATCGCTGGCGATCCACGATGAGATCATCGCCCTGTCCGAAGAGTATCACATCATCACGCCCTACACATCGCTATTGGTGCTGGAGAGCGACGCCGACCGCGAACGGTTCAAGGTAAAACGCGGGTTCCAAATGCGCGACGGGGAAAAATTCTTCGCCCAAGGACGCGACAACGCCGATTACGAACTCATCCAGCAGCAGATGAAACTCGCCGGCAACTGGCGGACCGGCCTGCGTGGCGCGGTGCTGGTCCAATTGGCCGCCCTGGGGCGCGATCAGCGGCAATGGCAACAAGAGCAATATAGGACGCGGGCCGTATTTGGAGGCGGAGGATACGGGGGCTTTGGCGGAATTATCAATGGACCAGTATCCGCCACAGGCTCCATGTCCCGTGAGTTAAATCTAGAAATGCCGTCTAGCTATGGTTCCGAACTCGAACAATCGTTTGAAATGAATAAGAAAGAGTTGCTCTATGCCGATTTGGATTATCTAGACCGTCGGAGCGATAAATCAAAATCGCTTTCTTTCAACGGGGATTTATCAATGGATGACATCTCCGGCCGTAGAGGCGGCGAGATATTCCCAGCCAAAGAGATGCCTATCAATGGCGAATTTGAGTCAATTTCAGACACTATTTCGACTGCTAGTGCAGGAGTTGTAATGAACAGATTGGCCGTTGATTTTGCACCCGCCGGTAGGCCCGAATTGAGAATGCCATTTGACATGGGGACCATGGGCACGCGTACAGAGTCCTTAAGGATGATGGTCAGTCCACGGATTGTCGTTCAAGAAGAGGAAGAGGGACGCCTTGGTGTAGATGGTTTATCTACCTTGTATTACTCAAGAGATTATGATATTAATAAACCCAGATGGAACACACCGCAACAAGGCGACCAATGGCTTACAAGTCTATTTCCATACCTGCCGCCGGCTGAAGGCAAAACCGCGGTTAAGGAGCCTAAAACGAAATGGCCGGCCGAGGCCCGGGCGTTGGCCCAAGGCCTTCTGCGTAGCGATCAACTCGCCCAATTAACGGGTGGCCTGGAAATCAATCGCAGCGGCGAAACGTTCGACGTGCGCTGGGGCGACGTCACGTCCAGATCCGAAACCTTTTCGCTGGTTTCGGCCAGGACGTGGCTCATCCGCAGCCAAGGCGGCGGACAGCAAACCACGGTCCAGTGGTGCGACGAGAAAGAACGCGGAATCTTTTCAAAGGCCTTCCAACTCGGCCGCATCCGGGCGTCTGTGGCCTCGGACCTTGCCAAGCCGCCCTTGGACCTGGGGCCATACGCGCTCTCCTCGCTGGAAATAACCTATCCGCAATATGAAGTCGAACTCAAACCGCAACGCGACAACCGCACGTTGCTGGTTCTGAAGCATCCCTCCAACCCGCTCGGTGAAACCGATGTGATGATCGACACCCGGCGGCACGTAGTTCTTTGGATCGAGGACCGGCAGGACGGCAAAATCACCAGCGGCACAAGGTGTGACGATTTTGTCGAGGCGACCGGCGCATGGTGGGCGGGCCGCATCGAAACCTTCGACTCCGAAGGACGGCGGACCTCGCGGACCGTGCAACAATTCAAACCCATTGCCCTTGAAGCGATGGACCGGCAAGTCGCCCAAGAGTTGGCCGGGCACGATCAAATCCAATTCCTCCGCGAGCCTTTGCCCAAACTCACCGCCGCCAAGCAGGCGGTGGCGGACGGCAAGGCGACATTCGATGACCAAGCGGTCCTGCTGCTGCATTTCGCCCAAATCCAACAATGGAGCCGCGCGCAGGAATACCTGGAAAAAGCCGAAAAACTCTCCGACGGCAAGCCGGGCGTGCGTTGGATTCGCAACGCCTTTTTGAACGTCAGCCGACGGCGCGAGGAACTAAAGGAACATATTCTTGCCGAAGCCGGAAAACTTGCAAAACCGTCATCGGCCGGTAATTCTATTTCCGACGAACTATTCCTGGCCAATCATCTCATCGGCCAGACCTCGGGCATTTTGGAGGCCAACGAAATGCTGGCCTTGCTCGACGCTCTAAAGCCGGTCTTCGAGCGTCAGCCACCATATCTGCTCGGGCTGAAGCAGTGGAACCAGCAGCGAGTCAGTTACTTGCAGCAGACCGACCGGACCGACGAATGGCTCGCATTACAAAAGCAATTGGCCCTGGAATATCCGCACAACGCCAATTTGCAGCAGCAATACGCCCAAAGCCTGGCCAATTCGGGCGATAACGAATCGGCTTACGCCTGGATTTCTCGCGTTCTCACGGACGATGCCCGATGGTTGCCCCAGGAAGATGGAATGCTGCGGACCTATTACTGCCTACTGCTGGAGCAGGAAGGCCGTTATCCGGATTTGGCCGATTATTTGGCCGAGTGGATGAAGCGAAATCCGTCAAGCATGGAGCTACCTTATCTACGATATCTAAGCGCGCTGGTCAAGAGCGGCCGGACGGATTATGCAAACGAAACAGTCGATAAGTGGCTCAGGGACGGCCGAACTCCGGACCGGTTGAAGCCCGAGGCCGCCGCAAAACTCCAAGCGGCCGTCGAACAAGCCCTGGGGCAAGGTTACAATCTCTATACCGATCGGATCGACGAGCGATGGTTGTCGGCGCTGGCCGATGCCGCGATATTCTTTGCCCGGAGCGAATTCCAGCAACAAATCGCCGATACGATCATGGGAAATTGGCGGTTCCAGCAAACCGACCAGTGCCGGAGCGTGCGTAAAGACGCGGCCGCGCTGCTGGGCAATGAACTGGAAAAACTCCCCGCCGATCAGGTCCAGCGGTTCGTTTCCTGGATCATGCCCAACGATCCGGTCGTCGAGCCGGAGACTTGGAAGCGCTTTGCCGCCGAATTGCACAAACGCTGGGCTGCCGAGACCGATCCGGCCGTCAAGGGGCGATTGGCCGGGACGCTCGTGCAGATACTTTCCTCGCGGGTCGGGGGCGAAGAGTATCTGGCCTTTTTGCGCGAACAATTGGACAAGGCGACAGAAGAAAATCGTGCATCATGCGCCGCCGCACTTTTCGACGCCCTGTTGGCCCAACCGTGGTCGGCGGAGCGCGAAAACGAAGCCTTCGCGCTATTGGATAAGCTCTCCGACAATGAGGAAGCGGCGCAACACCTGGCCGCCGAAGTCGCCGCCTTGTACCGCCTGACCGATCGCATGGTGCAATCGCGTTTTGAAGCGGGCATGGCAAAGATCGAACACCAGGAAAAGCTTACCCGCACCGAACTGGCGGCCAAGCGGGCGGATAACGTCCGACTGGCCCGGGAAGGATTCGCCGACCGGATAAAGCAAGAGATGCAAAAACAATCTGAAAAAATCCTGTCCTGGTTGAATATTGAACGGCTCTATCTCGACGTGCTTTTGGGCCGGAATTTGGACCGCGCCGCGGAGGAATGTTGGGAATATGTGGGAGCGAAACCAAGGCCTACGACCATTGCCGCCGAAGACGATCCGGGAGCCATGTTGGAGAAATCGCTGCGGCATCGCTACCTGATAACGCTTATGAACCTGGCGGCGCGTAAAAACGCAAAACCCGAATTGATCGACCGGCTGCTGAAATATCTCGACGAAGCCCTGACGGCCGACGGGGAAGATTCGCCATGGAAAATGCTCAAATATCAACTCCTGGTTGCCCTTGATCGGCCCAAGGAATTGGAGCAGGCCCTGCAATCGTGGATCAAGCCGGGAGACGCCGACAACTATTGGCGATTGACGCTGGCCTATCTGCTGGCCGAGCAGGGAAAAATCGCCGAAGCCGTGAAACTTTTTGAAACCATCCAGGCCGCCGACGAACTGGGGCCGCGGGAATATCGCACCTTGGCCGATTGGTACATGGCGCTTAATCGCCGCGAGCTTTACGAACGCTCGTTGATAGAGTCCTATAAGGTCAACGACGAATGGCGGCTGAACAATTGGCTCTCGCAAAAACTCAGGCCTTGGCAAATCTATAACGCCAAACCAACGGCCGAATTGGATAAAGAAGTAATGACGGTCTTCGCGGCTTTATTCGAGAAATCAGGCAATCCGCAAAACTACTTGTGGCAACTCCGCGAGTTCTACGTCGCCACGCGCGATTTCCGGTTGCTCGCCTGCATGGCCGAAGCCGTGGTGGGCCATACCGCCGCAGCGGTCTACCCATTCCTGCAAAACTTAGGCTCGGTCTTGGGTGAAATCCGCGACGAGGCCACGGCCGATTCACTTGTCGAGCACCTGGCAAAAGTCCGCGATCGGGCAAAGACCGGAATTGACCGACGGGCCCTCGATATGCTGGAACTTCTGGTCGAACGCCGGGCAACGGAACTGAAAAACCAGCCCGGCCCGTACGCCGAAAAGGCGCTAAAGGCCATGCAACGAGCCTTCAAGCGGCAGTGGTCGGCAGGCGAGAAAAAACTTATGGCCGATTTCCTGGCCTCCTTAGGCGCGATTCCCGACGCCAAACTGGCCGAAGAACAACTTCGGCAGTTGCAAACGCTGCACGAAGAGTCGGCGCCTGGCTCGCTCGATCGGCTGCACATCGCGCTGCGTCTGTCAAATGCCCATTGGAATTATTCCCGGCGCCAACAGGCCGTCGATCTGTTGCAATCCGCGCTCGACGAATATCAAAACGCCTTAAACGGCGTCCTATCTTCGGCCGCCAACGATGCCCTGGGAACGCTGGTTTCCTACCTTGAACAAACGCGGCATTACGACCGCGGCGAAAAAGTATTGCAGGACCAACTCCAACATCCCTGCAATCGGCAACAGACGTTCTGGCTTATCGAGCGGCTTTACGAACTGTACGAAAACGCCGTGCGCAACGACGGCGACGTGTCGCTGGGTAACGCGGAAACGCTCTACCATGCCGTGGAGAAAAATATCCAGAAAGAACTCGATTCGGGCAACGAAAATCACCGCGCGGCCCTGATTAATCGCTTGTGCGGCATATATAACGCTGCGCATGAGAAAAAAATGCCAACCGCGGCCGAGGATATTAAAACCTTCGCCATGAAACGCCTGCCCGAAGTCCTTAAACTGCAAACCAACAATTACCAATCGGTCGTCAACCAGGTGGCCGACGCCTTGCACAACGTGGCCGGTCCGCGCGACGCATTGGCATTTTTGATCGAGCGGGTCGAGCACGAGCCGGCCTGGTTCCGGCTGAACAACTCGGACTCTTGGAACCAGTTCGGCTGGAAAATCGCCGATTGGCGTCTGCAAGTCAAGCCTCTGGGGGATCTGGAAGAACGATTGTTGGGGATCGTCATCGCCGAATTGCGCCGCGATCTGCAATCCCGGCAAACGCATAACGCCGCCATTTACCGCCTGGATCATGGCGGAAATCCCAATCACTTCTGGGCCGAAAAGGCCGACGCCTTCGCTCGCTCCGCCGAAGAAGTGCTCGCCGAGCAAAAGAAATCCTCGGCGGCAGCGGTCTATATCGCCCAGTATTTCTATCATGGCTTGCATCGCTTCGATCGGGCCGTCGAAATACTCCTTAACGCTTATCATGAAAACGTACTGGATGAATCGGGCCAATCGCAATTGGTGCAATTCCTGCACGAGCAAAATCGGCACGGCGAGTCGATCCCAATACTTTTGCCGCTGGTCGAGCGCCGGAGCGATAACATGCAATACCGCGTGTGGCTGATGCACGCTTACTTCCGCACCAATCGCCCGGCCGAACTGGCGGAACTGCTCAAACAAACCGACGCCTATTTCCATGAAGGAAATCATTGGAACGAAGGTGCAATAGCGGCCCTGGCGGCAAGCTGCCTGGAAAACCAACTCTACGAGCGATCGGTTGAGTACTATAAAGAGCTGATTCCGTTGCATCAGCGGACCCAGCCGCGCCGCGGCATAGGCAACGGCACGCTTTCGGACTATTACGGGAAAATGGCCCAAGCCTACGCGGGCTTGAAAAAAACGGCCCGTGCGGTAGACGCCGCCTGCGGGGCGATCGTCAGTTGGGGACCGCGCATCGACCAGCGCAGATCGGCCCTCGAATCGCTCAAAGGCGTCCTTCGCCAATCGCCCGACCTGGACGCCTACGTCGTCGAACTGGACAAACAATGCGCTGAGACCGGACTGCAAAATCCGATCGTGCGCAAGACTGTCGGCCAGATATACGCCGAAAAGCAACAATACGCCAAGGCCATTGCCCAACTCAAACTGGCGTGCGAACTCCAGCCCAACGATACCGAAACCTATCAACAACTGATCGACTGCTACGATAAACAGGGCGACAAGACCGGCGCGATCGGGCAATTGCTCCGGGCAGTCCAACTTTCGCGGCGCGACATCAAGCTCTATCAGGATCTTGGCAAGCGATACGAATCGCTGGGCAAGGGCAAGGAAACCCAACGGGCATACACCTCGATCGTGGAAGTCCTGCCCAATGAAGCGGAAAGCCACGCCCTGCTGGGGGAAATTCGCCAAGAGCAAAACCGATGGACGGAAGCGGCCGAGAGCTGGCAACGGGTGGCGAAAATCCGCTCCTTGGAACCGACGGGCCTGCTGAAACTTGCCGGCGCACAGATCCATCTGGGCCAATGGAACGAGGCCGAGGAAACGCTGCGCCGATTGGAAACCACCGGTTGGCCCGCCCGTTTCGGCGACGTTTACGGACAAGCCGCACAGATGCGCCGGGAACTCGAAGAGCATCGCAGGCGAAAGGATTAGTTCTAATGCCTATTACCCGAAACGGTTGTTGGTGGGAGGATGGCATTCGACATGCCCACGCGAGCGTAGGCATGGCACCCTGCGAACCTGAGATATTGTTGGTTTTCCGGCCGTTTGTTACAATGTTTGAGGTTGACAGTCCGCTTGCTTTACCCACGTATGCGATGAAGGCGCCATGACTACGCAAAACGAGAAAAGGGCGACGATTGGAAAAATCGGGCTGGGACTTTCCATACTGCCCTGGCTGGCATTTGCGATGATGTGCGTTCTCCGCCCGGGATGACGGTCCGCAATCGCATTTCTTGGAGAAATGCTCTTACTTGCGGCGCCTCCGCTGGCCCTGGTGACCAATATCGTAGCGGTAGTCCTGGACAAGTTGAAGGTATACGCAATCATCGGCCTGGCTATCAGCGCCCTGACGTGTTTGTTGTTCTTTCTTCTGATTGCCGTGTCGATTCTATGTTCATAAGCGGGCAATGAAGTGCCCGCAATTCACAGAGAGAAAAAAAACTGCGTTCCCTTTTTTCCCCTGAAATTATGGCGGCATGAACTTTTCAAAAATCTAAAGGATTTGTTTACGCGTTTGCTGGCGGCCAAAATCATTCAGATGAATTTTTAAGTTTCTTTCCCTCGCAATCCGGCAGCCCCGCTTCATGGTGGATGACAGCCGTCACTTCTCCTTTGTCATTCTTAATGAAGGTCAATTCCGCACCATTGCTCTTTACAAAGAAATTCGTTTCCGTCTCGGGATAAAGATTGACAGCGCCTTGGATGGCGCTGGCGCCCCAAGCTAGCCGGACCCACTGATCTGCGTCTCGCCAGATAGTCATTTTCGCCCCGTAGGGTAACGCGGCATTTGGCGCAAAGTCGTACTGGCCGACGACGGCATCAAGAAGTTTTGTGTCCAGCTCGATGGCGACATGCGGTTTGGGTGGTTCGGGAGCTTTTGGCGGCTGATCGGAGATTTTCGCAAAAGAAAACTCGGCGCCGGAGGCGTGCGCGGTTAAACGGGTCACCTTGCCTCGATCATCCTGGAAAAAGGTCACAGGCATGCCCGTCAGCCTGTTAAAAAAGTGATTTTCCGATTCCGGCAATAATTCAATAGAAATAGCTGACCAAAGGTAAACAGGAGTAGGGAAAGGCGGCAGTAATTCATTAGCCTCGGGCGAGAACTGGCGGGTGTATCGGGTAAAGATCCGATCCCCTTCACGGCGAATAATTATGCTGGGATTGAAAATCGCGCAAAACCTGTGACTCAACACCAGCACAATGAGTGCCGCCAAAACACCGCTGACCACGGTTGCGCCGCCCAGGATGATGCATCGCTTGCGGAAACTGCGAGCGCGCCAGAGGAGGACCAATATCACCGCAAGGCAGAAGCCCGCCGGAATATAAATGACTGCTTTTGACGCGCTCCCGAGAAACTGCCGCACAGTAAACATTCCCAACGCAAAATCGGGTGAAAGCCGGTATTGCCCCACAAGCGAATCGTAAACCTGGCTGCTAACGTTTGTCTCCTTTGGCCGTCGTTCCGACTGCCACTGGCTTTGGAGTAACAGCATACCTATCGGGTAAATGCCAAAGCTATCCTGCGAATTCGACAAGACCACCACTCCGCGACGCCGCGTCAGATCGAAACCGACAAACGTCTTGCAACCGTACGAAGCTCCGCCGTGCCGGACGATTTTCCTTCCCTGCGGATCAAAAACGACAAACCACGCCAAACCGATGCTCCCGCCCGTGCTCACATATCCGGATGGAGTGTCGGACTGAAAGTGAATCGCGTGCGTTTTCTCCATGAGCGGTGTCAGGGTGGATTGCGTGAGGCCGAGATTGGCCGATACATATTTCAACAGGTCATTGGCCGTCGAACGCAGCGCACCACAGCCCTTCAGAGTTTGAAAATCTGCATTCGGTACCGCGTATCCGAGTTGATTGTGTCCAGTGGCGAAACGAGACTTCAGTTCGCCCGTCAGAGTGATCCGCGTGCTATCCATCTTCAGTGGGCGGCAAATCCGATCCACCACCAGCGACTCGTAGTCCGTCCCGGCTTTCAGCGCGATTGTCTCGCCAAGCAATCCCATTCCCAAGTCGGAATAGTCGAACTTCGCTCCCGGGTCACGCGTCAACTTGTAACCGGACAGGAAGTCATACACGCTTTCGACTGTAATATCAGCAGGGGTTGTAAAAACTTTGGGGTCACTTTTGCGGGGCGAGCGTGGAAGCCCGGAGGCGTGCGTGGCCAGTTGGAGCAAGGTGATTTCCTTGCCATTGCGGCTCGGCATTGTGACCGACTTGGGCAAATACTTTGCCACGGGATCATCCAGCTTCATCTCCCCGCGTTCGATCATGTCTTGCAGCAACAGCGCCGTGAATGTCTTTGTGACCGAAGCGATTTCAAACAGGGTGTCGCCGTTGACTTCCTGATCGGTGCCGTTATCCAATTTTCCATAGCTGATAACCCTGCTCCCGTGCTCGTCCACAATGCCTACCACGATGCCGGCATTTACTTTGTGAGTCTCGACACATGATTGCAGATATGCGTGAATGGCATCGGTGAAATCCTCCGCCGAAGCGCGGAAGGAAAACGCCGATAACAATATCGTGAAACAAATGACTCGGACGGCAGTGATAATTTTTTGCACCTTAACAAAACATCGGGGGGCAATAAGAATTGTTCTGGGAAAGGGATAAAGAGGGGACACAGTTCTTTTTCTGTGCGTTGATATTATTTTCCGCGATTTCTGGGCGGGCGTTTGCGGCCGAGGGGGCCGGTGCGGTCTTTTTCGGGTTCGGCGTTGAAATCGATGAGTTCCAAAGTGCTTCGGCGAACCAATCGGCCGGTCGCGTCGAGTTCCTTGGAACTGTTGCTGACGATGCCGCCGGGTATTTCAGTACAAACGGCGGCCAGCGAGCAAATTGTGCCCTTGGGGGTTTTTTGCACGGTTTTCACGTATGCCGCGCTGCGCAGGACGCCTGATATTTTGCAGGGCATTTCCAAGGCCTGCACCGAAACGTGGATTTCGCTTATGATATTTTTACCTTCCAAGTCGGTGGTCACGCTTTCCCGTTTTAAGACGTACGGCGGCACCGTGGTGGAATAATAAATTGTGGCGACTGTTTTTTCGTTTGCATTGGACAATTCGATTTTTCGGACCTGGCAGGGAATTTTCCGATCTTCGATAGTCACTTGGCCCGGGGCGGGTTCTTTGAGTTTCAAGGCCGTGGATCGTTGTTCGCCGTAATAATTCTGTTTGATGGTTTGCGGTTCGCCGTCGAATCGCTTTCCGGCCACTTCCACGCCAACCCTCATCTCCAGAGTGACGCCGTCGTCATCGGTGTCCAACAGGGTCGTTTTACAGTCGCTCGTGCTGGTTCCGGTTACAGTGCCTTGTTCGTTGAAGTTCTCGGTAACCACCCGGACCAGCTTCCAGGCCCCGGGTTCGAACTGGCCCCAGGGGTGGAGTTGCGGGGGAGGGGGCGTATCCTGGGCCGCGGCCGGAGGCAAAAGACAACATAATAATACAATCAACGCCCCTAGTAGTACGTTTTTTATTTTCGCCAAGCAGCCGAATAGCAGCCCGGACCTACATTGGATAAGGCACATAATTAAGTCCTTATAATGATACGGAAAGAATTATGCGGTCCGTCACGGTTTGCTCAAGGCTTCCAAGGCCGAGAGCATTTCTGCATCTTGGCGGGGAAAGACGCTGCGCAGATCCAAAAGCAGGCGGTCTTCGCGCACGCGCCCGACAACGGCAGGCGCGCCGGTGCGCAAAGCCGCGGCCAATCGGTCGACCGGCCATGAAGCCGGTCTAAGCGCCACGCACCAGGTCGGCAACTGTTGGGTTGGGATCGAGCCGCCGCCGAGATAGGTAACGTCGGATATTGCCTCGGCCGAACCGACCAGGGTCTTCAGCGCCGCCATTTGCGGGGCTAGGCGTTCGGCACGGTTTTTGAGATTTTCCGCGGACGTGGTCAAAAGGCGCAAAAGCGGCACGGTCAGGCGGGCTTTTTCCGGATCGCGGTAAAGCCGCAGCGTGGCGGCCAGGGCGGCCAGGGTGATCTTATCGACCCGTAGCGCCCGGGCCAGGGGATGCCGCTCGATCTTTTCCACCAGCGATTTGCGGCCGGCGATTATCCCGCATTGGGGACCGCCCAGCAGTTTGTCGCCGCTAAAAAGCACCACGTCAGCCCCTGCGCGGATGCTTTCCCTTGCCACCGGTTCGCCGCGGAAACCGAAGCGGCTGAAATCCACCAGTGCGCCGGAACCGATGTCGTGAATCACCGGCAGCTTGTGTTTTCGCCCCAGCTCGACCAACTCCGGCAGTTCCACGCTTTCGGCAAAGCCCACGACCACGAAATTGCTGGGATGGACCAGCAACAACGCGGCGGTTTGCTCGCCGATGGCCCCGACGTAGTCGGAAAGATGGGTTTTATTGGTCGAGCCGACCTCGCGGAGCACCGCGCCGCTGGCGGCCATTACTTCCGGCAAACGAAAGCTGCCGCCGATCTCGATTAATTGTCCGCGGGATACGATCACCTCGCGCGAGGCGGCCAGGGCGGCCAGCGTGAGCATGGTTGCCCCGGCGTTGTTGTTGACGGCTATTGCCGCTTCCGCTCCGGTCAATTCCGTAAGCAGGTTTTCCACGGCCAGGCTTCGCCGCGAGCGCCGGCCGGTGGGCAGATCGATTTCCACGCTGGCATAATCCCGGGCCACGGCCGTCATCTCGGCGATGGCTTTGTCGGCCAGGGGCGAACGTCCCAGGCCGGTGTGCAAAAGGATGCCGGTGGCGTTGATGACCGGTCTGAGCAAGGGGGTTTCACTTTCCATGATCCGCCGGGCGATCCGCTCGGCCAGATCGGGGACGTTTGGCAAAGTCATTTCCGCGGCGGCGGTTTGCACTTCCGTGCGCATTTCGTCGAGCACTTTTCGCACCGCGCTTACCACGGCGTTGCGATTGATGCGATCGACCAGGGCCTTCAACGGCGGAGAGTCCAACAACTCGCTGACCGACGGAATGTTGCGCAAGGGATTGGGTGACATGGGTAAAGACCGTAATATGTTTTGCTCGGAGCATTTGCGCCGGAAGTGTTTTATTACAACGGCACAAGTGACGCATTTAAACCTAATAAAGATTATGACATATCAAGAGCGTCTTGTCTACCATGTATTATCCGCAGGATAAAACGGCCCACTTGGCGGCATTGCCAAGAATGAGGTCTATAGAATGGACCTCTTTGTGAGATTCGCCTTAATGAATGGCCCCTTGGATTGCGAATCCGCAAGCGACTGAAGACGAAAAGGGGAGGAGTTACAAGCCCGCTTCTTTTGCCGTGGGGAATTTATCGGCCTGGACCTGTTCGCGCAGCTCGGCTTGTTTCGACCTTAAACCGATTTTGGCCGGCAGGTTGCCGGCGCCCGTGGGCAACAAACCGCAGCCGGCATGGGGCAGGCTCAAACATGCCGCCAATAAAGCCGACGTTAGTAATACACTTCTTCCCCCATGCCTGCCAAACAGTTTGCCCTGCGCTCGAGTTGCAATCATGTGGTTAGTCTCGGCTGAGCGGCGTTAAGGATCCAAACGTGGCTGTTGCAACCACTCGCTGGGAGAACTCGGTTTCTTGGGTTCTTCCTTATGGAAGATCGAGGCGAGCCACGAAGGTTTTGACTCCTCCTTCGGCGGCTTGACCCAAGGATTAGTAGGGGTGGTTGTGATCTTTTGGGACGATGATTTCTTTAAAGTCAACGTATTGCCTATGCCGCTAAAAAACTTTTTGGTGCCGGT
The DNA here is from genome assembly GCA_050013075.1 of Thermoguttaceae bacterium. GTDB lineage: Bacteria > Planctomycetota > Planctomycetia > Pirellulales > Thermoguttaceae > JBEKIK01. The sequence goes on along the minus strand of JBEKFZ010000004.1, from coordinate 46,017 downwards.
GGTCATCTTATTCAGCATGGAGGGCTTAGGCTTGTTTTGCATGAACGGGGTTTTTTTCGTGTTGGTTTGACCATCGGGAGATAAGTTTGGCGTCGGCGATTCGTCGCCAATTGCCGGGCGAAGACCCAAGAGCAAGTTAAACGCCAATGTCAGCATGAAAATGCGCGCAATTCGAATGATCATAATGAACCTCTTCGATTTGCTTTTGACGGAAGACTAAAAATCGCAAAAAACATAGCTTTCGGCAATTAAACCGGAGAATTTATAGCGACAGGATTAGAGCCAATAAGAAGATTTTACGATAGATTTGCTTGGGGAGTGTCCCAAAAAAAGGCGGGCGTGTCCAGGTCGTTTTTTTCCCAAAAAATCATGCTAGATTTACGTATTCTGCCTAGTTTATACACATATATTTGAATCTACCGCACAATACTGTTTAATGGGGGTGAGGGGGTACGGATTGGCTCTGCCCATTGTCAGTTTTTATAATTCTAATTATTATGGGAAAAGTTTAAATATAAGCTTTTTCAGACAGCGGCTGATCCATGTTGAAAAAACGTATTGGTTTTATCGGCGCGGGAAATATGGCCACGGCCCTTGGGCAGGGGTTCGTCCGGGCAGGATTAACGACGGGGGCAAATCTGCTGGCGGCCGATCCCAGCGAAACCACCCGGGCCAAATTCGCTCAGGCTACCGGCTCTCAAGTCACCAACGATAACATCGCGGTTGCCGGCAAATCGGATGTACTGTTTCTGGCGGTCAAACCGCAATACATGGCCGCGGTAGCCGGCGAACTGGCTGGTAAAATTCCCGCCCCCACGCTTGTTGTTTCAATTGCCGCCGGCGTACGTCTGGCACGCCTGGCCGGCTGGCTGGGCGAAGACGTGCGCCTGGTCCGGGTAATGCCCAACACTCCGTGTTTGATAGGCGAAGGGGCCTGCGGATATTGTCTGGGCCAATTGGCTACGCCGGACGACGGCGAACTGGTTGGCAAACTTTTAGAGTCCGTGGGCACGGCCTGGCAAGTCGAGGAAAAAATGCTCGACGCGGTGACCGGCCTGTCCGGCTCCGGGCCGGCGTTTATCTTTGTGATCATCGAGGCTTTAAGCGACGCGGGTGTGCGCGTGGGCCTGCCCCGGCATATCGCCGCCTCGCTGGCCGCGGAAACTGTCCGCGGGGCCGTCGACATGGTGCTTTCAACCGGCGAGCATCCGGCGGTGCTCAAGGATCGCGTTGCCAGTCCGGGCGGAACCACAATTGCCGGCCTGCAAGTCCTGGAAGCAGGCGCGCTCAGGGCCACGCTGATTGCCGCCGTCGAAGCCGCCACTGAACGATCCATAGAATTAGGGACTAGGGATTAGGGATTAAGGATTAGGGATTAAGGGGTGGGCAATTTATTGCCCCACTACGAAAGCGTGTAAGATAACAATGATGAAAGATTATAATAATCGAACCGCTTGCGGTTTAGCGCTGCCCACCGAAAACTGTAAACTGAAAACTGAAAACTTTTTATCTGACCGGTGATAGATAAAAGATAATTGCTTATCATGTCCACTTTTGAAGACCATAATTACCGCTGGCGCGAGACGTATTTCGTGCTCTTCGACGTTAAGAAGCGGCCGAAATTGCAGACCGTGGCGAAAACCATCCAGGCCCTGAACAACCGCTACGAACTGAGAAACCTCAGCACCGACGATCATCAGCGGATCGAATCCATGACCATAATCTCCCCCGAGGATTACGCCGCGCTGGACATCTGCTTTACCAGCGGCGAGGAGGTGCGGGAACAGGCGGCCGCGCTGGTCGTGGACCTGAAAAAATCCGCTGGCGATTCCTGCGCTAAAATTCCCGAAAAAAAACTGCTTTCCTATACCGGCCGCTTCGACGTGCTGCACTTCGAGCGCATTGCCGATATGACGGAAGAGGAAGACGACGAAATGCTCGATCCCAGCGCACTTTTGATCGTGCTGGAAACCCTGGCAAAACTCACAGGCGGCGTGGCCGTCGATCCGCAGTCGGGAACGATACTGGATAATGCTGAATGAAAAAGGGGTCAGAACTATTTTTTCTTTGGAAAGTGACGATGATTTTTTTGAATTATATAAAAATAGTTCTGACCCCTTTTTCATTCTTAACTGTAAACTGACAACTGTAAACTACTCATGCTTGCCAAAGATATTAAACGCGGACATATCGTAAACTACAACGACGCGCCGTGCATGATCGAGACGATCAACGTGCAAAGCCCCTCCGCCCGAGGCGCGGCCACGCTTTATAAATTCAAGGCGCGAAACCTGATCAACAAGCAAAAGGTCGATATCACGCTTAAAGGCGCCGATTCGCTCAACGAGGCAGATTTCGCCAAGCGCCCGGTAAAATACATGTATTCCGACCCGGCCGAGGTGCATTTTCTCGACCAGGAAGACTACAACGATTTCATCCTGCCCAAGCAAGACCTGGAAGAGGAATTGAACTATCTTACCGAAAATCTCGAGGGCGTGATGGCCCTGATCTACAACGACCAGTGCGTGGGCATTCAACTTCCCTTGACCGTGGAATTAAAAGTCGTCGAATGCGACCCGGGCATAAAAGGCGCATCGGCCACCGCCCGTACAAAACCCGCCAAGCTGGAAACCGGGCTGATCGTCCAAGTGCCGGAATATCTGTCCCAAGGCGAAACGGTCAAAGTGGATACGCGAAACGGGGCGTATATCTCCCGGGCGTAAAACCATTCGCCCTGGTTTCATTTGGCTATTGACACGAGATTGATATGATCTATACTTTAATAAGCGACCAGTATGGGCCGGTTTCGATCGACTCAGGACATTGTCCCTGGCCGCTTCTTTTTTTCTTCGGTTGAAAACCATTCAATCACATCTTGGAAAGCTTCATCACCCTGGTATATTAGCGGCTCAAGCAGTTTTATGCCGCTTTGGTGGAGAGGATTCACCCCAAGCGTGATTTTTTCCTCTTCTCTCTTTCGTAGGCTGTAAGCACACAAATCGCACAATTGCAGGATTATGCTTTTGGTCGAGTCAATAAAGAAGCCCTTTTCTATCACTTGGCCTAGCTTGAGTGTGCCTTCTATCCCACGAAGAATCTTGATCGACTTTTCAACGTCACGGACGATTTCTTTATTTTCATCGGATATAAGGATACCCAGCGGTGAATCAGGCAGTGACTTTAGATAATCGTTAACAACCCTGGCAACGAGAGCGAAAGCCGCCACATGGGGATTGATGGCTATTCCAGAGCCGAATTTGTTGCGAATCCATCTTTCAAAACGTTTTTTCTCGATACCTCGATAGACTAGTTTGAGATCGTACTTCACAGCGATTGAAAACCATGCATTCCGAAAAGCCAATCGGTTTGTTAGGGAAATATCTTTAAACCAACGGCGACCGCTTTGAAGATCGGTTGCATGAACCTCGAAGTCGTCGGGTAGCGGCGACGGTAACAAATTCTCTATTTTCGCATGTAAATCCCGTTCGACTTGCAGCCATTTAGACTCGGGCACGATTAATGCGCAAAGGACATATATAGGCTGCTGAGAATCGTTCAGATTGTTACCGGTGTTTCCAGATTCGTCGAAATAAATCAAATACATCTTTGTGTCCTAGACAAAGTTAATGAAACAATCACAATATCCGGGGCAATATCCGCGCCGTTCGGCCAGGAGATGGTTCCGCCTTCAATTGAAGCCTGGCGAAAGAACGATTCATCGCGCAATGGCTCAAATATGGGGCCTCTGCCAATGTATTCGGAGAAATCTACATCGCCTTCAAGGCCATCATCAAAGGTAATACGAAATACACGATCATGTTGGTACTCTATTTTCTTAACATCATTAAAGTTCCACATGATACACCTCAAACTAAAAGTATCCATCGGGTAATGGATTGTCAACTGGGAAGTTATTTGCCCTCACCCTACGGCGGCCTGACTGCCGCAAGCAAACCGCGACCACTGGTCGCGGCTTTACATACTTATTCTTCAAGCTTTTCCACGCGGCTTATCGCTTGGCCGTGAGTGAAACGGGTGGAGATTTGCTCGCCGGGCGACAAGTCTGAGGCGGCGCGAACTATGCGGCCATCGGTGAGATGTTCGGTTATGCTGTAACCCCGGCCCAGTACGGCTAAGGGACTGAGCGATTCCAGGCGAGAGGCGAAGGTTTCGGTTTGCTGCCGGGCGAGTTGAAGTCGGTGGCGGATCGAGCGGTGTGCGCGACCGGATAATTCGTCCACTTGCCGGGTAAGGTCGTAGATGAGTTGAAAGGGGCGGCGAAAAGAATGGTGCCGCTGGATGGCGTCCAGGCGCGATCTGGCGGTTAGGGCGCGAGACCGCAGGGCGGCGGTCATGCGTTTTTGGATCTGTTGTAGCTCTGTGAAAAGTTCTTCGGCGGCCGGGGCCACTAATTCCGCGGCTTCGCTGGGCGTTAGTGCGCGCAGGTCGGCGGCCAGGTCGGAAAGGGTTACGTCGATTTCGTGACCCACGGCCGAGATGACCGGGATGCGCGAGGCGGCAATCGCCCGGACAACTACTTCCTCGTTAAATGCCCAAAGGTCTTCAAGACTTCCGCCGCCGCGGGTGACAACCAGGCAATCGATGGGCCGAGCGAGTTGGTTCAGCATTTTGATCGCGGCAGCGATTTCATCGGCGGCCCCTTCGCCCTGCACGCGGACCGGGGCGATGAGCACGTCCGCCCCGCGCCAACGCCGGCCCAACACCTGGAGGAAATCGCGTATTGCCGCGCCGGTGGGGCTTGTGACCACGGCGATTTGCCGGACAAAAGAGGGCAGGGGACGCTTTCTCGCCCGGTCGAAAAGTCCTTCCCGGGCCAGTTTTTCCCGCAGTTGCCTTAGCGCCAATTCCAATGCACCCATGCCCTTGGGTTCGATCTGCTCGATAATCAATTGATAACTGCCGCGTGGGGCGTAGACTTCCAAGCGGCCTTGGCAGATCACTTCCAGGCCGTCGTGCAAATCGAAGCGTACGCGGGCGGCCGTGGGACGCCACATTACCGCCTTGAGCTGTGCCCGGTCGTCCTTGAGCGTCAGGTAGCAATGGCCCGACTGCGGCCGGGAGAGGTTGGAAATTTCGCCGGTCACCCAAACGCCGGGAAAGGCCGCTTCCAACAGGTCTTTTACCTGAGCGGTCAGTTCCCAGACCGACAGCGGCCGGGCGGGAGTATAATTGTCGAAATTGAATTCGTCTTGCGACATGATTGAACGATTAAAATAATTACCATTGACAGTCCAGCGGCGCGCCGCGGCGCTCTACGTTCATTTGTCCAATTCGCCGTGTGCCGGATTCGGCCCAGGTTTCCGCTTCGGTGGTCAGGCGATTCATGAGTTGTTCGATTTTTTGGCGATAATAGTCGATTCTGTCGCGGTCCAGGTTGGCGGGCACGAAAATTTCGCCGCTGAGTATGGCCCGGGCGCGGGAAAAGGGGCGGGGGATTGCAAAATGGTCCCAGGCTTTTTTCACCCGCCAAGGACGGTCGTATCCGTAGCCCATCACGACCAGCGGCAAACCGAGTTTGGACGCCAGGTAGATCGAGCCGGGGGCCATTTTTCGCCGCGGGCCGCGCGGGCCGTCGGGGGTGATGGTCAGATTCATGCGGCGGCTTTTATCCAGCAGTTCGCGGATAGCCGCCACCCCGCCGCGATTGGTCGAGCCGCGGACGAAATCGAAGCCCAGGTGATAAGCGGCGTAGGAAAGGATTTCGGCGTCGCGATGGCGGCTTAAAAGCATGGTCATATTGCAGTGTCCGCGCAGATAGAACGGAAACAAAATGTATTCGTGCCAGAAGATGTATATTTTTTGCCCCTTGCACTCGGGAAACACCGGATCGATCGAGCGATCGTAATAGGCCGCCTTGTAATCCAGCGTGCTCATCCAGTTTCGGACGGCCGCGGCGCCCAAAAGACCTCCGAGTTTATTTACAAGCGAGCTGGTGAGTTTCATGGAAGGGATCAGGGATCAAAAGGCCGAAGGTCGGGGTTCGGAAGATGGGGATCGCGAAACCGCAAGCGGTTTGATTTGTATTTTCTTCCATGATTCTGCGTTTGCATTCCGCGCTTTTAATTCTACATTCTACATTCAACATTCTGCATTTTAATTCATCCTTCATCCCTCATCCTTCATCCTTTTGAATATTCCACTCGCCGCTGAAGACTTCAACGGCATCGCCGGTCATGTAGACGTGGTTGTCGGTTTCGTTCCAGTGGAGTTCCAAGTCTCCGCCGGGCAAACGGGCGACAATATTCCTGTCAGTGCGGCCAGTCAGTACCCCAGCGACGCAGACCGCGCAAGCACCGGTGCCGCAGGCCAGGGTTTCGCCGGATCCGCGCTCCCAGACGCGCATCCGCACTTCGCCGGGCGAAAGCACCTGGACGAATTCGGCGTTCGTGCGATTGGGAAAATGCGGATCGATCTCCACCCGCGGACCGAATTGCAATACCCAAAGGTCCAACGGCTCCTTGACAAAAGTAACGCAGTGCGGATTGCCCATTGATACGCAGGTGACCGAGAGGATTTCGCCGCCGATTTTCAACGGGGCGTTGACCACCGGATTGCCGGGCAGGGATGAGTTGCCCGCAAGAGTGGTGGGGATGCGGGCCGGTTCGAGGATCGGCTCGCCCATATCGACCCGGACGCGCCGCACGCGGCCGTCGGCGATTTGAAGATCCAGGGTTAAAACGCCCCGGCCGGTTTCGATCCTGAGCGGCGAGCGGCGGGCGATGCCGTGGTCGTAAATGTATTTGGCCACGCAGCGGATGCCGTTGCCGCACATTTCGGACTCGGAGCCGTCGGCGTTAAACATCCTCATGCGGGCGTCGGCTGTTTCGCTGGGGCAGATTAAAATCAGGCCGTCGCCGCCGACGCCGTAATGCCGATCAGACACTTCTCGCGCCAACCGGGCGGCATCGGAGGGATAAGGCTCTTCAAAGCAGTTTACATACACGTAGTCGTTGCCGGCTCCGTGCATCTTGGTAAAACGCATGGGCGTGATTCCGTGTGAATGTATGACAATGATTGAACGAGATATTGTAGAAAATTAGCGGCTGGTGGGCAACAGGCCGTTACCCAGTCAGATCGAGCAGGTTGCCGCTTTCGCCGCTTACATCGCGGCTTTTGGGCGGTTGTTTGGAGGGATCTTCGGCGGAATTTTTCTCTTTATGGGGAGGGAATTCCCAGGGACGGCGGCCGTCGGCGTCGCGTTCGTCGGTTTGGTGGTCTTCGCCGTCGGTTTCGCCGACGCCCGCGGCCGCCTCGGCTTTTTGCTCGTAAACGACGTTGCGCTGTTGCGCGCCGGTATCCTGGGTGGCGCGTTCCACGTCGGGTCCCTTGGTCTGAGCCAGGGGCGCGCCGGCCGCGCTTATGTTGACGCCGCCTAAAGGACCTACGCTGCTCATGAGAAATTAATCTCCGATTTGGGGCGCTGTCCGACTCCGATTAATTATAGATCGCTGTTTAAGGAAAAAAATGATGTTTTTGAAAAAATTTACCAGGCACAAGTGCCGGGGCTATTGGGTCTCATGTATTTAAAGTCGCATGAAAACACGAAAACACGCTCGCCGCTGGCTCGCGGCTAAACGATTAACGCGACATTTATTACATGAGATTCAATAAACCAACGACTTTCCACTTCTTATTGCTGCTGTGTGCCCTGCAATTGTTGCAGGGCCTGGTTGACGACTGGGAAGGGCTCTTTGCGGATTTCGGGATTCTGCAGGGTGCGGCCGACGTGGATCTGCAAGATCTGTTGACTGGCGCCGCGATATATTTGTTTAATTATCGGCAAGTCCAGTTCGCCGCGGCCGACGGTGGTGTCGAAGCTTAGATTTATGTTGGATTGGAAATCCATTTCGCCGTTGCCGTGCAGGCTGATGGCGTCGCCGTTGAAATCGATGCGATTCAGATATATATGCTCGCCCCTGATTTCATAATCCATTCCCGCGGTGCTGAAGGCGTTTCGGTCGGGCGCGCGGATGCTGAGGATTTTCAATAACGAAATCATCACCGGCAATTCGTAGATGTCCGCGTCGGAGAGCGCCAGGGAGCCGCGTCCGGACAGGGCGTTGCGGCTCGTGCCGACGCCGTGCAGTTCGACGTTGGCCATGATCTTGCCCTGCAAGTGCTGCTTGCCGTCGATGACTTCCCGGGCTAGGCTGGCCAGGTCGGCGTGGGCGAGAACGGCTTTAAGGTGGTAACGAGGCTCCGCGCCCAGGGACACTTGTCCGTCGCCGTATATTGTGCCGCCGAATAGATTGGCCGAAATCGAGCGCGGCGTGCGGGGCGTGCCGTCGGCATTCAAAAGGGGCGTGCCGTCCGCGGCCCTATCCACCAGACTGCCCAGGAGCACGCGCTGGTCGTCAATCAAGATCGGGCCCATTACATGCTTGAATTGGCAGTCTTTGAAGTTAAGGGACTCGAGGTTGAGTTCACCGCGGCAAAAGAAATTTTGTCCGTCGAATTGTCCCGAAAGGGTCGCGGTTCCCCAAATATTGTCTAATTTCACGCCGCACTGCATGGCGCCCTGAACCATGTTTATCCGCATGTCGTCCCACCGGGAGCGCAAAGGCTGGCCCTGCCGGCCGTCGTGGAACAGGTCGAGATTGCCGCATAGATTTATGGGGCCGGCGGGATTAAGTGTAAGGACGGCCTTTTTCAGGCGTTCGGGCAGGGCGAGGATCAGGTCGCGGTCGGGCTGCAGCCGATCGACCGTAAGCCCGACCAGGTGTAGGTTCCATCCGCCGTCGGGCAGAAAATCGCAACCACCTTCGGTTTGAATTTTTACCGGGCCGTGCCATGCCTCGAAATGTTGCAAGGCGACCTGCCCGTTGCGATACAAAAGCACGCCTTGCAGTTTATCCATGCGATAGGGGAAATGCACCGGCTCGATGGAAGCCGTTTCGCTTTTCGGGTCAACGCGCACGCCCAAGCTGAGTTGTTTTTGTTCGGACAGGTAACAGATCTGGGCGGAAAGATCGACCATGCCTTGTGGTTTCAAGTCGTTCCAGGCTTGCTGGATGTTGGGAGTGAGTGCGTCGTGGAGTTCCTTATCCAAGGGCACGTTATTTGCCACGAGATTCAACACGAACTCGTTTCCCTTGAGCGACGGCATGAGATACCCCTCGCCGGTGATTTGCGCGGATTCGTTCATGCCCCGCAAGTTGCTGAACGTCCAGGAATGGTCGAACATTTTCAATTGGCCGCGAATGTTATTTATCGGATAAGGAAATTTCGCATAGCGGATTGAACAACCGTTGGCGTTGAGGAGCAGATAGTGGAGTATCGGCTGGTCCGGAACGTCGCGCCGGCAGTGATACTCGAAGTTCACGGTTCCGCGGGGATCGAGCGACTGGACGACCTCTCGAGTCTTGTCGTCGCGCAGGGCCTGGATGACGGCTTTATCTAACTGGATATCATCGCCTTTGGCCTCGAACCAACCGGTCCATCCGCTCAGCGGCCGTGCTATCTCGGCTTTCATCCGTATCGGCTGCGTGCCGCCGTAGGCGGTGACGTCTAAAGTGAGCAGGTCGTTCTTCAGTTCCAGCGATCCTTTGCCGTGATCGACCCGGTAAGGGAATTTGTAATACGTGAATGAAATATTCGAGAAACTAAACGATGCTTCCGAGGTCTCCGCTCGCCAGTTTTGGCCGTCGAATTCGAGGGTCAGATCGGCGTCGATTACGCCGATGGGGAGGTATTTCCGCCACTGTTCCTGCAAGGGTCCGGGCAAGACGCCCAGCAATTGCCGGTCCAGTTCCAATTGTTTGATTTCGGCGTGCAACCACATGGGCTTGTTTGCATCGAAACCCGTATGGCGCAGGGACATTTTCTTCAATTTAGCCTGATTGCAACTGGCGGTCAGTTCGTCGATGACCACACCGCCGTTGTCGGCGGTGAACTTGACCTGTATGTCGGTCAGAGGATGGGGCAGCCGCTGGTCGTCGATCCGCCCGCCGGTCAACTGCCCGGCGACGTGGAATCGCAGAGGCACGGCGGCTTTCGAGTCATAAGCCAGACTGAAGCTCATTTGCCCTTCGGCCCGCAGTTTCTCGAGCGCCGCCAATTTATCGGCTATGGGGCCGGGCAAGGATTCGTAAAGTTCGGGCGAAACCCGCAGGCCTTCCAGTTCTCCGCTAAGAGAAAAATTCGGACCGAAAGCGTCGATGCTCCCGCGAAATTCCACGCGGCGGAAATTATCGCCGGCCAACATTCCTTGCAGGTTTCGTTTGGGTACTGCGCCCGGATCGGACGAGGAGAGGATCGCGGGGCTTACGGTCATGTTCAAGTCGCGCAAGATCAGCGTGGCGGTGCGGGTTTTCAGCGGATCGAACACTTCGATTGTGCCGTTTTCGATGGTCACTTCCGGCGACTGGTTTCCGAAGCGCGGCGGGGGAAAAAGCTTAGCCGCGCTCCAAGTACCGTCCGGTCGGCGCGTGGCCCAGATCGTCGGCCGGCGGACTGTGACGTGCGTGACTACCGGATCGCGGCAGATCAATTCCTTAACGTCGGTTTGGCAGGCGATGAACATTTCCTCGACGTAGGCCAGCTTGGCGCGCGGTCCGCTAGCGCCGGGTTCCACGATGGAAAGATTGCGGACCCTGATTCCCTGGCCCGCCACCAATTCGGCGGAACCGACGGTCGGCTTCAAGCCGGTGTAATGCTGGGCGAATAGGTTCTCGATGCGGTGGCGAATCTCTTCATCTACCCGACGGTAGAAGTATGGCACGGCAGCCACGGCGCCGATGGCACAAACGACCAGTCCCCACTTGAAGAAGAACCAGCAGAAGTTGATCAATCGACCAACAATGTGAATAAACCCTCCATGGTTTATTGTTTTCAGTTATCAGTTTTCAGTTTATGCGATTATCTCAAAAATCGGCAATGAAATATACGTGAAAAGAAGCCGTTGGTTTTTTAGGCATTATAAAATGGGCGAGATATGGTACTCTGGTAAGGCTTATAAGGTCAAGGCGCGTTTTTCCCCAATAATCGGGCAGAAAATATTTACATGGGTTATAGAGCGGATATACTTTTCGATGCGGGTTTTAGATAGCAATGCTGTCAAAAAGGCATTACCCCGGATTATTCATAGCCTAGGATTTTTAACGCTGATAGCAAAACACTAGCCCGAAGCGCAAGCGAGGGTAAACTGTTTGCCGTCCCTCGCTTGCGCTTCGGGCTAGTGTAAATTTATGAATAATCCAGGTTATAACGGCTGGATAACTAGGAGAAAAAATAATGTCGTCATTGCCGTCTTATGTGGCTTCTGCTCGAGGCGTGCCGCAGGCCAATCGGGCCGCATGGTATAAAAATACCGCCCAAACTTACGCCGGGATAATGCTGTGGTTCGTGTTTTGGCACGAGGTTCCAATGGGCAGCGTGCTTAACGCGGATAAACCTTACAGTTTATTCGCGGGCGGCACTTTGGCTTGCGGTTTGGGATATGCGTTTTTGGGATTGATTATTGCCGCCCTGATTTGCCATTTTTTATTTTACCTTGTTCCCGGATTGCTGGGCATGAAAACCGGTTTGCCGCTTTATATAGTGGGAACGTCGACCTACGGCGTGCAGGGCGGTTTTTTGATGCCGGGTTTTTTAATGGGCGTGCTGCAATTCGGCTGGCTTGCGGTAAACGCTTTCTTCGCCGGTATTTTGCTGTGTAAGCCTTTCGGATACGGAGCCGGCTCGCTTCCTCATGCCCTGGTAGCGACTGTTTGGTCGATTGCGGCGGCTTTTTTAGGGCTTAAAGGCATTAAATACGTGGCCAAAGTAGCCAGTTTTCTGCCCTTGATCCCCTTTGTCATCTTGATCGTTCTTGCCATTGACACCGTAGGCGGCATCGGTAAATTCGAACCTCAATCGCTCATTGATGCAAGTCTCAAAGTATCCGTTGACGTCAAAAATGCGGCCGGAGAGACGGTTAAGCTTTATCCCAAGGGAGCATTGCCGGCAACCGGAGTGATCGCTTTATTGTGCACTTATGTGGTGGGATTTTTCGCCACGGCCGGGGCCGCCGGGTGCGATTTCGGCATGAATAATCGCAACGCCAAAGACGTACAATTGGGCGGATTGGTGGGAATTGCCGGTGCGATCATCTATGCCGGCGGACTGTCGCTGTTGATCGTCTCTGGCGTTCATGGGCTTGGCCGGGCGGCCGATCCCGCGGCCCTTCAAACCACCGCCTTGATGTCGGGCATCGTGGGCCAAAAAATGGCCGCGGTATTTTGGTATCTCCTGGCAATAGCCGCTTTTCCGTCTGCCTGCTTCTCGTCGTTCATAGCGGCCAACAGCTTTAAAACCGCTTTACCCAAGGTTAATCCGTTCATATCCTGCGGCACAGGCACTATTGCGGCCATTTTCCTGGCGGTAACCGGCTGGGCCGGCAATGCCACCGACATGTTCAATTTTATTGGGGCATCATTCGGGCCGGTATGCGGAGCGATGGCGGCCGATTATCTGCTATCCGGGCGGAAGTGGGCTGGGCCGAGGGCCGGATTCAATCCGGCGGGATGGATCTCCTGGATCGCGGGTTTTGCCGTGGGGGCGTTTGATCTTGTGGCAAACTGGGTTCCGGCAATGGCCGATTACCGCGGCATGGTTCCGGTTCCGCCCCTGACCGCGTTCATTGTGGGGTTCGTGCTTTATTACCTGCTCGGCAAGCTGGGCCTGGAAAGCAAAAAGCTGGAACTGCCCGGACAAAATTTGGCTATAGACTTTAGGCTATAGACATTATAGTTAGAGCCTATCCAAATACCCATTTTTGTCATCCTGACGGGCACCGACGCGCAGCGTTGGTCGGCGAAGGATCTTGATAATAGAGGCTAGATTCTTCGCTTCGCTCAGAATGACGACAGGTTTTAGGATAAGCTCTTATTCTTTTCGCGGGCAAAGTAATCCTTTTAATTGCGACATTCCGCAAGGCCGGTAAGGTTTTCGCGGACTCACAGCCGCAAGTTCGCCAGACTCGGCAGGAGCCTACCGCCCAGCGGCGCAACAAGGCAAGTTGGCGTCAGTTCCTTGAACAAGCCGCTGGTTTACCCCGATATTTGATTTACGGGACGATTCGAGGGTCGGGAAGGAACGGCCCAGGGCATCGTCCACACCTGTACCGCGGGGGTCCCCTGCAAGGAGGTCAGGGATTTTACAGTTCAGCATAGAGCGGGGTCGAATAATGAACGATCCGGCAGTCAAAATGGCTTTAGCGATCAGCGTGCTGATAGGCGGCATATTTATAGCCATTGTTTTTCAGCCGGTTTTTTCCATGCCTCCCGGGGCAATGCACCAGATGAATACCCCGCTTAGCTTGCAACATCAGGAGCAATCGCCGCTTGCCTCTGCTTCGCAAGAACAGGCCCCTGTTTCCGAGTTGTCGGCGGGACTAAAATCCGCGGACTTGTCAACTTCATCGCGCGGTCCGACCATTCTTTTGCCGCTTGGCGCTGGGCAACAAGCGCCCGGTTTACCGCCGCGTTATCCTGCCACGGCCTCGACGAACAGTGCGCGTTGGGGTATGCCCACGGACATGATGCCGATTGTGGCCCGGCCGGCCGACGGACCGCACCTTCACAAGATTGTTGACGGCGATACGCTGGGCGATTTGGCCGCTCGATATTTGGGTTCGGCCGCCCGGGCGGTGGAGATCTTCGCGGCCAACCGGGACGTGCTCGCCGACCCGGAATTATTGCCCATCGGCGTGGAATTGAAGATTCCCGCCCGCAGCGGTGGAAGAAGTAGATAGTTACTGTTACGGAAAGTCAAAAATTCGGGTGCTATGGCCACGCTTGCGTGGCCATGCGGTATTTTTCTGTTGCTTCCAACATGCCCACGACAAGCGTGGGCATGGCACCCGAACTTTAGACTGTAGGCTTTAGGGAGCAGGGGACAGAAGGAAAATGGATGCAGTTCTTTTTAAAGGATTTTCATATCCGATTCGGATGATGGTGCCAGCCGAATAGTTACGCATGCTGTTCCCGGAATTACCGGAATTATGCCCCGAAATTACGGAATTATTCGGAATTATTATTTCTTTATGGTTGGGAAATAAATGCCAAATATCAAAAATGCCAAGCCAAACAGTATAGCCGCTATTCCGCATATCCGGCACCATCTAACCGAAGGTTTAGGCATTATCTGATCAAATTTAAAAATAGCGAGAAATCTTGAGTTAATCCGAATGACATGATCTGGCCATAGAAGACACACTATACCGCCAATAATTAGTGTGATCGCACCTATAATAAGTTGAATATTCATTGCTATACTATTTGCTTGTTTTGATTCAATTTAACCGAATTCCGGGGACAGCATACATAATTATTGTTTTTCCGTTCTTTTTGGACCGGGCTTTTGACGCCTCAGGACACGGCCGAGCTTTTTTTCCAGGGGAATTCCCCTGAATTCCCCGACCCGGTTTTGAATTCATCCTTCATCACTCCTCCTTCATCCTTTAGAACCGGGCAATAAATTGCCCGGCCCTAACATCTCTCATCCCTCATCCTTTTTTCTCATTGGTGTGGTAGTTTGCGTTCTTTCCAGAGCCAGGATTTTGCCGCATCGCTTTTTACCAGGCGGAGATTGAGGAAAGCGTTGATAATTTCCTCGGTTTTGAGGTTTTTCTCGGTAAGAAGATTGGCGCCTTGTAGTTTGGTTTCCAGTGGGGTAAAGAAGAGGGTCTGTTGATCGGCCTTTTTTTCAGGATCGGGTTTGGGGTGATCGCGTTCGAAAATGGAATATACCCGTTTTGCTTCGCTTAAGGCTTTGTTGTCGCCGTTGCCGAGGAGGATCAACACGGAAATGTCGTTTCGCACGGCCGGATTTTGCACGGCGTGGCGTATATCAATTCCTTTGAAGGAGGTCTCCGGCGATATAAGCACCAGGGCTTTAACGAACCGGCCGAGTTTTAAGGACCCGTATTCCGGCGAGCCTTGATCGTAGCCCATGGCGTCGTACCAGGCGAACTCCAGGGCGATCGAGGCGCCCATTTCCGCGCCGACCACGCAAAGTTTGTCCAGGTTCAGTTCGCCGGCATTGTTCTTTTCCCAAAGGAATTCCTTGACGGCTTTCAGATCCTGGTAGACCATCAAGTTGAATTGCTTGGGGGCCAGGGTGACTGCATCCAGAGTCTCGTCCTTGCCGTAAAGGGTTTTCAGCCGGGTGCTGTCGCCGTGGCCGCGAAGATCGGGCACTACCACTGCGAATCCTTTGGATTGAAGAAACGGGGCGAAATCCTTGGTATAGTCCGTGCGATTATGTTTCCATCCGTGCAGTAGAACGATTGGAATCGATTCCTTGCCTTTGCCGCCTCGATAGTAGGTTGCCACCAGTTGCACGCTGTCGGCGGTTTGCAGGGTGACGTCTTCCGGCTTGGGCAATTCTTCCGCGGCGGCCTTGCCGGCGGGGGCTGTTTTTTTGGCGGGCTGATTTTCCTCGGCGGCAAGACGATTCACCGCCGATACGCAAAACAAAAGCAGGATGGTCAAGAGAATCGCCGCACGGAGGCCTTTTATTGATGTTTGCTTGGATAATGACCTGGCAAGTAAACCTTTTTGCCCCATTTTCCGGCCGTCCATTGGACGGCCTCGGTTCATTTGCCATGCAAACGTCAATAACTCGTCCAATTGTACATCCGGCGTTATTCTTGTTGTAATCATGATCTTGCGTCCTTGGCAAAGACGTAGTGCTTGGGAGTAAAAAAGATCGCTGTTTTCTCTCCTTTATCTTAAATCCGCCGTTCCGCGCAGTCAACAAGCGAAGGTTTTGCCGATAGCGGGCGAACTTCTATCGCAAGGCCGAGTTGTCCCGGCCCAGATCGGCGTAAGGGTCATGGCCGTAGAAATGCCGGGCGATCTGGTCGGCCAGGACGGCGATGAACTCGCGGCGAAATTCGGATTCCTGCACGTCTGAGGTTTGAATGTAAGCATTCGGCGGGTAAACGGTCTGGGGCAGTATTTTTTCGAACAGCACCTTGCCGCCGTCTTTGCAATCGTAGACGTGAACCGAGGCATTGGCCTTGCCCTGGTACAGCGTCCGCGCTTGATAGATGCCGAACTTTTCCAGTTCCACGCCGACCACCACGTCGGCCTGCAATGCCTTGCCTACCTCGACGTATTCTTCCCATTTGTTCTCTTCGCACCACTTGTTCACCTTTTGAGCGTCGACGACCTTGATCTTCCCAACGCGCTCTTGTAGCAATTTGCTCATTTCTCGGACAAGGTCCCGGCCGGCGGTGGAATCGGCGTAATTCAAATCCGCGGGCGCACGGCAGACCACGGCCACTTTTTTGCCTTTCAGTGCCGCGTATTCGGGCCCCACGTCGTCGCCTTTGAAGAAATACAGCGCGGTTGCAATCGCGCTGCGGCATCCGCCGGATAAGGCCAAGGCCACGGCCGCGAGTAAGAAGGCCGCGACTGCGAATCGAATAGAGGGACGATACATCGTACTATCTCAAGCGGTTGACCGCGGGGCGATTTTATCGAAGGGCCGAGTTGTCCTGGCCCAGATCGGCGTATGGATCATGGCTGTAAAAATGCCGTGCGATTTGGTCGGCCAGCACGCACACGAACTCGCGGCGAAATTCGGATTCCTGCACGTCGGAGGTTTGAATGTAAGTATTCGGCGGGTAAACGGTCTGGGGCAGTATTTTTTCGAACAGCACCTTTCCGCCGTTTTTGCAATCGTAGACGTGAACCGAGGCATTGGCCTTGCCCTGATATAGGGTTTGCGCTTGATAGATGCTGAACTTTTCCAGTTCCACGCCGACCACCACGTCGGCCTTCAGGGCCTTTCCGACTTCGGCGTATTCTTCCCAGGTGTTTTCGTCGCACCACTTGTTCACCTTTTGAGCATCGACAACCTTGATCTTCCCAACGCGCTCTTGTAGCAATTTGGTCATTTCTCGGACCAGGTCGCGGCCGACGCCGGAATTGGCGTAATTCAATTCGGTGATGGGACGGCAGACCACGGCCACCTTTTTACCTTTCAGTCCCGGATATTCGGGGTCAACGTCGGTGCCTTTGATCAGATACATGGCCGTGGCCATCACGCTCTGACAGCCGCTGGACAGGGCCAAGGCCGCGGACGCGACCAAGACGGCCGCGACCCACCGACCATGCCACGTGACCATGCTTCGCACGGTGCCCCGCCCGTTGGTGCCCGCAAATCGAAAAGAGGGACGATCCATCGTACTACCTCAAGTAAATGAAGTGTGTCGGAATATTATTTGCCCAGAAGGCGAAATCCCCATTGGACGAGTGTTATCGCTAAAATCACGGCCGATGCGTATCCCACGCTTCTGCCGTCGGGCCTCCAGATGAGCCATCGGCCTCGGACGGCGGAAAACATCGACCACGGAACGGCGGCCATGGCCAACACCGCCAGCAGTACGCCGCCGATATTGGCCTGAAAAGCCCTTAATAATTCACCATGCATCAGACAGGCCCAGGCGGTAGTCATGCCGCAAGTCGGACATGGGACGCCGAATAACACCAGAAACGAACAAGGCGGCAAGCCCAACTGCCGATGCGTTCCCAGTTGGAAAGGGCTCGGTTTTAGGAATGCAGCCAATGCAAACAAAAAAACCAGACCCAACCCAATTGCACCCAGCACCAACCTGAGTTGGCCGGGAATTTCCTTTCGTTCATTCTGATGGTATTCTGCCACGCCTGTACACGGTCATGTGGGGCCAAAGGATAGCCGGAAATCGTTGCATCCACAATACGGATTTGTCGGGTTTATCCGGCGGGAAAAATAATGGGTATTATGCGCAAGCAGGGGAAAACAGGGAAGGGCATGGGGGGGGAAGGATTCATAGTTCCCGCGAAACCGCAAGCGGTTTGCCGTTAGAGGCTTTGAGTCGGCTCGTGATTTTTTGTCAAGCGTTCTGCCGCAGCCTCGTCGATGCTGATGCGGCGGATGGCGGTTGCGCGGCCGGTTTGGGGATCCACATCTACAATAGAGCCTTGTAGGCGCACCTCTTTTGTGGCCACTTCGAAATGGGTGGGGCGGAAGGTGCGTGCGGTTTCCATTACTCGGTCTATACGGCGGCCGAGGATGCTCTCAAAAGAGCCGGTCATGCCCACGTCGCATTGGAAGGCGGTGCCGTGGGGAAGAATTTGCTCGTCGGCGGTGGCCACGTGGGTATGGGTTCCCAACACTGCGCTCACGCGGCCGTCGAGGAATCGGCCCATTAGTTGTTTGTCGCTGGTGGCCTCGGCGTGGAAGTCGAGAAGGATTACGCGGACATCGGGCGGAAGGGAAGCCAAAATCCGCTCGGCGGCCTGAAAAGGGCAATCCACCGGCGGCATGAACACCCGGCCGACCAAGGTAAATATAGCCACGTTTACTTGTTGCCGGGTGCGAAGCACGGCCACATCCCGGCCCGGCGCCGAGGCCGGGTAATTTCCCGGACGCACGATCCGCCGCTCGGTTTGCAAGAGGGGAAAGATTTCTTTGCGCCGGTACACGTGATCGCCCATTGTAATGCCGTCGATGCCCGCGGTAACAAGCTCTTGATGGATTTCGGGAGTCAATCCCGACCCGCCCGCCGCGTTTTCGGCATTGGCCACTACCAAATCAAGCCTTTCGGCCGCGCGCAAAGGCCGAATCGCTTGCAAGCAGATCTGCCGACCTGGTTTTCCCACAATGTCGCCGATAAAGAGAATTCGCACGGAAGTAAGTTTTCAGTTTTCAGTTTTCAGTTTTCCCTAACCCCTAATCCCTTGCCCCTAATCTCTAATCTCTCACCGGGCCATTTCCACGTGTCGGGTTTCGCGCAGCACGGTTACTTTGATTTCTCCGGGATAGGTGAGTTGTTGTTCGAAGGCTTGCACGATGTCGTGGCAGATTTTGGCGGCGGTTTCGTCGGTGGTTTCCTTTGCGCTTACCAGGACCCGCAATTCGCGCCCGGCCTGGATGGCGTAAGCCTGTTCCACGCCGGAGAATTTGGCGGCGATGGATTCCAGTTCCTCCATTCGCTTAACGTAGCGCTCCAGGGTTTCGCGGCGTGCGCCGGGGCGCGATGCGCTGCAGGCGTCGGCCGCGGCAACAAGTACGGTATAGGGATTTTCGATCCTTAGATCGTCGTGGTGGCAGAGTGCGGCGTGTACGACCTCGGGCGGTTCGCCGTAGCGTTTCAGGAGGTCGCCGCCGATTTTGGGATGCCCGCCTTCGGCCTCGTGGTCGGCGGCCTTGCCGATGTCGTGCAACAGGCCGCAGCGTCGGGCCAGTTTGCCGTCCAGGCCCATTTCCTCGGCCAACATGCCGGCGATAAAGGCCACTTCGACGGAGTGCCGCAATACGTTCTGGCTGTAGCTGGTGCGGAAATGGAGCCGGCCTAGCAGGTTGATCAGGCGTTCGTGCAGGCTGTGGATTTCGGTTTCCTGGCAGGCCTGCTCGCCGAGTTTTTGGATGTGCTTTTCCAATTCGCGCTGTGTGGCGGCCACGATTTCCTCGATCCGCGCCGGGTGGATGCGGCCATCGGCGATGAGTTTTTCCAGGGACATGCGGGCAACTTCGCGGCGGATCATGTCGAAGGCGCTGACGATAACCACGCCCGGCGTATCGTCGATGATCACGTCCACGCCGGTGGCTTTCTCGAAGGAGCGGATGTTTCGCCCTTCGCGGCCGATGATGCGGCCTTTCATTTCGTCGTTGGGAATGCCCACGGTGCTGGTGGTGGTTTCGGCCGTGTGCACGGCGGCGTAGCGCTGGATGGCCGTGAGCAGGATCTCGCGCGACTTTTCCTCGCAAATTTCGCCCAGCATCTTTTCGTGGCGGAGGATAATGGTCCCGGTCTCTTGCTGGAGTTGCTGGTCCAGGATTTCCAAGAGACGCTTAGTGGCTTCTTCCTGATTTAAGCCGCTTAGTTCGTGCAAGGTTTGCCGCTGGAGGTCGAGCAGTTTGGTCAGTTCCTCCTTGCGGCGGTTGGCTTCCTGGATGCGTTCGGTCAGTTTGCGCTGAGTGCTTTCCACCATTTTTTCCTGTTTGCGCAACTGTTCGGCCTGTTCTTCCAAGGCGTCCTGGCGCTTATCGAGCAGGCGTTCGCGTTCGTGAAGCTCGCCGCGCAGGCGGCGGAGTTCTTTTTCGCTTTCGGCCTGCTGCTGCAAGGCAAGTTCCTTGATTTCCAACTCGGCCTCGCGACGGAAGTTTTCCACGTCCTGCTTGGCTTTGCGCACTATCTCCCGGGCTTCCGATTCGGCGTCCCTGCGGCGAAGCCGATCCAAAAGGCGGATCAGGAAAAAAGCCATTAAGAACACGGCGGGCGCGCCGAAAAGAACCGTAAACACTAGATATTGGTATGAAATCATGGATAAACTCTCTGCAATTTCCATTGCCGAGCGCCGCGGTCCTATCGTCTACGGACGAAAGTATTTCGAACCGTCCGTAGATGGACCATCAACGGCCGAACCGCAAGGCATCGGAAGCACTCAACGCGCCGTTTAACCCCAAGCCCGGGGCGCAGGAGGAGGGAAGTTTGGACAAAGGAGCGGAGTTTCCACCACGAAATAATCCGGCTGATAGGGATTTATGCGAGATCGGCCGCGGCGATGGGGTGATATAACGGCAAGAGCCGGATGCCGGCCCAAAAGACCATTTAATTTTAAGTCTGCCAAAATAACGTTGACTTTCATTTCACCAACGCCGGAGCAATGCGCACCGTTCGAATCATGTCGGAACCGAAGCGTTCCCGCTTCGCTCGGCGCGCAGGGCCGAACTGAACGAGCGACCGATCGGCCGCCGCATAAAAATCCCACCAACCACCGGATGAGTATCATTATCAGGTGCATGGTTGCATGAACCCTGAAGTTGGGCGGTTCTTGCTGCTTAATAACAAACTTCGTCAAATTTCTCTTCCTGACAGTACGTTGACTTCGATCCCCTTCGTGGACGACCAAAGGCACTCGAACTACATTACTTACTCTAAGTTTATCAGAATCTTAAGAAACTGCAACTAGTAGATGCGCCCACTGTTTAAGATAACTTGTTCCGGGCCGTGGAATAAGCCGACTCTAACGACCGCATAACCACATAGAGGGGTTGTTGTAATTCGCTTACTGTCAATGGAAAATTGAAAACAATGTTTTATTTGTCAGGGTTCAGGGTTCAAGATTCAGCACTCATGTATGATTTATGACCTCTGCCCCCTGACCTCTGCCCCCTGAACCCTTAGCTATGTCCTTGCATCCTTTCGAGACACGTTTGGCCGCCTTGTGGCCGCCTGATGAGTGGCGGGATTTGACCGTGTTGGCGGCCGTTTCCGGCGGGGCCGATAGCGTGGCATTGCTTCGGGCCGTGGCGGCTTTGAAAACCGGGGGGGCCGGCCGGCTTTGCGTAGCGCACTTTAATCATAAACTCCGCGACGAGGCCGAGGACGACGAGCGGTTCGTAGTCGCCTTGTGCAAACAGCTTGGTTTATCGTGCGAAACGGGCTTTGGCCACGTGGCGCAATTGGCGGCCGACGCAAGCGAGGGGATCGAACCGGCGGCGCGCCGGGCCAGATACGAATTCCTGAAAGAAACCGCCGGCCGCCTGGGCGCACGTTTTGTGCTGACCGCCCACACGGCCGACGATCAGGCCGAAACGATCTTGCACCGCATAGTCCGCGGCACGGGCATTGCCGGACTGGCCGGCATGTCGCGAACGAGGCGATTGGGCCATGCAACGCTGTTGCGACCGCTTCTTAGCGTCCGCCGCCGTGAACTGGAAGAATATCTGCGCGATATCGGCCAGCCGTTCCGCGAGGATTCCAGCAATGCCGACCGCCGTTTTACGCGAAATCGCATTCGCCACGAACTTCTGCCCCTGCTAGGGCGGCAGTACAACTCCGCGGTCGCCGACGCCCTTTTGCGCCTGGGCAGCCTGGCGGCCGACGTGCAAGGAGTAATCGACGAACTGGTCGATCAACTTCACCAACGGGCAGTGAAGTTTGAAAACAAGTCCGCCGTGGAGATCGACACCGCACAGTTGGCCGGTCAGCCGCCGCATTTATTGCGCGAACTTTTGGCGCTGGTCTGGCGCCGGCAATCGTGGCCCATGCGGTCCATGGGCTTTGTCCAATGGGATCAATTGGCCCGGATGCTTTTGATATCAGATGCGGATTGTTCTTCATCAACGGCCGTAAACAAGCAAATCTTCCCCGGCAACGTGCAGGCCGAAATTCGCAACGGCATACTACGATTGATGCGCTCGGAATAATCGGCATGATAAGTTATAATCCTGGTTCCCACGCTCCGGCGTGGTAACCAAGGCAGGAGCCTGGGAGCGAGTTAGTAAAAAATCAGAGCCGGGGCGTGTCGCCCCGGCAATTCCGGGCCGACACGGCCCGGCTCCGAGGCAAAAAAGTGACATTTATTACCTGAGACTTAATAAATGTGTTTATTTGAAAGCAAACAATGAACGAATCCGAACTTGAACAGGCTGTTTTGAATTTTATCTCCCAGGTGGAATATCGGCCCATGAAGCCCCGGGCGATCGCCAAGCAATTGCAGGTGCCCGAGGAAAAAATCGCCGATCTGAAACGGGCGGTCAAACGCCTGGTGCATCATGGTCGATTGCAATACGGGAGCAACCATTTGGTGGTGGCCGTCAAGCAGGGGGTCGCAGCCGGGAAAACCAGCTCGGGCCGGATCACGGGCGTATTTCAACGCACGAAAAAGGGATTCGGATTCGTCCGACCTCACGGCGCGACTTCTGAGGATCGGGAAAAAACGGATCTTTACATCCCGGCAGATCGGGCCGGCGACGCCTCGACCGGCGACACTGTTCTGGCGCAACTTCTAAAGCATCGACCCGGCGAACCCGGCTTGCGCGGCGAAATCGTCGAGATCATCGAGCGGGAAACCCACCAATTCGTGGGCACGTATTTCGAATCGCGCGGGGCGGGCTACGTGCAGGTCGACGGCACGCTGTTCGCCCAGCCGATTTCAGTGGGCGATCCGGGCGCGAAAAACGCCCGAACCGACGACAAGGTGGTCTTCGAAATGGTCCGCTTCCCGTCGCCTTATCATGACGGCGAGGGGGTGATTACCGAAGTCTTGGGCCCAAGTGGCAAGCCGGGCGTGGATACGCTCTCGATCCTGCGCGAGTTCGATCTGCCCGAGGCGTTTCCCGAAGACGCCCTGGAAGAAGCCCGGCTCCAGGCCGACCGGTTCGACGAGTCGATTCCCAAGGACCGGTTGGACCTGACCGGCGAAACGGTGATAACCATCGATCCGGAGGACGCCCGGGACTTCGACGACGCGATTTCGCTAAGGCGGCTCAACGGCGGCAACTGGCTTTTGGGCGTTCACATCGCCGACGTGACCCATTTCGTGCGTCCCAAAACGGCGATCGACCGCGTGGCCCGAGAGCGCGCAACCAGCGTCTACCTGCCCGACCGCGTGATCCCCATGCTGCCCGAGACGATTTCCAACAGTCTGGCGAGCCTTCAGCCCGGCAAGGTGCGGTATTGCAAATCGGCGATTTTGGAGTTCACCAAAGAGGGCATAAGGACCTCGACCGAGTTGCGCTTTTCGGCCATCAAGAGCGCCAAGCGGCTGAACTACGAGCAGGTGGACGGGTTTTTGCACGATCCGGAGGCCTGGCGGAAAAAACTGGGGGCCAAAGTGTTCGCGCTTTTGGGGCTTATGCGCGATCTGGCCCGCACTCTGCGCCGGCGCCGCATGCGCAACGGCGCATTGGAACTGACCCTGCCCGAGGTGAAAATCGATCTGGATAAAAACGGCCGCGTCAACGGGGCGCACGTGGTCGAGAACACCGAGAGCCATCAGGTCATCGAGGAATTCATGCTTGCGGCCAACGAGGCCGTGGCCGAACGGCTCCGCGACAAGGAAATCCGTTTTTTGCGCCGCATCCACCAATCGCCCAGCCCGAGGAAACTCAAGGCGCTGACGGAGTTCGTCAAGGAGTTGGGCTACGACGTGGCGAGCCTGGAAAGCCGTTTCGAATTGCAAAAACTACTGAAGATGTCCGCCGGCCGGCCGGACCAACACGCCGTGAACTTCGCCGTGTTGCGTTCGCTGCAACGGGCCGTCTACAGTCCCATGGAAGAGGGCCATTACGCCTTGGCCAGCGATTGCTATTGCCACTTCACCTCGCCCATCCGGCGTTATCCCGACTTGACCGTGCACAGGCTGGTCGAATCGCTTCTGACCGGCAAGAAACCCCGCAATGTCGTGGACGATCTTGTGGTGCTAGGCCAGCATTGTTCCGACCGCGAACAACGGGCCGAGGCGGCCGAACGCGAATTGACCAAACTCAAACTCTTAAGCTACCTTAGCCAGCGCATCGGCCTGGAAATGGAGGCCGTGGTGACCGGCGTAGAAAGCTTCGGCATTTTCGTGCAGGGTCTGGAACTGCCCGCCGAAGGGCTTGTTCACGTGGATTCGCTAACGGATGATTATTACCGCTTCGACCGGGCCAATCACACCCTGGCCGGCCATCGCGCAGGCAATTCCTACCGCCTGGGCGACCTGCTGAAGGTCGCCGTCGCCCGGGTCGATATGGAACGCCGTGAACTGGATTTCCGTCTTGTAGAAAAGAAAAAAACCGCGAAGGGCGTGAAGCCCGCGAAAGATTTGAGAAAAACCAGTCAAAAGAAAAGCAAAAAATCCCGGCGACGGTAATGTTAATATGCCTTTGACGTTTAACCTCTTTCTCGGTATCATAGGAAAAGAGGTGTAAATATGAAATACCGTGTCGTTCTCATCCAAAGCGACGAGGGATTCGCGGTAAGTTGCCCGGCGCTAAAGGGCTGTCATTCGCAGGGCGTCACTAGTGAAGAGGCATTGGAAAATATCCGTGAAGCCATTCGTGAATGGCTGGACGCCGAAGGCGATGAAAAATCTATTTTCACCTCCCAGGCATAATCCCATCAACTCTTTCACCATGGGCGCCATTGCCGCTGATGCGGGACTTACACCAGCGGAATTTAAAAAACTTCTTTAAGTGAAGGTTTTGGAGGTTCCTTATGACTGATCCTTTGAATCCCCAAATTTCTTTTCAGACAACAACAACTCTCGCACCCGGTGTGCAATGGGCACAAACTATCTCCCCATCGTTGAAGAAAACTAGACTGGGATTATCGGTTATAACCCTTAGTATTGTAATCATGCTGATCTGTACTATAGGAATGTATCTCGGAATGATGCTATTAATGGGCACTAAGGATTTCGAAAAGGGGATTAAGGTTACCTTACCTGTCCTGGACATTTTAATGCCGAGTTTAATCTGCGTCGTTGGACCGGTTTTTTGCCTTGCTGTGCCTGCCGAATCCGGCGCCAAGGGATTCTTGGCGGGATCCATTGTTCTTTATCTTGTTAGGATAGTGACATCGATCGTTCAACTAATCGCTCCCTTGGTATTTCCCTCCGTAGTTTTTAATATTATTGGTATTTGTGGTTTTATCGGCTTTCTCATGTTTATTGTCTTTTTGCAGAAACTTTCTCAATATATAGGCCGGAACGACCTAGTTACACGCAGTAAGACTCTTCTAATTATCTATCTTATTTCTGTGGTGATCTTTATGTCTACCTTTGCATTGCCTTTAATGTTCTTGGCATGGGGAGTTGTAGGCATAATCAGCTTCATCATGTACTGGTATCTAGTAGACGATCTTAGAAAGGCGCTTGGAAAAGTTGATAAACCTGAAACTGCTTAGTGTGCTTGCGTTTGTTCTATCAGCCGGGCAAGAAGTTTCCGGGCGGAACCGTTGCTCAGTGCATCGACGGCAATTTGGGCGCAATTTTGAAGTGATGGATCGCGCCCGGCGGTCCATAATGCGGCGGCGGCGTTGGCTATGACTATGTCGCGCGGGGGGCCGGGACAATTGTCGAGAATGTCGCGGATTATGGCCGCGCTTTGTTCCGGCCCGGTCACTAGCATCGTCTCAGAGCCGGCCGGTTCCAGGCCGAAATCGGCGGGCGTCCAATCGAAGTGTCTAAGAATTCCGCTCGAGGCTTCGATGACATGCGTTGGTCCGGCCAGCGTGACTTCGTCCAGACCGTCCGCGCCGTGAACGACCACGGTGCGTTTCGTGCCCAATAGCGATAGGGCTTGGGCCAGGATCGGTTGCAATTCCAAGTGGCCCACGCCTATTAACTGGTACGGCGCCGAAGCGGGATTGACCAAGGGTCCGAGGATGTTGAAGATCGTGGGCGTGCCCAGCTTTTTGCGTGCTGCCGCCACGTGCTTCATGGCCTTGTGCAATAGCGGCGCAAAGCAAAAGCAAATGCCCAATTCATCCAAACAGGCCTCGACGCAAGATACATCGGCCTCGATGTTCACGCCCAGGGCGGCCAATACGTCGGCCGACCCGCTGCGGCTGGTAATGCCGCGGTTGCCGTGTTTGGCCACCGGCACGCCGGCCGCGGCCGCCACCAGGGCGGCGGCGGTGCTGATGTTGAAAGTCTTCGAGCCGTCGCCGCCGGTGCCACAGGTATCGAGCAATCCGGCGTGGCGCGAACGGATGGGCGTCATCCGCCCGCGCATGACCGCCGCAGCACCGGCAACTTCCTCGACGGTCTCGCCTTTATTGTGCAAGCCCATGAGCAGCCGGGCAATCTGCTCCTCATCGCACCGGCCGTCCATAATCCGGTCCATGACCGATTCCATTTCTTCCATGGACAGATTCCGGGCGGAGATAACAAGTTCAATGGCAGAGTTGATATCCATGTAAATTTTTCCAACACGAAAACACGAAAGTACGAAAACGCGAAAAAAATAGTTTCGATATATTATTTATATCGTGATTTCGTCCTTTCGTGTTTTCGTGATTAATTATTGTTTTAATATTATGTCAGGCAAATTTCCGGCAGTGTCGAAGGGTAAATCTCGCGGTTCAGTAAGTATTTCCAGGTCATTGCAGCGTTGTGCTTCATCGAGATAGGCGGCTGAACATTCCACCTCGGCCAGATGCAGGGTGTCGGCGATCCAAATTAGCTTGGCGTTTGGTGGTTCGACCAGCCCCAGGGTGCCAAATGCGGCGGCGAGCATTTCCCGGTCGGTTTCAAAGTCCAACGGGGCCATTGCGGCCGAGACGTGGCCGGAGACCAGGCAGTTCAGTCGCGTTGCGGCCGGATCGACCTCTCGCAAAAACCGCGACGTGCAGAATTCGGCCATGCCCATGCCCGTGGCGTTGCCGTGCGAGGCCGGGGTAAGGCCGCGCAGGCAAATTCTCCTTACCTTGGGCAGTTCGCCCTCGACGGCCTTGTGATCGTTGAATTTTCGGCCGACCAGGTTGGGGTCGAATCCCACGCCGCTTAAGTCTTTGCCCATGCGGTCGATCAGGAGCACGTCGACAAAGTCGAAAGGCAATCGCGGCATCATTTTTTTGGCCAATTTGAGGAGTTGCGTTTCACGGGTTTCAAAATCTTGCGGCCTGAGGGCCTCGATCCGGGCGGTCTGGTCGTAGGCGTTTTCCACAATCGCCACGCCGGCCAGGATGGGGCAAGCGTTGATGACCTTTTGGGCCGCGCCGCGGATGATGCGCTGGAAGTCGTAATCGAGAATCGCGCGGTGGTAGATTTTCGCCCCTTGGCAATTGCCCAACCCGATGAGCATCATTTTCATCAGCCCACTTTCTATCGGGCCGTGAAAGCCCGAGTGCGGCTTGACGCGGTTGCAGACCAGCACGTGATCGGCCTGGAAAGCAAGGCGGTCGAAGTGGAGGGGAAAACCGTCGTCTGACCGGCAGACTTCGACGGTTTCGGTGCTCGAGCGGATCGGGCAACTGACAAACGATTCGGTAATGCCGTAGGATTCGACGATTTCGCGCTGCCCCTCGGCGGTTCCGCCGCCGTGGCTGCCCATTGCCGGTACGATAAACGGCTTGGCGCCTAGATTTTTGAAGTGATCGACGATCGTCCGGGTGATCTGGGCGATGTTGGCAATACCCCGGCTCCCGGCGGTGATGGCCACGCTTTGGCCCGGCCGGACTTTTTCGCCCAAATTCAAGGCGGCAAGTTGCCGATGCACCTCGGCCGGCACGTCCTTTATGCAAGCAGAGTCAAACCGCTGCCGGAGGCGAAAAATTTTCGGAAAATCGGCGGAATGGGACATATTTGATGTAACCGGCTGTGAAAGGGCAGGGCAGGGGAGTCTCCGAGGATAGTGATCGATATGTTACAATTTTACTACATAAACTTCACTATG
The DNA here is from genome assembly GCA_050013075.1 of Thermoguttaceae bacterium. Taxonomy (GTDB): domain Bacteria; phylum Planctomycetota; class Planctomycetia; order Pirellulales; family Thermoguttaceae; genus JBEKIK01. The sequence continues at coordinate 17,856 of JBEKFZ010000004.1, read as the reverse complement.
TTTAGCCCGGTCGCTTGCGACCGGCGTTTATAGGTCAACAGGCGACAATCATGGATGACAATTACACGGGCGTTCTGGTTATCGGTCACGGCATGAGAGATCCAGCGGGCACGGCGGCGTTTTTGGAAATTGTCGACCAGGTGAGGGATATGCTACTTGAGACGCTTGTGGAAGGGACTTTTTTGGAATTCGCCAAGCCCACAATAACCGAAGGCATACGCCGGTTGGCAAATCAAGGGGCGTCGCATATAGCAGCCGTGCCGATGTTCCTTTCGGCCTTTGGGCATACGAGGAACGATATTCCAGTGGCAATTGCCGAGGCCATAAGAAATTTGCCGGATATGAAAGTTTATATAAAGCAGCCTATTGGCACGCACCAACGCGTTGTGGAAATATCGGCCTTGCGATTCCGAGAAGCATTAGAAGGGAAAAAAGAAATTCCCGCAAAAGATACGCTTTTGATCATAGCGGCCCACGGCAGCCCGGAGCCGGAGGCCTTTTTAGAATTGGCCGATTTTGCCGCCCGGCGGGAAAAACTCACACCCGTGGGGCGCGTGGAACCGTGTTTTGCCGTGCTGGGCGAGCCGCAATTGGCTGACACGCTAAAGCGGTCGATTTTATTGTCCTATAAGCGAATCGTCGTTCAGCCGCACTTGCTTCTGCGCGGCCGTTATCATGACATGATCCGCGATCAAGTGGAAACCTTCCGCCGGGAATATCCCTGTATAGATTGGATAGTAACCGAGCCCTTGGGTCCGGATCGGTTGTTGGCCCAGGCGGTGGTGGAAATAGTGAATGTTGATTAAACCAATGAAACCGCTTGTGGTTTCGCAAAAACTCCCGGCACGAGTGCCGGGGCTAAACGGGATTCAAAAAATATTAGTGGGCAGTGAACTGCCCACCCCTAACTGCCCACCCCTTACCATCCAATAACCCACTTGCTCCTAATTCCTGATCCCCAATCCCTACTTTACGCCCCGAATTTGGCGAGTTTTTCGGCATGGGCAAGGGCCAGGGGCATGAGATAGATCGCCTGGAATTGGCCAAGGCCGCCCATCAGGGCATTGCGTTCTCCAAAGACTTGTTGGCCGTCGGGGCGGCAGGTATCCGAAACCAGGAGCGTGGGCACGGGATGCCAACTGTGGCCGGCCAGCCGGGCGGGCGTGCTGTGGTCGCCGGTAACGACGAGCACCTTGGGTTTTAGTTTCATCACCCGGGGCACGACGGAGTCGAACTGCTCGATCATTTTCACTTTCTCGGTAAAATTGCCGTCCTCGCCGCGACTGTCGGTGTATTTGAAGTGGACGAAAAAGAAATCGTAGTCGTTCCAGGCCTGCTCCAGGACGTCGATTTCCTCGGCCAGGGTGTTGGGCTTGCCGACGATCTCCATGCCTACCAATTGGGCCAGGCCCTTGTACATGGGATAGACCGCGATGGCGGCCGGTTTCAGGCCGTAAACTTCCTCGTAAGTGGGAATGTGCGGAGCGGCCGAAAAACCGCGCATGGTCAGGCCGTTGGCCTTGGGCTGGTCGATAAGAATCGCCCGGGCCTGGGCGATGAACTGACGGGCCACGTCGGCGGTGCGTTGGTTTTGCAGGTTGGCGGCCACGGGATCGAGCGGTGGTACTCCGGTTTTTTGTGGATCGGTGTCGGCCACATCGCCGCCTAAGCCTTCGCCGCGGAAGATCACGCAAAAGCGGTGCTCCTTGACCGGCTCGACAAAAACCTCGACCTTGGGGATCTTTACCTGGCGGAGTTTGATTGCCAATGGAGCGCTTTCCTCGGTGGGGATTCGTCCTGCTCGGCGGTCGGTTATGTTGCCCTGTGCATCGAGCGTGCAGAAGTTGCAGCGGACGGCGACGTCTTTAGGTCCCAGTTTGAAGCCCACGCCGGTGGCCTCCAGGGCGCCGCGGCCGATGAGATATTTCACCGGATCGTAGCCGAAAAGCCCGAGGTGTCCCGGCCCGGAGCCGGGAGTGATGCCCGGGGCGATGGGGATCGACAAGCCTTGCACGCCTTGTTTGGCCAGGGTGTCGAGATTGGGGGTTTTGGCGGCCTCCAATTCGGTCGGTCCACCCGGCTCGACGGGCAGTCCGCCCAGGCCGTCGGCCACCAGCATCACGATTTTGTTGTCGTTTTTGAGCTTTAATTCGCGGACAAGCGACTGAATATCCATTTTCGGCCTCCTTTTATTATTTTCGCGGGGGGATAGAATTTCCCATTAGTAACAAAAAGTTCCAGGAAGGCAAGACCATGAACACAAACTCCATCACTCCGATTACTTACGATTATTCGGGTTTGATCGCCCCGGATAAAGCTGCGCAGATTGCCCAACAAACTGGTTTGCTCGATGCGGATTTGAAATTTTTGATCCCGCGTCTGGAATCCGTACGGCGGGAAATGTACTGGAATCTTGATCTTTACGGGAAAGGCGGACCGATCCCGGCGGAAAAACAACCGTTCGACGCCGGGTTTTTCGCACTGCCCGAGAGTTTTTTGGGCCAAGACCGGCAATTGCTGGACAAGATCATTGCCACGGCCGACCGATTGGCCAAGGAGGTCGATCGGGTGATAGTGCTGGGGATCGGCGGATCGTACATGGGCGGGCGGGCGTTGATGGAGGCCTGCTGCCATCCCTATCACAACGAGTTATTGCGCAAGCGCCGGGGCGGCCGACCGAGGATTTATTTTGAAGGTAATAACGTGGACAACGATGCCGTCGAAGGGCTTTTGGATTTGGTCGAGGGCGACGACGACTGGGCAATCGTGGTCATAAGCAAAAGCGGCGGGACGCTTGAGCCGGCCGCGGCCTTTCGCGTGTTCCTGGAAGCCTTGCGCAAATCGTGCAAGGGGAACGAGGAAAAACTGTGCAGGCGAATAGTGCCCGTGACCGGCGAGAAAGGACGTTTGCGCGAACTGTCCAAGGCCTTGGGCTGCCCGACGGCGTTTCCCATTCCAGACGGCGTGGGCGGAAGATATTCGATTTTCACCGCCGTTGGATTGTTGCCCGCTGCGATCATGGGACTAGACGTGGTGCGTCTGCTGGAAGGGGCCGCGGCGATGAACGAACGCTTCCACACAGCCGCGCCGCTGGAAAATCCGCCCTTGGCTTATGCCGGCATTTCGCACTTGATGGAAACCATGCGCGGAGCGACGATCCGAGTGCTTTCGACCTGGGGAAAAGGATTGGAGGCCGTGGGATTGTGGTACGACCAATTGCTCGCGGAAAGTCTGGGCAAGCACGGACAGGGGGCCACGCCGCTGACGGTAGTTAACACGCGCGATCTTCATTCCCGGGGCCAGCAGCATCAGGAAGGCCGCCGCGACAAACTGATAACAAACCTGATCGTCGATAAGCCGCAACGCCGGATAATCGCCGTGGAAAAATCAAAATTCGATCAAGACAAGCTGAACGAGTTGGCGGGCAAAACCTTGCCGGACATCCTTAGCGCCGCCATCGAGGGCACAAACCGGGCATACGCCGAGGATTATCGGCGCACGGCTTCGATCCATTTGCCCCAATTGGATGAAGTCTCGCTGGGACAGTTGTTCCAGATGCTTATGATCGCCACGGTGGCCGAAGGCCGGCTGATGGGCATAAATCCCTACGGCCAGCCCGGCGTGGAGGCTTATAAGAGAAATATGAACGCCATTTTAAGGGGCGAAAGGATGAAGGATGAGGGATGAAGGATGAAGGCAAAAGGCCGGAGGCTGTAGGCCGGAGGAATGAAAACTGATTACTGAGAACTGAAAACTTGATAAAAACGACTTGCGGTTTCGCGGCGCCTATTGCCATGAACTAAAAATCGCCAACGATGCACACACAATCGACAATTTACCGGCTTTTAGCCATAGACATTGACGGTACGCTGGTCAACAGCCGGGACGAATTGACTCCTGACACCCAAGAGGCGTTGATCCGGGCGGGCAGGGCGGGCATTCAGGTGGTGCTGGCCACCGGACGGCGGTACAGCCGCACGCTGCACCTTGTCGAACCGTTGGGCATCGACGTGCCGCTGATAACCGCCGGCGGGGCGCTTGTCAAGGATCCCAAGGATCATCGCACTTTGCACAAAACGACCTTTGATCCGCAATTGCTCAGGCAGATTTTGCGGCTGATCGACCAAGGCGGATATGATCCGCTGCTCTGCGCCGATACCTTTGCCGAGGGATTCGACTTTTACCTTGCCCGGGCAAAGGTTAAAACCCCGGAATTGCAGGAATATCTCGATCTGAATTCCAATGACGGGCGGATTTGGCCGAATTTGATAAGCAACCCGCCGCCGGACGTGTTTTCGGTTTTTACAATGGGCGCCAAGGATCAAATGCTGATATTGGAACAAATTCTGCACGGCACGTTGTCCGGCCGGATTACGACTCACGTGCTGCGCAGCCCGCGTTATCGGGGGTTTTTGGCGGAGATTGCGCCCGCTGGCGTGAGCAAGTGGTCGGGCGTAAAACGGCTGGCCGAGAGTTTGGGGATAGAGGAGGCGGAAATCTGCGCGGTGGGCGACGACGTGAACGACATTCCCATGATTCGCGCGGCCGGCCTTGGCGTGGCCATGGGCAACGCCCTGCCGGAGGTAAAAGCCGCCGCGGACCGAGTCGCTCCAACGCACGACGAAAACGGATTGGTGCAAGTGGTGGAATGGCTTTTTGAATAATTTTGTTAGATCATCGCCTGGCACAAGTGCCGGGGCTAAACCGCCGAATTCCGGCTTATTTCACCGTCGCCCCGGATTCACATTCGCGGTCGGGACGCAAGAGCACCACGCCTTGCGCGTCGCTGGCGGCCAGCAACATACCGTGCGATTCCTCGCCGCGAAGCACGACCTCCTGGAGATTGTTCACAACCACGATTTGGCGGCCGACCAAATCCTGCGGTTGGTAATAGGTCCGGATGCCGGCCACGATTTGTTTTTCTTCCTCGCCCATTTTGATCGTAAGCAACATCAGCTTGTCGGCATTGGGATGTTCCCTCGCGGCCAGTACGGTGGCTATGCGGAGATCGAGTTTTGCAAAATCATCGTAAGTTATCGTGGGTTTCATGATTGGGGATTGGGGATTGGTAATTAGATCGGAGATCAATAATTAGTTTAGCCGCGACCCGTAGGGGAGCGCATTTTGTGTACATAGGGTACGGTATTTTATTCATTATATAAAGCCGCGACCATTGGTCGCGCTTTAGTTGCGGTCGTAGGCCGCGCTATGGGATTGGGGATTTGTTAAAATATGGTAAGTAGCAATTTGATTCATGTCAAAGGGGGGAAGGATTGTGTAAAACGGGAAAGTGGGATAATGTAATAATTGACATTCCATTATCCCTGCAGTCTATAGTCTACCACCTATCGCCTATAACCTATTGCCTCATATATGCCCCAAGACGATCCCTCTAATTTGAACCTGCCTAAACCGACCGTTCCGGCTCAGGCCGTGACCCTGGCCGATTTCCAGTCGCTAATCCGGCGGATGTACATGGAAAAGGACGTTGCCAGGGGAGTGGAAGGGACCTTCATGTGGCTGATGGAGGAGGTGGGCGAGTTGGCCTCCGCGCTCCGCAACGGAACGGACCACGAGCGCTCCGGGGAATTCGCCGACGTGCTGGCCTGGTTGACCACGATCGCCAACGTGGCCGGGGTCGATCTCAGCGAGGCGGTAATGCGAAAATACGGGTCCGGCTGCCCGGGCTGCGGCCGGTTCGTGTGCACTTGTCCGGATGCGGGAAAACCATGATTAGTTTTCTGTTTTCTGTTTTCAGTTATCAGTTTTCATTCCTCCGGCCTAAAGCCTCCGGCCTACAGCCTTTTGTTCTCATCCTTCATCCTTCATCCCTCATCCTTTTTATTATTGCCCTCCTGGTTTCTCTCATCGCGAGCCCGGTTCTGGCCGAAAATGTCAAGCCGCCGGAGATTGTCGGCGTTCGGGTGGGCATTGGGGAGCGATCCAAGGTCGGGCTGTGGACGCCGGTGGAAATTACGCTTTTAGGCGGAAGCGAACCGCTTTCCGGCACGCTGTCCGCGACCGTGCCCGATGGTGACGGCATTCCCAGCCGCGTTCTTACGCCGCCTGACGAACCCTGTCGGGTATTGCCCGGCCGGCGGACGACCGTCTTGCTTTACGTCCGCATCGGCCAGGTTGTAAGCCAGTTAAAGGTGGAGTACATAGTCGACGGGCGCGTGGCCGCCGGTAAAATCATGGAGTCGTCCGATAAGGCCGATCAAGATCATTTTATGTATCCGCTGGAAGCGCAGCCGCTGGTGGTCAGCGTCGGGCCGACGACGGTGGGAATTGAAGATAATCCGCGATTAAAGGAAATGGATCTTGAACATCGGCCGGTCGTGGCCCGGGTGGACGACGTCGGCCAATTGCCGACGCGCTGGTACGGATACGAAGGGGTGGACGCCCTGGTGCTTTCCACAAGCCAGGCCGAACCGTATGAGAAACTCACGACCGATGACGCCCGGCTGGACGCCTTGGACCAGTGGATACGCATGGGCGGGCGATTGGTGCTGTGCGTGGGTTCACGGGCTGACGAGGCGCTGGCGAAAGATTCGCCGCTTGCGCGATTCGTCCCGGGCCGTTTGGAAAAAATAGTTTCGCTCAGGCAGACGGCGGCTTTGGAAATGTATTGCGGCAGTACGGTCGCCGTGCCTCAAGGGCAGAGTGACAAATCCGCCGTTCAGGCGGCGAAACTGGCGGATATCCAGGGCCTTATCGAAGCCCGCGAAATGGATTTGCCGCTTATCGTCCGCACGGCGCGAGGCCTGGGGCAGATTGTTTTCGTGGCCGCCGATCTGGACCGTGGGCCGCTGGGCAAATGGAGCGATCGCCCTCTGCTTATAGCCAAATTGCTTGATTTGCCCGCAGGCCGCGGCGAAGAGCAGTCCGGCGATGCCGCGCTTATGCACAACAAATATACCGACCTTTCGGGCCAACTCCGCAGCGCGTTGGACGCGTTTACCGGCGTGCGGATCATTCCCTTTTGGTTCGTGGCGTCGATGATCATCTTTTATATTCTGCTCATTGGGCCCGGCGATTACTTTTTCCTGCGTAAATTTGTCCGCCGCATGGAATGGACGTGGCTCAGTTTTCCGGTAATCGTCGTGGCTGTAAGCGGCGCCGCGCTGATGCTGGCATATTACATGAAAGGCGACCGGCTTCGGGTGAATCAGGCCGATTTGGTGGACGTGGACGCGGCATCGGGCTTTGTGCGCGGCACGACGTGGCTGAACGTTTTCAGCCCGCGCATGGATTCGTTCAATCTGTCCTTGCAACCCCGGCTGCCCGACGGCCGAATTGATGCAAATGCGCAATCTTGGATTGCCTGGCTGGGGTTGCAGGGCGGCGCGCTGGGCGGCATGAATCCCCACGGCGCAAATCCCACGCTCTGGCCCGAACACTACAGCTTCGCTCCCGATCTTCGCGCCATGCAAGGCGTGCCGATCCAAGTGTGGTCGACGAAAAGCTTCACTGGACGCTGGTCGGCCTCAACAGCCGCCTTTCCGCGGGCTGAATTGTCCGACGAGGAGCAATCGCTTTCCGGCTCGATTACCAATACGCTGGGCTTTACGCTAAAGAATTGCATTTTGGTGTATGACCGTTGGGCGTACGAGCTGGGTACGGATAGCGGCAACGCGGCGCACACGCTGGCCCCGGGCGAAACCGCCGTATTGGACCAAAACGCCAAACGCAGTGAATTAAAAACCCTGCTGACCGGCAAAAAAGCCATCTTTGGGGAAAAATTCCACCAGGAAATCACGCCTTACGATCCATCGAGCGCAGAGGTCTCCTACATCTTGCGGATAATGATGTTTTACAAGGCCATCGACGGCCAAAGCTACACCAGAATGGATAACGAATATCAAACGTTCGTCGATCTAAGCGATCTGTTGAAGACCGGCCGGGCGATTTTAACGGCTGAAGGCCCCGAGCAATCGGGGGAAATAAATCAAGGCGCCGCACTGTTGCGCGATGAAAAACCGCTGGCCGACCCGGCGAATAAGCATATCACTTTGTATCGTTTTGTTTTTCCGGTTAAACATGCGGTTTCCTCAACCGAAACCCACTGACCGTACTTGCATTTGTGGTAAAAACTCCCGGAGCAAGCTCCGGGGCTAAACGAAGGCCACTGACCACTGTCATGATCAAAACACAAGACCTCACAAAAGTTTACGGTGAATTGCGGGCGATTAACAACCTTTCGCTGGAGTTGGTCGAGGGGGATTTGTTCGGATATATCGGCCCGAACGGCTCGGGCAAGACCACCACCATGCGGATCCTGGCCACGTTGCTGCAGCCGACCTGGGGCGAAGCCACGGTATGCGGTTATTCGATTTACACGCATCCCAAGGAAATCCGTCGGCTGATCGGGTACATGCCCGACTTTTTCGGCGTGTACGACGACATGAAGGTGATCGAGTACCTGGAATTTTTCGCCGCGGCGTATCGCATCAAGGGACCCAAGCGGCGGCAGGTTTGCAACGAGGTGCTGGATTTGGTCGATCTGGGCTACAAGCGCGAAGCCTTTGTCACCAGTCTTTCCCGCGGCATGACCCAGCGGCTGGGGCTGGCCCGGGTGCTGCTGCACGATCCCAAGGTGCTTTTGTTGGACGAGCCGGCCAGCGGTCTGGACCCGCGGGCGCGAATCGAAATCCGCGGCCTGTTAAAGTAGCTTCGCAAGATGGGCAAGACGATCATGGTTTCCAGCCACATCCTGCCGGAATTGGCCGACATCTGCAACAAAGTCGGAATTATCGAACGCGGCGAACTGCTGGTAAACGCCAACGTATCGGACGTGATGAAACAGGTCCGCCAACGCACACTGCTGGCCGTGGGCGTGAGGGGCGACGTGGAAGGCGCCGCAAAATTGCTCGATCAAAACAATCTCGTGGAAAGCGTGGATATCCGCGAGGGGAAAATTTTCGTCACGCTGAAGGAAAACGTGGACGACTATAGCGAATTGGCAACCATGCTCGTCGAGGCGGGTTACAAGTTGAAACTTTTCAAAGAAGATGAAATAAACCTGGAAACCGCTTTCATGGCCCTTACAAAAGGCATCACGGCGTGAACACAAAATTCCGCACACCAGCCCGAAGCGCAAGCAAGGGCAACCCGCCTGCATCCCTCGCTTGCGCTTCGGGCTGGTGTAACTTTTACGAATGATTAACGGGCTTGCTCGTTCACCTGATCGATGCGTTTATAAAGCATCACACCCAGCCACAACGCCACTCCCAGGTAGGTAAAATTGCGGAGCCCGAGGATAACGGCGGGCGTTGTAACAGGAGGCAACCTGAGAGCAACCGCATTCATCGGAATAAGGGCGTGTGGATTCGGACTGAATTCCTGACTGAAGAAGTTATACGGAAAGAGCCAGGTCGTCATTACAGCCACGGCGATTAATAAACCGGCGAGAATCAATGGCCTTACGCGCCCTTCAGGAAATATCTCAATCGCCAATAACAGCACTAGGGGGAAGGCCCAGATAAAATACTGCGGCGAAAGCACATTGGATAAAATCACGGAGCCGGGAATTACGTAGCAGGCAATGCGATAGGCGTCTTGCCTGGTATAGCGCGACCAACGAAGCAGGGCCCAGAGGCCTTCGCCCGCAAGAAACCCAAGCAGCAAGAGCGTGGACAAAATTTTCATCACATGCCACAAGTCTCCGGACAGGTTATAAGCTCCGTGAGATTGCGTGATGAAAACCGTGGCTCCGAAGGCCGAAGCAATGGACATCAACGAGGAATATAACGACTCGAGATGAATTTCCCGCTCGGCGTGGAACTGGAAAATGTCGAACACGCTGGGGCCGGTGACCGACCACTGAATTAAAAACGGCACGCTGATCGTCGCGGCCAATACGACCGATGCGGAAACCAGTCGAGTATATCGGCGCGGGGCGTGAAAATCGGCTAGCAAAAGAAAGGGAACGCAAAGCAGGGGGATTATTTTGAAACTAATACCCAGTCCGAAAATCGCGTATGCCAATGTTGCCCAGGGAATTGACCAGGGGGATTCCCGGAGCGACCGCGTCCAGCAGTAGATGCCCAACATTATCAGCATGAGCAGCGCCACGTCGAGCCGGTCGTAGAGCACGGGGCCCAAAATGGCCGTCGTAATTATATATATCAGTGCGGCCCAGGGCGCCATTTGCGGGCGCCGTTTCCAGGCAATCAACAAAAGCATTACGAATGAGGCCAGGTCGCAAAGGAACATCAAGCCCCGAAATCCGCGGTTGTAATCAAAGTATATCGGCGCGATCTGAGGATCCTGATTACTTTTGATTCGGCGATCGTCGAACATCCGCGGTGCGCAAGTTGTCCAGTATGCCAGCGGAGGGTATGGAATCACGAACTCTTCAGTGTAGGGCGTAATCTGCCAGTCAACGGCTTTGACGGCATATTCATAATACATCCAGACGTCGGATAACATCGGGCGGAAAAAAAACAGAATGTAGGAACGCGTCAGTACAAAGAGCGCGATTGCCACGGCAAGGAGCACCTTGGTAATTGTCCAAGTTCGGCCGTCCCGAGTGGATGTGGATTGAACCGGCATCTGTTTGGGGTGTTTACGTCCCATGCGTTGAGTCCTCAATGGATCAAGAGTATTGTTGTCATTGATAATTCACGATTGTTGTTAATCTTAAATAATATATTACCTTATTGGTTGTATATGGATAATGGGGTCAGGGCTAGTTTCTTTTTTATTTTTTTAATGTGGAGTGGATGGCGGCGCCGACAATTCGGCGCGGTAGGAATTTAACCAATCTTCGATCTGTTTGGCCTGCGCCGCCTGCCCCCGGGATCGGGCGATATCCAGGGCCTTTTGGGCCGTGGCCACGGCCTCATCGGGCCGATGCAGTCCGACATAGACCGAGACTAGATTGGAATAGACCGCGTCAAAGTCGGGCTTCTGCCGCAGGGCTTGTTGGTAATGTTCGATCGCTTCTTCCAGCCGGCCCATTTGAGCCAATGCGCTGCCCAAGTTGCCATGTGCCTCGGGGTAATTGGGTTCCAGAAGCAGGGCTTGCTCATAATGTTCGATCGCTTCCCGGGACCGGCCTGATTTGACCAATGCGTTGCCCAGGTTGTAGTGGACCACTGCCTGTCTTTTTTTCAGGCCCAAGGCTTTTTCGAGATGTTCGATAGCCTCATGATGCCGTCCGATTTCATCCAAGGCCATTCCCAAGTTGTTGTGAGCCTCCAAATAATCGGGTTTGAGTTGCAGGGCCAGGCGGAGGTGTTCGATTGCCGCATCGGCATGGCCCGTATGCAATAGAAAACCGCCCAGGTCGTTGTGGGCCATCCAACAGTTTGGATTTTTTTCCAAGGTCGCCTCGTACAGTGAGACGGTGTCACGGTAGTCTCCATTTTGCCGCCAAGTCAAAAACATAAGAGCCATCAGCGCCGCTATAACGACGACAATCGACTTCCATTGTGCCGCTCTCGGTATACGCTGCCGCCATGCGCACCAGCCGGCGGCAGCCAGGGCAATCGCGCCGATGACGGCCAAGTGCTGATAGTGGTCGGCCACCAGCGAGTAGCGCATGAAGTATATGTCCGTGAAACCCATCACCGGCACGAGCGCCGCGCAGAAAAATCCCCAGGCAAATAAAAACGGCCGGCTCCAGCTTTTTCGATACAGCCATAGCACTGCCGTGACAATCAAAGCGGCCAAGAGCGGCAACCACCACAGCGGATTGCCGGCCTCGATGTGCCACTGCGGGTAAACGAAAATCAGATTCAGCGGCACAACCGCCTTGTAAAGATAAAACCAAATCACGCTGCCGGCCCCCAGCAGACGCTCTACGAACCCGGCGGTTCGGATCACTTCCCCGGTGCCGTGCGTTTGGAACCACACGTTTACCGCCGCCAGAGCCGCGGCAATCATGAAAAACGGCGCGGTTCGCAGCAGATCCCGCCGGAAATAAGGGGACAGTCCCATTTTCGTTGACGCTAAAATCGGGACTGTCTTCTGCGGGCGCAGCCACCACACGATCCCCAGCAATAGTATCGGCAAAACAGCCGCCGATCCCTTGCTGAGCATTGCCAATACGAATGCCGCCAGGCTCAGCCAGTACCAAAGTGGAGAGCGGAGAGTGGAGAGTGGAGAGTGATTTTTTACTCGTTCCCGCGGTCCTCCCTGGGAACGCGCGGGTGCCATGTCCACGTTTTCCGTGGGCATGTCGGCCTTCAAATACCACAAAATCGACAATTGTAGGAACAGCATCGCCGTCAGGTTTTTCTGCTGCGAGATCCAGGCCACCGATTCCACGTTCACCGGATGCACGGCGAAGATCAAGGCCGCCAAGATCGCGCCGGGAACGGACAACTTCCGCAAAACGAGCCAAATCAGCAGCGATTCGACGATGTGCAGGATCAGGTTGGTGACGTGATATCCCCCCGGATTCATTCCCCACAGCCGCCACTCGATCCAGAACGCGGTATTGGTCACCGGCCAGTAGTCCATTGCTTCGGCGGTGCACCAGAACCTGTACGGGCCGTCGGAGGCCCTGATAAGGCGGTTGTTCGTCAACAGGTTGTCGTCATCCCATACGAATCCATTGCTTAGGGAGGCAAGATAAGCCGTGAAGGCGGCCAAAACGATCAATGCAACTGCGGCCGACGCGCGGACAAGCGGCGCCCATGGGCTGGATGTTCCCGATTGGGTCTGACGAGCGTATTTAATAGATGACTTCTTGCGATTGGACATCCGCGGACTGAGTCAAAAAAATGGAGCGTTTTATTCGTATTTATTTTACAGCTTATAGTTTTCACTGCTTGATCGATTGGTTATATTCCCGTTCCAAATACTGCCGGCCTTGGCAAATGCCGATGTGGTCCCAGGGCAGGGGGGCGCCGGCAGGGCAGGGGAGGTGCAGGGTTTGTTCCACGTCCACGCCGGCGTCGGCCAGGGCTTTCCACCACAAATTCGGATCGAGGCGTTCGGCCCAGGCGTCGAATCGCGCGCCTCGGAGCCAGGCCAATTCGACGGCCTCGCCCACTCGGCGGTCGCCGCGGCAGAGCACGCCTTCCAAAAGACTTGTTTCCACGTCGTGGCATTTTAAATTCACGCATCCGAGCCGCTTGTATTGGCGCAGTTGCCAGTGGGCATCGTGAAAGTATTCGCGCCTCTGCATGGCATTCCATTGAAAGGGCGTGTGCGGTTTGGGCACGAAGTTCGATACGTTGGCCACCACCGTGGGAAACCGTCCGGTTGCTTCTCGGCCCAGCCGGGCGATGTTCTCCGACATTTCAACGATTCCGTCCAGGTCGATTTTCCGTTCGCCGGGCAGGCCGCATAAGAAGTATAGTTTCACTCGATTAAAGCCCTGCTCAAAAGCCCTCCGGCACCCGGAGTAAAGGTCTTCGTTGGCTATCGGCTTGGCGATTTGTTTGCGCATGTCGTCCAGGGCGGCCTCGGGCGCAAGCGTCAGTCCGGAATGTCGCTCTGTGCCGATCAAATCGCCCACCATCCGTAGTTCCTCGTTGATTCGCAGGCTGGGCAGCGAGATGCCCACGCCCAGCGGACGCAGGACCTCTTGCAGTTGCCGTATAAGATTGTCGAATTGGGGATAATCGCTGCTGGAAAGCGAGAGCAGCGAAATTTCGTTGTAGCCCGTGTTGCGATACGAATCCAAAGCCGCCCGGACGATGGTTTCCGCCTTGCGAAACCTAAGCGGGCGCTTGGTCGTGGTGCTTTGACAGAACCGGCACTTGCCCGGACACCCGCGCATGATTTCGACGGCGATGCGGTCGTGGACGCACTCCACGTGCGGCACTACCGGAGCGGCGGGCAATGGGACGGACTCCAAATCGACCACGGCCGGCTGGATGCACTCGGGCAAATCGCCGCGCACCGGCCGAACGGCGATCGTTCTGCCCTCTGGATCAAATTCGGGCCGATAAAATCGCGGCGCGTAAACGAAGGGGAATCGTTTGGCCATTTCAAAGAGCATCGCTTCGCGGTCGCCGATGGAATGTTTCAGCCGCAGCCACTCGTCGCAGACCGCGGGCAGGCTCTGTTCGCCGTCGCCGATGACGAACAGGTCGAAGAACCGCGACATGGGCTCGGGATTGAAAGCGCATGGCCCGCCGGCAATGACCAGCGGATGGTCCAATGTCCTGTTTTCCGCCGTCAAGGGGATGCCGCCCAGATCGAGCATCGTCAGCACGTTGGCGTATGAAAGATCGTATTGCAAAGAAAAGCCCAGCACGTCGAATTGCCAAAGGGGCGTGAAAGATTCCAGAGAGTAAAGCGGCAGTCCGTACCGGCGGAGCAACTGCTCCATGTCCGCAAGCGGAGTGAATGCCCGTTCGCAAGCCCAATTGCGGCGGTTCATCACCGCGTATAATACCTGTAGGCCGTGATGGCTCATGCCGATGGAATAGGCGTCGGGAAAGGCCAGGCACAACGTGCCGTCCACTACGCGATGGTCTTTGCACACGGAGTTCCATTCGCCGCCGATGTATTGACCGGGCGTCTGAACCAGGGGTAGAAGGTAGTTGACAATCCGGTTTTTCAGGTCTTCTTTGAGCATAATAACGATTATGGCAGAAATTAGCGGTGAAAAACAGGACAGCCCGTTTGCGCCGGCGGGTTAAATCAAGTATAATCAAGAAAGAATGGAAAAACACACAGTCATTCTGAGCAGAGCGAAGAATCTTGATCACTGGCTAACGGTTAATATCAAAGAGATCCTTCGCTACGCTCAGGATGACCATTAACTTAAATATCGCCATGAAACGAAACAATTTTGCCGCCGGGTTGATTATACTCATTTTGTTGGCCTGGAGTTTGTTGCCCGATCGGCTTTTGGCTCAGGGGCGCCGGGAGTTTGAGGCCGAGCGGAACAAGATGGTCGATCGGGAAATCGTCGATGCCGGGGTGAAGAATCCCCGGGTAATCGAAGCCATGCGCCGCACGCCTCGGCACGAGTTCATGCCGATAAACGAACGCAAACAGGCCTATCTTGACATGGCATTGCCCATCGGCGAAGGACAGACCATATCGCCGCCGTTCGTGGTGGCATACATGACCGAGGCCATTGACCCTCAGCCCGAGGACAAGGTGCTAGAAATCGGCACCGGCAGCGGGTACCAAGCGGCGGTGTTAAGCCCCTTGGCGCGCGAAGTGTACACGATCGAAATCGTTGAATCTTTGGGGCACAAGGCCGCGAAGACCCTGGAGCGCCTGCACTACGATAACGTGCACGTGAAGATCGGCGATGGGTATCAGGGCTGGGCCGAACACGCCCCGTTCGACAAAATCATCGTCACCTGTTCGCCCGAGAACGTGCCGCCGGCCTTGGTCGAACAGCTCAAGGAAGGCGGACGGATGATAATTCCCATGGGCGAACGTTATCAGCAAACGCTGTACTTGCTCAAGAAGACCAAGGGCAAGCTGGAAACCGAGGCCCTGAAGCCGACGCTGTTCGTGCCCATGACCGGCAAGGCCGAGTCGCAGCGCAAGGTGCAGCCCGATCCGACCAAACCTTCAATAGAGAACGGCGGATTCGAGCAAGTCCTCGGCGATCCGCCCGAGGCCGCGGTCTGGCACTATCAGCGGCAGATAAAAATCGTAAGCGATAAAGAATCGCCGGAAGGCGGGCATTATGCCACTTTCAGCAACGCCGAGCCGGGACGGGGCAGTCAGGCATTGCAGGGATTCGCCGTGGACGGACGGAAAGTCAAGGCGATTAACGTCTCGCTTTATGTCCGCGGCCGTGATCTGCGGCGCGGTCCAAAAGCCGAAGATGTACCGGCCCTGGCGATCATTTTTTACGACGAAAACCGGAGTGCCGCGGGCCGAGGGATTGTGGGGCCATGGACCGGCACGTTCGGCTGGCAGCGAGAGACCAAGCGGATCGAAGTTCCGCCCCGGGCCCGGGAAGCCGTCTTATGCATCGGAATGTTCGGGGCGGTGGGCGAAATTTCCTTTGATGACATCGAATTGAAAGCGGCAAAGTAGAACAGAGGGACTAGAGATTAGTGATTAGGGGTGGGCAGTTTACTGCCCACTTGCACATGAATAAAGCCGCGATCGCCGGTCTCGCTCTGGGATTGGGTATTTTTGTAGGGTGCGTGAAACGCACCGCAATCTGTAGAGGCTGGTGCGTTTCACGCACCCTACATATTGTGGTCGCTAGGATGACGTTTGCGGAACGGGTTTTTCCAAGACCTTCGCCGGCGCGGAAGTTTGATACCCGTACTGGATCAGGTATTTTTCCCAACGGCGTTTGATTTCGCCGCGATTTTCGGGCGAGAGTTGGTAGCGGTTGGTCTTGTAGTCTTTCTGACCGGCCATGTATGTTTCGATCGCGGGGCGGACCGAGTCGAAATCGCCCAATTCGAGCTCATCGTAAATCCGCCGCATTTGCCCAATCGAATCGGAAATGAGATCTTCGTAATGGATCTCGCAAAATTGGCCGGGAGCGGACAAATGCCGATCGCGCTCAAAGACTTTGTACATCCGCTCAAAGGTGTGGAATACATACTCCTCCAGACCCTTGAACTTGGGCGATTGCAGGCCCTGATCGCGATATAACCGCTTCCAGAGGTTGACCGTGGACGGGAAAATCACGTAAGGATCGCGAACGATATGCACGAACTTGGCGTTGGGAAAAAGCTCCAATAAAACTTTAATGCGGCAGGTATGCGCCGGCGATTTGAGCACCATCCGCTTTGGCTGCCGTAGAGTCAGGCATTGGAGAAACCAGAATAATTTTGATTTCCAGCGATTAATCGCCTTTGGAGGCAGTCCTTCGAGGTCAAGATACTCCGGGTATTGCGGAGGATGGTTGGGAAAAACAATGGTCAAATACGGCGAGCGTACGCCCATGTTGCACAAGGCGAATTCGTCTTCCTGCGGCCGGTCCCAGCCGGCGAGCATGTTGTCCATGGGCCGGCGCGACGGCAGCAGGAATTTTAGCAAGGGTTTGAAAAACCACCCTGAGACTAGAAAGTGATTGGGAGTGAAGCAGGCATAAGTATCGGGAAATGTGTGCCTACGGTCGAGCACCAATAGTTCGTGCAACAAGGTGGTGCCGGAGCGCCAATGACCAATGACAAAAATGGGATCGTTTTTCAATGTGGTTCGTGCGATCCGCCGCCCGAAGATTAGGGTCTGAAGGGCCCAAAGAAAAAAATTGATCAGGCTCACTGTAAACACAATAATCGCCATCCCGATGCGATGCGGGGCGATGGCGAAGCGGTTGCGAACCAACAGTCCGATCCATCCCGACGTGTTCATTCCGTCCCAAAACCGCGGAATCCAAGGCCGGTCTTTATAACCTCCCGAGGGCTGTTCTGTTGGTTTGCCTTGCTTAGCGGTATCCATACGCATTCTTTTTTAAACTTTTCCAGAACTTCTCCGAATATCCTAAACAACCTATATTATTCAAGTTTCCCATGCTAGGTCAACATATTACCAAACATGGCCTCATTAAGACAAGATGACATTTTTTCCAAAGAATTCAGGATTCAGTGAGCAGGGTTCAGGGTTCAGAACTGGTTGTAATACTTCACGTTAAACGGAAACTCTTTTGATTGCAGCATAAGGACATGCCAAGTAATTTCCGTGCTCTGATGCGTTGATTACTACAGTGCTCTTCGCCAATTTGCTCTTTTTCAGTATACTTCCAACCCCCTGAACCCCGAATCCTAAATCCCGAACCCCGAACCCGGAACATGAACTCGGTAATTCAAACTTACGACATTGTCATGTTGGTCGTTTTGTTGGGAGCCACGGTTTTAGGGGCTTGGAAGGGGATGATCTGGCAGATAGCTTCGCTGGCCTCGTTGTTGGTCAGTGCCTGGGTTGCGCTTCATTTTAGCGCCCCGTTAGCGCCGTACTTTA
>JBEKFZ010000003.1:0-101850 GCA_050013075.1 Thermoguttaceae bacterium | reverse complement strand
GAAACTTACTCAACCAACCAATGTCCCCCCAGTAAAGGTTGTAAGGTGACCTAGTTCCTTGCACCGATCAACGCACGAATTGAACCAAATCGTTATGTAAGGCGTATCCTAATTGGGCGCGTTGATAAAAGTAAACCTATCGATTTTTTTATTAAAACTCCCAAAAAACCACCTGTTTTACAAGCGGGGGCATTAGCTCTGAGACCGGCCGTGTATATCCGAGTTCATGACGGAGACGTTATCCGTCGAAACCGCCGGTCATGTCAGGGCTTTTGTCCCCCGTTTGTCAGAAAACAGACAAAACAGAAAGATTGGTGAATATCAAATGGACGGACATGAGTCCGATCCGGTGCAATTATATCTGGCGCAAATGGGCGATGTTCCGCTTTTTTCACGAGAAGAGGAACGCCGCGTTGCCCAACGGATCGAAAAAACCCGATATCGCTTCCGTCGCAACCTGCTGGCCACGGATCTTATGCTTCAAGCCGGCGCCGAAATGATGCAAAAGATGCTAATCGGCAAGATGCGTCCGGAAAACACCTTGGCAACTACAATATCCGGTCTCTTGCAACGGCAGCGGATATTAGCGGTAATACGGCCTAATTTGCACACGCTTTCTCACTTGATACGGCAAAACCGCCGTGATTTTGCCTTTGTCGTAAACAAGCGTTATCCACCCGCCGCCCGTCGCGCGGTTTGGCGACGGATGATGTTCCGGCGGACAAAGGCCGTGCGATTATTAGAGGAGACGCCCATCCGCCGGCAGTATTTGCAGGTGGTTTTGGAAAAGCTCAAGCAAATCGTCCGGCGCATGGAGGAAATACAGAAACAATTGCTCGATCCGACTATTCAGGCCGATAAAGGGCGAATTGCGGAATTGCGCAGCGAATTGCGCCGCCTTATCCGCTTCACTTTGGAAACGCCCCGCACCTTGCGCCGACGCCTGGATAAAATCGCCCGATTGCAACATTTATTCGAGTCCACGCGCCGCGAATTTTCCGCGGCCAATCTCCGCCTGGTGGTATCCATCGCCAAGCGCTACCGCAACCGGGGCTTGAGTTTTTTGGACCTGATCCAAGAAGGCAACACCGGATTGATGCGAGCGGTCGACAAGTTCGAACCCGGCCGGGGATTCAAGTTTTCCACGTACGCGACGTGGTGGATCCGCCAGGCCATCAGCCGGGCGATTGCCGATCACAGCCGCACCATCCGCGTGCCGGTGCACATGCAAACCACCGCCGAAAAAGTGATCGCCGCCGGTAATCGCCTGACACAGGAACACAAACGCCAGCCCAGCTTGGAAGACATGGCCGAACTATCGGGAGTTTCGGTGGCGGTTACCGATCGGGCATTGAAAGTGAATCGGCATCCCCTGTCGCTCGACGAACCCCTAGGCGGCGAAGGCGAAAATTACCTTGGCGAATTGGTGCCCGACGACCGTAATGTGGATCCGTTGGCGGGCTTGCACCGCACCTTGCTCAAGGCGGGCATCGACGACGTTCTGCAATCGCTGAATTATCGCGAGCGGGAAATCATCCGCCTGCGCTACGGCCTGTCGGACGGGTATGCGTACACGCTTTCCGAGATCGGCAAAATCTTTTCCGTTACCCGCGAACGCATACGGCAAATCGAGACCGTGGCCATGCACAAGCTGCAACAACCGACCTGCGCTAAACGGCTGGCGGGTTTTCTGGAACATCCCTTGCCCGTTAACATACCGCAATACCAGCCGGTTAATATGTAATCGAGCATGTCCCGGATTTTTTAGTTGTTTCCCGGTTCCCGCGTCAGGAGTTTTCGCGGCATCATCGGGGTGGGAATGGACCAAAATTTCCAATTATTCGGCTGGCGGCAATGGTATGTTTTCGGATATTTTATTAGTCTAGTTAAACCGCGAAAGAAATACGGCCTTTCGGCAACCAACCTAATGGACAAAGGTAATTATTGATTGGGATTATGTCGTAATATTTTCAAAACACCCGGCACGACTGCCGGGGCTATTGAGTGTCGGATAAATAATGTCGCTAGCCGGCGGTCAACGACCGCCGGAAAATCCGCGAAATCAAGCCGGCGGCTGTTATCCGCCGGCTATTAAATTCGACATTTATTACCCGAGATTTAATAAACTGAGTATTCCGTGAAACTCGTTGAAATGGGAGACACTCCATGCAGGTAGACGTCCAGCAAATAAAAAATCGCGTGGTCGAGCAGTCCGAGTCGGTGCATCGGCTTCTGGCCGAGCTTGGCAAGACGATCGTGGGTCAAAAGGAGATGATTTCCCGACTGTTGGTGGGACTGCTCAGCGACGGTCACATACTGTTGGAGGGCGTGCCGGGATTGGCGAAAACCACGGCCATCAAATCGCTCGCCCAGTCGTTGGCCACGGAGTTTCGCCGCATCCAATTCACGCCCGATCTTCTGCCGGCCGACCTGATCGGCACGATGATTTACGTCCCTTCCGAGGCGCAGTTCCGCACACGCAAGGGCCCGATCTTCTCCAACTTCATCCTGGCCGACGAAATCAACCGGGCGCCCTCCAAGGTGCAGTCGGCCTTGTTGGAGGCGATGCAAGAGCGACAGGTCACCATCGGCGATCACACGTATCCGTTGCCGGGACTGTTTCTGGTGATGGCCACGCAGAACCCGATCGAGCAGGAGGGTACCTACCCGCTGCCCGAGGCCCAAGTCGACCGCTTCATGCTGAAAGTGAAAATCACCTATCCCCAGGCCGACGAGGAACGAAAAATTCTGGACATGTCGCTGGACGGCACGGCCCGGGCCATCAAGCCGGTGCTACAACCCGCCGAAGTCCAAGCCATGCAGGATGTGGTCAAATTGATCTACATCGACGATCAAGTGAAGCAGTACATTCTTAACCTGGCCCGATCCACGCGCGATCCGGCGGCATTCGGCATGAAGTCGCTTAAGCCGCTTATCGAGTACGGCGCTTCGCCCAGGGCATCGATTTACCTGGGTCTGGGCGCCAGGGCAACGGCCTTCCTGCAAGGACGCGGGTACGTCACTCCCCAAGACGTAAAGGACATCGCTTATGACGTCCTGCGCCACCGCATCATCCTAACTTATGAGGCCGAAGCCGAACAAATGACCAGCGAAGACGTGATTAAAACGATCCTGAATACAGTGCCGGTGCCTTGAAGAAAATGACGAAGCACGAATGATGAATGACGAAAGAATGTCGAAGTCAGAATGACGAATGACGAATAAATGGCGAATCGCGTTTGATTTGGCATTAGACATTTGGCCTTCATCATTTCCCCTAACCACTGAACCCTGAACCCTGACCACTGAACCATGTCCGAACAAAATATCAGCGAAATTTTGAAGAAGGTGCAGCGCATTCAGATTGTGGCCAATCGCACGGTCAACGATCTGATGGCCGGGCAATACAAGAGCGTGTTCCGCGGCCGGGGCATGGAGTTCGACGAGGTCCGCGAATACCAGCCCGGCGACGACATCCGCACCATCGACTGGAACGTCACCGCGCGGACCGGCACGCCGTTCATCAAACGCTTTTGCGAGGAACGCGAATTGACCGTGCTGCTTTTGGTCGATGTTTCGGCCTCGGGAGTTTTCGGTTCCGGTAAACAGTCGAAAATGGATTTGACCGTGGAAGTGGCGGCGATGCTGATGTTCTCGGCGCTGAAGAACAACGACAAAGTGGGGCTAATCACTTTCTGCGACAAGGTAATCGACTATTTTCCGCCGCGCAAAGGAAAGTCGAACCTGCTTAAACTCATCCGCCATTTAATCTCGGTCCAGCCTGCGCCCCGCGAAACCAACCTTGCCACCGCCCTGGACTATCTTAACCGGGTGCAAAAACGCCGGGCCGTGGTCTTTTTAATGAGCGATTTTCTGGCGCCTTCGGCTCGGCATACCATGACCGTGGCCAACCGGCGGCACGACTTGATCGCCGTCAGCGTGACCGATCCCCGCGAGCAATCCCTCTTTGACGTGGGATTCATCACGCTAAAAGACGCCGAGACGGGCGAGATCGTGGAACTCGACACCCGGCAGCCGCAAGTCCGGGCGATGTTCGAGTCGCATTCGTCGCAAAGGTCCGAAGCCTTGAAAGACACGCTGAAAAAATCGGGCGTGGACCAACTCGCCATTCAGACCGACGAGGACTACCAAAAAAGTTTCCGCCGGTTCTTCCACATGCGCGAGAGGAGATTCCGGTGATGCGCAGTATTGCAAATTGTAAATTGCAAATTGCAAATTGCAAATTGTGGATTCAATGTCCCCTCTCCCTTTGGGAGAGGGTTAGGGTGAGGGCTGATTGTATAAAAAAGTCTTGCTTTATTTATTCGATTTTCCCACACCCTCACCCCCTACCCCTCTCCCAAAGGGAGAGGGGAGAAGCAGGCAATACTTCTGCAAATTGCAAATTGCGGAGCGCGAACCGCCGGCAGTTGGTCGTCGCGGCGGCGGTAATCTCATTATTTCTCTTTGCCGCGGGATGCACGCATAAATCGGAGAATGCCCAACCGTCTTCGCCCCAGAAGAATCCCGCCCGTTCGGAAGCCCAGCGCGGGCCGGTCAAGGTCACTGCCGAGGTTCAGCCGGCCAAGGCAAGGCTTTCGGACGAGCCGGTTCTGACGTTGACTATCGAATACGAACAAGGCGTACAGATCGAAAAGCCGCCTTTTGGGGCATCGATGGGAAGTTTCTTGGTCCGCGATTTTCACGAGCCGATGCCTAAAACACGCAACGGCCGGGAGATCGTTCAGCAAGTCTATACCCTGGAGCCGATCGCCACCGGCCGCCTGCTGATCGATCCGATCAGCATCACATTCACCGATTTAAGGCCCAACGGCGATGAAAAAACCCACACAATTCAGACCGAAGCCCTGACGGTCGAAATCTCGTCGATGGTGGGCGACGCCGCTGGATCGCTGGCGAATCTCCGTCCCTCGGCCGATCCGTTGGCTTTGCCTTCATCGGCATCGGTTTTTGTCTGGTTGATAATCATCGTCTGTGTAGTCTCAGCGATTATTGGTTGGTGGCTGTGGCGCCTCAAAAAACGAGCGAAGGCCGTGATGGCCGTAATTCTTTCGCCCGAGGAATTGGCCCGCTTGGAACTGGAAAAACTGGCCCAATCCCGCCTGGCCAAAACCGACGTGGTGCAATTCTACGTGGAACTGACGGCCGTGGTGCGGCGTTATATCGAGCGGACCACCGGCATCCGCGCCCCCGAGCAAACCACCGAGGAATTCTTGCGCGAAATCAGCCGGGCGAACACCTTCCACCGCGATATGAACGAGCGGCTGCGGAATTTTTTGGAGTCGGCCGATTTGGTGAAATTCGCCGCTTACCGTCCGCGGCAAGAAGATGTCGAAGAGAGTTTTTCCAGGGCCAAAATTTTCATCGGCCTGAAACCTCAGGAACCGGCGCGTCAGACGCGGGAGGCGGCGGTATGATGGGATTTCGCTTTCAGGATCCGCTTTGGTTGTTGCTTTTGATCCCCCTGACCGCCGCGGGGCTGTGGACGCTCCGCCGCCGGCAACGCATCGCGGTATTGTATTCCAGCGTGGAACTCCTGAAAAATCTGCCTGTCACTTGGGCACAACGGGTAAAACGATTTTTGCCTTGGGTTTTTCTCGCTGGATTGGCGCTTATGGTCATCGCTTTGGCCCGGCCGCAACACGGCAAAGAGGAATTCCGCATCCGGACCGACGCCATCGCCATCGAGATGGTCGTGGATCGATCCGGCTCGATGCGGGCCTTGGATTTTGAACTCGATAACAAACGCGCATCCCGGCTGGCGGTGGTGAAAAATGTCTTTCGGGATTTTGTCAGCGGCGAAGGCGGATTGGCCGGCCGACCGGACGATTTGATCGGACTTATAGATTTCGGCGGGTTTGTGGAAACAAAATGCCCGCTGACCTTCGATCACGGGGCGCTGCTGCAATTGCTCGATACCGTGAAAATTCCCGAGCCGATCGTAGATTCGCGGGGAAATATAATCAACGCACGGCTGCTACAGGAAGAGCAAATGACCGCCATCGGCGACGCCCTGGCAACGGCCGTCGAACGCCTAAAACCCATTAAAGCCAAGAGCAAAATCATTATCTTGTTAAGCGACGGCGAGAGCAACGCCGGGGTGGTCGATCCAGTCGAGGCGGTCCAAGCGGCAAAGGCCTACGGTATTAAAATCTATACCATCGGGATCGGAACTACAGGGCCTGTTCCAATGCCGGTAGAAGACCCATTCGGTCGCACGGTTTTGCAATCTGTCATGGTCCAGATCGACGAAAAGGCCCTGAAAATGATCGCCGACGCCACCGGCGGGAAATACTACAACGCCCAAGATACGGAAAAACTTAGGAAAATCTACGCCGATATCGATAAATTGGAAAAAACAACGACCGAAGGCCGCCTATACACCGAATATCGCGAACTGTTTTCGTACGCCTTATTTCCGGGCTTGGGTTTGGTGCTGTTGGAAATGGTACTGGCATGCACAAGGTTTAGATCGTTGCCGTAAACACTTAAAACTGATAACTGAAAACTGATAACTGATAACTAAAAATACTCCCCATGATCTTCGACCGTCCCGCGATGTTGTTATTTCTGTGGATTCTGCCGCTCCTTGCAGGGCTGATTGTTTATGCCCAGCGCAAGCGGGCTGCGGCGGCAAGGCGGTTTGTCCAATCATCGATGCTCGCCCGGCTGATGCCGCCGCTTGTGGGCACGCGCCCGTGGATCAAGGGAACGTTCGCGTTATTAGGTCTGGCGGCGATCATCACGGCCTGCTCCAGGCCGCGGTTCGGGGTATATTTCGAGAAAGTCGTCCAGCGCGGCGTGGACTGCTTTATCTGCCTGGACGTTTCCAATTCCATGCTGGCCGAAGACGTGGCGCCCAACCGGCTGGGACGGGCGAAATCCGATATCCGCGACCTGTTGAAAAAACTTTCCGGCGACCACGTGGGACTGATCGCATTCGCCGGAAAACCGGTAATCAAGGTCCCGCTTACGACCGACGACGGTTTCTTTCGCACGGTGCTCGACGAAATTGACACCCGCAGCGCGCCCCGCGGCGGCACGCTCATCGGCGACGCCATCCGCAAAGCCATCGAGGCCATGCCGCCCAAGGCCGACCACGACCAGATTATAGTGCTACTGACCGACGGTGAGGACCAGGAATCCTACGCCCTGGAAGCCGCCAAACAGGCCGCCGAAAAGGGCATTAAAATCTTTACCGTCGGATTGGGCGATTCCGCCGAAGGCGCTCGCATTCCCCTGCGCGGCGACTCCGGCGGACTGACATATTTAAAAGAGGACGATAATAAGGAGCATTGGTCGAAAACGGATCAGGGCTTGCTAAATCAGATTGCCACGGCCACCGGCGGGGCAAATATTCAAGCCGGCACCAAAGCCTACGATTTGGGGCAGATCTATGAAGATCATCTGGCCAACCTTGCCCGGGGCGAGGAAGAAAATCAAAAGCGAAAACGCTTCCGCGAGCAGTATCAAATCTTCCTGGGCTTGGGTATAGCCCTGTTGGCCCTGGAAAGAATGATTCCGATTTACGGCCGGCCCAACGGACAGCGGAGCAAAACACAATGATTGCAAATTGTAAATTGCAAATCGCAAATCGCAAATTGCTGCGTCCTAGAGTGTGTACTGAGATTATCTCCCCTCTACCTTTGGGAGAGGGGCAGGGGGTGAGGGCAAGGCTGGTAAAGACTTACGGCATATCGTATTCATTTATACAAAACGCCCTCACCCTAACCCTCTCCGGGCACCGACCGAAGGTCGGTCGGGAGAGGGGACTGTCGATGGTAATTTTAGTACTCGCTGTGTTTTTATCGATATCCACGTCGCTTTTCGCCGGCTCCGGCGAGGCGGCCGATAAAGTGCGCGAGGGGATGGCCAACTTCCGAGGCGGCGATTTCAAGGCCGCGACCGAGGCCTTTTCCGCGGCCGACGATGCGCTGCCCAACGAACTGAAGATCGCCTTTGATCGCGGCTGCGCGTACGCGGCCGGCGGAGAATTCGACAAGGCCGTCGAGCAGTTCCAAAAAGCGGCCGCCGCCTCGGATCACAAGTTGGCCGCGCTGGCAAACTACAACCTTGGCGGCGTGGCGGTAGCCAGGGCCAAAACAAAACTGGGCGATAAACCCGAAGAGGCCGAAGGCGACGCCCGCGCCGCCGCGCTGGAGTCCTTGATCCAAGCGGCCAGGCATTATCGCGATGCCTTGAGCATGGACAATGATAATTCCGACGCCCGATACAATCTTGAAACCCTGCGCCTGTGGATCAAACATATCCAGGACGTGTGGCAAAAGCGCGACCGGCAAAAACGCCGGGACGCCATGAACCTTTTGCAATACCTGGAATGGTTGGAAACCGAACAACGCTCTTTGATGCAAGTGGATAAAGAACTGGGTGAAGCAAAACCTTCGCCGCGGCAGCGCGAGGCGATCCGCGCGGCCGAGAACGCCCAGCGCACGTTGGCCGAGGAGATCCAGCCGTTGAAAGACAAGATTGTCACGGCCTTGTCCGCTCCGCCCCAACAGGCCGGCGCGAACCAAGCAGCCTCGCCCGGCGCAGACGTGCAAAAAGCGATTGAAGTCCTCAGCAGCCTGGCCGACGAAATCCGAGTGTCGATGAGCAAGGCGGCCGATTCGATTGCCGGCGGATCGTTGCCCGAGGCCGCCAAGTCGCAATCCCAGGCAGTGGAAACAATCGACCAGATCTACATGGCCGTCGCCCCGTACGCCGGCCTGGTTGAGCGTGGAATCAAACGTCAAGAGGAATTGATCGACCAATCGCCCGGCGCGGAAAAGCATGAAAAATCGGACGAGCAAAACGCTTCGGCCAAACAGGCTCAGCCGCAGCAATCCCAGGTGCGGTTCGACGGCAACGAGGCCGCCTGGAACCAGCGCTTTATCGCCCGGTACGGACGGATTCTCCCGGCCAAGGCCCGCCGGGAATTGGAGCAACTCGATGCGACCCCGGCCGCCAACCAGGCGCCCCAAACATCTCAGACGCAATCCGCGACCTCTTCAACGCCCGCCGCTAACGCCACTCCCATGCCGGAAAAAGATCAATCCGGTTCGGACGAGCAGTTAAAGGCGGACGAGCAACGCCGGGATTTAAAAGAGGCTCTGCAATTGGGCGTGCAATCTGCCCCCAAGGTGGAAAGACTGGCCGACGAAGCTGCCTCGCTCCTGGAAGAGGATAAACCCAACGAGGCCTTGCCAAAACAGCAGGAAGCGCTCAAACTGCTCAAAGACATGCTGCCTAAACAACAGCAGCAAGAGCAAGAGAAAAAAGAGCAAGACAAAAAGGATCAGGAGAAAAAAGAGCAAGAGAAAAAAGACCAAGAAAAAAAGGACCAAGAAAAAAAGGATCAAGAAAAAAAAGATCAAGAAAAAAAAGATCAGCAGCAGAAGGATCAAGAAAAAAAGGACCGGGGAAAACAAGACCAGACCAAACAAGATCAGCAAAAAAAGGACGAAGCGAAAAACCAACGGCAACAAGACAAACAGCAGCAAAATAAGCGCGATCTAAGCAAGCAGCAGGCCGAGGCGGTGTTGCACAAGGCCCGAGAAAGACAAGATCAACACCGTGAACTGGAAAAGACGCTGGAAGATTACCTGTATCGGCCGGAAAAGGTGGAAAAGGATTGGTAACGGAGTTGGCCGTTCCCTGGCAGAGCCTGGGAACGAGGGAATGTTCATGTTTTTGTGATTTCGTATTTTCGTGTTTTCGCGTAAAAAATATAATGATTAACATGCGGCAAAGAACCATTTCAATGCGAATACTCATTGCAGCGCTGGCAGTGGCTTGGTCGGCGGCGGCGTGTCGGGCTGCCGGCGAAAAGCCGGAGCTAATCGTCGAAATGGATCGAAACCGCATCTACGAAGGCGAGTCGGTCCTGTACCGCATCACGCTAAATAACGTTGAAAACCCGCGGCAGCCCGATCTGTCGGGTTTTGACGATTTTCTTGTCGTCCCCGTGGGCGAACAAACGCTCAATTCAACTATGGTTACCATTATCAATGGTCAGCGCACGGACATCGTTCGCCGCGGCCGTCAATACAACTACCGCTTGACGCCTAAGCGGACTGGAAGCTTGACTATTCCCGCCCCCACGGCCGAGGTCGACGGCCAAAAACTCGTCGGCAAAGAAATGTCGCTCTTCGTCACCGCCCCGCAGGACCAGGACGTCGTGCGCATGGAAATTACGGCCGAGCCGAATTCGGTTTATCCGCTTGTGCCGTTCACGGTAACTCTTTCCATATCTGTGAAAGAATTGCCAGAGCCTTACGCCAGCGATAATCCGGTGGCCGTGCAAACCTCCCCGCCGGAACTGCAAATCCCCTGGATCGACGACGAACACCTGCCCGACGGCTTGAAGCCAAAGGAAAATTGGCAGCGTTTGCTTGGACTTTTGCAGAATAGTCGCGGAGCAGGATTCGCCATTAACAACATCGGCAGCAATTCGGTATTCTCCCTTTTCAATGAGCGGCGTATGGCGTTCATACCCGAACCGCAAAAAATCCGCATGATGGACCAATCCGGCAAAACGGCCGGTTACTGGCGGTTCCAGTTCAAGCGGACTTTTGTCGCCAGGAATGTCGATCAGTACACTTTCGGGCCGGTCACGCTGAAAGGGACTTTCGCCGCTGGAATCAGTTCGACCGGCAGCGCCCAGAGCAAAGACATCTACGCCGTGGCCAAGGCCTTAACAGTCAAGATCAAGGACGTTCCCGAGGAAGGCCGGCCGGAAACATACATTGGCGCAATCGGCCGTTTCCAATTCGACGCCGATCTTGCGCCGCGAAAGGCGAGGACGGGCGATCCGATGACATTGACCTTGACGCTCAGCGGACAGGGGAGCTTGGACAGGGCCACAATGCCCGATCTATCAAAAATCCCCCAGATAGCCAATAATTTCAAAATCTACGAACCCACCGAGCAAACCAAGGGCGACCAGCGGCAGTTTACATGCAGTTTGCGTCCGCTGGAGGCGGGCATCAAGGAATTTCCGCCCGTTGTGGTTTCGTATTTCGACGTGCAGGATGAAAAATACGTCACAATCGCCTCACAGCCAATTTCCATCGACATCGAAAAGGCCGACAAACTCGCCGGGCGCGACATTATCGCCTCGCCCAGCGGACTGAAGTCTCCGGATAAGGAATTGGAGACGCGGCAGGAAGGGATTTTCGCAAACGTCACCGATCCGGGCCAATTGACCGACGAATCGATCCGGCCCGAGCGGTGGTTGGCCGTCTTGGGCGGACTGGCCGGATTGTACGCCTGCTTGGCCTTGGCCGTGGTCCGCCTGCGTCGCTTAAGCGGTGATACCGTCCGGCAGCGTCGGCGCCGTGCGCCCGGCAAGGCCCGCCGCTCGCTAAACAAGGCAACAAAGGAATTGTCGGCCGGCCGGGTGCGCGAAGGCGCGGATCAGTTGGAATCGGCGTTGGTCGATCTGGTGGCCGATTGGACCAACGCCCCTGGGGCGGGCATGACGCCGGCCGAGGCCTGCCGGCAATTGGAATCGCTGGGCATCGATGGCGAAGTATTGCGCCGCGCCGGCCGATTCCTGGAAAATTGCGAAAGCGTCCATTACGGCGCTACTTTGCAAGCCGGCGAAGCGCTCCGCCACGATGCGAAAGGAGTGCTGGAAGCGGTGATCCATGCACTGCGGAAGAAGAAATAGTGGACAGTGGGCAGTGAATAACCACAAAGCCGCGACAATTGGTCGCGGTTTTACGTGCGTAAATGTTTTGTAAAGCCGCGACGGGCACCAACGGGCACCATGCGGAGCATGGTCGGTTGGTCAGTCGCGCATTGACATGCGGTGCGAGAGGAATGAACGTATGAATCAACAAACAACTCAAACAGCTTCGCATTGCCCACTGCCCACTGCCCACTGCCCACCGCTCACTGCCCATCGCCCACTGTCCACTGTCCACCGCACTATTTTCAACTTCCCCAATTTGCAATTTGTAATTTGCAATTTGCAACTTGTATTATTATTCATCGGCCTATTTACATTCTCGGGATGCGCTCGAAGTCTAGATCCCCAACTTGCCCAAAAATTTCAGGCCGCGCAAACGGCGTTCGATCGTGCCAAGACGCCGGAGGATTTTGTGAAGGTCGCCGCGATGTATCAGGAGATGATCGACGACGGGGCGGTTTCCGGAGCGGTGTTTTACAACCAGGGCAATGCGTGGATGAGGGCCAAGCAGCCCGGCCGGGCAATCGCCGCATACAGGCAGGCGCAGCGATATCGCCCGCGCGATCCATATCTTGAGGCAAATTTGCAATACGCCTTGGGGCCCTCCGCATCGGCCCGCCGGCCGGTGATCGAAATTGTTTTATTTTGGCAGAATTGGCTCGGGTATGCGGAAAAGTTTTACGCCGCCGGCGGTGCGGCCGTGCTGACGTTTTGTTTTGCCGCGATCATGCTGTTTACATCGCGGCGGCGCTTGTGGCGGCGGCTTGTCCTGGCCGGCGCGGCGGTAACAATACTATTGATCGTCTCGGCCGGTTACGATTGGTATCGGTTCGACTGCGTTGTCCACGGCGTGATTACACAATCCGACGTGGTCGCCCGCAAGGGCAACGCCGAAAGCTATGAACCGGCCTTGAACGAGAAGCTCTCCGAGGGCACGGAGTTCCGCGTTTTGGAGCGCCGCGGCGACTGGCTCTTGATCCGATTGCCCGGCGGCCAAGAGGGCTGGATCCCGGAGCGAGTGGCGGTGACGTATCCGACGGAGCCTGGAGACCGGAGGCTATAGGCTGTAGGGGAAAAGCTAAATGACGATTTCCCAACCCCGGCGGGGGGGTAGTGAAATTTGCTTGTGATTTTCGCCGAATTATCAATAATAGAGATTGGGTCGGTCTAGGGCTTGGATGGATTTATTACAGGCAGTTCGATGCCGGGAGCAAAATGAAGTGAATAAGAAACTGACTAACCGGAAAGATCGCGGCGGCTTTACGCTGGTGGAGATGCTGGTCGTATTGCTGATCATCGTCATCCTTGCCGGGCTGATCTCGGCCGTCACCATTCGCGGACTACATCGGGCCAAGGTCGCCGCCATCGGCATGGAAATAAATCAGCTTTCCACGGCCTTGGAAAAGTACAAGACCGAGTTGGGCGGCGAATATCCGCCCGATTTCAGCGATGTGTCATCCGCTAATGGGCAAGCAATTATTCTGAGCCATATTGCCAAGGCATTTCCGCATTACACGGTAACCTGGATTAATTCACTAAGTTACCCGCTAAACTGGGCTAATTTACGAACTGAAATACTTAATAATTCAAACAATCTAATCGATCTCAACAAAATGACACCAGCGACGGCGTTGGTTTTTTGGCTGGGCGGAATGCCAGATTCCCATGGCAAGCCGAGCGGATTAAGCAAAAATCCAGCGGACCCGTTTGAGAGCCCGAGTACCACAACCAGTCGCATCGGTCAGTTTTTTGATTTCGATCCGGGGCGCTTGCAAAACAACGCTTATTATGGGTCCGGTATAATCGCGGGGACCGGCCAGCCGTATATTTATTTACGAGCAGAATTAGGGCAGACGGAACCGAAACGAGAATATTATAAATACGATGGTACAAACTATACATTCAAGTCAGTTTCTGTCTCTGGAGCCAAACCATATTGGGATCAGCGGAACATGGGCTGGGTGAAACCGACTTCATTCCAAATCCTGTGTTGCGGCTTAGACGGAAAGTTCGGGAAGGAAAATGTTTATTCCACTGGGAATATAATAAAACCAATCACAGATTCGACCCTTCCCACTGACGTATTAACCGATCTGAATAACAATATTACCAACATAACCGCCAATCCCGGCAATTTCGATCACATCGACGACCAGACCAATTTCACCAGGGGCACGATAGGCGACGATCTGCCGTAAAAGAGTTTTAAGTCGGCAGTAAATAGCGAGGAGTGCAATTTTCTGCCCACTTTCAGTATTGAGGGGGTGGGCAGTTTACTGCCCACTTTGTGTAGTTTGCAGTGCGAAACCGCAAGCGGTTTTTTTCATCCATCATCCATCATCCCGCTAAACCGGGCAATGAATTGCCCGGCCCTTATTCCACGGTCACGCTTTTGGCCAGGTTGCGGGGCTTGTCGATGTCGCAGCCCCGGGCAACGGCGATGTGATAGGCCAGAAGTTGCAGGGGAATGACCGTGACAATCGGCTGGAATATCTCTTCCACGGCCGGGACTTCGATTATGTCGTCGGCCAGGCGAATGGCTTCGCTATCGCCCTGGCAAACCACCGCGATCACAGGACCGCCCCGGGCCTTGATCTCCTGCACGTTGGACATTACCTTGTCGTACATCTGCCCCTGCTGCATGATGAAAACGCTAGGCGTGCGCTCGTCTACCATGGCGATGGGGCCGTGTTTCATTTCGGCCGAGGGGTAGCCCTCGGCGTGGATGTAGCTGATTTCCTTGAGTTTCAAAGCCCCTTCCAACGCGGTGGGAAAGTTGAATTGCCGTCCCAGGTATAGAAAATTGTTACAGTCGGCGTATCTTTGCGCGATTTCACGCACGGCGTCGTTGCACTCCAGGGCGGCGCGGACCTTATCGGGCAGTTCTTCCAACTCCTCGATGATTTTCTGGCCGGTCGTGAAACTGAGGTGCCGCAAGCGGCCGAAATACAGGGCCAACATGGCTAGCACGGTGCATTGCGAGGTAAAGGCCTTGGTCGAGGCCACGCCGATTTCCGGGCCGGCGCGGAGATACACGCCGCCGTCGCTTTCCTGGGCGATGGTGCTGCCCACCACGTTGCAGATCCCCAGCGTGGGACATCCTTTGCGTTTCATTTCCCTAAGTGCCGCCAAAGTATCCTGCGTTTCGCCGCTTTGCGTGATGGTAAAGACCAGTGTGTTGTTGTCCAGGGGCGGGTTGCGATAGCGGAGTTCGCTGGCGTATTCCACTTCGACGGGCAAGCGGGCCAGGGCTTCAATCTGATATTCGCCCACCAGGGCCGCGTGCCAACTTGTGCCGCAGGCCGTCATCACAATGCGATTTATCGAGCGGAGCTGCTGGGGCGTGAGATTCAGCCCGCCGAATTTGGCCGTGGCCGCGTCGCGATCCAATCGGCCGCGCATGGCGTTGCGGATCGACTCGGGCTGCTCGAAGATTTCCTTGAGCATGTAGTGCTCGTATCCGCCGCGGTCGATGTCTCCGGCTTCGATCTCCAGGAGTTGGATGCTGTGGTTTACGTGGCCCAGATCGCGGTGAATGACGCGGAGGCTGTCGGCCGTGACTACGGCCAATTCGTTGTCGGCCAGGTAAACGATTTTATCGGTGTATCCGGCCAAGGGCGAGCCGTCGCTGCCGATAAAATGTTCGCCGTCGCCCACGCCGACGATAAGCGGGCTGCCCAACCGGGCGGCGATAATCACATCCGGCCAATCGCGGAAAAGAATCACCAGCCCATAAGTGCCATGAAGTTGCGCCAAGGCCGATTGCACCGCGGCCACCAGAGGTTGATAGTGCATGGCAGCCATGTCGCCGCTGATGTGTTGCTGCTTCAAACAACTGTCGATCAGGTGCGCGATGACTTCGCTATCGGTGGCGGTGGCGAATTTATAGCCCTCGGCCTCCAAGCGGATTTTGATGGGTTTGAAATTCTCGATCACCCCGTTGTGAACGATCGCCAGCGAGCCGTCGCCGCCTATGTGAGGATGGGCATTGACGTCGGTGGGCGCGCCGTGAGTGGCCCAACGCGTATGGCCGATGCCGACGCAACCGGCCAAAGGCGTTTGCCGCAGCCGGGCTTCCAAGGTTTCAATCCGGCCTTTGGATTTCACCACGTCTAAAGCGCCGGCGGCATTAATTGTGGCCACCCCGGCGCTGTCGTATCCGCGATACTCCAAGCGGTGCAGGCCGCTTATAAGAAATTCCACCGCCTCGCGAGGCCCGATATATCCGACGATTCCACACATAAGCGTTTATCCTACAAATTGAGAATGTTAAGAAGGAATTGAGATTACTAATGATAATTACAAACAGTATTAGCTAACTTAAGCATACACGAACACAGGTAAAACGCCGATAGGCTATTGCCGATGTAGAGCAAGGCCGTCAACAACCGATGAACACAACTATTATATATACAACAACTTACGACCATTAGTCAACACGGCAAAAAAATGAATTATATTTCAAAGCAATTGCAGATAATAATCGGCTATAGTCAATAAGGTGGGGGAAGAGTATATTTGGACCCCGAGAAAATTCCAACGCGGTGTGAATCCACGTTAAAAAATATCACGATTTCGAAACATAGAAAAAGCGATTCCAAGGACAATAAACGTGCCGATTCTTAAAGAAGAACCAAGCCTTTTTCCGGAAACTCTGCTGCAAGACTGCATTCAGGAGACGTCGGATCGCCGTTGGTGGGTGATTTACACCAAGGCACGGCAGGAAAAATCATTTGCCCGCGAGTTATTTGCCTTTCGGATCCCCTTTTACTTGCCCCTGGTAAAGAAGACCGCCATTTTCAAGGGGCGGAAACGCACGTCGTTCGTCCCGCTTTTCTCGGGGTACGTTTTCCTCTGCGCCACTGAAGCGGAACGCATAAAGAGCATGACCACCAACAGGATCTCGCGGATTCTTTCGGTCAACGATCCGGAGCAGTTGGTTTACGACCTGGAACAACTCCGTCGCCTGATCGCCTCGAATGTCCCCATGAACGTGGAACAAAAATTGGCGCCGGGCAATCGGGTCCGCGTCAAGCAGGGCGCACTAATGGGATTGGAGGGGACCGTATTGGTGCGCCGCGGAGTAACGCGCCTGTTGGTCAGCGTGAATTTTCTGCAACAAGGCGCATCGGTCGAGGTCGATGATTATCTCTTGGAACGCGTGGACTGAAAAGAAAAAAGGAGGAAGGATACCGCTTGCGGTTTCGCAATGAATCTTCATAAAGTGGGCAGTGAACTGCCCACCCCTCACTCTTTTACATCACGCCCAAGTCAATAGGCAGAATTGTTTCGCGGTTAGCGCGATACCACTCGACCGAGCGGCGCAGACCCTCCTCGACGGAAACTTGGGGGCGCCAGTCCAGTAATTTTCCGGCTTTGCCGATATCGGCCCAGGTGGCCGTCACGTCGGCGCAGTGCAGCGGTTGAAAATCGATTATCGCCTTGCGCCCGAGCAATTGCGAAATCCGATCGATAATCTCCGACAAAACCGCGGGACTATCGCCGCCGAGGTTGATGATTTCATAGCCTAACGGTTTCAGCGCGGCGATGGTGCCCCGGGCGATGTCGTCGACGAAGGTAAAATCGCGGGATTGCGTGGCGTCGCCGAAAACCACGATCGGTTCACCTTCGGCAATGCGGCGGATAAAACGGAAGATGCTCATATCGGGCCGGCCGGCAGGTCCATAAACGGTGAAATAGCGGGGAATGGAGATATCCAGCCCGTACAGATAATGATAGGTATAGGCCAGGGTTTCGGCCGCTTTTTTCGAGGCGGCGTAAGGCGAAAGCGGCCGGTTAGTGTCGTCGTCTTCGTGGAATGGGATGCGATTGTGCCCGCCGTAAAGACTGGACGTGGAGGCCAGGAGAAACTTTTTCACGCCGAAGATCCGGCACATTTCCAACAAATTCAGCGTGCCCGTGCAATTGGCCTGGTAGTACACCCAGGGATTTTCCAGCGACTGGCGCACGCCGGCCCGGGCCGCGAGATTGACCACGGCGGAGTAAGGCTTTTCTTCAACGGCCTTATCATCCGCGGCAATCGCATTTGACTTGAAAAGCGGCGTTACTGCGTCGAGATTGGAGATATCCAGTTGATGAAACTGAAAACCTTTGCGACCTTGCAAGCGGGCGAGGCGCCAATGTTTCAATCTGGGGTCGTAAGCATCGTTGAGATTATCCACTCCCACGACGACGTGCCCGGCGTCCAAAAGCAACTGCGTCACTCGGGAAGCAATGAAGCCCGCACAACCCGTCACTAAATAACGTTTTGTCACGATAATATATATACCGAAAAATATTACATGCCAAAGAAACCGGCTATTCGAGCGACTACTAGTTGTTGTTCTTCGGCTGTTAATTCCGGAAAGATAGGCAGGGCCAGCACTTCGCGCGCAGCGCGGTCGGTTTCGGGCAGATCGCCCGGTTTGTAGCCCAAATAGCGGAAACACTCCTGATCGTGCAGGCCCAGGGGATAATAAATTTCGCTGCCGATTTTCGCCTTGGCCAGAGATTCCCGCAGCGCGTCGCGGCGGCCGTCGGGCACTCGGATTACATACTGGTTCCATACGTGCCGGCAATTCGCAAGTGCTTTGGGCAAAGTCAAAACGCGGTCCAATCCGGCCCCGATAAATAGTTCTTCGTAGCGCACGGCATTGGCCTGTCTAAGCGCGGTCCACTGGTCGAGATAAGGCAATTTGACGTTCAACACGGCGGCCTGGAATGAATCCAAGCGGCTGTTTATACCCACCACCTTGTGATAATATCGCGGACTCATGCCGTGCTGACGCAACAGGCGGAGCCGCTCGGCAAGCGCGTCGTCGTTGGTGGTGAGCATGCCGCCGTCGCCGGCGCCGCCGAGATTTTTGGTGGGATAGAAGCTGATGCAGCCGATCGCGCCCAGCGAGCCTGCCCGGCGGCCATCCCATTCGGCGCCTATGGCCTGGGCGGCGTCCTCGATCACCGGCGTCTTGGCCGAATCGGCGAGGCGATTAATCGCATCCATATCGGCGCATTGCCCGAAAAGGTGCACCGGAATAATCGCCTTGGTAGCCGGCGTCATCAAACGGCCGACGGCCACGGGATCGATGTTGAAGGTCACCGGATCGATGTCGGCAAATACGGGTTTGGCGCCCAGCCGGGTGGCGGCGCTGGCCGTGGCGAAGAAGGTGAAGCTGGGCAGAATGACCTCATCGCCCGGCCCCACGCCGCAGGCCAAAAGGGCCAGCAACAAGGCGTCGCTGCCCGAGGCGCATCCCACGGCATGTTTCGCGCGGCAATATGCGGCGATGGCCTGTTCCAGATTTTTCACTTCCGGACCGAGCACAAAGGCCCCGCTCTGACACACCCGGCGAAGCGCGGCGACGAGTTCGTCCAAAATAAGATGATGCTGGCGTCCGAGATCCAACAGGGGAACGCCTTTTTCCTCGGAAAAATGATGCGGTTTATTTTTAACTACGTTTGCCATGTCCTTGGCGCTGAAAAGGGGTGAAAGGCTTTATTCAAGGGAAAACATTTATATTAAAATGCGCAACTAAATACAAGAGGAAAATTACCGGCATAGGAGTCAAGATACTTGATGTTCCCAGAATATTTCATCTCCGTGGAAGGGCGACGGATCCCAAACCTCGACATTATCGAGGTCCAGGCCCTGTATCGGTTTGACGACTTTGAACCAAAACGGCCAGCCGGGCAATTTACGCCGGTAGGGGCGGAAACGTTCCAGTATTTTCCGTTTAAACGGCCTGAGGCCGACCACCTCGACTAAGTCGATGTTATGTTCCCGTGCCTTTTGAAGCGTCGCCTTCATCAGCATTTCGACATATTCCGCATTTTGCCCTAGAACCTTTAGATCCGCCACACGATACCTGACCAAACCTAATTTTTTTATATATTGCCGCAAAAGGATTATATATCCGGCCATGCGTCCTTGATCCTCCAATATAAGGATCAACGCCCCCTTTTCACGTAAAATAAACTTGAAATGCCAGGCCATCGCTTCACGGTTGCGAACCGCCGTTAATATATTTTGGTCTTGGCACAAGTGGGCCCAAAACACATCGAACCGTTCATCGAAGTCGTCGATTTGCCGCACGCAGGCGGGGACGCGGCCAAAACGATTCCTCCGAAGCAAAAAGTCCATTGTTTTAAGTCCCAGCCCCAGAGGATATCCGAGAAGTTTTAAAACTCCCGCCCGTTTATATCGCAACGCGGCGACGATACATTCAGGATAATTGACGATCCAGGTGAGGACTTCATCATAATAAGGAGTCGGCAGGCGATGAGCCTTCATCATTTCAAAGATCCTGGCCGTATCTTTATTCGCGGAACTATTGATCAATAAATCGACATTTTTCTGTTGCAGATATTCAGACACGAGTAATAAAGAGGCTTGCCGATATTCCGGATTAACGGCCCACGAATGCGATACTCCCGCCAATAAGCGTTGTCCGTTCCACTCATAGGCCAGGGGCAAGTTGCCGTAAATTCCCACAATCTTTCCCTTGTCATTCTCAAGGACCCATCCCATGGGCACATGAGAATCGGCCGGCGAAAAGGGATTGTTTTTATTGAGGTGTTCCCAATGTTCGATACTTTCCGGTAAAAGGCCGTTGCGAATGCGCACGTCATCAACGGCGGCATAATCGTCGAATTGCATTTCGCGTACTTGCATGGACGTCACCGGCATTGCCAAAGGGCAAAACGAATTATTGAAACGCCGTCGAGGGTCTCCAGACTTCGTCGCCGGATAAACATGGGATCGCCGCCGGCTCGATTATATCCATAGGCCGTACTCGCGAAAGA
The DNA here is from genome assembly GCA_050013075.1 of Thermoguttaceae bacterium. Taxonomy (GTDB): domain Bacteria; phylum Planctomycetota; class Planctomycetia; order Pirellulales; family Thermoguttaceae; genus JBEKIK01. The sequence continues at coordinate 81,335 of JBEKFZ010000003.1, read as the reverse complement.
CCGATATCCCATTTGTTGAGCTATTTTGGAATGAATTTGCGGATCAAAGTTGACGCCTGGCGTTCCCCAGGGGCAGCAGAAGTGCAGGCAGGGAGTTTTGAGTTCACTTTCGATGCGGAGTTTCGAGTCGCACAACTCGTGTTTCAGTTGTTCTTCGCCCAAACCGCTCAAAGAAGAATGCGCGCAAGTGTGCGAGCCGATGGTCATGCCGGCCGCATGCAATTTTCGGCAGTCGTCCCAGTCGAGAAATTCGAAAGGCAGCGGGTAGGATGTCGAAAGGTCGTAAAAGCGTTGCACCTGTTCGCGGTCGCGATAATGGTCTATGCCGATATAGTCGGTGGGAACATACATCGTGGCCGGACAATGATTATCCAGCAGGACGGGCAAGGCGTTGCTGATATTGTTTTTAAATCCGTCGTCAAAGGTGACGCAGAAATATCGCCCGCCGATACCCGCCGGATTTTTCATGGCGTCCACCGCGTCGTCGATGGAAATGAATTGGCCGATACGCGAGAAGTATTTCAATTGACGGTCGAATTGCCGCCGTTCGTCGTCCAGCACCCAATGATAGTATGGAAAAAATATCCAATCAGCATCATCATCGGGAATAGCAGATGGCAATAATAACATAAATGCAAGACCGGCACACTTTCGGGCATAATGCCGAATACGTTGCCGCAGCGGCAAGGCTTTGAGGAATTGACTATAGTTTTTCACTAGCGGTCGGCTGCTCGTTGGCACGGCCATATAATTCTCCCGAATCAAGGTTTCAGCATCACCCAGCGGACTAGTTGGTTAATAAGAAGCTTGCCGTCCCAGGGCGATTCGTGATTGTTCATCAGCCCCGGACGAACGCATCGCGCAACCCCGGCCTGCGAGGCGACTTCAGCAAACGTAATTATATCATCTCGATCGCCAAACGCCACACCCACCGTCTGCACCTTCGGCGACAGCAGGGGGACGACCTGTTGCCAGGAGTCCACCTCGCTGAGGAAGATAGTGCGCGATTGCACGGCCTGTTTTAAACTCACGTCGCGGTCTAAACACACGGTCCAGTTGGCCCCATCGGCCGAGGCGATCACGTCTTTCTCTTCATCCATGGCCCAGGCGGCGCGTACGTTGACGATCTGCATGGTGGTGTAAGGATCCAGCCCGGGCTTGGGGGGGAGCTTGGCAAGATGTTTTGCGAACAATCCGCCCAATTCCCGCAGGGATAACCGCGCGTTGCGTTCCACGAAAATCGTTTGCGGCGCCGAGCATGCCCTCTGGTCGAAAACCGCAATATCGCGGACAAAGCCGGCAACGGCCTGGTCCAGTTTTTCCGGATCGGATTGAATTTTTTTGCGGTCGATCACCCCGATGGAATATTTCGGTCCGAAAACGATCTCAGCGCAGTGTTCCCGGCGGGGCAGGGCGGTGATGGCCTTAATCGCCTCCGCGCCGCCCCAGATGATTTTCACGTCGGCGGCCAGTGACATCTGCTCGTTCAGTTCCCGATTGCGGTAATCGAACCAGACCACGGCCGCCGCTTCCAATAGATCGGCGCCGCGAACGTCCCCGGCTTGCGATTCGGCCAGTACCGCAAGCAGGCGATCGGTCCCTTCAGGCTCGGGATAAGCGAGTTTTAACAGGCAGACGTTTTTGGCCAAAAGCGCGGGAATAAGCGAAAACATGGGCAGCGTGGCCACGTTGCCCGCCATCCACATGGCGACCAGACCTTGGGGTTTGGCCGCTAGATAGTTGCGTCCGTATGGAACAAAACCGTCGAGATAGGACGGATTCCCGTTAAGATTCAACTCCAAAAGCCGTCGCAGATTGTCGCTTCCCAGCCAGGCCGAAAGAAACATGCAGCCTTCCAATGATTTGGTGCGCGGATCGCGGAGCAATCGGGCGGAAAAATCGGCCAGCAGGGCGACCAGGCTATCTACGGGAATTTTCGCCAGGCCGGCGCGCCGCCGGTCGAGCGACTCGACGATGGGCGTCAGCCGGTCGCCGGAGGGTTCCACGCCTCGGGGAGTAATTCGCCATACGCTCATCGGATTTCCCTTGCCTGGGCAAATGTGTCGCCGCAGCCGCGGGTCTCGGCCTGCTCGATACGTTTCGTGAAGCGGAAGTAGCCGCCCAACCGGCCGCACGGGCAATCGTCCACGCCCACAAGCACGCCTTGATCCTCGGTTATCAACGCCTGTCCCGGATAGCTGGTGGGCAGCACGCTAATCAGTTCGATAATGCCCGTTTGCCCGATTTCCGCCGGTTGGAGGGTGTACGGACGGCGGATCAGCACGTCGGCAAAGGCCGGCGCGTGTTTGTTGCCGGACTCGCAATCGACAAACACCGTGCCCACCTGCTCGACCATGCCGTAGAAATCCAGAATCCCGCCGAGATCGCAACTCAATACATTGGCGGTTCGGCGGGTGAAATCTTCTTTTGTAACGGCCTGGGCGGCGAGTTTTTTCCATCCGCCGGAGTGCAACAATTGCGCCTTTGAAGCCTGGAATTTTACTGCCCGGCGTTCGGACTGCTCGACAAATCGCGTCCAAACCATGAAGGTGAATCCGAACAACAGCACCGGCTCGTGACAATGACGTTGGAAAAAATCCTCGATGCGCGGCCAATCGGCAGCCATGTCGCCGTCCGGTTGCTTGTTCATGCCGTAGACGGTTTCAGAAGCGAAATTGCCCACCCCGCGAATTGCAGCGCCCCGCGCGGTGAGCGTATCACCCGCGCCGGCCGACTCCTCGGCGTCCAGCACCAGGTATGGCCGGCGATGTCCGCCTAGATGCTCTTTTAGGATCGAAGCCAAAGCCCGGGTTTGTCGAAACGCCGTGGTTTTGTCGATCACGATCCGGCTGGGCTGCCCTCCGCTGGTCGAAGAAGAATGTAACTCGCGCACGATTTTTTCCGGCGGCACGGCGGCAAGGAGAAATTGCTTGAACATCGAAACCGGCAGCGGCGGCACGTCGGAGATGGTTTGCCAATCGGCCGACGACGGCCCCAATCGCCGCAAAAAGCGATCATAAGGCGGACAATTCTCGGCGATTTCCGCACACAGTTCGCGCAGGATCGTCGTCAAAACGGCATCCTTCTCGGCCTGCCGCATGGCGTATTGCGGGCCGCGGATCAGGGCCTCGACTTGCTGTTCGAGCGTTAGGGAATGATCCAACATTTAACTATTCACCGTTTATTGGGCGTCGGGTAATGAAAGTCGCGGTTTCTTCCCAGAGCCGGGCCGTGCCGGGTGCGGAATTGTCGGGGCGACTCGCCCTGGCTCTGACTTTTCATACGACATTTTTTTCCTGAGTATCAATAAACATTCAATATTACTTATTCCCGGCCATCTTCCGCAACACTTCCTTTGCCACTTTGCCGTTGGCGGTTTTGGGCAATTGGGGCAGGAATTCAACATATTCAGGCACTTTGTAATTGGGCAGTTGCAGCAGGCAATAATTGCGCACGTCTTCTACGGTTAATTGACCCGGTTTGTTCGTGGTCAAGTAGGCTTTGATCGCCTCGCCCCAGATTTCGTCAGGCACTCCTATCACCGCGGCTTCGACCACCTCCGGCATCTGGCTTATGACTTCCTCGATTTCCTTGGGACTAACGCGGTTGCCCATGGCCTTGATGAAATCTCTTGCCCGGTCGACGATAAAGATAAAATCGTCCCGGTCGACTCGGGCCATATCGCCGGTGAAAAGGCGGCCGTTGCGGAAAAAGCGGGCGGTTTCCTCCGCGTCGTTCCAGTATCCCAGCGTGATGTTGTCGCCGGAAGCCGCAATCTCGCCGATTTCGTCGCTGCCCGGCCGAACCGGCGTGCCGTCTTCCCTGAGCACTTCCAATCGCGAGCCGGGCAGACCCTTGCCGATGGAGCCGAGTTTATCGTCCAATAGTTCCGGCGGCAGGTAACTTAGCCGGGCAGTGGCCTCGGTTTGGCCATACATGACAAACAGCCGAACCTGGGGAAATGCGCAACGGATTTCTTGAATGAACGGATTGGGCAGTTTCCCGCCCGCCTGCTGAAACCAGCGCAGGGCGGGAAACTTTCGACGTGCAAAATGCGTGCGGCGGAGAAGGATTTGGTAAGTCGATGGTACGCCGGCAAAGCCCGTGCATTTCTTCTCGGCCATTTCGTCCAGGACTTTTTCGGGAAACATGAAGCGGTTGTTCAGCAACAGCGATCCGCCGGCCATAAGATGTGTGTGCAAAAGCGACGTGCCGTAGCAATAGTAAAAAGGAAGCACCGTCATCGTACGATCGTCGGGACCCAGTCCCATGTATTGAATAATGTCGCGGGTATTACATTCGATGTTGCGATGCGTGACCATCACGCCCTTGGACTCGCCGGTCGATCCGGAGGTGAGCATTATGGCGGCAAGATCGCGGCGCGGATCGATCGTGGGAAATGAACATTGCGTAACCGGCGACGCGGGCGCGGCCGGCCAATTGGGCAAGACGGATGATTCGTCTTCCAGTTTGATATCCAAACGTCGGGCAACCGGTTCCACGCGGGGCCGAAAACGGGCGGAAATCAGCATTAGCTTCATGCCGGCGGCAAGGGCCACTGACTCCAGGGTTTTTTCGCCGCAATCGATCGGGAAGGGAACCACGCATAGTCCGGCGCGAATCACGCCCAGATAGGCGGCGATGAAAAAAGGGCTGTTTTCGGCAAGTAAACCAATCCGGTCGCCCGCGGCAAAACCATGTTCGATAAGCCTGTCAGCCCAGCCATACGCCGCCGCGCGGATTTGGCCGTAGGTAAGAACCTTGTCGCCGAAGCAGACCGCGGGCCGATCCGGTTGGGCGCCCGAAAGGATTTTTTCGGCAATATTATGATCCTGTGGGGTCAATCCGCGACGCCTTTTGCCGCAAGGATTTCCATGATTTTCGCGGGCGAACTCATCTCCATGATCTCATCCACTTCAAAGCGCTGGTTGAATTCCTGCTCAAGGTACATCACGAGATTCATGTGGCCGATGGAATCCCAATTGGGAACATCTTCGGGAGCTATGTTAGGAGAAAAAGAATTTATTTCTAGTCCAAATGCCTTATGAAATATATTAGCCAACCGCTCACGCATCGCCATTTCCTATTCCTTTCGCTTGCCCTATTTGCCCTGCTTATATAAGCATTAATAATTATTATATTAACCAAACGTACCGCCGTCAAGTTCAAGGACCCGGCCGTTGAAGAAGTCGTTTTCAATGCAGAATAATATGCCGTGGGCGATTTCTTCCGGCCGGCCCATGCGGCCGACGGCCACATTAGAAATCATTTTATTTCGGGCATCCTCGGGGATTTTATCGGCCATGGGTGTTTGCACCAATCCCGGCGCGATCGCCACGCATCGAATATTGTATGGCATCAATTCCTGGGCAAGAGTAAAAGTCATGGAAGTAAGCCCTCCTTTGCTGGCGCTATATGCACTCTGCCCCGCACGCCCCAGTCGAGAGATGGAACTAATATTAATAATCACCCCCTTGCATCTTTTGCGGAACATCTGTTCCACGGCCAGTTGGGCGCACAGGAACGGCCCCTTCAAATTGGTGTCGATGCTGGTTTGCCAGTCTTCCTGGGCATATCGTTTAATGCCCCGGAACGAGAAAGACAACAAAGCGCCGTCGATGAGCACGCCGGCGTTGTTTATCAATACGTCCAGTCCGCCCGCTTGCTGCACAAAGTCGGCGAATCGCCCGGCCAAGGTTTCCGCATCGCGGACGTCGGCCAGCATGGGAATAATCCGCGAGTCCGATTGATCCGCTTGGAGTTCGGCAACGGCGGCTTCAAGTTTTTCGCGGTTGCGCGCCAACATTCCTACCTTGGCGGCGCCCGCGGCAAGAAGGGCCTTTACCGCGGCCAATCCAATACCGCCGGTCGCTCCGGTGACAATCGCGCGGACTCCGGATAATTGCATGGGATTATTCCTTGCTATTGAAGTCGAACATGGTAACAAGGTCATGCGCGCTTTCGACCGCTTGACCGCTGTACATTCCTTTGGGCCGATCGTTGCACGCAAAGGGCAATATCAAGGCGCCTAATTGAAAGAGGTGAAAATTATACCGGTCCTTTTTATGTACTTGGATGCGGTTCCAGGCGTCGCCGTCAAAGCTCACATGGAGTGAACATTCCCGGGAAGGACAAGCTGGGTTCCGCTCCACGCAGGTGGAAATGGCATTGATCGGTCCGAAGGCCACGGCATAAAGGGAACTGCCTTCTATTTCGAGCAATTTCGTTTTTTTGCCTGTTTTTTTATCGAGTCTGACGATGAAATTACGGTCGCGGTCGGAATCGGTTCCGTAAAGGAGACAATCCGGCTTGACGATTGCGCCCACTGCCCTGGATTCTTGATCGCCGCGCGTCAACCAGTCGATGGTTTTCAGATCCTTGGACAACGCGCCGATTCCAGGCTGCCGGACAAAATCGCCCACCATGACCCAGTAGTGATTTTCCCAAGGATCGACAAGGACGTTGTGCACGTGGCGGATGTCGCCAGCGGGAAAACGGTATCCCACGTGCCATGTTTTACCGCCGTCTTCGGATACATAGATATAGACTTCCGAGGATTCAAGCCCCCAGCCGTATTCGCCGAAAATCAGCCTTTGGCCGTCGGCGGCGAGGTTCAAAGGGCGGGAGCCGCGGGAAATGGTGAAAACCCGCTTCATCCGCACTTCGCCGGGCTCGGCCCGATATAGTCCGTCGCGGGCCACGGCCACGCGGGCGCCGTCTTCGAGCACCTGCAATGCGCTAATATTGTAACGCAACAGTCGGGCGGCAAGACCGCAGCGGGTCGCCAGCGCTTTCCAGGGCGAAGTGGGCACGCGGCAGTCGAGTTTCCAGGCGGCGCCCCAATCGTCGGAGCGGAAAATATTGTATCGCCGGGAAATATAACATCCGCCGCGCCGCGCAATGAACAAAGCGCGGCCCGGAGTCCGCCCTATTACCCGTGGACTAATATCCGCACTCATTTAACCATCGTCTCCATTAACGAGCCAGGCAAAGTCCGTAATAAGGATAAGGAAAATCTTTGTTCCGATCCATGAATAAATCGAACATGTCCTTGCTTCGCACCCAATCGACGCGGACGTTGCCGGCCATGCTTTCGTGAAGAATTCCTTCCCGGGTAAGATCGCGAAAGACTTTGTGAACGCAGATGCAATACTTGGCATATTTTGGACGGCGCTGACGCACCGTGTATAATTCGTCCTTTTCGTCGATGCGAATGGAATAAGTCCGTTCTTCATAAAAATCCTTGATCGGCCATTGCTCGTCGCGGACCTCCTCGGGCGAATGAATCAAGGTCATGGAACTTTGCAAGGAAACTCCGACGCTGAATACCAGGCCGTTTTTTTGGCAAAAACGATAATATCCCGAATACGCGCCGTGGGGCAAAGGTTTAAAGCGATTGAGATTATCGTGCAACAGTTCCTCGGCAAGCGGTCCGTGTGCGGCCAGGGAATTGTAGGGATGCAGGCTGCGCAAAACCCCTTTGCGGCGCCAAAACAGTTCGTTGGTCAAGCCCACTCCGCAGGGCGTCCTTTGCGGATCATAATTTATCACCTGGTCCCGCCGCCGGGCGTCGGGCAGCAAAGCGTCTTCGTCCTGATATTGAGGGTGAGTAGGCATCACCAAAGTTCCAGCGGGGCCGACAAGCTCCAACAAATCCTTTACCAGGCAATTTGCCGCACCGAGAAAACCGCCGGCCACCGCTTTACCGTTTTCGGCAAACTGAAGCCCGGATACTGAAGTATGAGCCATCACAAGGGCGCCTTCACTTACGCCGATTTGCCGGAGATGGTCCTGCAATTCCCGCCGATCGACGGACATGGGAGTTGCGGGTTTCCGCGATCGAAATCGCCGGCTCCAGGTCCGCAGCCCCGGGACGGTCCAATACACCTGCCTGGCCAGCAGCTCTCCGGCGATCAACGGCCCTTCAGCCCACTCCGGAATCGGCCTCCTTGTTAATTCAGTCAATTTATTACTCCATCGGTCATTAACTGACGTCTATTTTGAGCTAGTGCACAGTCGGCGGACGACATGAATCACGTGTTGTTGCTCATCTTCTCGCATGCCCGGGAAAATGGGCAGGCTGATTAGCCGTTCCCACACTTGCGACGCCGCCGGCAGGTGTTCCGCTTTCCAGCCGAAATTCTCCTGATAATACGGATGTAAATGCAAGGGACGCCAATGCACCGAACAGCCCACGCCGTTTTCGCGCAAGGCTTCGACGAAATCGTTGCGGTTCAGGGCCGTCCGTTCCAATCGCAAACGGATGGGAAACAGATGCCAGGAGTGGATGCGATCGGGCGGATTGGGGGGAAGGTCAAGTTGTTCCAAATCGGCAAGATCTCTGAGAAAGCGACGTGCGATAACCTCCCGTTGGATGCGCATCTCCTCGGCGCGGCGAAGTTGATGTATTCCGATGGCCGCGGCAATGTCGGTGAAATTGTATTTGTAGCCCGGGGCAATGATGCGATAGTCCCAGGAACTGCTTCCGGCGTAGCGTTTCCAGGCATCATGCGAGAGGCCGTGAAGCGACATTTGTTGCATTCTTAGGGCCAAACGTTCGTCGTCGGTCACGGCCATGCCGCCTTCGCCGGTGGTAATGGTTTTATTGGCGTAAAACGAGAAGCAGGTGACGGCCGCGGTATTCTCGCCGCTGCGTTGCCAGGGAGCGTGAGGTCCTCGGCGGAAGGCAGCCGGCAGGGCGTGCGCGGCATCCTCGACCACCCATAGGCCGCGCTCCTCGGCGAAGGCATTGACCGCGTTCATGTCCATCATCAGCCCGCCGACGTGGACCGGGATGATGCCCACCACCTTCAAGTTCCGATCCAGCGGCGTTCGGCCGGCGCGGAGGTCGTCGATTTTCCTCACGGCGTCGGCAAGGTCCAGATTCAGTGTCACCGGGTCGCAATCGGCCAGAAGCGGCACCGCGCCCATATACCGCACTACTTCGGCGGTGGCGGCGAAGGTCATGGCCGGCACCAGCACCGCGCTGCCCGGCCCCAGACCCAAGGCCTCCACGGCCAGGTGCAGGGCGGCGGTGCAGGAATTCACCGCTATGGCGTGTTTCGCCCCGACGGCCCGGGCCAGATCGGTTTCAAATTGCTTGACTCGGGGGCCGGTCGTCAGCCATCCGGATCGAAGGCAGGCCACGACCTCGTCAATTTCGGCTTCGGTCAGCGACGGTCGAAAAAATGGAACGTTCATTTGCGGTAATATATCTCGATATTCCTTATGCCAATTCAATAAGGAGAATGCACCTTATCCACGAATAATCGCGCTATCGTCTGAAGAATGATCCTGAAGTCCAGCAATAACGAGGCTTTATCGACGTACTGTTTCGCATAGCGAATTTTTTCAGGCAAAACTCGTTTAACGTATTCTTCCTCGGGATTTTCGGCCCGCCCGAGGATCTCAGCCTCATCGCGATATTTAATCGAAGCCAGGTCGGTGATGCCCGGGCGAACCTGGAGAATGACCGCGTAATCTTCGCGAAACATATCCACGTAACGCGGCACTTCCGGCCGGGGGCCGACCAGGCTCATATCGCCTTTCAGCACGTTAAACAGTTGAGGGAGTTCGTCAATTTTTGTTTTTCGCAAGAAGCGGCCCACCCGGGTGATGCGCGGATCGTCGCCGAAGGTGATCTGCCCGCCCAGCCGAGGCGCGTCTTGTTTCATCGTGCGGAACTTGTAAACGAAAAAATGCCGAAATCGCTTGCCCACGCGCTCTTGCCTGAAAATGACCGGCCCCGCCGTTTCGCATTTGATCAGCGCGGCTACCACGACCAATACCGGCGAGATCAACACCAGTCCGATCGCCGCGGCAATGAAATCGAATGCGCGTTTGAACATGGAACGAATCACGGAACAACCACATTTTTTTGTAAATACGCGAGGATCCGTTCGTAGGAGACGAAATAATCCAAATCGTTGGGCGATATCTGAATTTTAAATTCCTCTTCAACCAGGCTGGTGAGCACGACCAAGGCCAGGGAATCCCATTGCGGGATCGACTCGGTCGAGGCTTGGGGAATCCGCTCCGGGGCAAGCTGCGGAAAAGCCGCGGCGAAACATTTGGCAAGACGCCGTGGAATATCATTCATCGTTGACTGACCTTTGCATACAAGTTTGGACAATTTTCCAGGAATACGGCCTTCGTGAGGCGGAGCGAAGGGTGCGGCGCCTCGGCCGAAATCCGGGCAAGAAATTCTTTAAGCGGCCCGTTGCGTTCAGTGGGCAAAAAATCCAAATTGATCGACTCGACGCCGAAACGAGCGAAGAGTTCCCGCAAAACCTGGTGTTCGATGCGGCGCGAGAACGCCCGGCAACTCAGCACCCAAATATCCACCAGCAATTCGTCCCCGCGGCGGATACCTCCAACCACGCTAATTGTGCCCAAGGGCCCGAATTTGTTTTGATAGGCGACGGCGACAAGAAAATGATCGGGGTCTTCGCAGCGAGCTTTCCATTGGGTTTCGCTTATGCGTTTTCCGTTAAGGTTGAATTGATTGGTTTTGTTGATCAGTTCGAAGGCGCGTTGGTCGGGTTGATTGATTTGCAGGATGATTTCCGCTTCCAGGCCGGCGAGAAAATCGTCCGGCGTCGTTTGCGCGGCGGCTGCCGCCATGCCATCGGCGGCGCGGAGACTGCCCAGGCGAATGCGATCTTCTTCGGTCACGGCCGATTTTCCGAAAAGGTTGCGCAATTCCAGCAACAAATCGCCCAAGGCGCGTTCGTTGTCAGTCGGGAAAATCCGGCAATCCATGGCCGGAAAAGCGGCCGCAACCTCGGCCACTTCCAGCGGACTGTCGTCGATAAAGACCACGCTCTCCGGGCCGACGTTCCAGGCTTGAAGGATGCGGCGAACCGCCTCCGATTTCGCACCCCAGGATACTTCAACCGGAAACAACATCTCGGCCGGAATTAGCAAATCCTCGCGCCGCAATGCGCGAGCCGCCAGTTCCGGATCGTTTTTGCTGGCCACTCCCAATAGGACTCCGGAGTCGGCCAGGGAAGCCAACAGGCCTTGATACAAGGCATGGCCGTAGGTTTTCCGGTCCAAATCCCAGGATATGCCCTCAATGCCGTCTTCGCCGAGGATTCCGTTCCAGAGGGTATTATCCAAATCGGTTATGATCCCTTTTTTAGGTCCAGCAGGCAGGAGCAACTCGGCCAGCAATTGGCCGAGCGCGGAGGCGTGCGATAATGTATAGGGAAATCCAGACCGTAATTCGGAGGCCAAATCGAGCCGATCACCGGTGGGCGAGAGCCGATCGAGCGACGTTGGATTCAACACGCGAAGGAGCGGCTCGGCCGCCAGGGCCGAGGCACACTGTAAAATTGCGGCTTCGAGCCGAAGCGCCGCCGAGTCGCCCCGGACCAGAGGCGCAAGGAACAAGGGAGGCAGCGGCAAAGAGGGAAGGACCAGCGCCAGGAGCTTTTGCCGGGCAATCCGCGCAATGCCGATCCGCAACCTCTCCATCTGTTGCGTCGCGGTTTGGACAATGTCCGCGATTTGTTCCAATCGCCATCCGGCGGCGTGGCGATAACCCAACCGTGGATCCAGATCGGACCATTCCAGCGCGACCGCAACAGCGTCGCATTTTTCTTCAGCCGCGCGATCCAGATTGCCGGCCAGATCGCCGTAAAGACCGCATCGCATGGCGATCGGGCGGTTCCCCATCAGCAATCCCAAATGCGCGGTTAAAAAAGTCTGAAGATGCAAAGGCATGAATCCGCAGACCAAAAAGATATTATAATCGCCTTCGCGCGGCGGAGGCATTTTTTGGATCACCGCCAGGGCTTGAGCAAGTTTCATCCTTGTCGATGCGTTTCCTGCGCTCCGGGATGGAATATCACCCTCGGCACTTGACGGGGCGGCGATACCGGAGGCTTGAGCGACTTGGACGAACTCCACGGTAATGCCGCGGGTGTAAACCGGGGGGAGAAAATTAATCCGCATGTCGCCCGCCGGCACGGAGCTAGGTTCGAGCAGGCGAATACCTCGCGATTGCAGATAGCGGGTCAAGGCGGACAGGTCTTGAACCTCCAGGGCAATGTGGTGCAGCCCGCCCAATCCCCGATTGAACTCGCTTAGCTTTCCGCCCCTGGGAACAATAAACTCCAAATACGTCCCCGTGCGGCCGACAAAGATGCAATCAGCCTCATAATCTCGAACGTATTGCTCATGATGCACGGGTATTCCCAAAAGGTCAACGAGCATGTCGACTCGTTCTCGATTGGGGACTACGATGCCCACGTGATGCAAGCGGATGGAAGTTTTTTCCAATTCCATGGGTAGATATTATTGGTCGGGATATTCCATGAGCACGCGCGGCCGCCCGTTGGGGGTTTGATATTCGCGGACCAATCTCCCGCCAAGCAGCCGGTGAACCATTTCGCTGCGTGTATTATCCCGGTCCACTTCCATGCGGATTGCGCCGGCTTGCAGCACGCGCATGATTGCCAACCAAGTGCGCAACAAGGTCACTGCGCCCATGTTGGCGCGTGCTTCGGGCAGGACCGCCCAACAAGTGCAGCGTGCGCCGGAACTAATCATGTATTCTTCTTGATCGGCGCGCCGGGAGATCGAGGCATACCGGGATAATATGCCTGCCAGGAGTTTAGGCCGACGCAACACGGCGGCAAAAGCGGCCAATAATAATTTGATTTTGTGCTTCCGCAGGTTGCGAACGCTTTCGGCGGCATCGAGGGTTCCGGAAACAAAGCCCACGATTTTGCCCTCCTCGTCCAATCCGCACAATATAACCGCCTTGTATTCCTGAAGAAACAATTGATAGTATTTTTTGAGAAAACGCGGCCCAAGTTGAAACATAAAACCGCCGGGCTGATCGCGCGAACATACGTCGTGGATGCCGGCCAGTTCCCTGGCGTCGCGGAAGGTTGCCAGCCGGTAATTCATGGGTGCATCTCTTTGCCTTTTTCAGAGAACGTGTTTTTGCTTCCTCGACCTGGTTTGTGCCGATCGATGAGTTCCTGGAAAATGCCGATGTATTGTTTCACGATGTTTTGCCGTGCAAAATACTTTTCCGCGAAACGCCGGCCGTTGGCGCCCAGTTGGGCGGCCAAGGCGGAATTGCGCTTCAGTTCCCGCACCGCCTCGGCCAATTGCATGTAATCGGCGGCGGGGGTGACGATTCCCGCTTGCGCGGCGGCGATTATTCGCGGGGCGTCGCTGTGCAAGGGAAGACTGGCCAAAATGGGCCGCCCGGCGGCCATGATCGTGGAAATCTTCGAGGGAACGGAGTGCGTAAGCACTTCCGGTTTCAGAGTGACCAGACAGGCGTCGGCGGCCGCCAGCACTTGCGGGTATTTTTCCTTGGGCTGCATGGGAAGGAAACGCACGTTTTTCAAGCCCGCCGCTTCGCGTTCGATACCCGCGCGGGCGATACCGTCGCCGATGAGCAAAAACAACAGATTCGGTTCGTCAGCAAGCTGACGGGCGGCTTGGACCACCACTTCCAGCCCTTGCGAGATGCCCATTGTCCCGGCAAAAAGCACCACGAACTGATCGTCGAGGCCGTGTTCCCGGCGAAAGTCGTTCATCCGCTCCACGGGTTGGATGGCGTCGGTGTCGGTCCAATTGAAGACTATATGGACTTTTTGCGGGGCGGCGCCGCGATTGACGACAAATTCCCGGTTGCCCTCGGACATTACCGTCAGCGCCGTGGCAGAGCGGTAGACAAAACGCTCCAGCATCTCAAATATTTTAATAAGCGCTCGGTTTTTTAGCACGCCAAGATCAATCATCGTCTGCGGAAACACATCCTGCACGTTGACCACCAAGGGAACGCGAAACCGCGCCGCCACGAATCGGGCGATCACGCCCAACAACAGGGGCGGCGAAACGGCGTATACCAAATCCGGCTTGGAAGCAAGCATGGCCTGGAGGCCCAGCATCGGAGGGGCAAGCAGTTGCACCAGGCCGCGGCTAAGGACGCTTTGGCCGTAAAAATTCAAGGCATTGATCCGCAAAACCTCCATGCCGTCCATCTTTTCCCGGTAGTGCAAGCGGCCGCGGTACTTTTCAGGCATTTCGGGAACGTTGTAGCGCGGGAAGCCTGTGACCACGGTTATGTCATGGCCCGATTTGGCCAGGGACTCGCCTAGTTCATGGATCAAGTGCGGTCCAGTGCCGATTTCGGGCGGAAAGTAATTGGTCAACAGCAGAAGCCGCATAAGACGTTATCTTTTAATAGTCCGTAAAATTGTAATTACAGTTCCTCGATTTGCCGCTCGACGCTGGGTACGTTCAGTTTGCCGCATAGATCCTTGACCGTGGACAGCGTTCGGTCGCAGGGCGGATCGGCCTCGATGGGCTTGACCCGCACGCCCAGTTGAAACCGGTCGCTGATTAGCTTGACCAGTTCGTACTTGTTCACGCTGGTGGAGGAGAAGACGTGGAACAGGCCGTTTTGGTACCAATCGTTGCCCAGTATGGCGTCGAGTATTTTGGCGTACTGTTTAGTGGTCACTCCGTTCCACAAATGGTTGGTGAATCCGTTGGCTTCCTTGCCGGCCTGGTTCTTGACCCAGGCGATCAGGAAGGCATTTTTGTGGATTTCCTCGCCGATGATGCTGGTGCGAATGACCATGCAATTATCCGGCTCGCCGAGGGACTTTGATTTTCCGTAGTCGTCCAGGGCGTCGTGGGGCGATTTTTCCGTGTAGTTGCCGTCTTTGCCCGAGAACACGCAGTCGGTGGTTATGTGAAACATCCGCATGCCGTTGGCTTGACAGTAGTCGGCCAGTTGCCAGGGCAACAAGGAGTTGATTTTGATGGCATTGACGGCGCTGCTCTTCATGAATGGCTTTGTCACGCCGATGCAGTTGATCAGCACGTCGCACTTGGGAATCGCCTCTAGCGGCTGCACCAAGGGGTCAAATGCAAACCGCCGTTTGCCGTACGCCACCTGTGCGTCGCGATATGAGAGAAACACATTATCCTCGCCGTAGTGCTGGAGGAAGTAACTTCCCACGGCGTTGCCCAACATGCCGGTGCTGCCTAAAACTGCGATTTTCATCGGTAATCCTTTTGCCAAATATCCCATTTATTGTAAGGAAAGCGAATATCATCGCCTTTGGTTTCTTCCACCGTTGCCGTGGAGAAGAATATGACAACGGTATTTTCACGGAGATTCATAAAGCCGTTGGCGTAATTGGGCGGCACCCAAAGGACTTTGGGCGTATCGGCGGAAAGAACGAACTTGGAGACTTTTTCGGTTTCCAGGCTTACCGCTCCCACCAGGGCCGCTCCGGCCGCCACGTAAATATACTTGCCTTCCTTTCGATGGCCGTGCCACGCGCGGATGAACCCCGCCTGGTGGTTCTCGACCTGATAGAAGCGTTTTACGCCGGCGAAATCGAACTCGTTGACAAACGAGACCGAGCCCCGATCGTCGACGGCCTTGCCCCCATTGAGGATTTTTGGTTCGTCCGGCATCATAACCTGCTGTGCCTTTCATTTAGATAGTGGGCGTTGTAATAAATGGGATCGCTGAGGTTTTTGATCCGCTGTTCCTTGATAACCATGCACATTTCGCGGATGCCTTCGTCCATCGTGTGTTTGGGCGTCCAGCCGAGATTGCGATATGCCTCGGACGTAACCCGATAGTTCCGCTGGTCTTCGAATTTCATGTCCTGGAAGACCACGCGCGTGTTGGGAATGATGTTACAGATTTTCTCGGCGATTTCGCGGATGCGGTAGTTTTCGGCGGAGAGGTTGAAAAGTCCCGTCACTTTTTTCCGCAGGCCGAACAGCGTGGCTTCGGCGACGTCGCGGACGTGCATCAGCGGCCGCCATTGATCGCCGCCGAACACGGTCAATGGCTCGCCGAAGGCGGCCTTTTGGGTAAGTACGTTGGTAACCAGGTCCAGGCGGATGCGGGAATGTTCGTCTCCCATCCCGTACAGCGTACCCAACCGAAAGATCAAATAATCTTTGCGATTGGCCATGATATGTTGCTCCGCGGCAAGCTTGGTGATGGCGTACATGGAAAGCGGATTGGGCGGCGCACTCTCGTCGATCAATTCGTTATTGATGCCGTACACGCTGCAGGTGGATGTAAAAATGATCGTGCCGGAGTAGTTGTCGGCGAGCCATTTCACGGTGTCTTCGTTGATGGACTGGGTAAGGAAGGGGTCGACCGCGCAGGCGCCGTCGCCGACGATGGCCGCCAACCAGATTACCACCTCGAATTCGGGGAGGATTTTACGGAGTTTGTCCCGGTCGCGGATGTCGCCGTAAATAAAACGGACGTTTTTGAGGAATCTGCTTTCGTAGATCAGGTTGTCGTAGACGGTGACATCCTCGCCGTTTAGGCTTAAAAGGTCGGTCATGTACCCGCCCACGTAGCCCGCTCCACCCGTAATCAGAATTTTAGCCATTGATTTACCTTAAAAGATATTTTATGACTTTATCGGAGACGTTCAAGTCCGTATAGCCGACCGGTTGCGGCCAGTCGCGCGCAGATTGCATCATCACGGCGAAACAACGAAGGATATCGGCGGTTTCCAGGCCGGAGACCATGGCGGCGCCGCACTCGACGGTTTCCGGCCGCTCCGTGGAATCGCGGATTATTACCGCCGGCGCCCGTAAAATGCAACTTTCCTCCTGCACCGTGCCGGAATCGGTCAGAACGCAGCGGGCCGTGGTTTCGAGCTTCACGAAGTCCAAAAATCCGAACGGTTCGCAGACCTTGAGGCGGGAATTCCGCACCGTAACGCCGAATTTTTCCAGCTTGCTGCGCGTGCGGGGATGACAACTTAGCACAATGTCCAGGCCGTAATCGTTGGAGATGATCTCGAGTGATTCGATTATATTCCTCAAGCGGCGTTCGACGTCGACGTTCTCCGTGCGATGGGCTGTTACCAGCACGAACTTCTCCGGCGCCACTCCGAGGCGGCCAAGGACGTCGCTTTGCTCGATCCTCTCGCGAAAATGCGTAATTACCTCATAAATCGGGTTGCCCGTGACAAATATCCTTTGCCGGTTCGCGCCGTCGTGGATCAAGTTATCGCGGCTGCCCGGGGTATAAGGGAGGTTATAAGTGGAAACGGAATCGATGATTCGCCGATTTTTTTCCTCGGGCACTTTCGGGTCGAAGCAGCGATTGCCGGCCTCCATGTGATAGACCGGAATGCCCATCCGCTCGACCACGATCGAGGACAGGCCGGTATTGGTGTCGCCGAGGATTAAGACCCGGTCGGGTCGGACGCTTGACACTATTTGTTCCACTTCGCGGAGAATAACGCCCAACTGCCCGCCGAAAGACTCCGACTTCGAATCGATGGTATAATCCGGGCGCCGGAGGCCCAAATCCTCGAAGAAAATGCGGTTAAGCCTATCGACGTAATTCTGGCCGGTGTGCACCAGGACGTGCTCGCATAGGGCGTCCAGGCGCTTGAGGATCAGGCACAAGCGGATAATTTCCGGTCTTGTGCCGAGAATCGTCATGATTTTCAAATCCGTGGACACCGATCTACACCATTTCTTTCTTGGCCCAGTCCATATACTCGGCAAGGCCTTTTTCCAAGGACATGCCGGGCTCGAACCCAAAGGCCTTTTTGGCGGGCGCAACATCGGCCAGGCTGTCGCGCACGTCGCCTTTACGGGGCGGGCCGTGCTCCACCCGCGCCCGAATGCCGCTGACTTGGCAAAGCAACTCCACCAGCCGGTTGATTGTAATCCGCGTGCCGCTGCCTATATTGAACGGCCCGGAAATTCCCCGGGAAAGCCCGGCCAGGTAGTTCGCCTTGGCCACGTCGCGGGCATTGATGAAATCGCGAGTCTGCTCGCCGTCATCGAAGATTATCACCGGTTCGCCGTGCAAAATACGGTGCGCAAAAATAGGTATCGCGTTGCCATAGGCGTCGTATCGCTGATTGACGCCGTAAACGTTGAAGTACCGCAGGCACACCGCTTCCAGCGGATAAAGCTTGGCATAGATCAGGCAGAGCTTTTCCGCTGCGAGCTTGGTGGCGCCGTAAGGGGAATCGGGCTCAACGGGGTGATCTTCGCGAATGGGCAGGGTTTTAAGTTCGCCAAAAATGCCGGCCGAGGAGGAGAAC
The DNA here is from genome assembly GCA_050013075.1 of Thermoguttaceae bacterium. GTDB lineage: Bacteria > Planctomycetota > Planctomycetia > Pirellulales > Thermoguttaceae > JBEKIK01. The sequence goes on along the minus strand of JBEKFZ010000003.1, from coordinate 63,249 downwards.
ACCACTTTGCGCACGCCCGAGCTCCGCGCCGCCTCGAGCACCCGTAAAGTGCCCAACACGTTGATTTCGGCGTCTTCGAGGGGGTGCTCGATGGAGCGGGTGTTACCGACCGAGGCCGCCATGTGGAAGATCACCTCCACCCCCGCCGTACATCGAAGCACGGCGGCTGCGTCGCGGACGTCGCCCTCGACAAATTGCACTTGAGGAAACAGATCCAGATTTTTACGGTAACCGGAAAACAAATTATCGAGCACCACAACCTGGTGTCCGTTTTCGAGCAACAACCGCACAAGATTGGAGCCGATAAATCCCGCTCCGCCGGTAACTAAAGTTTTCAAGGGAATGACTTTTCTTTGTTATATGAGATTAGTTAATTTACAAATGAATTCCAGATTGATTCCAACGGCAATTATCAATCTGTAATCGGTCATAACGACTGTTAATTCCACGACGATGGAGACATGGCCGCCATTTAACGTAAGTTAGCATGTAACAACCGACGCGTCGCGGTGTCGCCATTCTCGGGAAAGGACATACGCCAAACCGATTAAAAATGAAAACATGCTGGGAAGCACGTATATGGGTTCGTAGTAAGTCAATAGGTGAACCCCGATGGAATAAAGGTGCGGAGACAACAGCAAAAACACCAATCCGAATCGGCGCCTTTCAAAAAACAGCATTACTAAACTGGACAGAAGGCCGGCAACACTGATAGCGCCCATCAAAAGAAACTCCCAATATGCCTTAATAATGTACAATGGTCTGGAGAAAATCACGTCGTAGCGATCCTGACCCTTTCGCATTGTATCAGTGAAACGGCTGGTTTTATAGGGGTTTTTGTAGCCGAACCCCTGTGGCGCTAGAATGGCCATGGGCAGTCGTTTGACTATCGAGGACAGGAACCCCAACGGTTTGCTCCTGATTGATTCCCGGAACCGATTTCGAAAGTATAAATCGGCCTCGGGACTTTCGGGCGCGTAAAAACCTTGTTTGTGGGCTTCGACAGCGATATTCTCGTCTAGGCCGATGTAACCCCACGGGTTGTTGTATTCGCCAAGTCCTGCAAACAGCGTCCAACCCACCGACGTCGAAGTGAAGATCCATCTACCGCATAGTTGATGGTTCCGATAAGCCCAAGGCGTCAGCACCGTTAATGCAACGGCCTGGATCGTTATCATGGCAAGCATTGATCGCCAAAACCGGCGGGTATATATCCATAGGGCGAATCCATAGGCAACCGGCACCATAAGATAGTCCGGCCGCAAGTAAGAACTGATTCCCACCATTAAGCCGGCCAGAAGCCACCAAAGGGCGACTTTTCGACCCGAACCACGAGTAGATTGTAGTACAAAGACTAAAGAGGCCAGAATAAGTATCGGCAGATATGATTCTGATAATCTATCCAGGGTGGTTGAAAAAGCCAATGGAGGATATAACGCGTAAATCAGACCGGCCATAAAGGCGATGCGCTCGCTGAAGAACTTCCAAACCATCCAGTAGAAAAGACAGGCGGATGTCGTATCCAGAAGCATCCCTAGTATTTCAAAATACAGATCGACACGCATGCCTGTTACCCAATGAATGGCGGCGACCAGCAATGCCATGCCGGGTGGATGCAACATCTCGGGGAAAAATGCCTTCTCACCAAACTGCGGAGCCGTTTGCGGAGTAACATGCAGTCCTTGATCGACTAATTTTCTGAGCTCAGTGAGATTATGAAAAGGCTTTTCACCCCAGTTTTCACTCACGTAACCGTATCCGGCGCAAATCCCGTAGCCTTGGCAAAAATATACGATGCTCATGGTGTTTTGCGGCATTAAATTCCAATCCGAAAGGCCCCAAAATATAAATATCAGGCGGAATAAAAAAGCCACGCATCCCACGATAATCATCTTGCGGATTGTCATATGATTTCACCTTTTGGAAAGAGTTGTTAGTTCCAAGACGATGTTTTCCAATGAGCCTTACGGAGTCAAATTACTGTCACCAGTGGCCCCTGGGAGGCAAATGACTACCATCCAGAAACAAGTCGCCCGGGGCAAGCGGACCGACTGGTTTGCCACGGACTAGTTTAATTCGTCTCAGCGGATCGTGATAATTGAACCAGGCTTCCGCTGGGTCCAAATTCAAGGCTGCCGCGGGCGGCTCCACGTATTGGCTGTGCATAAACCCTTCTGTGTACTCGGGCGGGAAAAATACGCTGACTATTCGGTCCTTGACCGGAGGCAATGAACGTTGATGATCCAGCAATATTCGGTTGAGATCCGATGCGTACGACCAAGTTAAACGGAAATGATATACGCGGCTCGCCAGGCCGTAAATGCCGATGCCGCTCATCGTGAAAGCGGCGACGACGAATGTCGCTCTACTGAGTTTCGACCAGGCGGACGTGCACTTTTGTCGCCCTGAGAAGAGCAGTTGCCACCAACCCACCAAACCGATTGCAAGAATTATGGCCTCTCCCGCGTTCGGACCCATTATATACAATTCCGAGATTTGCCCCATGGGAAGAGTGGCTGAGACCCCGAGAAATGTAACTAATGCGATCAAAGCGACAATCTTGCCGGATGGTCGATCCGGCCATTCTCTATGGGTGATCCACGAGATCAACCAAGGTCCCGCACAAAGAATTATATTAAGACAGACAGCGAGAATTGGAATCCCTCTTAGAGCTAATGGGGCTAATGGGTCCCGAATAACATGTACTGGTGAAATTGAAAAGTAACCTATTGCGGATAAAATGACATTTTTGATAAGATTCGTGCCGAAATGCACACTATAGCGCCCGCCTCCGGCGGAGGCGACTGTGTTCAAGCCGGCAAACCATCGGACCGAAAAAAAACATGCCGGGATGATTATTGTGGCCAAAAAGAGTTTGCCGAGATCGATCGACGCCTGCAATTTGCGCCGCCGTAAAGCCAGAAGACTCGACGCGATCAGGAGCATACCAACCGCGGCAACCCAACCGTAGAATATTTCCTTTGTTAAAACGCCAATTACGCATAAGATCATAATGGTCCATGTTTGGCGACGGATGGATTGTCCTGCCCAAACTCTTTCGATGGCTTTCCAGGCTACCAGTCCCAACCATAGACCGCACGCCGATACCCATGTTTGCGCTATGGTGTCGTGTTGCCAAAGCGTTACCGTCGTGGCCATGTGCAGACACCACAGCAGCACTGCTATGGGAAAATATAACCGGTATTGCGGAGTCAATCGCTTTAGCGCCACCCAGATTGCGGCGAGAATTGCCGCTAGTCCGGGCAAGTGCAACAAGATTGTCGCCCGCGCGTCAAGCGTTTCCAGGTTCACGAAAAAATAACTGGACAAATCGATTGGTCTAAACGCTACGCTTTTCCACCAATACACAAGATTATCCCAAAAAGTTCCCCTCACAATAACAAAGCGGGAATATTCAACATCGTCACAGCAGGAAACCATTCCTGCCGCGAGGGGCCAAATTAAGATGAATGCCAGAGCCCCACATGCCGCAATCCACAAGACCGCGCAATACCAAGTTGCCGTCCGATCTTGAATCCCCACAGAGTGATCGTAAACCGCAATTCTGTTACTGATCATTTCATCCTCCTTTAAATTACTTTTTATTCATGCGGAATGTTCCGTGTACGGCTGTCCGTATATGAATTCGGAATTCGATAGTTACCTTATGATATCCTGATCAGAGGGCAAACACGGCATATTGAGCGGCAAATGGCAACCAATAAAAATATCGTTCAAAGAATCGCAGTGACCGAAAACGCGGGGGCAAGAACATGATGTATGCTGTCTCCAGCCTGGAAGCACCCGCTTTCACGAGGCCTTCCCGAACCTCTTTGGGGCGGAGCAAAACAGCATTCTTGTCGATAGGAGTATGTCGTACGACCCATTGAGTCAGGGGATTATAGGGATTATGCTCAAAGACACAAACATGACCTCCCGGCTTAAGAAGACGCATAATATCGGCATAGGTGCGATCCCGTTGATCGACGGGTACATGATGTAACACTGAACTGACTACGATCAGGTCGAACTTGGCATCATCGAAAGGAGCCAACCCGTCTTTCATCGGGTAAAGTTCGGGCAGTGGGTCAAGCGGCCATTGTTTCTTTGCCTGTTCCAGCATCTCACAAGACACATCGCAACCAGTCAAACCACCTACAAAACCAAGACGTCTAAGAACTCTAAGCATAATTCCCGTACCGCAACCATAGTCGAGTAGTTTTATGTTTTTGCCCTGGTAAAAGTACGGCAAACGATTGCATCGCCTCAATAACCAATCGGCTTTAACTTCTATGAAGGACTCGGGGTCGCCGCCAACGCATCGGCGAATAGGATTGTCTATTCCTTCGTCATATGCTGCCGCGTAGGCGTCGAATTCAGCCTCTTCACAGTCCTCGACCGATTTGCCGTCATCTATATCCTTTTGCCTTATTTCTTCGGACATGTCTTATCCTCGGTACATTCGTCAGCATGATCTGGCTCTTGAGTCGTCTCTTGCACAAGATAAAGCGGCCGTTGCTTGACCTGCTCATATATGCGCCCCACGTACTCCCCAAGAATCCCAATACAGATCAGATTCATGCACCCCAGAGCAACCGTTGCCAGGATAAGACTTGGCCATCCCGGCACAAGTACGGTTCCCCTGACGAAGTGATCCACCGTTGCCACGCACAAATATCCTAAGATCAGTACGGAAAGAAGGACGGCGGCGGCAAACGACACTTTCAAGGGAAGCGTGGAAAAAGAAACGATGGCGTCGGTCGCGAAATGCAGCATTTTTCTGAAGGGGTATTTGGTCTTTCCCGCCTTCCGCGGTTTTCGATGATAGTAAACTTCGCTCGTGCGAAATCCGCCCCATCCTACCATGCCGCGGATGAAGCGATGCTGCTCGCGCATCTGATTCAGTGCATTTAGGCTGCGTCGGCTTATCAAACGGAAGTCGCCTGCGTCGGCTCTTACGTTAGTGGCGCCGAGAAAACGGATAAGGCGGTAGAAAATGGCCGCAGTCCACAACTTGAAGCAGGACTCGCCTTCGCGTTTCATCCGGACTGCATGAACCAGGTCATAGCCTTTTTTCCACTCATTTACTAACTCAAACACAACCTCTGGCGGATCTTGAAGATCTGCGTCCATTGATACGATAGCGTCTCCTCGCGCATGATCACATCCGCAAGTAAGAGCCATTTGGTGTCCAAAGTTACGCGACAATGATATTCCACACACACGCGGATCATCTTTTGCAAAAGAACATATTTGTTTCCACGTGGAATCCGTACTGCCATCGTTGACAAATATGATCTCCACTCGAAACGAATTTGCTAAAGTGTCGGCAATTCCCACCAAAGATGTCCGCAAGTAAGGGAATACCTCGCTTTCATTGAAGCAAGGTAATACGAGTGAAATCAGCGGTTTAGTTTCCGAACCTTTTATAGACGTTTCATCGACCTGATTCATGATCCCCACCTTAATTCTGAGACTATATTACTCTTTTGCTATGTATTTTTATCCGCTGATGAGTTGCAAAAAAGCGTATCATTTATTAAGAGCTTATCCTAAAACCTGTCGTCATTCTGAGCGAAGCGAAGAATCTAGCCTCTATTATCAAGATCCTTCGCTATGCTCAGGATGACAAAAATGGGTATTTGGATAGGCTCTAAGATACTACTTGGCCTCAAAAAACTTGTCAAGTTTCCGCCGGGTACGTTGTTTGTAGTTCGCTTAGCAATAAAAAAAGACTCATTTACCCAAAGAACGCCATAAATTAAGCAGTTGTTCGCAACCGACGGGCACGGAATAAAGTTGCAAGGCTCGTTGCCGGGCTTTGCGTCCCAATTGACCGCGTAGTTGTGGGTTTTGGAGCAGATCGCGGATTGCATCGGCCAGCGCGTCCGCGTTTCGGGGCGGTACGCACACACCGCATTCTCCCGGTCCGCCGATATCAAGCATCTCCGGCATCGCCCCGACGGTGGTGCTCAAAATCGCCCGCTCGCAAGCCATCGCCTCCAAAACGACGTTAGGCATTCCTTCGGTATAGCTGGGCAATACGAATATGTCGGCATGAGCGATATGCCGAATCGCCTCGCTGCGTTCCATCCACCCGAGAAAGTTCAGCCACTTCCCTCGCCCCGCCCGAGAGGCGATTTCCATGAGTTGCTTTTTGAATCCGGCGGCGAACGGGCCGACAATGTCCAATACTATCGGATACGAGGAAATTTGCACACATGCCGAAACCAATTCGCGCAATCCCTTTTTGGGAATGACGTGCCCGGCATATACGAGCCGAGCGCAACCCTCGGGACAGGGCGGCGACGGGGGACCTTGGCGGCGTATTTGGTCGATCACGTCGATCTCAACCATGTTGGGAAGTTTCACTACCTTCAGTCCCGGCAAAGCGGCCTTGATGTCCGACTCGGAAGTTTTGTCCAAGGGGATCACGACATCGGCCATTCGCATGGTCCGGCGCGTCAGTTTCCATTCAATCCCCGCCCTCTCAATAATTCCAGGGAATCGCCCCATGTGATAATGAATAACACTCGGCACGCCCAGCCGCCTGGCAATCGTAAGTATGATCAGGTCCTTAACCGTGGCCAGTCCGCCGCTGGTGGTCAGATGAAGCAGGTTGGGGCGATTCGCCTTTATTTTTTTATAGATTCGGCAGGTGTCGCGCAGCCCTTGGATCAATCCGCCGACCAATCGAAGGCCGAGGAATGAATTGACCGGCGACCGATAATGGACCGTGGTATCGACGAAAGTCAGTTCAATGTCCGGATCTTTACTCAATTGGCCGCGGAGATTCCGCGCCCAAGAGGCAATCCCGCCGTGATCGGGCGGGGGCAACGCGGTCGCAATCAAAACTTTAAGTTTATCGGGATGGTTGCTATTCGAATCCGGCATGGTCATGGGCTGAGACGGCGGTGAAGCTGACGCGTCATTGATCGGTTGTGTTTCTCTATCGGGGTCTGGCAAGAAGCCGAGATCCCGTGTTAATTGCTCCGAGACTTTCAACCGGTATTTTTATAATGTCTTTTTTCTTAAAGGTCGCAAATTGGCAGGCAATCAGTGCCAGGATGAACCAAAACATCTTGTAGTAATCCATGTGAAGCGCTATCGCGCTTATACCCCAAGAAATAAGTGCGATTTGCCAAGTACATCGCTCGTGGAAAGGCATTTTAAAGGTATAGATTAACGCTTCTATTAGTATGGACATAAACAAAAGAAACCCCACAGATCCTAACTCAACCATAACATTAAGATAGGTATTATGCGAGGGTACTGGCCCAGAACTACCAAGCACTCGTCCAACCATCTTATCAAACGTACCAATACCCGTCCCCAACACCGGATACTCCTGGAAAAGAGCTAGGCCGCCATGATTAATCGTCGTGCGGCCGGTCCAGGTTCCGGTCTGAATTTCATCCATAGTCGTGGTCAATCGTTCCCAGGTTGTTTCAGGCATGATTATCGGAATAAGAAACAAGAAGATTACGCCCGCAAACAGACTCAAGACGATGGTGAAAATAGGGCGTTTAAACAAATAAATAAGACCTAGAAGAAACGTCATAAGACATATGGCCACGAATGCCATGCGGGACCCGGTACGCAGAACGCTTATCGCGCAAATTGGACAGTACAGCATATAGGCTATGCGCAACAACCGGTGAGTCTTGAGATCAGTGGCACAATAGACGGCCATCGGTATCGACATTAACATATCGATGGCATATTCATTCAAATTCAGGTTGCCGCCTGTAAGTCGCACAGCTTCTCGTGCCGGACCTGAATAGTCTTGACGGCCAAGAATTTGAGTCAAGATTCCCACGCATCCTCCCCAGATATATGCCTGCATCAGAAGTCTCTGCCGGAAAGAATCGGGGGCAAATTCCCAGATTAACCAGACGAAAACCAACAACTGACAATAGGTCGTGAGTTTTCCGAGTGCTGTATCGCTGTTCTCTACCCATACCAGGCTCAGAACGGCGAAAGACATAAACAGAATCATCAGATAATGTATGAGGAGTAGACCTCGAAACCGTCCAGTGATGAAAATCGCCAAAATTCCCAGAAAAAGGGTCCCCATGCCAATAGCACGAATAAGGGTACCGAAGGTTCCCAGGGCCACGACGCCCTCCCACGGAATCTGGAAAACCATGACCATCAAAAGCACTAATACTAAGTTACGCATGGGACGTCTCTCAAAAGAACTTTAAGGTATTCTTCGCTCGCACGTTCGACGCGAAACAAGTCGATCGCCTCTTCCGGCACGACGGTACGCGGTTCGGATAACGTGCTAAGGATAGCAGCGGCCAAGGGGAATCCCCATTATTTCAGCGGTACTATCGGCAACGCCGTGGGATACAGTCACAATCGAGTCCGCCTAGCGTTTCCCACGGTAAAAAAAACACAAAAACGCACAGAAGGTAAAACGGCACACTAGCCATGAAGCATCTCGGCAATCAATTGACAATATTGTTCCGCTGAATAATCAAGCGTGTATGGTAAGAGAACTTCCGGCGCTACGGGAGAGTGGCTTTCCGCCAAAGACGTTTTCATGGCCCGCGCAAGGGCTTCCACGTCTCCCACGGGAACGAGTGGCCCAAGCCGCCCATTGTCGAGAATTTCGGCCGGCCCGTTAGGACAATCCGTCGACACGACCGGGCAACCACAAGCCATCGCTTCGATAAGCACTGTGGGCAACGCCTCCCATGCCGAAGAAAGGACAAAAAGTGAAGCCCTTCTCATGTAGGCAAACGGATTGGATACCACGCCCGGTATTGAAACGCACTCACTAAGCTTCAGTTCCAGAACAAGTCGTTCGAGTGAAGGCTGTTCCTCTCCGTCGCCAAGAATGACGAGTCTTGCATCAGATGTCTTCCTCAGCAATGCAAATGCACGAATAAGATTGGGAAAATCCTTTTGGGCCGTCAGACGTCCGACGCCCAAAACAACCGGCGGCTGTTTTTCCTGAAACCACGGATGTTCAATTGGTTCCTGAATACCCCGATACAAGGTGGGACCGATAACCGGATTGTAAATAACTCTGACTCGCTCTCTAGAAATTTTTGCCAAACGTGCAAAATCGTCGGCCGTCCCATGCGATACGGCAATGATCTGGTCGGCCATCGGCGCAACTTTTAGTGTGACGTAAATAACTAGTCTTTCATACAACGATTGCGACGTTTCCAAAACTCTAGAGAGAGTTTGATGAATGGTCGCCAAGACTGGCGTGCCGGTTCGAGCCATTTTTGCGGCAACGATCGCCGCGAAATTGGAATGTTCCAAGGCGGTCAGCAACATGGCGGGACGTTCGCGTCGAAGAAACCGTATTAGCGGAAATACGGCGGATCGCATGTGTCGCACGCCCAGTTCGTAAACCCGCACTTCATGCAAGATCGTCTCGAGGTATGCCGCTTTATCCAGCGTTCCCACAAGTAGAGTCGGAGCAAAACCTTTCAACGTCAACGCGTTTGCAAGATTAACAAAAACACGTTCTGCACCGCCAGTGTCCAAGTTCGGCAAAAACATGGCGACTTTGATCTTCTTCTCGTTTACGGCTTCAACTATAGACAAGATTCACATCCTTTCACAACGGATAGATCGTGATCGACCATCATATCCACCAATCTATCGAAACGGATTGTGGGTTTCCACCCCAAAACCTTTTCGGCCTTGGTCGCGTCCCCAACGAGCAATTGCACATCCAAGGGACGAAAGTACTCTTCGCGGACCAACGAAAACGCCTTCAGGAGCAAGCCGAAATCCTTCCAAGGCGATAGGTTGCCGACAGCCAAAACAACGGGGGGCTGGTTCGATCCGAACCATGGATGGTCCAGTGTCTCACGGGCCTTGGTAAATAGCTCCAGCCTAACCACGGGGTTGTAAATCACATGGAAGCGGCTACGGGAAATCCCCATTATTTCGGCAGTGCTATCGGTGATGCCGTGGGATACTGTCATAATCGAGTCCGACCAGTGATACAAATAATGGCCCCAAGCCTTCCAAATAAAAATTATCTCGGTTGATATACTTCCATCACAATTTATCTCATGGATCCTTTATTCCATTCGTTTCCACATAATTATGTGCCCTGTTTGTGACAGTACTAAAGCGCGAAACCACGGACTCCATCTAGCTAATTTAAGTGCAATACGTCTGAGCGAGCCGCGTTTTACATATTCGCTGGATAAGTCAACCAAGTCGATCTTGCTGTAGAAATGTGCAAAACCGGCATCACGCCCCGCTTTGCACAATCCTGAGTAAGTAAACCAATGCACGGCAGGGCGAAGTGTGAAGTTCGCCAAACGCGGATCAAAGTGCAGTTGCTTATAAACATAACATTCCTTTACGAGGCTTGGAAACAAACTATAGAAAGGAATGTTGAATTCGCTAAACAATGGAGCACCGCCCACTGACAGCTTATTTGTAGTCGACACATATAACACTCCGTCCGGCGCAAGTACACGATAGGCTTCCTCCAAACACTTTGGTACTGAGTCCACATGCTCCAAAACATTTTGCATTAGTACGACTCGTTGCGATTGATTATTGAAAGGCATTGATTCGGCGCAACCCTGGATAATCCTGTTCGGATCACCTATCATGTTTCGAGCTGATTCCACAAAAGAAGTCACTGGTTCCACTCCCACAACATTGTAATGGGCATCTAACAGCGTCTTAACGTTGGTTGCATGGGGACCGCAACCAATGTCCACTATCGTATTCACTCCATTCTTGAGATCCACAAGCCGATCGATGCAGGACATGATTTCCTTTGCAGAAGAAAACTCCCTCTGCTTGTGTTTTTCAGCAACTATTTTTTCCAGATTCGGGTATCCTTGAGATAAGAATCGGCCTTGATAGAGATCGTCATTTTTTGCCATTATTAGTTACCTCATTATCGGTTTTTGTATTCGACTGAATCGGCAACCGGCCTGGATCAAACGATTAAACTAATCGTAATCGGAAGCATAGGACAGCGATTCATCGAAAAAAAGGTTTCTTTTCAGCAGGAATTCCCGTCACGCCAAAAGGCTTGAATGCGTGACTCCACAAGTGTACAAGACGCTGAAAAATTGCTGGAAATAGTCCCAAAATGCATCCACTATATAGGTGTTGCCCGCATCCAGGGTTTCGCAACGCACGCCGTCTTGTCCCGTAATGCCCGTGATGCAGGCGCGTTTCAAAGATTCTCTTCCTTTTTGCGACTGGGTGATGTTCCTTCGGTTTCTGTTCACGGGGCCGTCATTCGTCGTCGGCAAGAGTTCTTCGCAATTCGTCTTCGTCCCCTGCAATGCTGCAACCCGCCTTGGCAAGCACTGCAAAAGGCTTCACCGAAAATGTATGGTTAGTCGTTCCAGCACAAGCGATGATCTTCGAGGATGGCGACATCCATTTCGCCGACAAAAGACACGAGGAAGTGTCTCCGATCATGCACTTCAAATGCGGCAGGAATTGCAAGCCAACATTTTCCATGGATACCTTTTGCGGAAGAATCAAAATGCCTGAACGAGAGGCTACGTCAAGATAATCCTTCAAGAATTCGCGGGGATGATACTTGACGGCCGTCCGCAGACCTTGGCGGCGCATCGCCTCCGACGCAAGATCGACGATTCTCTTCCATGCCGCGATGTCTTCGTGGCCGGTGGTGGCGGGAACGGCCAAAACGCACCCGATGTCCGTCATCGAGTCGACGTCCGCACCGTGACGTTTCAGCAAATCGCCGTTCCATCGCAAAAACTCCGAATCTGTCAACGCCGTGCGAGGAATTTCCGCCGTCGGATGTTTTTTCAGTTCGGGCAATCGCAGATCGGGGAACAGCATCATGCACTCGTCGATCCAACGGCTCGTGCCGAATATTGAGACAAACTCAAACCACGGCGACCCGATGAACAGCTTACGGAACAAGCGGTGTTTTCGGGTGTCCGCGTCTTGGTGTTCTTGCGAACAGACATATGCAGCGATGCCGTCCTCGACATACACGCACCTTGCCGCCGGATCGATTTGTTTGGCGAAGTGCATGACCCCTTGGGACAGGTCCATCCAGTCGTTGTAAACATAAACCCGCGTCGGCGCGAATTTCTCCGTGTAGCGGGCCAAGAGTTTCAAATTCCTTCCCGCGCGGGCATAAATGCGGATCGCTTCAACGCGACCGGGAGAGAGAATCGTCAGCAAAAAGTCATTGAACCACCACGGAATCGTCTTTATGGAAAGGACGTCGGAAAACGGCGACGCCTTCCAGCTTCGCAGTGATTCGCGCAAAATACTCGCGTCAAAACGATACTCGACGAGGACCATCCGGCTGTCGGCCTCATGACGCCGCGCCCAGGCGATCAGCGTCGCCAAGAACGTGTGGTAAGGCGTCAAACACACGTGCAAATCTCGCTCTCGTTCTAGCATCGTCACTCTATTTCGCAAAGACCATGCCTTTCAGTCGGAGCAATTCCCCGATGCTGACCACTCGCATGGTCAACAGTAGCGGCAATATGGCCAGAAACAAGCCGCACTTCAAGGCAACCGCCAACATAAATTCCAACTTATCGACAAGCCAGATATCGAGGCCGACCAAGATGGCGGCGCACGCCAACGCCCGCACGATTTTGGAAATCTCCCAAGGAAGGCGGTAAAAACACGTGCTCGCCACGGCTGCCACGACGAACTTCACGGCGAAACAGCCGACCACGGCCCAGGCCGCGCCGTACATTCCCCACCGCGGGATCAGCAAAAGGGAAAAGAGGAACGTGGAAAGGACGGCCGAGACCGACGCAGTCGCCACGCCGAACCCGCCGCCGAAATAGAACAGTGGCTGCAAGACTAAGTTGTAGAGGCTTTGGAACATCCACGCCAAAATGAGTAATATCACCACATTTGCCGCTTCGTGGTAGGCGGGAGTGGTGCACAGGCGGATCGCCACCGGCGAAAACAACGCCGATCCCAGCAACAACACGGCGATGCCGACGGCCAATAGCGTGTACAGCCGCGCTTGCTGGCGGCGGGATTCGGCGCCGCCGTCGTTCATGAGCCGAGCCAGCGTCGGATACGCGGCGCTGAGCAGCGACTGCACCGGCAGGTCGATCAAACTGGCGAACGCCTGGGCAATTCCGTACACGGCCAGACACCCCGGCGGGGCTTTCGTATTCAACATCCATGCGTTCAAGGCAAACTGGAGATTGTTGGCCATGTTGTGCGGGATGAAGGTCAGTCCCATACCGCCAACGCGCCGAAACATTTTGGGATCGAACCAGCCCTGTCCCTGCCGCCACAAGAACGCTGCGCCGGCCGCGCCAGCGACGACCAGGCCCAAAAAAATGGTGCCTTGACGGCCGAAGCCCTGCCAACCGAAAAAAACGACCGCGAAAACGCCCAATCCGGCTTGGGAGAGATAGTTCGTGAAGTTCAACGAGACGGTCGTCGTGGCCCGTTCCATCAATTGCGAGGCGCAGGTGGCCAAGTCGATCAGCCCGGCGAAAAAACATCCCCAGACCACCATCAGCCAAAGATCAAAGACGTATTTCGGCGTGAGCGGGAGTTTAGGCAGCATCCATCCGGCCGCCCACACGCCCGCGATCGACAGAACAACGCCGATCAAGGCCGACGCGCCGATCTGGCCCAGCAACATGGTCCGCAACAACCGCGGCCGCTGTGGTTCGTCGAAGCGAAAATACTGCATCCGCAAGCCGTTGACGAAGCAAAGCGTGACGAAAATCTGCAATGGCCCGGCGATGCGCGTCGCCAGTGTGACGATGTCCATTTGTGACGGCGCGATGTATTGGGTGAATACCCTCAACAGCACCATCGAAATCAGCGGCGGCACGATGCCGCCGAACAAATAGATGCTGCTCAATCGGCCGATTTTGCCGACCGCTTGGCCAAAATGGATCGGCGCCGGAGCGGGTACCATCACGCCGCAAGCGTCAACCTCGATGGGCGTCTCTTCGCAAGCGTTGATGGATGGATCGGCTGCCATTGTGGAATCAGAGGAAGGCAATTCTTAGCCCTAACCCAACAACTCCCAACTCAAGGGCGTGCCGGCCGGAATCGCCTGACCGGCGCGGCGGCCGAGGATTTCAGCCAAGTGCTTAGGCGGCAAGCCGTTGGCGGGCCGAATCGACCGCACATTTTCATCGGTGAACACTTCGCCGGCTTTAACATCTTTCACAACATACAATGACCGGCGAAACACGCGGCCGGCGGCTTCGCGCGGATTGACGCCGTAGTGAACCCGTCCCAACGCCTTTTCCGCCGTGTGAATGGCATCGACCATCGCTCGAAACTCGGCCGGCTCCACCGAAAACGCGCTGTCCGGCCCTGGCACGGCCCGCGAAAGCGTAAAATGTTTTTCCACAATGCACGCTCCCAGTGACACGGCGGCCACTGCCGATGCATTGTCCAGCGTGTGATCGGAAAGCCCGACCGGCACGCCGAACGCCTCGGCCAAGTGCGGAATCGTGCGGAGGTTCATTTCCTCGGGCAGGGCCGGATAACCGCTCGTGCATTTCAGCAGGGCCAACTCGCGTCCACCGGCCTCGCGGATCGTTTGCACCGCCTCGTCGATTTCGGCCAGTGTGGCCATGCCGGTCGACATGATGATCGGCTTGCCGGTTTTTGCGATTTTCCGCACCAGCGGCAGATCGACCAGTTCGAACGAGGCGATTTTGTACGCCGGTACGTTCATCGCTTCCAAAAAATCGACGGCTGTTGGATCAAACGGCGTGGAAAACAAATGAATGCCGATGTCATCGGCCAATTGTTTTAGTTTCGGTTGCCAATCCCAAGGCGTGTATGCTTCGGCGTAAAGATCGTAGAGCGTGCGTCCGTCCCAAATCGTCCCGCCGCCGACGCGAAACTCCGGCCGATCGGAGCGGATCGTGATCGTATCTGGCGTGTAGGTTTGCAGCTTCACCGCATCGGCGCCGGCCTCTTTGGCGGCCCGCACCAATCGTACGGCCTGCTCGAAGTCCTGATTGTGATTCGCCGAAAGCTCGGCAATCACGTAAACGGGGAAGGCCGGGCCGATGAAGCAGTTTGAAAGTTTAATATCCGTCATCGTTTAATCCGCTTTGCTGCTCTTTGCTGTAGTCCTATTTAGCGACAGCGGGCCGCACGCCCCACTCCATGTAAGTAACCGCCCATGAGAAGCCGACGCCAAAACCCACTAGGATGCATTTTTCGCCAGCCTTGAATAAATTCTTGTCAATACAACGCTTAATCAGAATTGGCAATGATGCGCCGGCGGTATTGCCGATGTCTTCCAGATCGATTGGAAATTTTTCGGGCGGAATAGCTACTTTCATTCGTAACTGATTCAGCATGAAACAGTTTGCCTGATGGAAAAGGTAATGGTCCACCTCCGCTGGCAATAAGTTGACTCGCTCTAACAGCCGCTGAATTCCGCCTGGTACGCAATTTAGGGTGAAACTGAATACTTCCGGCCCGTTCATAAAAAGGTAAGCGTCCTCGGGACGTGAATGCTGGGCTGAATGCATATTATCACATTGTCGGCGGCGTGCACCGCCGTCGCGGACAATCAGGTACTCGCCTCCGCGTCCGTCCGTTCCCAAAACGGTTGGGCCGATCGTCGCCATGGCGTCCTTGGAGTCACGTGTCAGCAAAACGGCTGCGGCGCCGTCGGCAAAGATCGTCGCGGTTACAATATCATGGGGATTACAGTATTTGGCAAAAGTATCACCGGCAATAACAAGGACATTGGATGCCGATCCGGATTCGATCAATGCGCCGGCAATCCAAAGGCTGTACGTGAACCCGGAACACCCAAGATTGACGTCAAATGCCGCGCACGACGTGGAGAGTTTGAGACGCGATTGCATCAGACATGCAGACGTCGGAAGATAGTAGTCAGCGGACTGAGTGCAGAACAGAATGGCGTCAATCTTCGAACGATCAAATCCCGTCTGTTGAAATAGTTTCTCGACTGCCTGGCAACCAAGGTCCGCGGCAGTCTCGCCGGGTGCGGTGACCGGACGACTGCGGATGCCTGTCTTTGCAAAAATGCTTGCCGCATTCCAACTGGGGTTCATTTTCACCAAATCGTCATTCGTTAGACGATCGGGCGGCAAAATATAATCGATCGCTCGTAAATAGAAGCTCATTGCAATTTGCCGGCTTTCTGGAATTCTGCAATAATTCCGCTTGCGGACTGTAGGCATTCTGTTTCGCCCGTAACAATTGAAACGCCTCGGCTACTAAGTTGAGCCAGCAGCAAAAGAGTTCCCATAGAATCCCACTCGGCGATGTCCCCCGCCACACTGTCTTTGGTGACTTTTTCCCGTTGAACTCCCAGGGCATCAGCAATCATGGAGAATATGTCAGCCTCGGTCATACATTGGCTCCTTTTAGAAGTATGTTTAATGAATGATAAAACCGCGTTGGTTCATTTTTACATGGAATCATACATTAGGGGAAACGCCGGCAGACTTCCCACGTTTTTCCAACAAAGCGACTAGCGGCTCCAACATGTTTTCGATAACGGCACGTTGCGTTTCCCAATCGCGACGCAACATTGCAAAGAAATAAACATCTACAAGTTGATCGCCTTTGCGCACATGTTCCCGAAAATAGCCCTCTTGCTGGAATCCGAGCCTTCGGTGAAGTTGGCATGCACGGGTATTGAACGCCATGACTTCGCCGCAAAACTTGTTCAACTTCAAGACCTCGAATACCTGATACAACATTGCATACTCGGCAAAAACCCCGGAGCCGGACATCTGCTCGCTTTTGTCGGCGATGTAAATGCCCCCATAACAACGCCCGCTGCTCGCATCAATATCACAAATGTTGACAAGACCAATATCGCGGTTTTGACGCGATACGATCCAATACTTTCTTCTTGGGTCGGCCATCGCCGCAGGAAACCAACGCTCATGTTCCTCAACGGTTACATGGTGATCTTGGAACATGTATTTGGAAATATGAGGGAGGTTTCGCCACGTGCGAAGCGTTTCCTTGTCGTCGGGGCGAACGTCGCGCAATTCGACAATGTTTTTCATGGGCTAGACTCACAAAGTAATTGACAAATCCGCTGACCGCCGAGGCCGTCCACCAACATTGCGATATTGCGACTTAGCGATTCGCGGCATTCACGGTCATAAAACAACTCTTTTATCGCACGTTCCAAGAACAACGATGAGAGCGACCCTGCATCGCCCAAAAGCCGGCATTGCCCGCGCTCGGAAAGAAGTCGAGTAGCGTCTGACTGATTCCGAGCAATTACAATGACAATGCTAGGCAACGCCAGCAGAGCAATTTCCCATAAAGTGCTTCCACCAGCCGTGACAACCATATCGGCCTGCGACAATAATTCAGGCATGTTGCGAACATCATAAATAAGGTCAAATCTAGGCGAAGACGCGACAGCTTCCACCAAACTTTCTCTGTGTGGATTTCCGCCACCAACAACAACTCGGACACATACATCACCCAGCGACAACCCCTGAATTGCTTGGACAACGCGAAGCGTTATGTTGTCAGGATCAGAACCGCCCATGGTGACCAATATATTGCGAGGATGTTCTGGAATTTCGCGTTGCCAACCCTGCCATTTGAGAAACTCGCGCCGCAACAGCGCGAATCGAACGCCCAACAGCAGCCGGGTGTGCGGCTCGCGGCTGCGATACAAACTTTCGTTCGCGTGAAGGTTCTGATTAAGCACCAGATCGGCCCAGTAGTGATCGGCGTGGCCGTAGTCGTCCAAAACCAACAGCCGAAGCCCGGATTCCTTGATGAGTCGCTGATAATTCCCGCTGAACTGATAGCCGTCAACGACAACCCAAGCCGCGTTTTGCTTTCGCGCCAGTTCGACGGTTTGTCGGGCATCATCGTCGCTGCCCGGCGCGGCCTGAATCGCGTCGATTTCCACCGATTCGGCATTGAGTCGCGCCGCAATGCCCGGCGACGGAGCGGCCATCGCATATCGGACGCTGCCGCCGGCGTCTTGCCATGCCTGGGCCAATGCCAGCGTGCGCATGACGTGGCCCGTGCCCATTTGTTTGCCGGCGTCGGCGCGAATCAACAATGCGTTCAACGCATCTCCTTCCGCAAGCAATATTTCATCTCTGCAAGCCGCCAATCGTCTTCGTTGTCGATGTCTTGCGCGTCCATCTCGTCCAGAATCACCGGAGCGCAAAACTCGCCGGAAATCTTGCCGGCTCGCAAAAACGGCGCGGTTCGGAACCAATACCACTGTCCGGCGTCGTGATAGACCGGCATTAGGTCTTGCGACCGCGAGTTCATGTATTCCGGCGAAATCATGGAAAGCCGCGAGTTTTCGATCTTCAAGGCGCGCTGGATCGGGTATCCGAAGCGGAGGACCGGCATCACGCTTTCCAACGTCACATCGGCGGCGAGAATACGCATTCCCTCGCGCAAGCGTTCCGCCGTCACGAGCGCGGCCGTCGGATAAATGCAACAAGCCGCCTCGAATTCGCGGCCGCGGCGCGAGTATTCGGCCAAAACCTCCTTGAGCACGTCGGCCGTAGTGGCGAAATCGTCGGAGGTTTTGGCCGACCGCATGAAAGGCACCGTGGCTCCAAATTTTCGGGCAATTTCGGCGATCTCCTCATCGTCGGTCGAAACCATGACTTCCTGAAAACAACCCGATTCAAGGGCCGCGGCGATTGGATAGCCGAGGATCGGCTTGCCCAGAAAATCGCGGATGTTTTTGCGCGGAATCCGCCGACTGCCGCCTCGTGCGGTAATGATCGCCACGGAATTCATGGAATGAGCGATTTCAGTTTCCTCGACGATAATGTTCGATGACTTTTCGGACGCCTTCAATCGCGTCGCAAACGTCTTGGTCCGTCATGGCCGGGAACATCGGCAGCGAAATCAGCCGTTCGTAGGCCGCTTCGGCCACCGGACAATCGCCGGGCTTCGTGCCGAAATGAGTCCGATAGTACGGATGCAAATGCACCGGACGATAATGCACGTTCACGCCGATTCCCTCGGCCCTGAGCGCTTGGAAAACTTGGCCGCGATCCACGATCAGTTTTTCCAGTTCGAGTTGGATCACGTAAAGATGATAGGCGTGTGAAACATCCTTGTGAACCGACAACGGCCGCACGCCCGACATCTTGGCGAAAGCGGCGCCGTACTTTGCGGCAATCGCTTGACGGCGCGCGATCGACTGCGGAAGTTTCGCCAATTGCGTGACACCCAACGCACATTGAATGTCGGACAGCCGGTAGTTGTAGCCGAGGTCCACCATGTCGTAGACCCAGGAGCCGGCCGTTTCGCGTTGGCGGAAATCGGTCGTAATGCCGTGATTGCGGAACATGCGCATCCGTCTGATCAACTCGGGATCGTCGGAGGTGATCGCGCCGCCCTCGCCCGTGGTGACGTGTTTTACCGGATGGAAACTGAACGTGTTTAGTACCGCTAATGAACCGGCGGGCCGGCCCTTGTAGCTGCCGCCGATGGCATGGCAGGCGTCATCGACCAACACCAGGCCGTGCCGATCGACGATCGGCTGCAAGCGGTCGTAGTCGCACGGCTGGCCCGCGTAATCGACCGCGACCACGGCCTTCGTTTTCTCGGTGATTTTCGCCTCGATCAAGTCGGGATCGATCAGCAGCGTATCTGGATCGACGTCGACGAACACCGGCACGCCGCCAAGGAACGCGGCGCAGTTGGCCGACGCGGCGAACGTCATGGTCGGCACGATGACTTCATCGCCGGGGCCGATACCGATGGCGTACATGGCGGCGTGCAACGCGGCGGTTCCGTTGCTGACCGCCACGGCTTCTTTCGCGCCGGCGACTGCGGCCACGGCTCGCTCGAACTCGGCCACTTTCGGACCGGTCGTGAGCCAATCGGACCGCAACACCTCGGCGACCGCGGCAATTTCATGTTCGTCGATCGATTGCCGGCCGTAAGGCAGCAGTTTTTTTCGCACCGGCGTTCCGCCGTCAATGGCTAATCGTTCGCTCATGTTATTTATCTCCCACCATGCGGAGCAGTTCGTCGGCCGTCACCCAAACGTCGTTTTGGTCGCTGTTATATTCGAAATTGTCGGGCAGCGGTTTTCCTTCCGCCCAACGATCCGTCGACCACCAGTGATACTCGGGGAAAATGACGTATTTGTCGCCGGCCAGAACCGCGTGGCGGGCTTCGTCGCGGGAAACCATGACCTCGTGCAGTTTTTCGCCGGGACGAATGCCGGTGATCTCGATCTTGCACTCGGGCGCAATCGCCTTGGCCAAGTCCATGATTCTCATACTGGGGATTCGCGGAATGAACAACTCGCCGCCGTGCATCTGCTCGATCGCGCGAAGCACGAAACGCACGCCCTGTTCGAGCGTGAGCCAGAATCGCGTCATGCGCTGGTCGGTCACGGTGAGCTTGCCGCTTGCCCGCTGTTGCCGGAACAGCGGAATGACGCTTCCGCGGCTGCCCAAGACGTTTCCGTATCGTGTGCAACTGAACCGCGTGTCGCGCAAGCCGGCGTACGAGTTGCCTTGAATGAGCAGTTTTTCTTCGCAAAGTTTTGTGGCGCCGTAGAGATTTACCGGGTTCACGGCTTTGTCGGTGCTTAGGCCCAACACTTTGTGGACGCCGCAGTCGATGGCCGTATCGACGACGTTTTGGGCGCCTGTGACGTTCGTCAGCACGGCTTCGCTGGGATTGTATTCGCAAGCCGGCACTTGTTTCATGGCGGCGGCATGAATGACGATATCGACGCCGTACATGGCGCGTCGCAATCGGTCGCGGTCGCGGATGTCGCCGATGAAGTAACGCATACTGGGATGATCGAACCCGCCGGTTCGCATCTCGTGCTGTTTGAGTTCATCGCGGCTGAAGATAATCAGCTTTTTGGGATGATATTCCTTCAGCAGAATGTTGGCGCACTTTTTTCCGAACGAGCCGGTGCCGCCGGTGATGAGGATAACGCTTTCTTGCCAACAAATGGTGCTCATGGATCGCTCCATAGGTGATGATCGATTACCGGGCGTTTTTCAGTCTTTTTGTTTCACAACTGATTTATTCGGCGCCGCGTACACATAGATGCGCCAAGGAGAATCGTCTCGCTCAAACACTTTTTCAAGTTTCAAGCCCAGTTGTTCGCCGTTGCCGATCTCGACCGCGCTGAAAATATACTCGACGCCCAACTGTCGAAGAGCGATCGTGTCGATGTCGAGGTGATCGACGCGGCGTATTCAAGGTAAGCAGGATGTCCGGACGCAATCCTTCCCAAGTCGGCGGGAGTTGAACGACCTTGAACTCATCGGGATGTTCTCGAAAATAAGTTCGATCAGCGCGCACTCCGTTCCCGTGGGTGACATCCATGTTCTAAAAAAACACCATTTAGGTGTTGGTTGCCGTCGGCGCTGATAAAGCGGACGACCGGGCACAACAGAAAAAGGCCCTTTATACGCCTTTTTTTATTATAAGTTTTACATCCGTGTCTTAACGTGGTTTTAATGGATTTTGGCGCCTTATGTGAATGTCGCCCCTCACTTAAGGGGAACATTTCGATCTCTACTAAGGACGGCTGATCATTATTATCCCTAAAACCGGTATAATCACTATGCTGCTTAAAGGCCGGACCTGTTTTTTACCCGGAATGTGCGAAGTAATCGAAACCCGCAACTGCTCTGGCTTGAGTTGTTTTTGCTTACTTTCACTCCACCGACGTTATTTGGAAGTAGCAAGTACGGTGGCGGCAGACTCATCTTTGCTTTGATGCCCAGGTTGATTAATCCATTGATGAACCAGATCCGCGAATTTAAGCAATTGGATTTTGGTATTTTCCGGTTTTGAACCGGCCCCGGTGGAAAGTAAGATTTTTATAAGAGCGGGCCACGTTTTCCGGCCTCTCATTTGCCAACGCACGCTAAAGCCTAAGTCCCAGCGGCCGTAAAGCCGATGTTCGCCAAGTTGATACCAATACCCCACAATAGTCGTTTCTCCGCTTTTTTCCCATGTGGAAAGGGCTATCTTGTCGCTTTTCTCGCGAGTTTCGGATATTGGCACTCTTGTTATTTCGACAGGAACCCAACCGGCGGAGTCATAGCAGCTTACGGGGTTATGCCAGATACCTTTATTAGGATCTTTAAACACAGCCAAATGGATGGAAATTACCATTCCCAATTCATTGTGGTATTGGCGTTCCACAATCGAGGTGGCGTCTGTTGCTTGGAATAGCCGTTCATCCAATTTCACGTCCTCGCCCTTCCACTCGCCTAATTGCTTGGGCAAATCTTTAACGTTCCAAGACGGCAGAATAACTTCGGGCACTTGGATGCCCCAGGCCACTACATACATTCCAAGATATGTCACTGCGATAATGGCGGCGGCGACTATTATTCTAATTGCGATATTTCCTCGCATGATTCGTTTTTCCTTTTAAGAGCCTGGTTGGGAAATCACTGAACAAACAGATATTATGCCGAAACGCTGGAATGATAGTATCCAGACCGGCTAGTATCCTTTTCGCTTGCTCCGGCGACCGCCGCTTCGACGCATTGCACGCCGAAGGCCTCTAAAATCTCACAAGCCGCCCGGATTCTCGGGGCTTCGCTGATGTCGCGGAATACGCAAAGCACCACGGAATCCACGTATTGGCTGACGAACCTGGCGTCGGCAATAGGCAGGATCGGGCTGGTATCGACCACCACGAATTCATATTCGTCGCGCAATTCCTTGAATAACGAGTCGGCCCCTCCGTTGGCCAAGGCCGACAAGGCCATGCGATTCCAGCGGCCGGCCGTTATAACCGACAAGTTGCCGGTTTGCGTATGTTGGATGGCGCGGGCCAGATCGCTCTCATTTCGCAGGATCTCGCTTATTCCCGGAGAGCGCTCTAGGCCGAAGGCGTCGTCAAAGGAGGGCTGACGC
This sequence comes from Thermoguttaceae bacterium, assembly GCA_050013075.1. GTDB lineage: Bacteria > Planctomycetota > Planctomycetia > Pirellulales > Thermoguttaceae > JBEKIK01. Next base: position 40,404 of record JBEKFZ010000003.1, on the reverse strand, counting down.
AAATCGAAATCCACCAGGACGGTGCGGCGGCCCGCCCGCGCCAGGCTCATGGCCAACTGTGCGGCCAGGGTGGTTTTGCCTTCGCCGCTTACGGCGCTGGTGACCATCACCACGCGCCGCTGTTCCAACTCGGCGCGGCGCAACAACCTGGCCGTGATCCCATCCACCGATTCGGTAAGGCGTAATTGCCAAAGTTGATTCCGTTTCGAAGGCGAGCCCAGTTGGCGAAGCACCCGAGTGGGAATGACTGGCATGGACCCGATGACCGGAAGTCCAAGGCGTTCCCTGACGTCCGTGGATGTATTGATGCGTTGGTGGCGGGTGTCCAAAAAGGTGATTGCCGCCACGGGCAAGCACAAGCCCAACAGCGAAGCAAGGAGCGTGATGATCAATCGCAAGCCAAAATTGGAGGACTCCACGGGGACGATAGGCTTTCCCTGTATAGTTATCCGCTGGGGGGAACGTAATTCCACCTTCAGTTTGTCGCGTTCGCTGGCAATGATGTCCAGAGACTTTTCGCGGACGAGTATGTCGGCCCGCAACATTTCCACGTCGACCGACGAACTGCCAAATTGCTCGGCAAGTTTTTTCAACCGTTGCACGTCTTCCTCGTAGTTCCTCTGCTGCTTGTTGGCAATCTCAATTGCCGCTTCAACTCGCTTGATTTCCTTTTCCACGTCGGTTTGCCGCTTGTGCTTAATTTCCTCCTTGATTTCCGTTATGCGATCCTTGTATTTATTTTCAAACCGCTCTAATTGGACTTGGTATGGATCGAGAAATCGATTGGACTTTTTAGCGTTGCCTTTCAAGGCGCCTTCTTTCACCACGCCCGAGGCGTCTTCCGCATTCTGCTGCCGCCACATGATTTCCTGCATTAAATCCCTCAAAACCGGATCGGCCTGGGCATACAATTGACACTCGACGTCCGAAACATCGGCGCTTTGCACGGATTTGAGTTCCGCTTGACGCGAAGCCAGATCGCTTCGCAGCCTTCCAACCTCGAACTCGCGGCTCGCCAATTGTTGCCGATAGGTGTTCAGCTCCTCCAAGGTGAGCTTTTGTTTTAAATTGAGGTTTTCCGTTTCGGCTGTTCCCAATTGTTCCGCCAATTGTTTTAGATCATTGCGCTTGTTGCGGACTTCCAGGTCCTTAACGGTATAAAGTTGATCGAGTTCGTTTATACGCTGGCGGCGTTTGTCCATTTCAACATCGACAACTTCGGACTTGTAAGCGTCGACGACCGCGGCAACAATATTTCTCGCTTCTTCAGCATTGTAAGTGGTCAACTTGACTTCCATGACCTCTCCCTTGAGTGGGAATGACACGGAGAGTTTGCTCTTTAACCACCCAACGGGATCTTTTTGGCTCTTGAGGATCGGCAGGTGGGAAATCGGGTTGTCCTCCGGTTTGTTAAGGGCGGCGGATAACACAAAGTTGTTTTGAAGATATTGCATTTGCGTGTTTTTGAAGAGTTCATACTCGGTCTCAGCCGGCCTATCTTCGTTTGTGAACACCATGGATTCTTTTTGATACGCAATGTGTATATATGCCGAGGCCGTGTACCAAGCCCCCATCCCAAACCAGATGGCCAGGCCCGCAGCGGTGCTAAAACACACCCCCAATGCCGTAGCCAACAGCCAATTGCGCCGGAAGGCATGTAAATAAGTTACCAAGTCGCTGGGAGCCCCAGGTTGAATCGCGACATCTTGGGTAAGCCGCGCCGACAATCCGGTAGGTTGCGAAAGCGTGCTTGCCTGAGTTAGGGCCAAGCCTTGGATATTGCTTTGATCCTCAGACAATAGTGGCCTTTCATCAATCGACATAAATCTTTTCTCCAATTTGAAGTTCACCAGTTGTCCGTGCTTTAACTAGACGGGCAAGTAGTTTAAACATACGCGGTTAGATTATCATTAGTTCTCTTTATTTCAATTTTATTGGCATTCATTCATGCCCGCCTGCCCGATAAGGCTCTTAGTCTTGTATGGTTTCCGGGTCTCCTCCTAGGACCCGTCGCGTTTTTCCTTCTCTGTTTTCATTCCCATCCCCAGCAACCCGCGTGAAGTCTCCCGTACCACTAGGGTCCGATCCTTCACGGGTTGCACCATTAACTTAGAAATCAGGGTCATCTCGCCCAATAAAATCAACAGTGCCACCGGCATCATCAGCAGACCGGCAAAATCGTGAAACACTTTGTCTGCAAAGGCCCTGCTTACGATCGAGGGCCATTGATGAGCCATCTCAAAAAGTATCGCCGTAAGGGTAATGCGAAAAACGTTGGCAAGCACGGCAATCGGGGGGGCGCTGATGACAATTAACACCCGTTCCCATACCGGCTTACGCATGATAAATGCGGCGCCGACGCAGAGGGTGAAAAACAACATCAACATTTTAATTCCGCTGCATGCCTCCTCGACCCCCAAAGGCGGCGGATCGCGGAGGATGATCTGGTTTCCCTGGGCTATTGACGGAATACTCAACGTTTGGATCACAATGACGCTTACGTGGGTCCCAATGTTTTGCAGAGGGCCGCTTAAAAAGCTGGCCAGAAGACCCGGCAGCGGCACGATAAAGAATAAAAAGGCTATAGCCGGCCAGGCCCAAAGGAAGACCTGCCATCCGCCGACGAAAAGCATGATTGCGGCAAGACACGGTACAATGGAAAAGGGCATAAACCATGTGTAAGCAAAGTACACCCCGGACCAAACGATGAATGCCCAAAACCCGAAAAACGCCAATCCCCACCAACTGCCCCGTTGGGGAACTGAAGGCAGCATATCTCGACGATACCACAATAAATACAAAGAAAACAGCGGAACGAAAAAACCATGCATGTAATCCGGATCGTTCCAATAGGTATGAATCAAATCATTAATAGTCTCGTGGTAGAACCAGAAAAATAAAACTATCAATATGAGCCCGATAACTAAGACCTGGGGCTGACGCAAGGCGGTCTTCCATTCGTTGATCTTGTTGTTGGCAATCATGCGAGTTGACAATCCCTTCTAATGGTTTTGCCCCACTTTTTATCTAGATATAAGGATCTTGAAGATTTCAAAATAGTGGGGCCACTGGACGACAATTTCAGCTTGACCGTTCCCTCTCAAAATGTCAACAACCAGACCTGCGGTGATTCCAAGAGTAGTAAAAAATGAGCAGTACAACCCACAAAAGCTGTATACTTGACTTAATTCTCACAAGACACTTTTTTATTTAATCCTCTGTCTTTATTACATTTTAGGGATGACTCTGCATTTGAGCAAAGGATATGCCAAGGAGTGAATTATTTCTGATGAGGAATTTTCTTAAGTCCTTTGCAAATAATGTGTTACGTAAGTAATTTATACCAGTTTACAAAATCCGCCAAGATTTGACACTAAAGGATTTTTGTCAACATCGATGGTGAAAAAAAGCAACCGATTCGGTTCCGCTATTGATGTTGCCTCATTTAATTAAAAACGTGAAAATGAGCCTCTACCATCGGTTTTCCCCATAAGAGGGGATTATGCAAGGAAGCGAGGTTTGGGCGATGAGAACAATTCTCGTTACCGGAGGAGCCGGATTTATAGGAAGTTGCTTCGTGCGGCAATGCCTGTCTCAGGGACGGATCCGGGTGGTAACCTTGGACAAATTGACCTATGCGGGCAATCTCGAGTCCCTTGGCGACTGCCTACAGAATCCCGATCATTATTTCATCCAAGGCGATATTGCCGATCGTCAGGCCGTGGATCAAATAATCAAGGATTACCAGCCTGACGCCATCGTGCATTTTGCGGCTGAATCGCATGTTGACCGATCGATAGACGATCCGGCCGAGTTCGTGCGGACAAATGTGCATGGAACTTTTAACCTGTTAGACTCCGCCCGGCATTACCTCGGTCGTACGTCCGCGGTCTGCCGAGAGGATTTCCGATTTCTTCACGTTTCCACGGACGAGGTTTTCGGATCGCTTGGACCGCAAGGACAATTCAGCGAGTCGAGTCCGTACGATCCCAGTTCGCCGTATTCGGCCTCGAAGGCGGCAGCCGATCATTTTGTCCGGGCATATTTCCGCACCTATCGATTACCTGTTTTGGTGACCAATTGTTCGAATAATTACGGGCCATGTCAATTTCCGGAAAAACTCGTTCCGCTGATGATCCTTAACGCCTTGGAAGGCAAGCCCCTGCCCGTGTACGGCGACGGAAAAAATGTGCGCGATTGGCTGTTTGTCGAGGATCACTGCCGGGCGCTTTGGCTGGTCCTTAACCAGGGCCGGCCGGGCGAAACATACAACATTGGCGGAAATTGCGAGCGAACCAACATAGATATCGTACATATGATTTGCCGGGTGGTCGACGAATTATGCCCCGATCTGCCGCACTCGCCTTGTTCATCGCTTATTACTTTCGTCACGGATCGTCCAGGTCACGACCGGCGTTATGCCATCGATGCCACTAAAATCCGAAAAGAGCTAAACTGGCGGCCTCAATATGACTTTGAATCGGCCATACGCCTTACAGTCCGGTGGTATCTAGACCATCTGCAATGGGTCGGACGCATCAGTTCCGGCGCATATCGCAGAGAGCGGCTGGGATTGGCCGCTGCCTAAAGGGATATTTATGGCATCATCGGCATGCTTTTCCAAGGGAATCATTTTGGCCGGCGGGGCAGGCACTCGTTTGTATCCCATTACACGCGCAGTTAGCAAACAACTGCTGCCCATTTACGACAAACCGATGGTTTATTATCCCCTTTCGGTCCTGATGCTGGCCGGAATTCGCGACATATTATTGATTTCCACCCCCCGGGATATCGACAATTACAAGTGCCTGTTGGGCGACGGCAGCCGAGTGGGGATTTCCATAAGTTATACCGTCCAACCTGAACCAAAAGGATTAGCTCAAGCCTTCATCATCGGTCAAGAGTTCATCGACCGCGATAACGTGGCATTGATCCTGGGCGATAATATTTTTTACGGTCAGGGATTTCAAGCCGGCCTGGTCCGCGCCGCCGACAGATCACAGGGAGCCACCGTCTTTGTTTATACCGTGAAAGATCCCCAGCGATATGGAGTTATCGAGTTGGACCAACAGGGCGTGGCGGTCTCAATCCAGGAAAAACCCAAAACGCCTCGATCCAACTACGCCGTTACCGGACTTTACTTTTATGATAACCAAGTCGTCGAGATAGCCTCCGGTCTAAAGCCTTCCGATCGCGGCGAGCTGGAGATCTCCGACGTCAATCGCTCTTACCTGGAACGTGGACAGCTTCACGTCGAACGCCTTGGTCGCGGGTTTGCCTGGCTCGACACGGGTACGGAAACCTCACTTCTACAGGCGGCGAATTTCGTGCAAACCGTCGAGGAACGCCAAGGACTGAAAATCGCCTGCATCGAAGAAATCGCCTTTTATAAAGGTTACATTCAAGCCGATCAACTGCGTCGATTAGCCGGCGAGTATAACAATAGTTACTCGCAGTACTTACTTAGTTTGCTCGATATGAAATATCAATGAATTTAGTGATCTTTGCATTCAAAGACCATAATAATGGCCATAAAACCATGAATTTCTGGGGATAAAAGCATTTAACAGTCAAGTAAAACAATGTCCTTACATTTACCCCCCGATCAGCCCCCACCGTTTGGGAATATAAAATTTCCCAATTATGCTTAGCAAATGCTTGACAGAGTGAAAAGGTTATGTAGAATGACGGAAGTTTAGTATTTCCATAAGATAATCCTTAGCCCGGGCATAAACACCCAGGAGGCAGTGGTGCGAGTTCGGAGTTCGGCGAAATCGATTTTATTCTCTGCGCTTGTAATATGCGCGGTGCAGAATAATCCTTCGCGGACTTTTGAATCCATCCTTTTTTGTACGCCGGTTAATGTTATCCGCGTAGATATCACAAACATCCAAGAAGAACCGGCCCTTTTCTCATCTCCGATTTCTTCGGAACTTTTGCCTCAATCCGCTCAGGGCGTGGCTAGTGATGCTCTTTGGTTTTCTAATTTCGCTTTCAAATCTTCATCGGCCGTCGAGAGTTACGATCCAGCCGGGTGCAAACAGACAAATAATAATTCCGCATCATACGTAATAGCATCGATTTCCAGCAACACACTTAGCGAAACATTAGAACATCAATTCTCTTGTCCGGTTTAAAGCCAGACAAGAGAAAACATGGTAGAGCAGTTGAGTTTTTTATTCGCGTTTTAGCGGCGTTGGTCAACATCATTATGTAATTATCAACCGGGCGTGAACGCCCAGGAGGCAGCGATGAGGTCGGACAATTCTTTATGCACCTATTCCATTGGTAAAAAAATCAAGGCGCGCGCACTTCCGGGTGTCGCTAAATTCACGGCATTGGCGTGCGTCTTGGCCGTGTTTTTAAGCGGCAACGCTTATGCAACACTGATCATTGATTCATTCAATGTCAGCTATAAATCTCAGCCCCTTTTCATGTTTCCTGCCGGAGCAAATGTGACTGATTTTAACACGGGTCCAACCGGCGATATTATTGGCGGCTCTCGCGATGCCACATTAGCTTACGCAAACGGCCTCGGTATTTCTTATTCCACTGTTAATTTAAGCAACAGCGGAACAATGGACTTTGCCCAAGGGCCTGGTACATGCGCCAAGCTGACTCTCATATGGGATGGCGATACCACGACTGGCCTGAATGCTTACGCCCTGGGGGCTAATTTGACCGCAGGCGGCGCCACCGGATTCGTAACTGATATGACGGACATCGATCTGCCTATATCATTCCGCGTGGAAGTCTATACCAATGCAACTAACTCCTCGTATTACCAAGGCGTGTTTCAGGGCAAGCCATCCGGAATCGGCCTTCAATATCTCGGTTTTTCTCAATTCATCGTCTCAAGCGGCAGCGGGGCCGATTTCAGCAATGTCGGCGCCATCAAGTTTATTATTGACGGCACTAACTATCCTGATGCCGACCTCAGCATCAATTCCATTAGCACTGGGGTCCCCGAGCCGGCAACTTTCCTATTAATGCTATCCGGATTGATGGGCTTGGGTTTCTATGTTCATCACCGTCAACGTAAGAAATAAATGCCTCCCCAAGCCGCTAAGAGCCATCCTTTACGCGAAATTAGATAGATTTTTGTTCCAAAATGGCAAGTCTTTCCTGGGCTTGCCTTTTTTTGTTTTTATGCCCAAATAGAATGATCGTTATTTAATGATTATACTAATAATCATAGGTGAAACTCTTCCAGTCGTTAATATCCGCGTACGGAAGGCAAATCGCCAAAAAAACGATGAACTCACTATATATTTAGCACGTAGATGTTACGTGCTATAATCTATAAAGGCTTTTTCCCAGGACGACAACTACCTTTTCCTAGAATAACTAGCCGTGTTCAAACATTTTTACGTAATAATGATTATGAGGATAGTTTTTTTTGTTTATTGGATATATTTGTCCATTCTTTTACTCAGCCAACATCCCGAACGTTGGATTGGCACTTCGGGCAACATACCTGAGTTTTTACAAATACTGATGCCCTATGCCCATATACTCAGTTTTACCGTTTTATCTTTGCTAGTTTTTACCGCATGTTTTCCCCTGCCCCGATGGGGTATTTTGCTGACATTAGCGATTTATGGGGGAGCAACCGAAATTATTCAGGGATTTAACCCGCCCAGGACTCCAAAATGGGCGGATTGGTTTCGAGATTTAGGCGGAATTGCGATCGGTTTCACCTGCTTTTGGCTTGTAATTTTCCTCTTGCGAATGATGCGAAAGAATGAAACTCTTGAACTTCCCAGTTCTTCTTAGCACTTTTTAATACTGGTATGAAAATCAATCATGGTCCTTATGTACTTTCTGATTGCCGGGTGGGCGCATGACGGAAATATTTTGTATAATATAAGTTTGGATATCCCTTCTCATTTTTTACGGTAACTATTTAAACGAGGTGAACTCGTGAGAACTTTAAATGTGCGGTTGGCGGTTATTTTGCTCGTGATCATAATTGTAGGCGGCACGGGCATGTTTTTTATTCACTACATTCAACAGTACCGTAACGCCGGTTTCTTCCTCGAACAAGCCGATCTTGCCAAGCAAGAAGTGGAGAATGCGAAGAAGGATAAAAAACCGGAGGAAGCGGCAAAAGCGCTGGATAAGCAGGTGAAAAATCTGGGATGGTACCTCTCCTTCAGGACGCACGACCTGGATAGGATGGAAGAGTTGGGTATTCTCCTAGCCGATCATGTCGTCGATGGAAAGACTTTCAACCAGGCATTTAATTCGCTCGACAAGGTGGTCCGCGAGGATAACACGCGCATTAAGGCCCGGCGGAAACTTATCAGCCTGCTAATGGATGTGCGTGTAGGGCGTTTCAAGGATGCCCTGGAGCACATACAATACTTGCTTAAGGAGTCTCCGGACAATCCCGAGTTGCTGCAGCTTTCTGGACAGTGTGAAGCGGCCACCCGCGAATACGAAAATGCCCAGAAATCCTTCGAAAAGGCCATCGAATATTCGCCGAAACAGATCGACACTTATCCCCAATTGGCCAACGTGCTGCGCAAAGGTCTGGATAAGCCCAAAGAGGCATACAATTGCATGCTAAACCTGGTTAAAAACAACCCCGATTCGGCGAAAGCCTACGTTTATCTGGGAAATTATTGGGAAAGCATCGATTCCAAGGAAGAGGCCAAACAGACCACTGATAAAGACATCGATCCCAAGGAGGAGGCCATGAAGGCCGCCGAGAAGGCCTTGGAATTGTCCCCGGATGACGAGGACGGGTTGCTGCTGGCGGCCAGTTGCTCAATGGCCTTAAACAAATTGGAGCAGGCCCGCAAATACACGGAACACAACCTGGAAGTTCACAAGGATTCGCCCATGATCTATACCACCTTGGCCGAGATCACCATGCACTCCGGCGACAAGGAAAAAGCGCTTGAGATCCTCAATCAGGGTCTTAAAGAAACCAAGGATGCGGTCCAGATACTTTTGTTCAAGGCGAATTTGCTTATCGATCTGAAAAATCTCGACGAGGCGAAACAAACCATCGAGAAATTGCGGGCCACGGCAATCGACAAAGCCCGGCTGGACTATCTCGATGCGAGAATCTCTTTTGCCCAAAAAGACTGGGCGGAAGCGGCCCGCCGCTTTGAGAAAGTGCGATCTTCCCTGGTCTACTGGCCGACTTTGCACAAGCAGGCGGACTTGAGTTTGGGATATTGCTACGGACAGTTGCGCAACGTGGATCAGCAAATCAGCGCTTACCAGCGAGTGCTGGCCGCCGATCCGTTTTCCGCGCCCGCGCGACAAGGACTTACGGACGCCCTGCTCGCATCGGGCCGGGTGGACGAGGCCGTGAATGAGGAAGCCACTTTAATCAGGCAGAAAAAGATGCCCGCTAGCGGGCTGATTTCCTTTGCCAGCCTTTTGATCAGGCAGAATATGCAACGCAGCGCCAACGAGCAAAACTGGGATCAAGTGGAAAAAGTACTTGCCGAGGCGGAAAAAGCCAATCCCGACTCCGAGCAAATCCCCCTTTTGCGCACTGAGGTTCTTCACGCGCAGAATCGCAATGAAGATGCCGAAAAACTGTTGCAAAAAGCGCATCAGAAAAATCCCAAGCAAATCGAGTTCTGGAAAGCGATGGTCTCGCTCGCCGCATTACAGAAGAAATGGGACCAAGCCGAAAAAATTCTTGCCGATTTCGAAAAACAAATGGGCGATTCCCCGGATTTGCGTTTGGCCCGCTGCGAATACTCATTGCAACGCTACGATAACAAGGCCGGAGAGTATTTGACGAAACTGGGTGAAAACATCGAAGGTTTTTCCGATGCCGACCGGATACGGCTATGGAACGGCCTTTTAAACGCCGCCCGCCGGACAGGCGACGTCAAACTTGTCAAACAATATATCGATTTGCTCTCCCAGAAGGACGTAAACAACCTGGAGGTTCAGTTTTTGCGATTGGAGCAAGCGGCAAACAACCAGGACTTGGCCGGACTGGAAGATGCATTAAAAGACGTGAAAAAAGTGGAAGGGGAAGGGCCTCTATGGCTGTTTGGCCAAGCCCGGCTGTTATCCATTAAGGCCATGAAAGAGAACAATCCCGGCCTGTTTGAAGAAGCCCTGCAAAACCTGGCGCAGGCCCGCGATTTGCGTCCCTCCTGGTCGCGCATCCCCTTATTCATAGGAACCATTTACGACCAGCAGAATAAAACCGATCAGGCATTAAAACACTATCAGGAAGCCATCGGCATGGGAGAACATGGTCCCGCGGCGATACGCCGCACCGTGCAAATTCTCTTCCAGAAGCAGCGCTACTCGGATGCGGACAAACTGCTCCGCCAGTTAGATCGCCTGCAAGTCCCCTTCACGCCCGAATTAACCCGTCTATGGGTGGAATTGTTATTCCAAAAAGGTGAATTCGACCTGGCCGTGGCAAAAGCCCATCAGGCTGTTTCCGAAAAATCCGACGAGTACAAGGAGCATCTATGGCTGGGCCAGATATTGGGGATCGCAGCGCGGCGGGCAAAGATGCAAAAGCGCGACAAAGATTTTACGGCACTGGCGGCCGAGGCGGAAAAAAGCCTGCGCCGCGCCGTGGAATTGAAAGGCGACGTGGCGGAAGTCTGGGTGTCATTGGTGGGATTTCTCAGTTCGGTGGATAAAACCAGCGCGGCCGAAGAGGTCATTGATCAAGCCCGCAAAAAAATCCCCACCGAAAAAGCCCCCATCGCCCTGGCCCAATGCTACGAAGTCGTGGAGAAAAACGATCTGGCTATGGAGCAATACAAACTTGCACTAGCCGCCAAACCCAACGATCCGGGCGTGGTTCACAGCGTGGCCGACTTTTATCAACGGATAGGCAAAACCGTGGAAGCCGAGGCCTTGTTGCACTTGTTCATCGAGGGCAAGGTTAAAGGAGACGATGCCAATATGTTATGGGCGCGCCGTCAGTTGGCCTTGATCACCGCGGCCAAAGGCGGCCTTATAAACATGGAAGCCGCGAGAAAACTGATTGAACAGAACCTGGACGCCGCCGCTAATTCGCCCGACGATATGCGCATCAAGGCGAGATTATCCGCTTCGGACCCTCGCCGCAGCCGCAAGGATGAAGCCATCAACATTCTGACCAAAATGATGGAAGGACAACAAGCCACGCCCGATGACCGTTTTAACCTGGCCGTGCTTTACCTGGCCACCGAAAAACAATTGCAATCCCACTCTTCCACGACCTCTAAAACGGAGGCCAATGACAGCAAAGACAACTCCGCATGGATTAACGCCAGCAAAATACTGCGCGACTTGATCGTTTCTCAAGATAGCGATCCCCGCTACCTGGCAATCTATACCAATGCGCTTATGGAACATGGGGACGTATCCAGCGCCGAGCTGTATTTGCAAAAGTTGGTGAAGGATTTTTCGCACGCCGCCGCCACTGTCGTTCTCCAAGCCCAGATTATGGCCCGGCGCAACCAGTTTGACGACGCGCTCGAGTTGATGAAGAGCTTCGTCGACATGAAAAACGCCGTACCGCCCGACCGTTCCAAACGCATCCTCATGATGGCGGAAGCCATGGAGGAAATAACCGAGCAGATGAAGAAGAATCCCGACCAAAAAACAATGGCTGAGCATTATATCCGGACTGCGGAGACGTTCTACAGGCAATTCGTCGACGAACACCCTTCACAATCCATGGACTTGGTTATGTTTTTCATCCGCCAAGATCAGACCGATGATGCCGTAAACATACTGGAACAAACCTGGCAGAATAGCGACTCCATATCCGTCGCCCAGGTCTGCATGAATATCATTCAGCGTGAAAAGAAATCCAAGGAGATAGTGCAACGGGTGGAAAAAGTATTAGCGGATGCGCGGACCAAATTCGAAAACCACCCCGGCATCCTCCTAACCCTCGGCGATATACGCGTCACTCAGGGCCGTTACACTGAAGCCGAAAATTTTTATCGGGAAATTTTGGATAAAAACCCCGGGCACGCCGTGGCAATGAACAACCTCGCCGTGCTGCTGACCCTGCAAAATAAAAAACTTGATGAAGCTTTGTCGCTGATTAACAAAGCGATTGAATTATCCGGACATCTGGCTTCGATGTTGGATACCCGGGCTTGCGTCTATATCGCGCAAGGCAACGCCGAAAAAGCCATTAAGGACATGGATGAAGCCGTCGCCGACGCCGCCACTCCCGTGCGATTATTCCATCAAGCCCAAGCCCTTCATCTAGGCAATCAACCGTATGCCGCCTCCTCAGCCATGCAGCAGGCTCTGAAGGCAGGGCTGACCAAAGAAATGCTGGAAAACCCGGAAATTCCCGCTTATGAAAAACTAAAAAAACTCGCCCAGGAACTGGGTACGGCGGTAGATGATAAAAAAAGCGCATCCGACTGAAGCATCTTTACGAGACTGGAAAGAGAATTGTCGGATATCCCGCCCAACCGGGGATAAATCGCCGGACTGTTGCCAAACTACCCTGAAGGTTGAAACGATCGTATTTCTCCTAGGACTTAATCGCAAAATGCGGGTTACGACAAGCTCTACAAGCCCGGGAGGAATCTAACCCCCTGGCAATTTTTCGTTTTATTCTCTTTTATAGGTCTTTTCGTGTCAACTCCTTGTAAAATTGGGACTTTTAGTTAAAATGAAGTTGGCTAAAGTAGATATTTGCATGCAACTTGTTTCTGTAGAAGATTCCCTCCCTGCACCATTCGGAACTGGCAACCATGTGGAAATCGGCAAGCACAAAAGCGGCTGGGGGCTTGGTTGGAATTCTTGTGCTTTCTTCGTTGGCATCCGCTCTTAACATTAACGGCTACACCTCGGCGGCTTATGATCGTTTCAGTTCCGGGTATCCTTCCGCTCCGATAAACAACACCAGCAGCAGTTTCATCGGACTAGGTTACAACTGGTCGGGCGTGGGCTGGAGCGCAACCAACTACACTCAAAGTTTTGCCTTGCTCGGCTCGCAGTTTATTCTGTATGCCAATCATTATACTCCCGCAGTGGGTAGCACGATCAATTTCACGACGGGCAACGGCACGCTCTATAGCAACACCGTCGCATCCGTTTCCGGGCAACTTATTATAGGCAGCGATCTGGCCATCGCCGTCCTCAATTCTCCCGTCTCCAGCAACATCACCTCATATCCCATTCTTTTCCTGGGCTACAGCAGTTCCCCTTATTATACCGCATACAATAATTTACTATTGTACGGTTGGACCGCGCGCATCGGCACCAACTCAATAAGCGGCATCGTGCAATTTTCCGGCGATTCAGGGTATTACTTAAAGTATAATTTCGATACGACCACTACCGGCCGCGCTACAGTTGTCTCCGGCGATTCCGGCAGCCCAACATTCGCGGTCGCCAGCACGGGTGAATTGTGCGTGGTCGGCGACCATTACGCCATTTACAACGACGGCAGCGGAGGCGTGGACAGCTTCCTGGCTTTGGAATTGCCTTACATTTCGACCTTCATGGCCAAATACGGATACCTGCCCTCCGTCCTCACGCCACCCACCACCACGTGGAAAAGCTCTTCGAGCACCAGTTGGGGAAGCAGCGGCAATTGGTCGGCAGGCGCGGTCCCGGCCGACGTCTTTTTAATCTCGGGAAAGGTCAAGACCTGCGCTTCGGTGCTCTTCGATGCCGCATCCACGTCGCAACTGACGATCAATCTTAACGGAAACCAGACCGTCACCGGCATCACATTCGCCGCCGCGACCGGCTCAAACGGCTTCACCCTAGCCACGGGCACTTCGGGTTATTTGACCATCGGAGAGGCGGGCATTAGAAACAAGGACGACGATGTACAAACTCTTGCCTGTAACATCGTGATGCGCAGTTCGCAAATCTGGGACGTCGGCCAAGGCGGCCTGTTAGTCACCGGCTCGATTAACACAGACACCGGCGATCTTTTGCTTATCCAAGGCAGCGGCAACGCCACGCTCAGCGGTTTGATATCCAATTCAGGCGGATTGGCCAAAGACGGGTCAGGAACGCTTACGCTCAATGGCACCATAAGCAACACGTATACGGGAACGACCTTCATCCACAATGGCGCGCTGAAAATCGGCGACGGCGGCGCCGACGGCAGCTTGGGCGCGGGCGCGGTCGCGGACGACGCCGTTCTCGCCTTTAACCGCAGCGATGTTATTACGGTTTCCAATCTTATCAGCGGCTCCGGCAAGGTGCAACAAATCGGGTCCGGCACGCTGATCCTGAGCGGCTCCAACACATATACGGGAACCACAACCGTCACTAATGGCTTTCTGAAACTGGCGAACTCTTCGGCCCTGGGCACTAACGCCGGAGGCACAATCGTCCAAAGCGGCGGCACCTTGGACCTAAACGGCACGACCATCGGCGCTGGGTCGCTTACGATCTACGGCACGGGAAACAGCGGAAGCGGCGCCCTGACTAACACCAATACCTCGACCACCGCGGTTTATAACGGCGCCGTAACTCTAGGCGCAAACGCAAGCACGGGCGGATTCGGCAATATCCTTATAAGCGGCTCGCTAAACTGCGGAACTTTTGCCCTCACCAAGACCGGATCGAGCGCCTTGAGCCTCACCGGATCGCAAATTTGGGGCGACAACTCGTCGATAACCGTTCTGGCGGGAACGCTCTCTTACCAGCAAACGGCCATCGCGAGCACCACAGTGGCCGCAAGCACGCCCACGCTTTACATCGCCTCCGGCGCCACGCTAAACGTCGATGCCTCGAACAACGATCCCTTCACCGATGATACCACGTCCACCCAACACGTGCAGATAGTAAACTACGCAACCGGAAGCCTCAATCTAACGGCCGGCACTGTCTCGGTGGCCGGAATCAGCGGCGAGGGCGACACCACCGTCACGGGCGGAGCAACTTTGACCGCCGATTATATTTGTCAAAATGTGTTGACCATTGGCGCGGGATCAACCCTAGCGATTAACGCCATCGACGCATCAAGTTCCGCCTCACTCTCCAGCAGTTCCGCTTTAACCGCGGTGCCCGAACCATCCTCTTTACTGATGCTCGTTCTGGCAGGCATGTACGGTCTGATGCGTTTTATTTGGAAAAGGAAATTTTAATTCGGTCTTCAGTCTCAATTACTTAGTTATGGATTAGTCCACCGCTGGGGTCCTTTTTTACGCTCCGCCCGCCGCTTTCCGAATCGACTCCTTTTTTGCAAGTCCTCAATTTACCCAGCGGAGGAGGGGTGAGATCGGTTGGCATTCGCAAAACTTGCCTTTTGGGGTACACATAAAACTTCCCAGATCCGGCAAATTCCGATATACTGAATTTAGAGGCGTCGGGTAATTTGCATTTTACCCCCCATGAGTACGCGGCTTGGGGGCGTCGTATCAGATCCGGAGGAAACCAACCATGTCTGGTTTATGGAAATCACGACGGGCATTTACAATCGTGGAATTGCTGGTGGTCATCGCGATTATCGGCATATTGATCGGCATGTTATTGCCGGCGGTTCAACAGGCCCGGGAAGCGGGCCGCCGCAGCCAGTGCGAAAATAATATCAAGCAATTATGCCTGGGCATGCAGAATTACGAAAGCGCCCTCCAGTATCTGCCTCATAATCAGGGCACCACGGACCATAATGCCTATCCAAATGTCGATGGCTATAGTTGGATCACACTGATCCTACCATATTTAGAAGAGTTACCTGTTTATAACCACATCAAACTCGATCAAAAATTGAATTATATAGACACCTCAACCGGCGGGATATATAACAACTTGAAGGCGGCGCAACAGAAAATAACCACCCTTATGTGTCCCTCGGATTATAGCAACCTCACGGGATTAACCATTAGTAGTATCATGTATCCCTCAACTTCCGTGGGGAGCACCAACTACAAAGCATGCGCCGGTTCAAATTGGCTGTATTCCGTCAACTCGACGACGGGAGCATTGGAGAGCACCCCTACATTGCCGCCATCGCCGTACAATAAGGGCAGAAATGCCACCAACTCCGATGGGCTTGACCACGGCAATGGGATTATCTGCCGCAACAATCTAAAGAATTCGACTGATAGGCCCATCCTCACGGCCGACAACGACATCCGCGACGGACGTCCTCGTACTTTTGCCATCGGCGAAGTCGTTGTCAACTTATGTAATTACAATGCATGGTATTGGTTCGACGGCACTACGGCCACTTGTGCAATCCCGTTAAACTACAAGAATCCCGCCGCCTATCCGCCCAATCCCGCCGATTCGACATATCTTTACTACACTTATGGCTTTAGTAGCCGACATCCCATGATAGGCGTTTTCGGCATGTGCGACGGCAGCATGAAACATATTAGCGAGAATATCGACTCAACCGTGTATCAAGCACAAGCCACAATTGACGCCGGCGAATTGTTCAACGATGATTAAACTGGCAATCTACACCAGGTTTCGGATATCGCATCTGCGGGCGTTAAAGACCGGTTTGGCTGTTGTAGAACCGGCCTAGCATCTGCAAGCTTCTAGTCGTAGCAACACCCAATTGAGTAATGCTCAAAAGCTGATAAACCGGGTTGGTAAGCTTGTTGATAAAGTAACTGGTGGCAACCAGTCCGTCCTCGGCGATAAACACCCGATCGCCGGGCAAAAGCTGGTAGTTGGTGGCTGCGGCCGCGTCCCGGGTGATGGCTATATAGTCGACGGGCAATATCTGCTCGCACCCGAAACTGCCCGGCGCGGGCCGGGCAATCCACACTCGCTGGCTCGATACGCTCGACAACCCGCCAACGGCGCTGATGGCATCCAAGACCGTTTCTTTTCCGGTAATCGGCAAACGCACCACGTCCTCGCCTTGGATGGAGTTTTCCCGAATCACAAAGTACGTCTCGCTGTTAAAACCGACAACTTCGACTGTAACCTGTGGCGAATCGAAAAACTGCTCAAGGTCCTTTTCAATAGCCTGTTTTACTTCGCTTACCGTTTTGCCCGACACGTTCACAACGCCGTATTGCCGCAAATTGATAATGCCATCCTGCTGTACTAAATACGTCCCGGTTATTTGTTGCGTTCCGCCGGTTCGTGCAAGATGAATCGATACTTCGGGCTGACGAAGAATTTGTTCGAGATATTGCCTCGTAACCGTGGTGGCCTCCTCTATGGTCAAACCGGCTATGCGGACCTTACCATAAGCAGGTCCCAAATCCACCACACCTTCTTCATCCACAAGATAATAATTATTTATGGGAGCATCCATTAACGTTCCGGTTGCTCGAATCAGCAGTAGATCATAAGTATCGATTCGATAAGGCGGACGTGGAACTAGTTTGAGAACTTCAATCTGCAAAACATCGGGCGCTTCCACCTGGTAAGCGGGCAGGGAAACCATCGACAACTCACGCGGCGGTTCCAAGTTCCCGGGCACGGGCGACTTCAACGATTTGGCATAAAAATCGAAGGACCTACAACCCATCGCCCCAAACAAAATACAAACCATTGCCCATAGCACCGCGAGGGGCCGGTGATTTAACCGTGAAAATGTCGCGACTGATGATCGGCGTAACATGGACATGTCAGGAATAAATGGCTCGGCTACACTTGCCATTGGATGAGATATTTTGGTAAAAATAGGGACTTCCGGCAACATAACGATGACAAGAGAAGACCTGCCAACTCTATCTATCCGCTATTGTCGAAATAATCGGCAAACTTAACCAAAATACTTTGTCTTGTTTGCCTGAACCCGGATCAAAAGAACATAAAAGAAGTTTGTAGTCGTTATATGTTAATCTAGGATGAATGGGGCGTCTGACATATTTTCGTATCTTATCTCGTCAATTGTTTCCTGACGTGCCGTACCGGCATAAAGCTTATTTGGTTCGTTGATTACCCAACCAGGGGCGCTTCCCATGTTTTTGTAGGCATGAACTACCCCTGGAGGTACAATCACACTTTGTTTATTTGACTGACCGACAATCACTTTTATCCGATTCCCCCGTGTCGGCGATCCTGCTCGGATATCCCATAAATATAGGGTAAAATCGCCCGGACCAAGGAACACGAAGTAATCGGTTTGGGCAGCATGTTCATGAGGACCTCGCGCTACACCGGGAAGGGTCTCGCTGATATAAGCCATTACCGGATGGATTTCGGAAGGTAATTCATCCTGTCGATAAATTTCCGCCAACCAGCCGCGCCGGTCGGTGTGCAGTTGGACTGGTTTAAACACGACGCCCTGGATCGGCCCCTCTGCAAAAACCAGGGGCTCTTTTCGCTGCGGTGGGAAATTCTTCGAAGACATAACATAACTCCTTTTGTATTCTTAGTATGGTATTTACTTCAGTTATTGTTACAAGCCTACCGCTTGGTAAAATGGAACCTTATTAAGTTTGGGCAAAAAATTTAAATATTGTGCTATATTTGAGTAATTTGATTAAAACAGGTCCCCTCTAATCAGCCATCGGAGTTAGTCAGACTTTTGAAAAAAAAGCTATTTCAGTGCGCAAGGAAATTTCATGAATCATAAGTTGGAAGAGGCTATTCGCAGTCGTTCCGCAAAGATAGGCGTGATCGGTTTAGGTTACGTGGGATTGCCGCTTATTCGAGCATTCATTTCAGGCGGATTCAGGACCATGGGTTTCGATGTCGACCAGGCCAGGGTCGACAAGTTACGCGCCGGTCAAAGTTACATCAAACATATCTCTTCCCAGTGGATTGCCAAACATATAAACGACGGCTGTTTTGAACCGACGGCCGACATGCGGCGGCTTGCCGAAGCCGATGCCCTGCTAATTTGCGTGCCTACGCCCTTGAACGAAACCCGCGATCCTGATCTTTCATACATCGAGAACACTGCCCGGCAAATTGCCAAGGTCCTTCGGCCCGGCCAGTTGATCGTGCTGGAGAGCACCACATATCCCGGCACGACCCGCGAAGTAGTGTTGCCGATTTTGTCGGCCGGCGGCTTGAAAGCGGGCGAGGATTTTTTCCTGGCTTTCAGCCCTGAACGGGAAGATCCGGGCAACCCGAAATACTCGGCCGAATCGATTCCCAAGCTGGTGGGCGGCATCGATCATGAAAGCGGCCGCCTGGCTGCGCTCTTGTATGCCAATGCCGTGGTGAAGGTTGTATCGGTCTCTAATTGTGAAATCGCCGAAGCGGCCAAAATCATTGAAAACACTTATCGCTCGGTGAACATTGCAATGGTAAATGAGATGAAGATGCTTTTCGACCGCATGGGCATCGACATTTGGGAAGTAATCGAGGCCGCTAAAACGAAACCCTTCGGATTTCAGGCGTTTTATCCCGGACCGGGCTTGGGCGGACACTGCATACCGATAGATCCATTTTATTTGACCTGGTTGGCGCGGCGTCACGGCCTGGCGACGCGGTTTATCGAATTGGCCGGCGAGATCAACACGTTTATGCCCCGCTATGTGGTCAGCCGTTTGCAGGAAGCCCTAAACGACAAAAGCAAGCCCCTGCGAGGCAGTAAAATCTGCGTATTGGGCGTGGCATACAAGAAAGACGTTGACGATCCTCGGGAAAGCCCTTCCTTCGAGTTGATGGAATTGCTCCTTGCCGGCGGGGCGATAATCTCCTATAACGATCCGCATGTTCCAGTTTTGCCCAAGATGCGGCATTATCGCCGTTTGCCCGCTATGAACAGCATTCCCCTGACACCCGAGTTTCTTGCCGGTTTGGATTGCGTGTTGATTGCAACCGATCACTCCGCTTATGATTATGATTTAATCGTCCGCAACGCACCATTGATAATCGACACCCGCAACGCCACCAAAAACGTCACCCAGTTCCGCGACAAAATCCACAAAGCCTAAACATTAAGAGCCTATCCCAAAACAATAATGTCATTCTGAGCGAAGCGAAGAATCTATAAGGGACATATAGCTAAAATGGGTAATATATTGCCAAATACGGAGATCCTTCGCTACGCTCAGGATGACTTTTGGGATAGCTTCTAAGTATCCGAGATGAAGGATGATTGTTTTCTCTCTTCACTAACCACTAACCACTAACTTCCCATGACTCACCGAGTGCTTATTACCGGAATTACAGGGCAAGACGGCTCTTATTTGGCCCACTTCCTTCTAGAAAATGATTACGAAGTCCACGGCATGGTGCGCCGTTCGAGCACGATCAATTTCGAGCGGATCGCCCATATTCAAGACAGAATAACCCTGCATCAAGCCGATCTTCTGGATCAATTGTCGATTATCAATTTAATCCAGGAAACACGGCCGCATGAAGTGTACAATTTCGCGGCGCAAAGTTTCGTGCCCACCAGCTTTCAGCAGCCGATTTTGACCGGCGAGTTCACCGCCTTGGGCGTGGCTCGCATGTTGGAGGCCATCCGTTTGGTCGATCCGACGATCCGCTTTTATCAGGCCAGCAGCAGTGAAATGTTCGGCAAGGTCCACGAGGAGCCCCAAAACGAGCATACGCCGTTTTGGCCCCGCAGCCCTTATGGCGTGGCCAAGGTCTATGGCCACTGGATTACGGTGAACTATCGGGAGAGTTACAACATTTTCGCCTGCTCGGGCATACTCTTCAATCACGAATCGCCTTTGCGCGGAAGGGAGTTCGTCACCCGCAAAATCAGCAACGGCGTTGCGCGGATCAAACTCGGCTTGCAAAAGGAATTATTAATGGGCAATATCGACGCCCTGCGCGACTGGGGCTTTGCCGGAGATTACGTCCGTGCATGTTGGCTTATGCTCCAACAGGACGCCCCCGACGATTACGTGATCGCCACCGGTAAAAAACACTCGGTGCGCGATTTCTTGGAACTGGCCTTTTCGCACGTGGGGCTCGATTGGCAAAAATACGTCCGCGTCGATCCAAAATATCTACGGCCGGCCGATGTAAATACCCTCTGCGGCGATGCCGGCAAGGCCCGGCGGATTTTAAAATGGGAACCCACCGTTTCACTGCCCGAGCTGGCGCGAATGATGGTCGATGCCGATCTGAAGGCCGTGCAGCAAGAATTAAGCGGCTGATTCTTGGAAAAAACCCTTTTCATCGGAAAAAATACTGGTAAAATGGCGATCACGCACGTAGCGGATTATCGCCATGACTTCCAAAACTCTTCATGCCTTGGATTATCTTTTCCAGGCGGAAAAACATCCGCCTCGGCCGGTCTCGGCGATCTACGGCGATGAGTCGTTTTTACGCCGGCAAGCGCTATTAAAGCTGCGCGAAGCGGTCCTCGGCCGTGAAGAAGGAAATTTTTCTTTCACCGCCTTCAATGGCGACAATGCCGAGCTCAGCGACGTGCTCGACGAACTGGCCACGGTGGCCATGTTCGGCGGAGTAAAGCGTCTGGTGGTGGTTGAAGAGGCCGACAACTTCGTCTCCCGCTATCGCCAGCAACTGGAAGACTATGTTTTACGGCCCAGTCGCACGGGCGTGCTGGTTTTGGACCTGGACTCTTTTCCGGCCAATACCCGGCTGTACAAATTGATCATCGTCGAAGGGTTGGCCATCGAATGCGGCACTCCGGCCGAGGCCCGTCTGACTAAATGGCTAGTGGACTGGGCCAAGCAGCGCCACAATCTGCTGCTCTCGGCGGCAGCGGCCGACGCACTTGTTGAACTAGCGGGCTCCGAATTGGGACTACTGGATCAGGAACTCGCCAAACTGGCCGTTACCCTGGGCGAAGGGAAGCGAATTACGCCCGAACTCGTAGCCCGGCACGTAGGCGGGTGGCGGGCAAAAACCGCCTGGGAAATGCTCGATGCCGCCTTGGACGGCAAATTGCCCGAGGCCATGCGCCAACTCGACCGGCTGCTGGCCTCCGGCGAACCCGTGGGGATTTTGGGGCAAATTTCCGCTTCGCTGCGGCGTTTCGCCGCCGCCACGCGATTAGTCCTGCAATCCGAAGCCGCCGGCCGCCGGATCGCGATCTCACAAGCCTTGGAGCATGCCGGCGTCAAACCCTTCGTGCTGCAAAAAGCCGAACGGCAACTCCGCCGGTTAGGTCGGAATCGCGGGGCACGGCTTTATCAATGGTTGCTTGAAGCCGATCTCGACCTGAAAGGCGACAGCGCCATGCCCCCGCGCCTGATCCTCGAACGCCTTGTGCTCCGGCTGGCCGCTCCGCAGGAGGCACTGGGCATTAGTAGATAAATTTCCCACAAAGGGCTCCTACTTGCGAATCCGCAAGCGGCATCCATTCTTAATCAATCTTGTTATCGTATTCTGCTCATATATTTGCACCCCCTATATTTAGTGGCTTTTGTCGATAAGATTTTTCGTTTGACAAAAAGGGAAATTACCAGTTAAATAGTATATATATCCATTTACTTATGGGCGTATTTAAGCCCGGAGGCAGCGTTTGTGTTTAAACAAGTATAACCGACCATAAAAAGCTTTTTTTAGTCGGTATATCTCGTTTCAGCACGTTCTGAATTAGGCTCTCACGCGGAGAGTCTGTTTTCCAAAGATTTCCCGGACGAAGATCTTCTGTCTGTGCGCAAGTTTTCACAACGGTGTGACCACGGCAACAATTGGTAAACGTCTCTTAAAAAGAAGTACGCAACATGATTTTTATGCAACATAATAGACGTTCGTTAGTACCCGGAATCTTGAGCTTGTTGTTTTTCGCCTTCGCGGCCTTATCCACGATATGCGTCGGCGCCGAGTTTGACTGGCGCACCTATGCGGGAAACTCAACTTTGCCGGCGGGAAATTACGTGACGGCGGTAAGGGACCAGGGTCATGCCGGAACGTGCTGGGCATTTGGCGTTGTCGCGGCGGTAGAGTCGAGATACGCCATAAACAATAAAATTATCAATCCTACCATCGACCTGTCCGAACAAAACCTGGTCTGCGCAGGGGTTCAAAATGGTTTTGGAGATATTACTGGAGGATATGCCTCTTCAGCCATCGGCTACGTATACACCACGGGCATCGTAACCGAGGCCCAGATGCCTTATACCGCCTTGAATACATCACCTAATTGGCCTTTGACACAACCGTATACGCTTTATAAGATTACCAATTATAATTATATCTCGCACACCACCGCGGCCAGCATCAAGACCGCACTGACCTCGTACGGCCCACTTGTGATCGCTATTTATGCAAATACCGATTGGTACTGGCCGACCGACACAAGCAGTTCCAGCACAACCATCAGTACTACCGAAATGTCGGGGCTTTCCGAAGATGATCCTACCGGCAGTATAAACCATACAGTCTTAATCACCGGCTACACCGATGATTCTAGTATCGCTGGTGCTGGGGGCGGATATTTCCACATTAAAAATAGCTGGGGCGCTAGTTGGGGACCGAACGGCTTAGGATCCGGCGACGGATACGGATACGTCACTTACGCTACCATGCTCCAATCGGATCACTATGTTTATGCGATTAGCGGTAGTGTGTATACCGTATACGTTCCGGAACCCTCGACATTAGCAGGCTTTTTTAGCATGACAGTCATAGGACTGCTGATTGTTATTTGCCGACGGCGAAAATAGACCGGTTGCCCCTTCCTTACGACACAATCACAATCCAGGCTGTCCAAAGGGGCGTTTTTGTGTATTGTGATGAAGTGCATTGTAATTCCCTTATAGTGCAAATCGAAAACCAACCCTGCGGAGGGGAGGGAAATCCTTGGCCGTTTTTAAATTCCGTCTTGCGTAAAACAAGTCTTTTCAGTACCATCCCCCCTCTTCTGTGGCTTATCGCACTGACATACCGCTTTTCCAGGTTCTTCATTCATTGTTTGTCATTCGACATTCGATCATGAGCAGGTTGCCTTTAATTATCGGCCCTTTGCTAGCCGGGACGATCCTAAGCGGCTGTGCATCGTCGCCATGGTCGGCAGGGAAGAACAACGACCGGACGTCGGCGTTGCCGGTCTCTGACAAATCGACCGCTGCAACGGCAACTCCTTCCAAGGCAAACGGCCAAAATCCTCAGGGCGCATCCGTCAACGGCCAGGCCAATGCCCAGGCCATGCAGGAGATCATGGAAGAATTGCGACAACTCGGCACGCTCGATCCCGCCGCCCAAAATAAATTGATGGAAGATCTTAAGCAAACCGATCCCGCCCTTTGGCCGTTGGTAATGCAGCAGTTCCGCGCTGCCATTGCCTATAAACGCAGGGCGGCCCAGCGCGAGGCAATGGCAGCCAACGACAATCCTCCGACCAGCGGCAATCATTTATCCGGCGACAATCAGCCCGGTGACCGTGTCGGCCGGCTGCCGGCTGCCGGGGATGCACAGGCGGCGTCAAATCCACCGCCTAAGGATAACTGTCCTGTCGCATCGGAACTGCCCGGCGCTTCGCAAGGAGTTAAACCCGCCGTGGACGAGCGGCCTGTAAAGGAAACCACCAATCGAGTAGTAACCGCCTCAGCCAATGCGCCCGTTTCCAGGGACCCGGATAATTTGCAAGGAGAATTGTCGGCGGCAATCAAGGCCATGGAGGCCGCTGCGCCGAGCAATCCCAAGACTGCCGACGAATTGACCCAGCAGGCGCGTCTGAGGATGCTTTACGTATTGGCCGGTCGCCGTGACGATGCCTTAAAACCCATACCTTCGGCCCCGCCGGCGATGCAAGAATTCTGGTCCAAAGAGCTTTATGGCCTGGATATGCTGTTGAATTCGGAAAAAACGCCCGATGCCACTCTGCGCGCGGCCGAAAGCAAGCAAATCCTTTGCGAAGCGATCTCGCGCCTGGGCGAAACCGCGCCGCTTGCGGTTCGCAACCTGTCGTTCTGCACGGCGATACAAAGTTACGGCTGCTTTACTCCGTTTAAGAAGTACGAATTCACGCCCGATCAAGAGGCGCTGCTCTATGCCGAAATAGACAACTTTGCCGCCGAGTCCACGTCCAAAGGCTTTCATACCCAATTGAGGAGCAGTTATCAGATTCTAGACTCCGCCGGGCAGCGCGTGGCCGATCACACATTCACCACCACGGAAGAATACTGTCAAAACACCCGACACGATTTCTTCATCGGTTACCATCTGCGCATGCCCAAACGCATCAATCCCGGCAAATACACTTTGCAAATGACCATCGAAGACCTGAAAAGCCAGAAAGTGGGACAGTCGACGATCGAACTGACGATCAAAGAGGCGGAAAAATAGTGGGCAGTGGACGGCAAGTTTATTGAATGCCCAATAAATAATGTCGTACTTCTTCGTTTAGCCCCGGAGCTTGCTCCGGGAGTTTTTCCCACAAAAGTAATCAAATGTCTGTAAAGTTGCGACCAGCGGTCGCGGATAAGAAATACTACCCACTTTCCACCGATCGCTGCCCACTTTATACTTAGTCCGCATAACATAGACGCTTTTAATGTTTTCCAACATCCGACACAAACGAATCAGTCCGCTTCCACTCGTTGATCCCGCCCGATGATCCGCCAAGTCCATCCCTTCCCGTCCATACCGCTGCCGCTTCTAATCACCGGGCTTGCCGGGGTGCCGGGGTTTAATGCCTGGCATTATTTTCATAAGCGGTATCCGGGGCAGGTGATCGGCATTCGGCAGGAGGACAATCTGCGAATCCGGGGGAAAGATGTTGTTCCGTGCAATGCCGAAAACCGCGAACAACTCGCCCGGCTGTTCGATAAATATAAGTTCCGCTCCGTGTTGGATTGTGCCGGCAATTGTGCCTTGAAACAGTGCGAATGCGCACCGGAAATCGCCTGGCGAATCAACGTCGAGGGCGTAAAAAACCTTCTTTCACAAACCGCCGGGCGAAACCTGCGCCTGGTGCACTTGTCTTGCGATCTGGTCTTTTCGGGCTTGCGCGACGGGGGATACGTGGAGGAAGATCCAACCGATCCGGTTACGGTCTACGGCAAAACCATGGCGGCGGCCGATGAGATTGTTCTTGCAGCCGATCCGAGGGCCTGCATTCTACGGATTTCCCTGCCCATGGGCGTAAGCGCAAACGGTCATGCCGGGGCCATCGATTGGATCGCGTCGCGGTTCAAAAAATCGCGCCCGGCCACGCTTTATTTTGACGAGATCCGCACGCCCACCTACACCGATTGCATGAATCTGCTTTACCAGCAGATGCTGGCCAATAATCTGAGCGGACTATTTCATGCCGGCGGACCGCGGAGGCTGAGTTTGTTTCAAATTGCCCAGATCATCAATCGCGTGGGCGGTTATCCAGCCGATTGCCTGATGGGTATTCCTCGGCGCGAAGCCGGGCCAATCCCACCCCGAGCCGGGAACGTCTCGATGAATTCCAATAAGCTCACAAAGGCATTGGGGCATAATCCTTTCGATCCTTGGCCCTATTGCGACAGCCTGATGCCCACCGGTCCTAAGTGGCATTATGAGCGTCCGGAGCACGAGAAGCATTCGCCGCAATATCTGCACCAAGTCCTTTGCCTGAATCCTTTTAAACGCCCGTAATAAATAATTGGACAGGCAAGATATAATTTCAGAAAGTAGCCCTACTATTTGCGGATCGCGAAACCGCAAGCGGTTTGTTGGCGGATTTAGTGTATTGCGAAACCGCAAGTGGTTTGTAAGCAGGTGTTTATTGAAATAGAACGATTATGAGAACATGTACAACTATAGTGTTATATGATTGTACTACAATATGTGTATTTTTATGGTATTTAAAGGTGTAAATAAGTGCCCTTCCTGCCCATAATGCTTAATTTACCTAAAATGAACAATTTTACAACAAAAGTTGACATAAAACTTGTTCTAATTAACATGAAGGTAGGTAAAGTATCTATTCACCCTACTAATCAAATGAGGCAGCGTTAACCAAGCCATCCGAAATTCGCTTTATTCGGCTAGTGGAAGCATCCATTTAAAGGATTATTTCCACGTGTCTGGGCTTGGGATAGGACGGCATAAGTGACCATATCAAGTGGTGTTATTTAAACACTCGAATGCAAAGCGGAAAGCCGCCCGTTTTATTCACCTATTGAGTATGCAACCGTGTTTTGTCGGAAGATTTACGCATCTATTGATACGTGCACCTATTTTTTGGGGGATTACCGTGAGAACGCACCTTGTTTGTGGAATTTTGTCAAGTTTCTTTCTGATTCTCGGTCTGATCGCTTCACCGGCTTTTGCGGAACAAATCCAGGTTCAAATCACCGGCCTGAATTTTAAGTACGACGGCACGGATATCTTCGACAGCGTGGCCAAAGCCGGCGGCAATGCCAATATCGCCGAGGCGGATCCGCTTACGACAATCGATTTTTTCAAAGACGATGCTTGGGTGGGCAGTCTCACCGCCAGTGACAACATTTTCGCCGACCTGCTGATTGACAACGTTAAAAACATACCCATTAACGGCGGTCCGGTCAGTACCGGCGACGGTTTCGCGGGATTCGGTTTTGACTTGCTGCAAAACAACGGATCACAAACCACTCCGCTGTTGAGTTTAAATATTAATCAACTCTCACTTTATTATAGCGGCGCCGGAGTTTACATCACCGTCGGGGGCCTGGCCGACAGCCTAGTGGCCCAAAATCTTCCCTTCGATTTGACCCTCAGCGCGCAAGATCAAATTTCCTTTGTAATCTCCAGTTCTAAATTGACCAATGTGACCACGAGCGGCAATTATCTGAGTACTTTTAACGCCTCCGGCACGGGCGATATAAACGGCACGTTGGAATCCAATCCGGTTCCCGAACCGACTTCAACGGCCGCTTTAGCCGGTCTGGCTGCGGCGGGATTGCTGACATCTTTCCTGCGCCGGCGCAGAGCAGCCGCTTGAACGGCATGTTTAACATCATAAATCCCCCAGGCCATCTGGAAAGATGGCCTTTTTTTAATTGAAAGAACGAAAGCCGGCCGTTTCGCGGCAACTCTTCCCGGAAGAAAAGATTTTCTCCCGCCCCCTGGTCTGATTTCCGCCTGAGGCTAAAATACTTTTTCATCCAATGAAGAAAACGAAGAATACATGACTAGTATTAGGATGCTTGAAATCAGCCATCGATCTATTGGGACCTAAACAAGGACGTTTGTCTACATGAACAAAACTCCGTTATACGATTGGCACGTTTCGCACGGCGGCAGGATGGTGGAATTCGCCGGTTTTATGATGCCGGTTCAATTCACCTCGATTATCCAAGAGCATCGAACCACTCGCGGCATCGCGGGCATGGCCGACATCTCGCACATGGGCCGGCTGAGGTTCGAAGGCCCCGGCGCGGCGGTTTTTTTGGCCGAATTGCTTACCCGCCGGGTCGCCGACTTGGTTTTCGGGCAAATTCGCTATTCGCTCGTTACCAACGAAAAGGGCGGAATTCTCGACGACGTGCTGGTGGGTTACTACCACAACGAATACGGCCAGCCATTCTACCTTTTGGTGGTAAATGCCTCGAATCATGAAAAAATCGTCCGCTGGATACGGCAACATCTTCCGCCCGAGCGGGCAAACCGGCCGGGCCACGAAATAATTTTCACCGACGTGAGCCGGCTTTGGGCGATGTTCGCCATTCAAGGTCCGCGGGCGATCGATTTGCTCCAACCCTTTGTCGACGTCGATCTATACGGCATGAAATACTATCGCGGAAATTTAGTCCGGCTGTTGCACCCGGCAGCCCAAAGGCAGGGAGGCATTATCAGCCGCACGGGCTATACCGGCGAAGACGGGTTCGAGCTGAGCATGGGTACCGGCATCGCCTTGGGCATTTGGGAGGCATTGATTCAGGCCGGCGAGTCCATGGGCATAGTGCCCACCGGTCTTGGCGCCCGCGATACCTTGCGTCTGGAAGCCGGCATGCCGCTTTACGGCCATGAACTGAGCGAAGAGATCGATCCGTTTCAGGCGGGCGTGGGATATGCCTGCCACTTGGTGGGCTACGATTTTCCCGGCCGGGACGCCTTGTTGAAAATCGAGAAACAACCGCTGCGTTTGACGCGCATCGGGCTGGAATTGTCCGAGCGGCGCGTGCCCCGGCAGGGCTGTCCCATCTTGGCCGATTCGCGGCCCATAGGCGAGGTAACCAGCGGAACCTTTTCGCCCACCCTGCAAAAACCGATTGCGATGGGCTATATTATTCCTGAATTCGCCGAACCGGGCAGGGAACTAACGATCGACATTCGAGGCCATCTTGCACGCGCCCGCGTTGTCCCGCTTCCCTTTTACAATCGTAACAAGAAAGGAAATAAAAAGTGAATCCGCAGCAATTGCTGTATACCAAAACACACGAATGGGCGGCCGTCGAGTCCGACCCAAGCGGCGGAAAAATCGCCACCGTCGGAATCACCGCTTTCGCCATCGAGGTCTTGACCGATCTGGTCTTTATGTCTTTGCCCGAGATCGGCAGCCAGGTCCGCGCAGACGAGCCATTCGGCGAAATCGAGTCGGTCAAGGCGGTAAGCGATCTGAATAGTCCAGTGGACGGCGAAGTCACGGAGGTCAACTCCGATCTGGTCAACAACCTGGAAACCCTTTCCAAGGATCCATACCAGGCCGGTTGGCTCGTGAAGATCAAAATCAGCAACGAAGCCGGACTGGCCGATCTGCTCGACTACGCAGCATATCAAAAACAATGCCGGGAAGAACAACACTGAAAAAAGGATGAAGGATGAGGGATGAAGGATGAATTAAAAACATCCAACTTAATTCCTCGGAAATACTCATGCCTTACATTCCAAATACCTTGGACGATCAGAAATTGATGCTCGAAGCCATTGGCGCGGCATCGATGGATGAACTGTTCGCCATGGTGCCGGCCGAACTGCGGCTAAAGGGCGAACTGTGCCTGGCGCCGGCCCTGGGCGAATTGGAACTTACGGCCCATATCACAGGGCTTTCTGGGCAAAACCTGTCGGCGGCGTGCGCGCCATGCTTCCTGGGCGGCGGCAGTTACGATCACTTCATCCCAGCCGCGATCGATGCAATCGCCTCGCGCGGCGAATTTTATACTTCCTATACTCCGTATCAAGCCGAAGCCGCGCAAGGCAACCTGCAAGCCCTGTTCGAGTATCAGACGCTTATCGCGCAATTGACCGCAATGGACGTGTCGAACTCGAGCCTGTACGACGGCGGAACCGCGGCGGTCGAAGCGGTGCTCATGGCCCTGGACGCCACGCGGCGCGGCGGCCGGGTAGTGGTCGCCGAAAGCGTACATCCCGAGTATCGCCAAATCCTGAAAACCTATCTGGCCAATTTTTCCACCGAGATAGTCGCCGTCGGCGCTAAAGACGGAACCGTTTCGCCCGCCGATCTGGAAGCGGCCGTCAATGCCGAAACCGCCTGCGTGTTGGTCCAGCATCCAAATTTTTTCGGCTGCCTGGAAGAAGTCGAAACGCTTGCAGAAATCGCCCACAAGGCCGGGGCGCTGTTTATTGTCGCCGTAGATCCCATAAGTTTGGGATTGCTCAAGCGACCAGGCCAGTATGAGGCCGACATCTGCGTGGCCGAGGGGCAATCGCTGGGCAACCCAATGGCCTACGGCGGGCCGTACCTGGGCATCATCGCCTGCCGCGAACAGTTCGTGCGCCGCATGCCCGGCCGCCTCGTCGGTCAAACCACCGACCGGCGCGGCCGGCGCTGCTGGGTGCTCACGCTGCAAACCCGGGAACAACACATCCGCCGCGAAAAAGCCACCAGTAATATCTGCACCAATCAAGCCTTGTTCGCACTTCGCGCGGCCGTGTATCTTTCCCTGATGGGGCCGCAAGGAATGCGAGACGTTGCCAAATTATGCCTGCAAAAGGCAAATTATGCCTTGAATCAATTGACCGCCAGCGGGAAATTGTCAAAGGTCTTTAACCGGCCGACGTTCAAGGAATTCGTGGTCCGCGTAAATAGCGGCAACGTTGAAAAACTGCTGCAATCCGCTCAAAAAGAATACATTCTTCCGGGGCTGCCACTTGGCCAATGGTATCCACAACTGGCCGACTGCCTGCTTGTGGCGGTCACTGAAAAACGCACCAAGGAAGAAATCGATCGATTGGTTAAGATAATTGGATAATTTTGTTATGCGAAACACCAAAGCCACGCAATTGCTGTTCGAGATGTCAAAACCCGGTTGCCGGGCGGTGTGGCTGCCTAAGTGCGACGTGCCGGAACAACCGTTGGAAAAATTGCTGCCCGCCAGGGCGATTGCTTCCTCGGAGCCGCCGCTTCCGGAGCTTTCCGAGCCGGACGTGATCCGGCATTTCACGAATTTATCGACTTATAACATGTCGGTCGATACGCATTTTTACCCGCTTGGTTCGTGCACGATGAAATACAATCCCAAGCGGAATGAACGGCTGTCGAACATGCCAGGCATGGTCGATCTGCATCCGTATCAGCCGGATTCGACCGTGCAAGGATTATTGTTCCTCTTGCACCAATGCCAGCACATGCTGGCCGAGATCGCCGGGCTGCCGGCGGTAACGCTGCAACCGGCGGCCGGGGCACACGGCGAAATGACCGCGCTTTTGGTTGCGGCGGCATATTTCCGCGACATCGGCCAAAAACGCACCACGGTGCTTATTCCCGACGCCGCCCACGGCACCAATCCGGCCAGCGCGGCCATGGCGAATTTTAACGTCCTTCCGGTAAAGAGCAACTCGGCGGGCCTGGTCGATCTGGACGATCTGGCAAGTAAACTCAACGATAAGACCGCCGTGTTCATGATCACTAATCCGAACACGCTGGGGCTGTTCGACGGGCAGATCGCGCAAATCGCCAAAATGGTCCACGACGCCCACGGGCTGGTGTATCTTGATGGCGCGAATATGAACGCCATTTTGGGCATCACCCGGCCCGGCGATTTCGGCGCGGATTTGATGCACTTTAATCCGCATAAAACCTTCAGCGGTCCGCACGGCGGCGGCGGACCGGGCGCGGGACCGATCGCCGTAAGCGAGCGACTAAGGCCCTATCTGCCCGTCCCCATCGTGGTCAAGGAGGGCAACGCCTATCGCCTGGATTACAATCGCCCCAAGTCGATCGGCCGGGTGCGGAGTTTCTTCGGCAACGTGGGCGTGTTGATCCGCATGTACTGCTATATCCGCACGCACGGGCCGGACGGGCTGCGGCGCGTGGCCGAAAACGCCGTGCTCAACGCCAACTATCTGCTGGCGAAGATCAAGCATTTTCTGCCCGTGCCCAACGGCCAACGGTGCATGCACGAGTTCGTGGCCACGGCGGCGAAACTCAAGGCCGATCGCAATATAAGCGCGTTGGACATTGCCAAACGTTTGTTGGATTACGGTTTCCACGCCCCCACGGTATACTTCCCGCTGATTGTGCGCGAGGCATTGATGATCGAGCCGACGGAGACCGAGAGCCGGGCCACGCTGGACACTTTTGTCGAGGCCCTGTTTCGCATAACCGAGGAGCCATTCGACCTGGTTCACGAGGCCCCGCACACCACGCCCGTCAGCCGACCCGACGAAGTGCTGGCCGCCCGCAATCCGGTTTTGAAGTGGAAAGGGTAGGGTGGGGAGACAGTGGGCGATAAGGGGTGGGCAGTTTACTGCCCACTAGAATGTGCACGTATTCGCGAAACCGCAAGCGGTTTCATTAAATCTTATTCGAGTTGCTTAAATTCAGCGGGAAACGGCAAGCGGTTTTATTCATCATTCATAATTCATCATTCATCCTTTTTTTATGATCTGCCGTTTATTCATTGATCCGCCGGCATCGGGCGCGTGGAACATGGCGGTGGATGAAACGCTGCTGGAATCGGCGGCTGAGGGCGGGGGATTTTCGTTGCGATTTTATCGTTGGCAGCGGCCGACGCTCTCGTTGGGATACTTCCAGCAATACGACGACCGCCGGCAACACTCCGCCAGCCTGAATTGTCCCGTGGTGCGCCGCGCATCCGGCGGAGGCGCGATCGTGCACGACCGCGAAGTCACTTACAGCATTGCTGTTCCACCGGGCGAGCGTTTGGCCGTAAGACATCTTATGCTCTACGAAACCGTCCACGCCGCACTCATCGAGGTGCTCTCCGGCCATGGAATAAGTGCTTCGCTATGCCGGGACAAAGGCCGGGAAAAGACTCCCGGGGCACCGTTCCTTTGTTTTCAGCGGCGATCGCCGGGGGACGTACTCGTTTCAGAGGTGAAGATTGCCGGCAGCGCACAGCGGCGTCGCCGCGGGGCGGTCTTGCAGCACGGCAGCGTTCTTTTGGCCCGTTGCAGCGCCGCTCCCGAGTTGCCGGGACTTGCCGAAGTAGCGGCAATCGCGCTATCATTCGATCAATTGGTGCAAAGGTGGTCGTCAAAACTCTCAGAGGTATTTCCGATGCACCTTGAGCCGGGAATACTGACCGACGCGGAGCAATTCCGGGTGCTCGGCCTGGCACGGGAAAAATACAATTCAAGTGAATGGACCGAGCATCGCGGACGCGAAAATTTACAAAGAAAAACGTGCGATATTACAATCCGTCCCCCCTTATAGAGCATGTCGAAGCCGCCGTTTACCCACAATGAGGTAAAAGTATTTTGACTGTTTGCCAATAACTTGTTACTATCAAGATGCGGGCGAGTATCGAAATTCCGCGGACTTTTGCGGAATGGACTATGGCAAACCATGCGGAGAATTCGATGCAATAAATGTAACTTGGGCTTTTAATCTATCTTGGTTTTAGTTTTAATCATAGTGAAACATTTGCGAATTCGGCGGACGAAGGTAAGGCAATGGAAGTTAAACTCGTAGTGATCGGCGGAAAAAATCAGGGTCGGGAAATCCCCGTCACCGAGCCGGAGTTCCTTATCGGCCGCAGCGAGGATTGTCATTTGCGGCCGGCCAGCGATCGCGTCAGCCGCAAGCATTGTGCGATCCGCCTGCAAGAAGGCCGGGCCACGGTCGTCGACTTTAAAAGCACCAACCATACGTTTGTCAACGGCGAACAAGTCACAACCGAGCGCGAGTTGAAAAACGGCGACCGGCTTAAGGTCGGGGTGCTGGAATTCGAAGTTCAATTAGCCGTCAGCGTGGGCGGAAAGATCAAGCCCAAGGTGCACACGATTCAAGAGGCCGCCGCACGAACGGTTCAAACCACCGCCGCCAAAGAGGACGAACTCGACATCACCCGGTGGCTGGAAGACGGAGAAGCGGAGCCGGCCGAACAGCCCCGCTCAAGCGAGACTTTGTCGATAAAAGACACGCATACCACCGGGCATAAAATGGCCGATACCACGACCATTCACATGCTTCATAAAGAGGCCGAGGAAGGTCCGAAAAAAGAGGAAAAGCCCCCCCCAAAAACACCCGGCCAATTCAAACGCCCGAAAAAACCCGTAAGCCAAGATAGTAAAAGCGCGGCCGATGACATGCTGAAGCAGTTTTTCAACCGTAAAAAGCCTTAATTCCGCAACCGATTTGCAAAGAAACCCGCCGTGAGAGCGCCCAACGAACCCAAAAAATCGGCCGCTTTGCTGGGTCTGGCCTTCGATAATAATGACGGGCAAACCCTGGTTACTCGCGGAAAAAACTTCCTTCTTTGGGGTGGAAGTAACGCTTCGCATTCTTTTCTGCGGGAAACCGTGATTAAAATCAACGAATGCCTCGATCGGCGCGGTAAACGGCTGGAAGACGTATCTTTGCCCGAACTCCGCGACATCTGCCGCGACGTTACCAACAGGCTATAGGTTGTAGACTATAGGCCGTAGGTTATAGGCTGCAGGCTATAGGCTCTCTATACAGGTAATACCAGTTTTTCTGTTTCTACGGGCAGTTGTTGAAATCTTTATTAGTTGCGCGGTCCTAAAAATTGCGTATCCGCTAATATCCGTGCAATACGGCAGTATTGCTACAACACCCCATTTTTCCTAAATAGTCAACTTTTCCTGACTGTTTTTTCGATGACTTTTGGCAACGTTGATGTATTATTTCTCGTTGAATTGTCATCAAATACTCGGAGTCTTAGCCGTGGCGAAGAGCAAAAAAATAGCCGTGAAAACAACCAAGGCCAAAAAGGCGGCGACCGAGCAAAAGCTTGCAAAGCCCCATGCGGAACACGGCCGGATCAAGGATTGTAATAATACGGTGAGCCTGAACCGCCGCAACGGCCAACAACCGGATCGCCGCGGCGGCACGGACCGCCGGCAGAAGAACATCCCGGTTGCCGTGGAACACCGCACCTGCCAGCGGAGGGCGAAAGTAAATCGGCGGCGGCAAATCGATCCGACCACTTGCGAGCGCGACTATACACTCGCGGAAATCGAGTTCATGAACGCCATGGAAGAGTACAAGCGGACCAGCGGACGAATGTTTCCCACTTGCAGCGAGGTGCTGGAGGTTTTGCAAAAACTAGGTTACGAAAAACGCGCCGCCCTAGTTGTGCCCCACATTACAGAACCCACGCTTTTTCCTGATATTACACCGCCGCTGGCTGTGTTATAAACGAGTGATAGCTTTGCTAGCTGGCGGCTTTTTAAGGAAATTTCCGTATTGCAAGCCGCCGGGCAGATGGATATCCTTGCACACCCTGTTACTGCGCAGCGGCACCGCATGCGCCGCTATGGGCGGTAGATCTTTTCAGTCCGAATCTTAAGTCAACGCAAGGTGCAAACGACGTGAATACAATCACCTTAGCAGCTCGAATGCGGAACAGGACGGGTGCTTGTCCCGCTGCCTGGAAAACGGGCAAATGGCGATTGCCGGCCGGAGCATTGCTCATTCTGGCCGGAACGTCGCTTATGTTTACCGGTTGCGGAGGCATCACTGCCTCGGGACGAAACGCCGATGGCGTGCGCCTATTCCAACAATCGCAATACGATCAAGCCCTGCGGCAATTCCAGGAGGCGTCCTACGACGATCCCACGAACGCCGACGCTTATTACAATCTGGCCGCCACGTACCATTGCCTGGGGAAAATGAATAATTCCCAGGGCGATCTGGGAAAGGCGGAAACGTATTACAATCTTTGCTTGGACCGCAATAACAACCACGTTGATTGCTATCGCGGCCTGGCGGTCCTGCTGGCCGAGCAGGGGCGCTCGCAGGAGGCATTTCGCCTCGTCGAAGGTTGGGTAAGCCAGCAGCCGACCTCGGCCGACGCCAAAATCGAATTGGCCAGGCTTTGCGAGGAGTTCGGCGATCGTAACTCGGCAAAAGAACACCTGATCGAAGCCCTGACCATCCAACCCGACAATTCCCGGGCATTAGCGGCATTAGGCAAGATCCGCGAAGACACCGGCGACTCGGCCCAGGCCCTGGCCAATTACCAGCGCTCGTACTGGTACAACAGCCAACAACCTCAAATCGCCTCGCGGATCTCGGCCTTGCAAGCCGCCGTGAATCCGTCCGTGGTTTCCGCCGCGCCTGCCGCGCCCACGACCCCGGGCGTCCCGGCCGCCGCCTCGGATCAGAGTCAAATGGTCAACCGCGATCCCGCACCGCTGCGGTAGGGTGCGTGAAACGCACCCATCTTTAAAGCATTGCCCATATTCGGTGTGCTTCGCACACCCTACTTTCACTTAGATAGCACTATGACGTGCGACGCATATATTTTTGAACCATTGACTATATTCTAAATCTTATTGCCCTCTTAATGCGTCGCCGATGCAGTCGGCGGCGGCACGGGTGCAAAGGGCGCGGAAGAATTGATCGTCCAGGTCTTGACTTATAAACCGGACCGAGCCGTCGACCGAGGCGAAATTCGTTCCGGTGGGATGGTGGCTGGAAAAATTGTGGAGGTCATCTTGGCGCGTATTAGGGGTGTAAGCGCCGGTGCCCAGGACCATGCCCGGGCCGCAACGATCGTTCGGGGGCGCGCCTACCCAGGTCGACAATCCCAAATCCATGCCCGGTTGTGGTGGAACAAGTATTAAACTACGTTCACCAACGGCAAAGGTATGGCTGGTTCCGTCCTTGATGTCTTTATAAGTAACGGCGCTGTTATGGTAGAAAACGCCGTCGCTTACACACTGCTGTCCCACGGGCATTGATTCGGCCTCGTGTATGTTTTGCGTGCCGAACACGCCCACGTAATTCCCCACGGCCATTTCAGTCTGCGCGGGATCGTCCGGGTCCACAAAGGTCTTTTGGTTCAGGGCGTCGGAAGGGCAGCGGAATTCGGGAATCGGCGTGAGCCGGGCGACTTGATTGGTCGGATCGGCAATGGGCAGGGTATAGTGAATCACGTTTTTGGCAAGGTAGTTTAATTCCATGAAGGGCAGGATTCTAGAGGCCCAACCCCAGCCGGGTTCGCCCAGCGGATATGGCAGATGAGTTTGCGGATCATAAGCAGTCCAACCCGGCGGCAGTTTGTTATTGGTGTTGTAATACAAATTCAACGCCAGGCCGATTTGTTTCAGATTATTGCAGCAGGTTATGCGACGGGCGGATTCCCGGGCGGCCTGAATCGCAGGCAACAGCAAGGCGGTCAAAATGCCGATGATGGCGATCACAACCAGCAGTTCCACAAGCGTAAAACCAGAATGGCGGCGCATATAGCAATCCTTTAACGTAATAGAGGACAAATGAGTTTACAAATACCCGACAATCCAATCCGGTTAGCCGCATGCACAACAACTAAGCCGGGCCGCTAACCGAAGAACGTCGAATTAAAAACGGGCATCCATTAAGCCATGAACGGGCAAGAAGGAGGCGCCCGAGAATGATATGCCGGTTCACAACGGCTTTGAAGAAGGGAAGAACCAGCCTCAATCCTTTCGATAACAACGAGACAGTCAGTCTCCGCGTTAAACGCCAAAACAAGATGTTTAACCTGTGCGAAATACTGGCACACCGGACAATCGGCCGGGTTGTGCACGTCATTGGGTTTGTGGACTGTATTAAAAACAGCAAGAAGATGACCGACAACAGAAAAATCACGGTCGGCGGCGGAATGGCATGAGAAATGACATTCGCAAAAAGAATCGCAGGAATGGCCCAGGCCGGGCAAAAAGTGCAAACCCTCGCCCACCATCGCGATAAACGCGAATTGGGCCGCGATAATCAAAACTAAAGCGGTTTTGACGAATCTCAAGGCGGGGTCTGCTGTAAATAATAATAAAACGCGGATTCAGTCCATTCAAACGTAATTATTATCATATTTTGGCATTGATGAGTCAAGGCTTTCAAGGCGGTTGCCATTTCCACTTAACCAGGATTATTCGGGAATTTACATTAGCCCGAAGCGCAAGCGAAGGATAGCAAACAGGTTACTCTCGCTTGTTTCGGGGGGTGCGAGGGCAAATAGGCTGAAATTCCTCGGTTCGAGGGTTGCTCAGCCCCTTGCAAAATACACCATGGTATGATATTCTGACATCTTCTATCTGGTGACATACCCTTGGACCATGATGAGGCAGTGACAGTATATCTAGCCCCGTTGCTCGCCGTGCAAGACTTCAATTTGCCGCGAGCCTTTCTTGGGCTGGGTATTTTCCATTTGTACATAATCGATTGCCTATTGCCATTGACATGGCCTAAGTTGAGCAGGTTTCGAAGATGATCCTCTCCATATCACAACTACAAATTGCAAAATCTGATACGACGCCCCCGCCGCAATGGGATGCCGAGTATCGAGTGCTGCGCGTGGGTCAATGCGTGATCAAGGAGTACCGAGTCCCCTCCCGCAATCAAGAGGCCATTTTGTCGGCCTTCCAGGAGGATGGCTGGCCTCATCGCATCGACGACCCTCTTCCGCCACTCGACGACATCGAGCCGAAGTGCCGGTTGCACGACTCCATCAAGCGTCTCAACCGCCACCATAAGGATCGGGTCATCCGTTTCCGGGGCGATGGCACCGGCGAGGGGGTATGCTGGGAATATGTGGACGTGGCCGCTCTTGCCATTCCATCAGATGCCGGAAAAAAGAATCTGCGCCGCGCCGCATAAATGGCCTCATACTTGCTTGCCGGACAAAGGACTCAGGATGTCCGCGGCAAACTCTTTTCGCGTGCATCCGGCCGCCATCGATCTTATTCGTCCCCCATAAGGTGCCATATCGGCCCCAGATCGGCCCCAGACAAAGCGGAAGACACATGTCAAACTAGCGACATTGAGACTCCCGCTTGGGAGTAGAAAGAATCAATTTGGGCCAAGAACGAAACAAACTGTCTTGAGCTCCAGCTTGAAACCATTACGTATCAACTGCAAAAGGAGGCAATATCAAGACGAACCGAGTGTGGGGATTGGGTCTCGGATCGTTCGTCCAGGACAGCAATGATTATTTACCCTTGACAACCCAATACGAGACAGGTTGCTGAAGTTGAATAACGGTATGAATGTCTAACTTTTGAAATCTACTACACTAACGGAACCAACAGGTTAAAGGATTCTGAAAATGAAACGTACGATGATTGCTGTTGCGGGTGTGGCGGTGTTGATGCTTATCGCCGAGGTGGCTAATGCGGAGTTGCTAACCTATTTGAACAATTTATCTAGTACTTTTAATATCAATAATAAAAGCCTGTCGGTACCACAATTCGACACGGCACTTGGAACGCTCAACAGCGTTTCCGTGACGGCGTCTGTAAACACATTAGGCAAGCTGGGTTTGGAAAATACGAATCCAACCAGTGCAATTACCAACCGTTATTTAAGTACATATTGGGGCACCAACACTACAAATGGACAGCTTGGCATGACATTGAACAGCCAAACTCTAACTAATGTGTCGTGGAATGTTTTAAACGACTATCCCCTCAATCTGACCGCCTATGATGGCATAACCGATTATACCGGCACTTCCGGATTTTCGGCAACCTATGTTAATACTACGGACAGCCAGGTAATTAACTATTCCTTGGCGGCTGATCTGGCACAATTCATGGGTACGGGAAATGTGGATTTTATCGTCGACGGTTCGGCATATGGTGCATTATCGGGCCCTTCAAATACTTCTACGTTTATGAGTACAACTGGGACGGCAAACGTTAGTGTGACTTACGACTTCAACCCCGTTCCCGAACCGGGAACTCTCGTGCTGCTGGTCATGGGCGCTATGGGCATGTTGGCGTATGCCTGGCGTCGTCGCTAAAGCTGTGCTTCAGCGCAAAACCTGAATATTCCAAAGCCCTGCCGGGCCGTTCCGACAGGGCTTGTTTATGCGCGGGTTGCCCGAAAGAAGCAGCCGGCGTCGAACACCAGACATGAATGTCGTGTTTTTAACTCAGAGCCGGGCCGTGTCGGGTGCGGAATTACCGGGGCGACACGCCCCGGCTCTGACTTTTTATGCGACATTCTTTTTTTGAGACCCAATAGCCAGGCGTTTCACGACTGTCGCCCTTTTCATCATAACTGCTGAATCACCCGAAAAACCGCACTAAAACTTTGTTTTAACGAATCATTAATCATACCCAAACAATCTCGGCCCCCCCAATGAAGCTAATTGTGAGATAATTCATTTATCAATAGAATAAATTGGCGGCATTGATAGTGCTTCCGAGAGAAAAGCACGGGCAAGACGCCCGTGCCACGCATTATTCAGGTTCTTTTTCCACTAGCTGCACTTTCCTAAAAAATGATCACATTAATTTGCAAGGCCGAGCAGTTGATTGACGAGGGCGCGAATTTTTCGCGGCAGGCGTCGGCAACTGGCAGCG
>JBEKFZ010000002.1:0-111534 GCA_050013075.1 Thermoguttaceae bacterium | reverse complement strand
TTGGAGATCGTCGGCGACGTGGCCGGAAACATGATCGCGCCCAATGCCGAACAGATCGACCACGAAGGCAACACGCTGAACGAGGACGGCACGGTAACGCTGCACCCGCTTGTGCAGCAGAATCTCAAGCGGCTTATTCAGGCCGACGTGATGGGCTTCACCTTGCCCCGAAAGTACGGCGGAATAAATTGCCCGAATCTGATCTACACCATGGCGGTGGAGATCATCAGCCGGGCCGACGCCTCGCTGATGAACCTTTTCGGGCTGCAAGGCATAGCCGAAACGATCTACGCCTTTGCCGACGATAAGATCAAGGACATGTCGCTGCCTCGATTCTGCCGCGGCGAAGTCACCGGGGCCATGGTGCTCACCGAACCCGACGCCGGCAGCGATCTTCAGGCCGTTCGCCTGCGGGCGTATCAAGACGGGCAGGGCAACTGGTTTCTCGACGGCGTGAAACGATTCATCACCAACGGCTGCGGCGATATCCTGCTGGTCCTGGCCCGCAGCGAACCGGAAATTTCCGACGGCCGCGGCCTGAGCCTGTTCTATGCCGAACGCTCGGAAAAAGTAAAAGTCCGGCACTTGGAGAGCAAGCTGGGAATCCACGGATCGCCCACCTGCGAACTGGTGTTCGATAATTGCCCGGCGCTATTGGTTGGCGAACGCCAACGGGGATTGATCACTTACGTGATTGCGCTGATGAACGGCGCCAGGGTGGGCATCGCGGCACAGTCGTTGGGCGTGGCCGAGGCGGCGTACCGGCTGGCGCGGACTTACGCCCACACCCGCCGGCAGTTCGGCGGACCGATCGAGCGCTTGCCCGCCGTGGCCGAACTGGTCACAGACATGAAAATCTCCATCGAGGCGGCCCGGGCGCTGACTTACGAAACCTCGCGCGGATGCGATCAGGAGAATAACAACCTGCGCGTGCTGGAGACCGGCCTGTGCGCCGACAAAGACGAGGAAAAACGCCGCAAACAACTCTCCCGCTCGCTAAAGCGTCTGAACGGCATGTTAACGCCGATGAGCAAATACTATTGCTCGGAAATGTGCAACAAGGCGGCCAACGACGCAATCCAAGTCCTCGGCGGGTCGGGTTACATCAAAGATTATGCCGCCGAACGGTATATGCGCGACGCCCGCATCACCACCATCTACGAGGGCACCAGCCAACTGCAAGTCGTGGCGGCCGTGCGCGGCGTATCGTCCGGCGCACTGGAAACCTGGGTCGAAACGCATGAAAACAAACAATACGACGATCCGCTGCTTTTGGAACTCAAACAGAAACTCGTCCAGGCCAGACAGCGCCTTCTCGAGATCATGCAGTTTGTAAAAACCCGTGGTACGTCGTATCTCGACCTGTCCGGTCGGCGGCTGGTCGATTCGGCCATCGTTATCGTGGCCGGTCACCTGCTGTTGGGCCAGGGCGCGGTAAACGATCGCAAAAAACGCCTTGCCCGGCGTTTCCTGCAGCGCGAGTTGCCCGTGTTGCACATGAATTGCGAACAGATTCTGTCCGGCGATATGACGCCCCTGGACGAGTATGCCCTGCTGGCCGGAGAGGTCCCGGCAAGCGATTGACTCGCAATATATAATTCGTTGTATTGTTATTACTGGAGTTTTGCAAATTAGTCCCCTCTCCTTTTGGGAGAGGGTTAGGGTGAGGGCGGTTGGCCGAAAAACCTCCTGCCCTGTTTAATTCCTTTTCCCTGACCCCTGTTCCCT
Organism: Thermoguttaceae bacterium; assembly: GCA_050013075.1. Lineage (GTDB taxonomy): Bacteria > Planctomycetota > Planctomycetia > Pirellulales > Thermoguttaceae > JBEKIK01. The sequence goes on along the minus strand of JBEKFZ010000002.1, from coordinate 109,806 downwards.
TACCCATGGGCATTTTCGACGGCAAAATCGGGGTGATAATGGGCGTGGCCAACGACCACAGTATCGCCTGGGCCATAAGCCAGGCGTTGTATGCCGAGGGGGCGGAGTTGGCATTCAGTCATTGGCCCAGTCCGTCCGGCCAGCGGCGCATTGGTCAACTGCTCGAACCGCATCAGCCCAAAATCCTCCTGCCCTGCGACGTGCAAAAAGACGAAGACGTTGCGCGCCTGTTTCAGACGGTTAAAGATACCTACGGCAAAATACATTTCCTGGTACATTCCATTGCCTTTGCCCCGCCGCAGGAGTTGCGCAATCCCTACGTCGAAATGAGCCGCGAAGGATGGCGCCTGGCCATGGATATCAGCGTTTACAGTTTATTGGCCGTCAGCCGGGCGGCCGCCGCGCTAATGACCGAAGGCGGCGCGATTATCACCATCAGCTATTACGGCGGCGAAAAAGTCATGCCCGGCTACAACGTGATGGGCGTATGCAAGGCCGCCCTGGAACACAGCGCGCGATATCTTGCCTGGGACCTGGGCCGGCAAAACATCCGCGTGAATTGCTTAAGCGCCGGCCCCATGCGCACGCTAAGCGCAGCGGGCATTGCGGGCTTCGACGAATTGCGCGAGCACGCCGTCCAAAAATCCCCGTTGGCACGCAACGTCGAACCCAAAGAACTCGGCACAACGGCCCTGTACCTGTTAAGCGATCTCTCGGCCGGCGTGACCGGCGAAACCATCCATGTAGATTGCGGTTACAGCATAGTAGGGCTGTAGTAACCTCGGGTTAGGGACTGGATATTGAGGCTTCTAAATTGAGTTCAGAAGCAGGGCAGATTTGAGGTCTTTGCACCCGTCTAAAGAGTTATATAGCTTGCGATAATAAAATATTGCAGTCATAAGTTCAATTCTTTAAAGAACTTATATTCATTTTTTAAATTTTATCACGAATTATCTATTGACATAATATTATGCAATGTAATAATATTATGTTTAAGCATGGTTATTCATAAGAATTATAGGTATAACAAATGACTAATAGAAAAGAAGTCAATCCCTACACCCCTGGTGCTGGGCATTCCCCACCTTATCTAGCAGGACGTGAAGTTGAAGTTGAGAATTTTCGAAAATTTCTACAACAACAGCAAATAATGACAAACGTCATTCTTACCGGTCTCAGAGGGACTGGTAAGACAGTATTACTAGAAGATAAATATAAGCCAACAGCTCAAAAAGAAGGTTGGATATGGGTTGGATCAGACTTCTCTGAAACTACTTTTTTAAGTGAACAAAATCTCTGTATCCGGCTACTCACCGACTTAACAATTTTTTCATCAAGTTTATCGATCAGTACATCTAATGAAACGATTGGATTTGATATAGGCCAAAATAATACTCAATCATTGACTTTCGATTTTTTAATGACTTACTTTCAAAATCAACCTGGACTTATTGTCGATAAACTAAAAGCTACCTTACAATTTGTGTGGGATGTTGCAAATAAAAGGGGAACAAAAGGTATAGTATTTGCCTATGATGAAGCACAGGTTGTTGAAGATAGAGATGCGAAAGAACAATATCCTCTTGCCGTTCTATTAGAAACATTTCAGTCTATACAGCGAAAAGGCATTAGATTTCTATTGCAACTTACTGGTCTTCCAACTTTATTTCCCAAGCTTGTTGAATCTCGTACTTATGCCGAGCGAATGTTTGCAATACAAGAGATAGGACGACTTACTGAAAATGCATCACTAGAGGCAATAACAAAACCTCTGGAAAATAGCAGATGGAAATTTACTACTGAGGCAGTCGATCATATTGTCAAAGTGTCCGACGGATACCCTTATTTTATCCAATTTATTTGCCGAGAAACATTGGACTATGTAATATCTAATCCAGGTGATCTTACCATTCCTATGGATGCAATAATCAGAAAATTAGATTCTGATTTTTTTGCAGGGAGATGGGAAAATGTTACTGATCGTCAAAGAGAATTGCTATTTTGCATTTCCCACCTTGAACATGCTGAAGAAGAATTCTCCATAAGTGAGATTGTTGATATTTCACATAACCTTAATGTTAAAGCATTTTCTACGGGTGATATCAGCCAAATGCTGCCGCGTTTGATCGATAAAGGATTGATCTATAAGAATCGCTTTGGTAAATATTGTTTTGCTGTCCCATTATTTGGTAGTTTTATAAAACGTAGATATTCCGAATCAAGATTTAATGATAAAATTATTCAAAAACAACTTTTTAATTGATTTTTTACCAAAACTATCAACAATGCCAAATCATTAAATGGCCGGTGACATCTCTGCAACGGCCGCCAGCAGAAAACTGATTACTGAAAACTGTAAACTAACTACCAAGGTATACTTGCACATTTTATCTATAATTGTAGAATTCTTTGTTTTGAAGGAATTTCAGACAAGCCTCCTTAGCTCAATCGGTCAGAGCATCTGACTCTTAATTGTAATGATGGGATATACAGGGAATTTAAGAAATATAGGTAAAATAGAAGCAACTTCTTAATTGCCAACTAGTTAGATACTAAAATGTTGGTTTCTCGTGAGGCCCCGCTAGGCCCCTCTAATGTCCTATATCGGGCGTCGGCGACGCCCGTTTTTATCATCTATTTTTTTGTTCCTTTTTTTACTTTTTTATTACTTTCTTGGTCCTGTCTGCCAAGTTAGTGCTAATCAACACGCAGCTATAATACGCCATCACCTATGTAGTGTTTCTTGGGGTCTCTTTTTTACTCTTCTCGTCTTATGTCAGCTGGGCAGACCAACAACGAAATTTTCATCGTCGGTTCGTGCTAAGCATGACACTATGTTTCGAGCAACACTCCCACTGACGCAGATTGGGCAGATCGATTCCGACACTTCCAGATGTAATTTGGCAGATCAACCAGAAACGACGATTCTAGCGGAAAATAGGGCATGAATTGGTAACCGGCTGGGCTGATCCGTAATTGAATGCCCAGACCGGCGGGGTGTTGAATGGTAATTGCAATTGTGAAAACAGTGGTCGAAATGATCTGACTACCATTGGCTTAGGTTAATAAGAATATCGACAAGCTGTAGATTAAATTTCTCTTTACTCCGCAAAATGTTTGGCAAATTAGCCGAGCGTCTCGGAAAAAAGATAGTGTTTTAAGAGAGGCTATCGTTTTTCTTCTCCTCGTCCCATGTCTGTCAATAGCACCAATGCCGTAGCATCCTTGCACGACTCTAACCATCATCGCGTGTGGTGCAGAGACGGACCTCTTCTCAACTTATTTTTGACGTAGCGATGTCGAAAGCAATCGCGTCAAGATAACGCTCTTACTTTTGGCAACGTTATCTCTATTCGATCGATCCCTGTATTCCGACTTCTTAACATGCGCGCTGGCATGAAACACTTAACATGTCGGCGTTCATATAACCTATATATCCGAAAAAAGGTGCTGTTATGCACGACATTAATAATATCAACCGTGAGACTTTTGAGGATATCTATCATCGTTATGGCTCTGAACTGCGTAATTATGCAATTAAACTAACCGGCAATGAACACGCAGCAGAGGACATTGTACAGCAAACTCTTATGAGACTGGTCACGTATGAGGGAACTATCCGACAAATTCGCTCTTTCCTCTATAAAATCGCCACTGACTTTGCCAATGATTGGGAGCGCGATCGCATCAAACGCCGTGCAATGTCCATCGATACCAAACCCGATCACATCGGCGGGTACGATCATACTGACGGCAACGTTCAGCAGGTCGAGGAAACTGCCTGCAAAAACGAAGATATAAAACGCCTCCTGAATAACATCGAGCGGCTGTCACCTGTCGAGCAGGCTGCAATAAAGGCTATCTTTTTCGGTGATCTCGGCTATGAGAAGGCTGCCGAGCAATTGAACATGCAAATTGGAACTCTTTGGTCTCACGTTAGTCGGGCTAAAGATAAATTAAGAAAAATGATGGAGTCAACTGAATGAAAATATATTTATCTCAAGGCTTAATCTAAAGACAGTTATTCGTTCTTTTCATTGGCGATGCAGCCATCTGCTCGACCAACCGTGGAAAATCTACACATGAATCGAATCGTCAACATACATAAGACCGATCAGTTTGATGTATTTATTGGCCGTGGATCGAAGTGGGGAAATCCTTTTGCAATTAGCAACAAATGTTCCCGTGAACAAGCCATTGTGATGTATGAGACCTATATTCGGCAACGGCCCGATCTGTTGGCTGATCTGCCGGAATTGTTAGGCAAGGTCCTCGGATGTTACCGTGCCCCGTTGCCATGTCATGGTGAGGTGTTGCTAAAACTAATGGAAGAACGCAGGTTGGAATAGTAATCTACTCTTACTTTGAACTATTAAGAAATGAAGTGCAATGGAGGATCCTATGCCAAATTCCATGACACGCACGTCCGACGCCATGACACAACTGAATCTTGTGCATGCAGAGCGGCAGCTTCAGCGGATCAAGGCCCGGACACTGATCGAGCCGATCTTCGACGGCGTCGCCCGGGGGGTCGATCTGCGGGTGCGGATAACGGGCCTCGGTGCGGCCATTGGCAAGGCAACGCAACCATATAATAATCAACAGCTTACAACATCGCCCCTTGCATCCACCGTTCATCGCCATATAATACTTGCGATGAATTCGTCGGATGACTAGATGAAGAGCAATTCGCTTGCGCGGGAGGCTCGTTGACGAGTAAGCCGACGTGGTTGAATACCGCTGGGTATTCGGTCACGTCGGCTTTTTTTGTTTTCGGTGGCGTGGGACGTTCGCAACTACTGGGGAAGAGTGTGATGGACAAGTTCGATTCAACCGTCAGTGCTAGGTCCCTGTCGGTGCGGACATCTCGAATCAGCTTCAATCGGATTTGGGGTAGGTGGGAGCAAAACGGTCACCTGGAATGTTGGTCACGAGCAATACTCACTCGTCATCCCACGAGGAACGATTTTCAGACTCCTTAACCTTAACAAATAGGAAACCAGATTATGTCTAACAAGAACTCCGTGGTCGCTGTCTTTGCATCTCACGACAAAGCTGAAGATGCAGTTCGCAAACTCCAAAAGAGCGGCTTCGACATGAAGAAGCTGTCGATCGTCGGCAAGGATTATCACACCGACGAGCATGTCGTCGGCTACTACAACACCGGCGACCGCATGATGTACTGGGGTAAACTGGGGGCGTTCTGGGGCGGCTTCTGGGGGCTGCTGTTCGGTTCCGCGTTCTTCTGGGTGCCCGGCATCGGGCCGCTATTGGTTGCCGGGCCGCTGGCAGCCGCGATCATTGGCGCGTTAGAAAATGCCGCGCTCGTCGGTGGACTAAGCGCGCTCGGCGCGGGACTTTACAGCCTGGGCATCCCCAAGGATAGCGTGGTTGAATACGAGACAGCCGTCAAAGCGGGTAATTTGGTCCTCGTCGCTCACGGAACGCCTGAAGACGTGGCGAAAGCAAAGAGTATTGTTGCACAGACCGATGCCACAAAAACTGTTGCGCATGTCTGCTAACACTTCGCCTCCAGTTTCTGAAGGAGAATCCTACGGGTCTAATAGGATGTCAATGAAGCAACGACTACAACATGTTGTGTTATTTGGTGTTTTTGATGCCGTTTTCCACTCTGTTTTTTCGGAAGCCACAGGAGAAAAAGCCCTATTTTTTAAAATGGTTTTTGTCCCATGGACAGTTACAATTTTCCGAGGTTGTTTTATTGCGTGGAGCTGCAAGGTGGCGTAACCCCGTGGCTCCACCAAAATACTTTGAAAAGGAGATGTTGCGATGAACAGAACTTTCACTCTCTTATTTGTGGCGGTACTTGCGATCGTGACGGCAATCGTGCTGCCTAGCGCTGTGGAGAAGGCCGTCGGCCAAGATCAGTCGAAGCCCCAAAGCGACTTGGGACAGAAGACCGATCAACCTTCCCAGCCGGGCATGATGCAAGGCGACATGAAGCAGGGCATGATGGGTGGCATGGAAGCGATGAAGATGTCCGAGCCGATGAAGATGCGGTGCCGGATGATGATGAACATGGAGGTGACTTCCAACGATCCCGCCGCTCTGCTTGGGCTAAAGGACCAACTCAAGCTGAGCGATGAGCAAACGAAAAGTCTTCAAGCAATTATCGCTCAGGCACGACAGCAAGCCGAGAAAACGCTGACTGACGAACAGAAGGCAAAACTCCAACCTTTGGAGAAACTGCCGAAGACCATGATGGAGATGCACCAACAGTTGATGGAGAAAATGGGCCAGGCCAAAGGCAGTATGAAGGGACAAATGATGTGCCCCATGATGCAGATGATGGAAAAATAGGATCATGAGCAGCAAGCGTCGGAAAGCGGCGCGACTGACCACCCATACAACCAATAGCAGCGACATGATGAAAGAAGCGGCCTCCGGGGATCGCCTCGGAGGCCGCTCTCCTATACCGTGCGATGAACATCCTTTATGAAGGGATACGGGGTTGGCGGCTCGCTAATCTTGTTGCCAAGCTTGATCCTCGACACGATGAATCTGGGAGGAGTGGTGGCACTGGGCAATCATTAAAAAACTGCTTCATCCCCTCCGGCCACATCCGCTTGACGGGGGGTGTAAAATTACCAAGGAAGCACTCTGGGAGCCTGCGGCATTGAGACGACACTGCATCCAGCATTATCGGAAGAAGATAATAAGGCGATCGAGCATATCGCCCGAATCCTACGAGAGGCCGCTAACACAATCGCGTAAAACTAACAAAGCACAGTGGCGGAACTCGAAACCCAGAAGGCACTCTGATGAAAGACAATCCTTTGAAAGAATTGGCAGCGCTCGGCCAGTCCATCTGGCTGGACTACATCCGACGCAATCTGATGGTCAGTGGCAAACTCAGGCGATTGATCGAGGAGGATGGGCTGCGCGGGATGACCTCGAATCCATCCATCTTTGAAAAGGCGATAGTGGAGAGCCATGATTATGACGAGGACATTCGGGCCATGGTCCTTGATGGAAAAGGCGTCACGGAAATCTACGAAGCCCTGAGTCAGGGAGACGTACAAAGTGCGGCTGACAACTTTCGGCCTGTGTATGACAAGACAGACGGCAAGGATGGATATGTGAGTCTGGAGGTTAATCCACACCTGGCGCACGATACCACAGGAACGATTAAGGAAGCCCGCCGATTGTGGACCGCGCTCGACCGGCCGAACGTCTTTATCAAGGTCCCGGCGACGGCCGATGGGCTGCCTGCCATCCAACAACTCATCAGCGAAGGAATCAACGTCAATGTGACGTTGCTCTTCGGGTTGCCGCGTTATCGACAGGTGGCGGACGCTTACATTGCCGGTATCGAAGCGCAGGCAGCCCAAGGAAAGCCCGTGAAGAATGTGGCCTCGGTGGCCAGTTTCTTTGTGAGCCGCATTGATGCGCTGGTGGATCCGCTGCTGGAAAAACACATCGCGCAAGGCGGCTGGGAGGCAGACATCGCGAAACAAGTGCACGGGCAAGTTGCCGTCGCCAGCGCGAAGATGGCCTATCAGATCTACAAGGATATCTTCGGCAGCGCTCGGTTTAAGAAACTTGCCGACAAGGGTGCTCGTGCACAGCGGCTGCTCTGGGCCAGCACGGGCACCAAGAATCCCGATTACAGCGACGTGAAATATATTGAATCGCTCATCGGACCGGACACGGTCAACACGGTCCCGCTCGAAACCCTCGATGCTTACCGCGACCACGGCGATCCGAAGGCCCGCTTGGAGCAAGATGTCGAGCGAGCCGGATGGTCTTTGGCGCGATTGTCGGAACTCGGCATCAGCATCGACGAGGTGACGCAGCAGCTTGAGGACGAAGGCGTCGAGAAATTCAACAAGCCGTTCGACAAGCTGATGGAGACCTTGGCGCAACACCATACTGGACGTATAAAAGGTTAGTGTTAGGCGGAAGCCCGAAAAAAAGTAAGAAAGGATAATAAACATGCCAGAGTTCGGATCGCCCTTTTCAGGGTTGGCAAACGACAGGAAGCTCACGGATGCGGAACTCGTCAGAGCAATTCGTTTCATGGTCGCCGCAGAGTACGAAGCGATTCAGTTGTACATGCAGCTTGCCGAGTCAACCGACAACAAGCTCGCCGTGGAAGTGCTCAAGGACATAGCGGATGAGGAACGCGTACACGCTGGAGAGTTTCTGAGATTGCTCCGCGCGCTTGCCCCCGATGAAGAAAAGTTTTATGCCGAGGGGGCAGATGAAGTAGAAGAAGAAATCGAGAAAATGAAGTAAAGGATTCTCGGAAAAACCCGTCCAACAAGCCGTTCGACAAGCTGATGGAGACCTTGGCGAAAACGTCGCCACGGCAGGTGAGGGAAGTGCCATGCAAGTGAGCCCGTTTGCGGGAAAGCCGGCCAAACCGGCGACGCAGCAAGTAAGGTCCCCGGCCAAGACAAAGGTGAAGGAAAGACCATGAGCAAACAAACGCGTGTCAGCAACTCGATGTACTGTTTTCTACCCACGGAAGTCGATGGATTCGGTCCCCTGGCCGAGCTTGCCCTGGACATGCGCTGGTCCTGGAATCATTACGCCGACGACGTGTGGCGGCAGCTTGATCCTGATCTTTGGGAACTCACCCAAAATCCCTGGGTTGTTCTCCAGACTGTCTCGCGGGAAAAACTCCAGCACATATTAGCCGACCCTGCATTCCGCAAGAAGGTAGATGCTCTAGTGCAAACCAGACGTCAGGCGGCGGAGACGCCCGCGTGGTTTCAGCAGACCTACTCGCAATCTCCCCTGACCTGCGCCGCTTATTTCAGCATGGAATTTATGTTGAGCGAAGCCTTGCCCATCTATTCGGGCGGCCTGGGCAATGTAGCCGGCGATCAGCTCAAAGCCGCCAGCGATCTGGGGGTGCCGGTGGTTGCCGTGGGGCTGCTCTACCAGCAAGGTTATTTTCGCCAGGTGATCGACAAGGACGGAGCGCAACAGGCCCTTTTCCCGTACAACGATCCCGGACAGTTGCCGATCACGCCGTTGCGCCAACCGAACGGAGAATGGCTGCGGTTGGAAATCGCGTTGCCCGGTTACTCAGTCTGGCTGCGCGCCTGGCAGGTCCAGGTGGGCCGAGTGCAGCTTTATCTCTTGGACACCAACGACCTCGCAAACTTTCCGGCTCATAGAGGCATTACCAGCGAGCTTTATGGAGGCGGGCCGGAACTGCGACTCAAGCAAGAACTGCTCCTGGGGATCGGCGGATGGCGACTGCTTGGTGCGATTGGCATCAAGCCGGAAGTCTGTCACCTGAATGAAGGGCATGCGGCCTTTGCCGTGTTGGAGCGTGCCCGCAGTTTCATGGAAGAGACCGCTCAGCCCTTCGAAGTCGCGCTGGCCGTCGCGCGAGCGGGCAACCTTTTCACCACCCACACTGCGGTGGCTGCAGGCTTTGACCGCTTCGATCCAGCTCTCATCGAGCAATACCTCGGTTGGTACGCCCAAGAAAAGCTTGGCATTACAGTACACGATTTGCTAGCCCTGGGCCGCCAGAATCCAAACGACTCGTCAGAGAGTTTCAACATGGCCTATTTGGCAATCCGCGGGAGCGGGGCGGTCAACGGCGTGAGCCGCTTGCACGGGGAGGTGAGCCGGCACATCTTCGAGCCGCTCTTTCCGCACTGGCCGGAGGACGAAGTGCCGGTCGGACACGTGACCAACGGAGTCCACATGCCGAGCTGGGATTCGAAGGCGGCCGATGATCTTTGGATGGGGGCCTGTGGAAAAGACCGCTGGTTGGGAACGACTGAAAAGCTGGAGGAGGACATTCGTCGTGTTTCCGACGCAGATCTCTGGCAACTCCGCACCGCCAACAGCAAGTCTTTCGTTGAATATGTTCGCGAGCGATTGTCCAGGCAACTGGCCGCCTCCGGCGTGTCGCCCGAGGCGGTTGACGGGGCGAAGCATTTGTTTGATCCCAACGCATTGACGCTGGGTTTTGCGCGCCGCTTTGCTACCTACAAAAGACCGAACCTGCTGCTGCATGATCCCGAGCGACTGCTGTGCCTGTTGACCAATCCCGAGCGCCCGGTGCAAGTCATCATTGCGGGCAAGGCCCATCCAGCGGACCAGGCGGGTCAGGCCTTGATTCAGCAGTGGATACTCTTCATTCGCCGGACCGAGGCCCGCCCCCATGTCATCTTCCTCAGTGACTACGACATGCTCCTGACGGAACACTTGGTGCAGGGGGTAGATGTCTGGCTCAACACACCACGGCGGCCGTGGGAGGCCAGTGGCACCAGCGGCATGAAGGTCCTTGTCAACGGTGGCATCAATCTCTCGGAATTGGACGGCTGGTGGGCAGAAGCCTACACGCCTGAAGTTGGTTGGGCGTTGGGGGACGGCCAGGAACATGACAACGATCCGGCCTGGGACGCTGCCGAAGCCGAATCGCTCTACGAGCGGCTCGAACGCGAGGTAATTCCCGAGTTTTATACCCGCGATGATAAGGGTATCCCAACCTCATGGGTCGCGCGGATGCGTGAAAGCATGGCGCGGTTGACACCGCGTTTTTCGGCCAACCGCACGGTGCGCGAATACACTGAGCAACACTACATCCCGGCTGCGACAGCTTATCGTGAGCGCGCTGCCGACAACGGCGCAGTGGGCAGCCAGGTGGTCAATTGGCGGCACACCCTGGAACAGAAATGGCCCACGTTACGCTTCGGCGAAGTGAAGGTTGAAACTCGTGGTGAGCGGCACGTATTTGAGGTTCAGGTCAGTCTCAATGATCTCGACCCCAAGGCGGTGCGGGTAGAGCTTTGCGCCGACGGCGTCATGGGCAGTGCCCCCGTGCGGCAGGAGATGAAGCGCGCCGGCCAATTGGCCGGCGTATCGGGCGGCTACGTTTACAGCGCGGCTGTGTCTGCAGCCCGCGCGGCGAAGGACTATACGGCGCGAGTAATACCGCACTGCGACGGCGTTGCGATCCCACTGGAAAACGCACGAATCCTGTGGCAGCGATGATCTTGTTGGAGCTAATGGTGTGAGAAACATGCAACCGCAACAACCGTATGAAATCGGTATGGTCGGCTTGGGCGTCATGGGACGCAGTTTCCTGCTGGACATACCATCCACGACAGGTGCGACCGCGATCTACAGGTTCTAAATGTCACGAGAAACCCTAACCTTAACCCATTTTTGCGAGGAACTGCAAATGAACCAATCGAATGTAATAAGTCTGATGGGGATGAAAGTCATCGGCCAGCATGGACGTGAGATCGGCGTTATCACCGACATGTTTGCTGACGTCGACACATGGCAGTTGCAGAGCTTGGAAGTTAAGCTCAACCGAGAAACATTGGACGATCTGAAGCTGAAACGATCGTGGTTCGGTACCCAAACCGTACGCGTGCCCGTTAGCGAGATTTCGGGGGCCACAGACAATCTTGTTCTAAAAAGTCTTCTGGAAAAGATGGAGTTTTCCGGAGGAAAGCCGGCCGAGGCCAACCCACCCGCCGAGAAGATCACGTCCGACGGGACAGACACGCCCGACGACGGCTCTGAATCAACACATTGACCAGAATCGCTGCCGATGAGGGCAGATCCTGAAACTATGAACGAGTTCGCTTCATGAAAACACCTGAAGGATGAAAACCAGCCCGAAGCCATTTAGGGGCGGCTACGTTTACATCGTGGCTGTGTCTGCGGCCCGCGCGGCGAAGGACTGTACGGCGAGAGTAATACCGCACTACGACGGCGTGGTGATCCCACTGGAAGATGCACGAATCCTGTGGCAACGATAATCCGATCGATGGAAGAAAAGACGATGAAAAAGGCGACTGCAATCACCTGCGTGTTTCTGGATATCGGCGGCGTCCTGCTCACCGACGGGTGGGATCATCATGCCCGCAAACGGGCGGCGACGCACTTCAAGCTGGAGTTGGCCGAGATGGAGGAACGGCATCACCTGTCCTTTGAAACGTTCGAGGAGGGCAAGCTCACGCTGGAAGAATATCTAGGTCTGGTGGTATTCTACCAAAAGCGACCGTTCACCCGGGCTCAGTTTAGTCGCTTCATGTTCGCGCAATCGAAACCTTACCCCGAGATGATCGAGTTGGTCCGCCGACTTAAGGCACGGTATGGATTGAAGATTGTCGTGGTCAGCAATGAAGCACGGGAAATGAATTCGCACCGAATTCGGAAGTTTAAGCTTGACGGATTTGTGGATTCTTTTATTTCATCCTGCTTCGTCCACTTGCGAAAGCCTGACGCGGACATCTTTCGGCTTGCTTTGGAAATCGCCCAGACGCCAGCCCGGCAGGTAGTCTATATCGAAAACACCCCGATGTTCGTCCAGATCGCGGAAGGGTTGGAGATTCGAAGCATTCTTCACACGGATTACAAATCCACGTGCGCGAAACTGGCTTCGTTCGGATTGCAGAATGACGAAGGAGTCATCAATGAAACCCGCTGACCAACGCATTCTGACGATCAACGGCGGCTCGTCAAGCATCAAGTTCGCGCTGTTCGAGGCCGGCGACTCGCTCCAACGAATTCTGGAGGGTGGGATTGAGCGGATTGGACTGCCGGATGCCACCTTGCGGGTGAAAGGTTTGAAACAGGCGGATAACTTTTCGCGGCCGGTGACGGCACCGGACCACACGGTGGCGGTGGGCGCTCTGATGGATTGGATCGACGAGCGCATTGGGCGTGACACATTGACCGCAGTGGGACATCGCGTGGTGCATGGCGGACCGAAGTACCACGACCCGACGTTGATTACCAAGGAAATGGTCGAGGAGTTGCGTCAACTCAAACCATTCGATCCTGAGCACCTGCCGGAAGAGATCCAGTTGACCGAAGCGGTTCATCGCCGATATCCTGATCTGCCCCAAGTTGCCTGTTTCGATACGGCTTTTCACCATGACTTGCCGCGTGTGGCCCAGTTGTTGCCGATTCCACGCCGCTACGAGGCGCAGGGGGTGCGGCGGTATGGGTTTCACGGACTGTCGTATGCGTTTCTCATGGGAGAACTGGCCCGCCTGGCCGGAATGGAAGCTGCACAAGGCCGGGTCGTCCTCGCCCACCTCGGCAATGGCGCGAGTCTGGCGGCGGTGCATCACGGCAAGTCCGTGGACACGAGCATGAGTTTCACCCCGACAGCCGGTGTGCCGATGAGCACCCGCTCCGGCGACCTCGATCCCGGACTAGTTTGGTATCTGGCGCGCACTGAAAAAATGAGCGCGAAGCAATTCAATGAGATGGTCAATTTCCAGTCCGGGCTGCTCGGCGTGTCGGAGACCAGTTCCGACATGCATGACTTGCTCGACCGGGAAACGCAAGACATGCGGGCGGCTGAAGCGGTCGCGATGTTTTGCTACCAGGTCAAGAAATGGATCGGCGCATTTGCGGCGGCGTTGGGCGGACTGGACACACTTGTGTTCGCTGGTGGCATAGGAGAAAATGCGCCCATCGTTCGCGCCCGGATTTGCGATGGGCTGGGATTCCTTGGAATCGAACTCGAAGAAAAGCGAAACGCGGCCAGTGAGGGCGTGATTTCCGCAGCGGCCAGCCGGGTTGCGGTCCGCGTAATTCGCACTGACGAGGAATGGATGATAGCCAAGACGGTTTGCCACGTTCTCGGCCTTGGCTGAAAAAGGGGGAATTGAACTATGAAGACAAAACGTCGTTCCCAGGAACTGCTCCACAAGATGGATGGCTACTGCCGCGCGTTCCCCCCAAAAGCGAAGCCGCCCCCGCCGGCGCAATAGGAGTGTTGTCACCCATGCGGATCGCGGTGAAAACGATTTTCCAAACACGCTGTCAGCCGTACGCCAACAGCGAAAAAAACGAAAACTCAAAGAATGAAAGGACTACTATTATGCTAAACAAAGCCAAAACACTAAAGGGTTACAAATTGCACAGCCTCGACGGGGATATAGGGAAGGTCAAAGAATTCTACTTCGATGACCGCCACTGGACGATTCGCTATCTGGTCGCTGACACAGGAAACTGGCTTACGGACAGGCAGGTGTTGATCTCCCCGTATGCGCTGGGTGCCGTGAATAAAGAAGAGCAATGCATCGCCATCGATTTGACCAAGAAACAGATTGAGGACAGTCCATCCTTGAACAGTGACAAGCCTGTCTCGCGACAATTCGAGGAGGGATACATCGAGTATTATGGATGGCCGGTGTATTGGAGCGGACCGTACGCGTGGGGCCCTTCTCCCTACCCGGTGCGTGACCGTGAAAAGCGAAGAGAATTCGCCCAAACCGAGAAAGCGTGGGATCCTCATTTACGCAGCACTCACGATGTGAGTGGCTATCACATCCAAGCCGCAGACGGCGAGATTGGCCACGTCGAGGATTTTATCATCGATGACGAAACGTGGGCGATTCGTTATCTAATCGTCGATACACGGAACTGGTGGCCGGGAAAAAAGGTCCTGGTTTCACCGCAATGGATCGAGCGCGTTAGTTGGAGTGAGTCGAAAGTTTTCGTCAATCTTTCCCGCGATACCATCAAACGGTCACCGGAATACAGGATGGAGTCTCTGCCAACGCGGGATTATGAGACCGGACTGTACCTGCATTACGACCGCCTAGGATACTGGATCGAGTTACCGGCTGCCAAGCAGCATTCCCGTTTAAGCAAACACGAGAAAGGGCTTTCTTAAATGCGTGACTTGCTCATTTGTGAAACGCAGGAGGTGCGTGCGGCTGAAGCGGTCGCGCTGTTTTGCTAACGGATAACTTTTTGGAAAGAAATTTAACTATTCTTGCCAAGAGCAGACGACAATGCTGGTGACCCTAGAGAACAATCGCCGAAACCGCAACCATGCCTTCGCGCTTGCTGGTGCGACGGCAGTGACCGCTGCGGTTGCAGGCTGGTTTTGGCCTCCCGTGCTTCTCTCTCTGGGCCTCTGTCCGTTCATCTACTGGTTGGTTCGGCGGCGATGCCTCCGGCGGTTGAGGATTATGAAACGGCGGTTCCCCGCTTCGTGGGAACAAGTACTTCAATCTCACGTCGCCTTTTTCCGAGCGCTGCCAGATCAGGAGAAAGAGCGCTTTCGACAGCTCGTCAACGTTTTCCTCGATGAGGTCCGGATCACTGGCATCCGGACCGAACTTGACGACACCGTTCGGGTTTTGGTTGCCGCCAGTGCGGTGATTCCCATCTTCGGGTTCCACGATTGGGAATACCATCGACTGGGTGAAGTGCTTGTCTACCCCAACTCGTTCGGGGACGAGTATCAAACAACAGGGAACGCCGACAACAACATTCTTGGCATGGTCGGCCTGAAGTACCTCCGCGGTGTGATGATTCTTTCCAAGCCGTCTCTACTGGCGGGGTTTGATAGCCCGTCGAGCAGGGACAACGTGGGTATTCATGAGTTCACACACCTGGTGGAGCAAGAGGAGATCGAACACGGCTTGCCGCCGGAGATTCCCTGGCAGGCAGTTAAGCATTGGGTGCAATACGTCAAGCGGGAACTTTCTCATTCTCCCAGGAATCGTTCCTACATCAACAGTTACGCATATACGAACGAACACGAATTCTTCGCGGTCCTAGCGGAGTATTTCTTCAAGTCGCCGGACTTGCTGCAGGAAAGGAATCCTCAATTGTACGCGATGCTCCAGAAGATGTTCCATCAGGACACGGTATCCCTGCTGAAACTGACGTCCTCGCGCCGCCTGAGATACCATCGAAACGCTCCCTGTCCGTGCGGGAGTGGGAAGAAGTACAAACATTGCTGTCTGCTGAAGGGCATTGAAACGAGAAAGGCAAATGCGGCTTTATAGATAGTCCTCGACCTTGGCTGAAAAAAGGAGAATTGAACCATGAAGACAAAAATTCTTTCCCCGGAACTGCTCCACAAGATGGACGCCTACTGGCGTGCCGCCAATTATCTCTCTGTCGGCCAGATTTATCTCTACGACAATCCGCTGCTAAAGGAGCCGCTGAAACTGTCGCACGTGAAGCCGCTGGTCGTCGGACACTGGGGCACGACGCCGGGCCAGAACTTCATCTATGTGCATTTGAACCGGGTCATCAAGAAGTATGACCTGGACATGTTCTACCTCGCCGGTCCCGGTCACGGCGGCCCGGCGATTGTGGGCAACGTTTACCTCGAAGGCACCTGGAGTGAAATTTATCCGAACGTCACCCAGGACGAAGCCGGGCTGAAAAAGCTGTTCAAGCAGTTCTCGTTCCCCGGCGGGATTTCCAGCCATGTTGCGCCGACGACGCCGGGGTCGATTCACGAAGGTGGCGAGCTGGGCTATTCGCTCAGCCATGCCTTCGGGGCCGCGTTCGACAATCCCGATCTAATCGTCGCCTGCGTCGTCGGCGACGGCGAGGCGGAAACAGGCCCGCTGGCGACCGCATGGCAGTCCAACAAGTTTCTCGACCCAATTACCGACGGAGCCGTGCTGCCGATTCTGCACCTTAATGGCTACAAGATCAGCAACCCGACCGTCCTGGCCCGCATCGAGCATGAGGAATTGGAACAATTCTTCCGTGGCTGCGGCTGGACGCCTTACTTTGTGGAAGGTGATGAGCCGGAAAAGATGCATCAACTCATGGCCAGTATTTTGGACAAGGTCATCGAGGACATTCGGGAAATCCAAAGCAATGCACGGAATAAGAATGACGCCACTCGGCCACGCTGGCCAATGATCGTCCTCAAGTCGCCCAAGGGCTGGACGGGACCGAAAGTTGTCGATGGCCTGCAAATCGAGGGCACGTTCCGAGCGCACCAGGTGCCGCTCCTGGTGGATTCCGAGCATCCCGATCATGTCAAGCAGCTTGAAAGCTGGATGAAGAGCTACAAGGCAGAAGAACTGTTTGATGAGAATGGCCGACTCATGCCGGAATTGGCCGAGTTGGCCCCCAAGGGCGACCGGCGTATGGGCGCCAATCCCCACACCAACGGCGGCGTTCTGCTCAGCGACCTGCGTATGCCGGACTTCCACGTCCACGCGGTGAATGTGCCTTCGCCTGGCGCCGTGGCCGGCCAGGATACGCTCGTGCTGGGTAAGTTCCTGCGAGACGTGGAAAAACTGAATCAGGATCAGCGTAATTTCCGCGTCTTCGGTCCCGATGAGACGCTCTCGAATCTCCTGGGTGCGGTTTTTGAAGTCACCAACCGGCAGTGGGACGCCCGGGAAATAAAAAATGATGAATTCCTCGCGCCTGCCGGACGCGTGTTGGACTCGATGCTCAGCGAGCACCAGTGCGAAGGTTGGTTGGAAGGATATCTGCTGACCGGACGGCACGGGCTGTTCAACAGCTATGAGGCCTTCATTCGCATCGTCGACTCGATGTTCAGCCAGCACGCCAAGTGGCTGAAGGTAACACTGGAACTGCCCTGGCGTCGGAAGATCGCCTCGCTGAACTATCTGCTCGCCTCCCACGTCTGGCAGCAGGATCACAACGGCTTCACGCACCAGGATCCCGGTTTCATCGACCACGTTATCAACAAGAAGGCCGATATCGTGCGCGTTTACCTACCGCCCGACGCCAATTGCCTGTTGTCGGTTTTTGATCACTGCCTGCGCAGCCGGCACTATGTCAACGTGGTGGTTGCGGGCAAACACGCACTGCCACAATGGCTGACAATGGACGCTGCAGTCGTACATTGCACGGAAGGAATCGGCATCTGGCAATGGGCCAGCAACGACCAAGGCACCGAGCCGGACGTAGTGATGGCCTGTTGCGGCGACACGCCCACGCTGGAGATTCTGGCCGCCGTTTCCATTCTTCGCCAGCATCTACCCGATCTGAAAATCCGGGTGGTAAACGTCGTCGATCTGATGAAGCTGCAGTCTGCGAGCGAGCACCCGCATGGGCTGAGTGAGACGGATTACGATTCGCTTTTCACCAAAGATAAACACATCATCTTCGGCTTCCATGGCTACCCCTGGCTAGTCCACCGGCTGACCTACCGCCGGACCAACCGCAACCTTCACGTCCGTGGCTATAAGGAAGAGGGCACCATCACGACGGCCTTCGACATGAGGGTACAGAACGACCTGGACCGCTTTCATCTGGTGCAAGACGTGGTCGATCGCCTGCCGCACTTGGGCTCTAAGGGAGCCTACCTGAAGCAGATGGTGCATGACAAGCTCATCGAGCACAAGCATTATATCGACAAACACGGCGAGGACATGCCGGAAATCCGCAACTGGAAATGGAAAGGATGACACCGCGATGGCGCTACGATTGATTGAGATGGTGTTGCCGGAGAAAGACGGCGGGAAAGTCCGCGAGCTTCTCAAGGAGCACAAGGTGCTCGAACACCGGCAGGTCCGATTGCCTGACGGGGAAGTGCTAGTGCGGATTTTGTTGGACGCGGAACAGAGCGAGGCGGTGCTGGATTTGTTGGAGAAACAGTATGCCGGTGGGGAGGGCAACCGGGTGGTGATTCTGCCTGTCGAGGCAACATTGCCGCGCGCCGAGCCGGAGCCGGCCGCCACGCCCGAACAACCGCCGACGGAAGAAAAATCGCCGGAGCGGATCGGCCGAGAAGAGTTGTATGAGGACATTAAAGATGCCGCGCGGTGTTCGCGGGTCTATCTGGCGATGGTGGTGTTGTCCACCATCGTGGCGTCCATCGGTCTGCGCCAAAACAGCGTGGCCATCATCATCGGGGCGATGGTGATTGCGCCATTGCTCGGGCCGAACATGGCGTTGTCGCTTGGCACTACGTTGGGTGATTTGTCGCTTCTGTGGCGCGCGCTCCGGACGAGTCTGGCCGGGATTGCGACGGTGATGGCGTTGTCGGCGATTATCGGCGTACTGGTGCACGTGGACCCGGCATTGCCGGAAGTGGTGCCGCGCACGCGTGTGGTGCCGGGCGACATCGCGGTGGCATTGGCGTCGGGCTGCGCGGGCGCACTGGCATTCACCACGGGCGTGTCGGCGGCGCTGGTCGGTGTGATGGTGGCAGTGGCGTTGTTGCCGCCGCTGGTGACGTTCGGGCTGCTGCTGGGCGGCGGGGAGCCGGAGTTGGCCATGGGTGCGTTGTCGCTGTTTATGGTGAACCTGATTTGCGTGAACCTTGCCGGCGTGACAACGTTTCTGGTGCAGGGCATTCACCCAGCAACCTGGTGGGAGAAAAATCGCGCCGCAAAAGCCACGCGCATCGCCATCGGGCTGTGGGTGGCATTGTTGGCGGCATTGGTCGGCCTGATCCTACTGTTACGAAAGGGCTGAATATGGTCAGAGAAAAAACTATGATTATCCAATTCCTCGGCGCGGTAGGCTGTATGACCGTCTCGAAGTATCTACTGAGCGTGGAGGAAAAATGATGCGCATTGGCATAGCTGCAGACCATGGCGGGTTTGAGTTGAAAGTGCAACTGACTGCGGCCCTCAAGGCCGCCGGTTATGAGGTAGTGGACTTCGGCGCGCATGAACTGGTTACTGGAGATGACTACCCTGATTTTGTGGTGCCCCTGGCCAAGGCGGTGGCAAGGGGTGAGGTTACCCGGGGCCTGGCCATCTGCGGCAGCGGGGTAGGAGCTTGCGTTGCGGCCAACAAGGTGCCCGGCGTGCGGGCGGCGTTGATCACGGATTCCTTCTCCGCCCATCAGGGCGTAGAGGACGACGATATGAATGTTATGTGTCTGGGCGGCCGGGTCACCGGATACGCTCTATCCTGGGATTTGGTCCAGACGTTCCTGAGCGCCAATTTCAAGGGAGACGAGCGGTTCAGACGTCGTCTGGAGAAAGTGGCGGCATTGGAAAGAGAGAATAAGTTTTAATAGAGGTATCAGAGATGAGTTTACAAGAGCTAATAAACACTGCAATGGCGCTGGTCGCCGGTGACAAGGGCCTGCTGGCGATGGATGAAAGTAATCCAACCTGCAACAAACGATTTGCCAAGGTGGGGATTCCCCAGACTGAGGAGGCCCGGCGTGCCTATCGGGAGATGATTGTGACCACGCCCGGTCTCGGTGAGTGTATTAGTGGCGCTATACTCTACGACGAAACGATCCGCCAGCATAAGAAAGATGGCACTCCCTTTGTTAAAGTCATCACCGATGCGGGAATCATTCCCGGCATTAAAGTTGACGCCGGTGCAAAGGACATGGCAGGTCATCCCGGCGAGAAAATAACCGAAGGTCTAGACAGATTGCGCGACCGCCTGGCTGAATACTCTCAAATGGACGCACGTTTTGCCAAGTGGCGAGCGGTGATTGCCGTGGGCGATGGTCTTCCCAGCCGGGGTTGCATCGAGGCCAACGCGCAGACTTTGGCTCGCTATGCCGCGTTGTGCCAGGAAGCCGGACTGGTCCCCGTCATCGAGCCGGAAGTGCTCATGGACGGCGAGCATACCCTGGAGCGGTGCCGCGAGGTAACGGAAGAAGTCCTGCGAACGGTTTTCAACCAGCTTTACACACAACGGGTGACGCTGGAGGGCATGATCCTGAAGCCCAACATGGTGCTTCCGGGATTGACCTGTCCCAAGCAAGAAGCGGTGGACGAGGTGGCCGACGCCACGGTGAGGTGTCTTTTGCGAGCCGTCCCTGCTGCCGTTCCGGGGATTGCGTTCTTGTCGGGCGGCCAATCCGGTGAATTGGCCTCGGTCCGTTTGAATGCCATGAATGTTAGATTCAAGTCGCGACTGCCTTGGGCGTTGGCGTTTTCGTTTGCCCGCGCCATCCAGCAACCGGCTTTGGAAATTTGGCAAGGCAAGGAGACCCACGTCTTGGCGGCACAGCAAGCTCTGTATCATCGAGCCAGGTGCAACCGGGCTGCGCGCCGTGGCCAGTACAATGCCGCGATGGAAAAAACATGAGCATGACAACAAAGAGACATACCATGAGTCAAATACCTTTGTATCCCCTGCGATTCGAACCGATTTATCAGTATCGGCTCTGGGGCGGCCGGCGTTTGGCCGATGTGCTCACCGCGCCGCTGCCGAGCGATGGCCCCATCGGCGAAGCGTGGGTACTCAGCGATCGCGATGACCATCAAAGCCACGTAGCCAATGGGCCGCTCAAAGGGCGGACCATCGGTCAATTGCTTGAGCAGTCTCCGGAGCAATTGCTGGGAAAGCTGGCCGGGCGTTTCCGCCGATTCCCACTGCTGCTGAAGTTCCTCGATGCACGTGAAATGCTCTCGGTCCAGGTGCATCCCACGGATGCGCATACGGACCTTCTGCCAGCGGGCGAGACCGGTAAGACCGAAGCATGGGTCGTGCTGGAGGCGGGGACAGAAAGCCGCATCTATGCGGGCTTAAAGCCAGGTACCACTGCAGACAATCTGCGGCGGGCGATCGCAAACGGGGCAGTGGCGGACCACCTCGTATGCTTCACTCCGAAACCCGGCGACGGCGTCTTTCTACCGGCTGGGACGGTTCACTCTCTGGGCGGCGACATTGTGGTGTTCGAGGTTCAGCAGAACAGCGACGTGACGTTTCGCCTGTACGACTGGGACCATATTGACGCCAAGACAGGCAAGCCGCGTGCACTCCAAGTCGATCAAGCGATTGCCTGCATTGATTTTGCGCAAGGTGTGATAGGTCCGGTGGTACCGGTAGCGGAAGAGGTGAAGCCGGTGCTGCGAGAGCGGCTCTTTCTTTGTGAACATTTTGGATTGTGGCGACTTCGCGGAGAATCGCCGTTTATTGTCGGCCTAGCGGGAACGCCGCGTGTGCTAGTGTGCATCGCCGGCGATGGCCAGTTGGAGCACGATGGCGCAAATTATACCGTCGGAAAAGGGGACGTGCTGCTCTTGCCGGCCGTGGTCGGAGCGTGTGTGTTTCGGCCGCGCAGTGCAGTGAACTTGTTGGAACTTTCGCTACCGGAAAGAACATAATCCAATGAAAAAGCTAATTGTTTATGATCTGGATGGCACACTTGCCGAAAGTAAAGCGTCTCTGGATACCGAAATGTCGGCACTGCTGCATGACCTTCTCGGTATCGTCAAAGCAGCCGTGATTTCCGGAGGCGATTGGCCGCAGTTTGAAAAACAAGTGCTCTCCAATCTTCCCCATGACCAGCGCTTGGTGAATCTATCCATCCTTCCGACATGTGGAACAAAGTTCTACCAATACAAGGGGGATTGGAAAAAGATCTATTCAGAAGATTTCACCGCGGATGAAAAAGAGAAAATCATCAGTTCTCTAAAGAAGGCGACCGGAGTGGCGGGCTTCAAGGTCGAAAAAGTCTGGGGAGAGGTAATTGAAGACCGGGGAAGCCAGATAACATTTTCCGCATTGGGTCAGCAGGCCCCTTTGGAAGAAAAGAAAAAATGGGACCCTGATTTCAACAAGCGGCAGAAGATCAAAACAATCCTTGACACTTATATCCCCGAGTTTTCCGTCCGATTAGGTGGCGCGACATCCATTGATGTCACCAAACCAGGCATTGACAAAGCCTACGGAGTCAGAAAGCTGCGAGACATCCTGGGCATTTCATTGAAAGAGATGATTTTCATAGGTGATGCCTTGTTCCCGGGAGGAAACGACTATCCGGCTGAAGAAGCAGGCGTTGTTTCTATTCCAGTTCGAGGTCCCAATGAAACTAAACGGGTTACCGAGGCGATCATCGCTTGTTTAGATCACGATCAGCAAGCGTGACCTTAAGGGAGGATTTGATGAGTGGGTTTAAGTTGCAGCGCCTGGGGGTGTTGATGGAGCCGGAGCCGGGTAATCCCCAGGAGATTGAAGGCGTCCTGAATCCGGCTGCAGTTCGCGGTCCTGATGGCAAGCTTTACCTGTTTCCACGGCTCGTCGCACGGGGCAATTACTCGCGCATCGGCATTGCACTAGTTCGTTTCAATGGAGCCGGCGATCCGACAGGCGTCCAACGGCTCGGCATCGCACTGGAGCCGGAAGCCGATTACGAGCGGTTGCCCGACGGCGGCGGTGGCTGCGAGGATCCGCGTATTACGTTTATCGAACCGCTCCAGCGCTACGTGATGACTTACGCGGCGCTTTCGCCCATCGGCCCACGGATCGCCATGGCCGTATCGGAGGATTTGTTTCACTGGGAGCGACTGGGGCTCGCGACCTTTGATCCGTATCACGGCATCGATTTCGTCCACGTGGACAACAAGGATGCCAGCGTCTTTCCCATCGCCATTCCAAATCACGCCGGGAAAATGCAGATGGCCTTGCTCCATCGACCCCTTTTTCCCGGCACTCGGCCGGAGGAAACCGCCTGCCATCCCGAGTCCCGGGTGGTGGATCTCGATCGGGAAAGCATCTGGATTTCCTACTGCCCGATGGTTTTGGAAGGCCGTGAACCGCAGCACCTCGGCCTGTTTAACTCGCATCACCGGCTGGCGACTCCGGTGTCACCCTGGGAGCGGCTTAAAATCGGCGGCGGCACTCCGCCCATCCTAACCCGGCACGGCTGGCTGATCATTTACCACGGCGTGAGCAAAATGGCGGAGCCGAGCAACGACGGACATCAACTGTGCTACTCGGCCGGAGTGATGGTGCTCTCGAATGAGCATCCGCGCGTGATCCGCTATCGTTCGGCGGAGCCGGTGTTGACACCGATGCTGCCGCAAGAACGCCGTGGGACCATCGCGAACGTCGTGTTCCCCACCGGCATCGACCGTCGCGATGATCTTGGCTTGCCGGACCGCTTTGACGTCTATTATGGAATGGCCGACGACCGGATTGGCGTGGCACGCCTCGACGTGCCGGATTTTTTACCGCCGGAAGGAGTCGCCGATTCGCCGGAAGCGAAGGTGTAACGCGCCCAATTTCGGGAATTTAATACTGCGAAAGGATAAACATTATGGAACCCAATGCCGACCAGCCCAAGGCTTCCGAATCGAAACCGGAATCGAAGCCCGATGCGAAGGATGATTTGAAATCCCTGCCCCTGCCGGAAGTGGAGAAAAAATTGGGGTCGTCGCCGGATGGCCTCAGTCAAGCCGAGGCGCAGAAACGGCTGACCCAATATGGACCTAACGAGATTAAAGAAGAGAAGAGCAATCCGATCCTGAAATTCCTCACCTATTTTTGGGGTCCAATTCCGTGGATGATCGAGATTGCGGTGATTCTGTCGGGCGTGGTCGGGCACTGGGAGGATTTTAGCATCATCCTCCTGTTGCTGGTTGCCAACGCCGTGGTCGGATTCTGGGAAGAACGCCAGGCAGGCAACGCCATCGACGCGCTGAAGGCCAGGCTGGCGATCAAGGCTCGTGTGAAACGTGATGGAAAGTGGATTACCCCGGCGGCGCGTGAGTTGGTGCCGGGCGACGTCATCCGCGTGCGCCTGGGCGACATTGTGCCGGCGGATGCGCGCTTGCTGGAGGGCGACCCAGTGGAGGTGGATCAATCCGCGCTGACTGGAGAGTCGTTGCCCGCCGAGCGCAAATCCGGCGACGCGGTGTTTTCCGGCTCGATCATTCGTCAGGGTGAAATCGGCGCACTGGTCTATGCCACGGGTGCTAACACCTACTTCGGCAAGACGGCGCAATTGGTGCAGGAGGCGCACACCGTCAGCCATTTTCAACAGGCCGTACTGAAGATCGGCAAGTACCTGATCATCCTAGCGGTGGCTCTGGTGGCGGTGATTATTACGGTCGGCATCTTCCGCGGCGAACCGATGCTCTACGCGAAACCTCCCAAGGACCCTGTCCTCTTATTCGCCCTTATCCTCACGGTCGCGGCCATTCCCGTGGCCATGCCTACGGTGTTGTCGGTGACAATGGCTGTTGGCGCGCGCCTGCTCGCCAAGAAGCAAGCGATTGTGAGCCGGTTGGTGGCCATCGAGGAATTGGCGGGCGTGGACGTGCTGTGCGCTGACAAGACCGGCACCCTGACGCAGAACAAGCTGACGCTGGGCGATCCGTTCAGTGTGAACAATGTCCCCGCCGATCAAGTTATCCTCGATGGCGCGCTGGCGTCGCGTTCGGACAATAACGACACCATTGATCTGGCCGTGCTGGCCGGTCTGAAAAACAAAGATGCGTTGAATGGTTATCAGGTAGTCCATTTCCAGCCATTCGACCCGGTGCATAAACGCACCGAGGCCACCGTCAAGGGGGACGGAAAGGAGTTCAAGGTGACCAAGGGCGCACCGCAGGTGATCTTGAAGTTGTCGGCCAACGCCGGGCAAGTGAAACCCACCGTCGACAAGGCGGTCAACGAATTTGCGGCGCGCGGCTTCCGTTCGTTGGGCGTGGCGCGGGCCGAGGGCGACGGGCAATGGCAGTTTGTTGGCGTGTTGCCCTTGTTCGATCCGCCACGCGAAGATGCCAAGGCAACCATAGCGACCGCCCTTGCGATGGGCGTAAAGATCAAGATGGTTACGGGCGATGCACTGGCCATCGCCAAGGAGACCGCCAAAAAGTTAGACATGGGCACAAATATCCTCGATGCCGGCGGCCTGGGCGACGTAAAGCATCAAGAGACAGCGGCGGTGGCCGACTCCATCGAGAAGGCCGACGGCTTTGCCCAGGTGTTCCCTGAACACAAGTTCCACATTGTGGATGTCCTGCAAAACCGCGGCCACATCGTCGGCATGACGGGCGATGGGGTGAACGACGCCCCTGCGTTGAAAAAAGCCGACTGCGGCATCGCCGTTTCGGGCGCGACGGATGCGGCACGCGCGGCGGCGTCCATTGTGCTGGTAGCGCCCGGCCTGTCGGTGATCATCGACGCGATCAAGGAGAGCCGGAAAATTTTCCAGCGGATGAATAGCTACGCGATCTACCGCATCGCCGAGACGCTGCGCGTGCTGCTATTAATGACGCTGGCGATCCTGTTCTTCAAGTTTTATCCGGTGACCGCGGTGATGATCGTGATGATCGCGTTGCTCAACGACGGCGCCATCCTGTCCATTGCCTATGACAACGTTCATTACAAGGACAAGCCCGAGGCCTGGAACATGCGAATGGTGCTGGGGATCTCAACGGTGCTGGGCGTCATCGGGGTTGTCGCCGCCTTCGGCCTGTTTTATCTCGGTGAACGCGTCTTTTATCTCGACCGTGCGCACATCCAGACGCTGATGTATTTGAAGTTGTCCGTGGCGGGACATCTGACGATCTTCCTCACGCGCACGCGAGGCCCGTTCTGGTCCATACGCCCCGCGCGGATTTTATGGGTGGCCGTGCTCGGCACGCAAATCGTGGCGACGTTGATAGCGGTTTATGGATTCCTTATGACGCCCCTCGGCTGGGGTTGGGCCGGGTTCGTCTGGAGTTATGCTCTGGCCTGGTTTCTCTTAAATGACCGCGTGAAACTGCTTGCGTATCGGGTATTCGATCGAACTGCCGCGCCCCTATTAACCAAGAAACCTGTCGATTTGACACCGCAGATCGCCAAGCGTGCATTAGAACTGTACGAGCAGCGAGGCCGCCAAGACGGTCGAGCAGTTCAGGACTGGGAGCAGGCGGAGCGGGAGATTCGGAAAGATGAGCCCCCCAAATGAACTGACGCGAACCGCGCGGCGGGCATTGCCGAAAGGATGAAGATGAAAATCAATTCCACCAATTTCCGCAAACTGCTCTGGAGACAAAACCATGACCAATAAGCAACCACAACAACAGTATGAAATTGGCATGATCGGCCTGGGCGTCATGGGGCGCAATCTCGTGCTAAACATGGCCGACCACGGCTTTTCGGTGGCGGGCTATGACAAGGACCCAAAGCAAGTCGAAGCCCTGAGGAAAGAATCGGCCGACCGGGACATCTGCGGGGCGGAGAATATCAATGACTTCATCGCTCTGCTCCGCCCACCCCGTGCGGTCATTATGCTCGTGCCCGCTGGAGCACCCGTCGATTCGGTCATCAAGGATTTGTTGCCGCACTTGGACAAGGGCGATCTAATCATCGATGCCGGCAACTCCTACTTCAAAGATACCGACTTGCGCGCCCGCAACTTGGCGGCAAGAGGCATCCAATTCCTCGGCGTGGGCGTGTCGGGAGGAGAAGAAGGCGCGCGTCACGGCCCGAGCATCATGCCCGGCGGGCCGAAAGAGGCCTACGAACGAGTTCGCCCGATGTTCGAAGCCGTCGCCGCCAAGGTACACGGCGATCCATGCGTGACCTGGCTCGGTCCCGGATCGGCCGGGCACTTCGTGAAGATGGTCCACAATGGCATCGAGTACGCTGTGATGCAACTTCTCGCCGAAACCTACGACCTGATGAAACGCTACCTTGGCTTGAACGACGACGAACTGCATGACGTGTTCAGTGCATGGAACAATGGTGATCTGAACGGCTACCTGATGGAAATCACCAGCCATATTTTCTCCAAACAGGACAAAAATACCGGCAAGCGACTGATCGACGAAATCCTGGATGTTGCGAGACAGAAAGGCACCGGCATGTGGACGTCGCAAAGTGCGATGGAATTGCAGGTGCCGATCCCAACGATCGACATGGCGGTCGCGATGCGGAACCTATCCGTGTTTGAAAAGCAACGCGAGAGTGCTAGTGCTGTCTTGCAGCGGCCGGTGCGGCGTTTCGAAGGCGACCGGGACACGTTTCTCAAGCAAGTGCGCCTCTCGCTTTATGCCGGGATGGTCCTCACTTACTCGCAGGGCTTCGCGGTCCTCGCAACAGCGTCGGACAAGTATGAGTACCACCTCAATCTCGAAGCCGTGGCGCGAATCTGGCGGGGCGGCTGTATCATTCGCGCAGTTCTGCTGGATGACATTCTCACGGCTTATCGCAACCAGCCCGGTTTGCCGAATCTGCTTCTTGATGGAGAACTGGCGACCAAGGTGATGGCTAACCAGGAGTCGCTGCGCCGCGTGGTCTGCACAGCCGCCGAATTGGGTTTGCCGGCACTCGGCTTAATGACAGTGCTGGGCTATCTCGACGGCTACCGGAGCGCATGGTTGCCGGCGAATTTGATTCAGGCCCAGCGCGACTATTTCGGAGCACACACCTATGAGCGTATCGACTCCAAGGGCACGTTCCACACACAATGGGAGGAAAGCTGAAACGCATGACGACCAATGACCAACTCGAACCAACCGTATTTGCCATCTTCGGTGGGGCCGGAGATTGCCGCTCAGGTCATGTTTCCCTTGGAACAGTTAAAACGCATCAATCCAGATACCTAGCTGTGGGCCGCCCTCCAGAAGATGGGCCGCGATGGAATCAACCAGTTGCCCGTCACCCGGGATCACCATGTCATCACTTTCCTGTGAACGTTCCAGTAATTGGGAACGTAATCAACATAACAGCGGAAACTACTGGACCATAGTGAAACGCTCAACAGAGATAACGACGGTGTTTCTGGATGTCGGTGGCATGTTAAAATGTATTTATATTTTTCAAAGCAGACAAGTGGGGTCTTTCTGATATATTTCCATACTGTGCGAGTACGAGTAGAAGCTATTGATGTATAAAATCCGACACTCTCCCATTTTGGGCTACGGCATTGCTGTCATTGCCGTCATTCTGGCGACGCTGTTGCGGTGGCGGCTTGACCCGATCCTAGATGACCATATCCCCTTTACAACCTACTATGCAGCCATCATGTTTACGGCATGGTATGGCGGTCTGGGACCTTCGATTTTCGCATCTATCTCTGGTGCAATGCTGGCAACTTATCTCTTCATTCAGCCCCGCAGTTCTTTTTTCATATCCGATTTGGAACATCAAGTGGGGTTGGGGCTGTATCTTTTCGTAGGCCTCGTCGTGACCTTGCTCACAGAATCACTGCGTGCTGGACGCCGCCGAACTGAAGTAGCACGTGCCCAACTGGAGGATGCCAACAGTGCGTTGAAAAAAGAAATCGCCGACCGTAAGCGAACGGAACGCTGGCTTTTGGAAAGTGAGGAACGGTTTCGCAGCTATTTCGAACAGGGGCTGGTAGGCATGGCGATCCTCTCGCCCGGGAGGGATTGGATTGAAGCGAATGGGCGGCTTTCCAAGATGCTTGGCTATCAGGAACTAGAACTTCCATCGGCCTCGTGGACGGAATTGACTCATGAAGCCGACCGTGATGCGGAAAAAAGATATTTCCAACGGATCGATGAGGGACTCGTCTCCGGATTCACTCTGGACAAACAATTCCTTCGCAAAGACGGAAAAATCGTAAGCGCCAGTGTTTGGGTGAGAGCGCTGAGAGATGCCGAGGGCACACTCAAAGGCATTTTGGTTCTCGTTCAAGACATTTCCGACCGAAAAAAGGCCGAAGAAGAGGCCCTGGCATCGCAACGGCGAATTCTCGATATGGAACGGCTGGAGAAAGAACATGTGCAAGAGGAGTTAGCGAAAGCCAAGGGCCAACTCGTGCGGCAGACCAGGCTGGCATCGCTGGGCCAAATCTCGGCCGGAATCGCCCACGAGTTGCGTAATCCGCTCTCGGCGGTTCGCATGGCCGTCTATTATCTTCAACGCACTATGCCCGAAGGAGAATCCAAGTTGCGGGAATATTTAAGCATGATCGATGAAGAGACGCATCACGCGGAACAAATAATCACAGACTTGACGGCAATGAGCCGAGGAACTCCGCTTAAGAAAAAGCCTATCGCGCTTGATCAAATAGTCGCCGATGTTCGCGGTCGAGTGAATTCGCCTGCCGGAATTCAATGGCACGAGCAGTACCAGCCCAATCCACTGGTGGTGTCGGTCGATCCTGCCCAATTCGAGTTTGTCCTGAAAAACCTGTTCGTCAACGCTATTGCTGCCCTACGGGAATCCGGAACCATCTCTATTACTGGAAACCGTACGGAAGAATATGATGAAATTCTCGTAGCGGACGACGGCCCGGGCATTCCCCGCGAAGCCCGAGACCAGGTTTTTGAATGGCTTTACACCACGAAAAGCTCGGGGATGGGTATTGGCTTAGCCCTCTGTCGGCAAATCGTCGAGTCCCACGGCGGAACGATCGAACTTTTGGATACCCAGCGCGGTGCGACCTTTCGCATCCGATTACCTTTGTGGAAAACAACAGAAGTTGAGGGGCCAATGGACTGACTACGTGGCAATTTGAACGCAGATTCACGCCATGGGGAATTTTCTTAAAAGTAATGAGAGAAGTTATCTGATATACTACGGTATAAAACTCAAGATGACCGGAACATCCAGATGTTCTTGATCCCAGAAGACTATGCCTTGATCCAAGTGAGGGAATCGTTGCTATCGCAGGTAGCATGAGTTGTAAGCCGGACGCAGATGTGCTTAACCTCTATCAAATCTGGGAACCCGGTGCCCCGATTGTCCCGATCGGCGCAGGTGTTGCCGACGGCTTTTTCTGATGGATATCACCTCAGTCCTGCTGGTTTAAGTTGGCGCTAACTCAAATTCAGGATAATTCCCCCCATCCGGTCGAAAGATTTACACGGCGACTGTTGCAGCTTGAAAACGGCTGAAGTCATGAGTAGAATGCGTGTGTCGGTTTTTTTCTTTGCTTAGAGAGAGGAATTTATGCCAGAACCTCCAAATGACCAGAATTTTCGAGAGATCGATAACATCCCTGCTCTGGTTGCGGCCCTGGCGCACGACGATCCCGTCGAGAGGAACCATACACGCGAAGCCTTAGTGGCCATTGGAAAGCCAGCAGTCAAGTATTTGGTAAAACTTATGAGTGATCCCCGATCGCATGTTCGGTGGGAAGCTGCCAAGGCATTAGGGCCTATTGGCGATCCAGCGGCGGCCCAGGCATTGGTCAACGCCTTGGAGGACGAGGATACCGATGTTCGATGGCTGGCGGCCGCCGGGATGATCACACTCGGATGCAGCGGATTACAGCCCTTGTTGGTGGCGCTCATAGACCGACCTGATTCGATTTGGCTTAGGGATGGGGCACACCACGTCTTTCACGACTTGGTTGGGAAGCTCCCATTCCAGTTGGCTAGACGCATGCTGAATGTTTTAGATCAACCCGAGCCGGAGTTGGCTATTCCTCAAGTTGCGAACGAGTCTTTGAACGCACTCAAGACGCTGTTTGGTGACGCCGAAGAATCGACTTAGAACCAGGAGATTACGCTTTAATCCAGGTGAAAGCCTCGTCGCGCTCGCTGGCAGCGAAGTTTCTTACCTCTCCGCTCATCAGTAAGGCTCCAAGCTTCATGCACCATGCCACCCAGCGCGGTCCTCCAATCACTCCCACTTTCTCGAAATCGTTTCTGTGCGCCATTCCGAAGCGGAAGTCGTCCCACATTGCCGCGCCTTCCCAACCGTGAAACTCATCACCCATGTCGAGCAAAAGTCGCGCCTTGCCCTGTTTACGGATAATGGACTCCAATCGTGGAATGAGCACATTCTTGTAATCTTGGTCAGTAAGCTTGCCTACAGCCCTGAGAATGAGGATATTTCTCTCGCTCTCCGATAGAACTTCAATCATATCGTTCTCCCTTAACTGGATTCCCTCGATCTGATAAGCATTGATAATTTTAACACTATGGAACATGAAATATGCCAAAGGTCTGTGTTATTTCGAGCTAATCTCCCTCAAGATGCCGCAATTTATTGGGTCTCAGGTAATTAAAGTCGCATTAAAACGCGAAAACGCGCTCGCCTTTGGCTCGCGGCTAAACGGTGAGCACGACATTTAATACCTGAGATTCAATAGCCAAGCGACAGGATGAAAGATCAGGCATAATGACTTGTTAGAAAGTAACTAACTTTTGGAGATCTAGTAATTTCTGTCCTACTAAATTCATTGCCGCTCAGGACGTTTTTTAACGATTTCCTGAACATCGTGCATCTCAAAGCCATATTTCCTTCGCAGTTGCCCCAAACGCTCTTCAGTAGGTGTGTCGAGCGGTAGACCCAGTTCCTTAATAATTACGTTTGCAGAAACTCCAGTGCGTTGCTCGACCTCGCTTAACGTCATTGAGCCGTTGATATTATCCGTTGGACCTGTTGGATACTCACCTGAGCGCATTCTATGTGGTGGTTCGCCTGTCTGCTCCACTTGGCCGAAAAAGGGTGCAATAACGAGCCCAAGGAGAGTCAGCATGCCAATTATCGCAAGCGCAACTCGAATGCCTGATCCTTTAAGAGGACGCCCTTTTACCATGCAGACAACCCAATGCCAATGAAGAAAAAGATGCAATGCCAAAGCGCCCATCAATACCATAGCGATCCAGAAGTGAATCTGGCCCCACTCGTGGCGATCCATTCCCCACAAAGTGCTGAAATGTCCGGACCCCGGCGGCAGCATGTACCGAATCAGAACTCCCGTTGCGCTGAGAAAGACGAAAGCAACAAATGCCACAGTGTCAACAAGAAAGTTCACAATTGATTTGTTCATGGAATGTTACACCTCCTATTGGGTAATCACTGACTTCACCTGGGGAAATTGCTATGACACCAACTGGAGTCGCATTCCGCGCTACAATTATTTATGGTATTCAAAACTTCCTCACTCTGCTTAGTACGGCGGACTGCCGCAGATCTACGGTTTTACTGCCAGTACAATTTCTACTGGAACCCACATGTGGTCGATTGCGGTGTCTTGGATAATAAAACCTGCTGCCTCCAGGGCACGAGCAATGTATATCGGGCGGCAATCCATGAGATTTGGGAAATGCCTATGCGTCCATTCAAAGGCCTTAATAATCACTCCCTGTTTTCCCTCCTTTGATACACCAACAACAACAATTCGGCCGCCAGGCCGTAAAACCCGTTTGCACTGGGCGAGAACACCGGGGATCTCAGGCGTGTCGAAGAGTTCCAGGGTAAAACTCATGAAAATTCCGTCCATGCAGTTTGCCGAATAAGGAAGTGCCTCGGCATCGCCGCGCCGTACTTCAACACGATCCATAAATTGCTCTTTTTCCATCAATTCTCGTGCGATAGACACCATGTTCTCAGAAATATCAATCCCGAAGACCTTACCGGTAGGGCCGACGGTTTTAGCAAGATCCACCAAGCAATGCCCTGTGCCAAAACCGATCTCCAATATGTGTTCTCCTTGAGTAGCAGCAAGTTTGGCTAGCCCCGCCTCGCGCATTGCCCGTTCTGAATGCTCGGCCAATAGGTCATATACCTTTGCGATCTTGTTGTAGTAAGCTTCCCTTTCGCTCTTGGATTGGAGAACACGTAACACGCCCGGTTCGTATTCCAGTGAACTCTCGTTTGTCATCGCATCCTCCTGTTTTTTCACAGATTAACATAACGTAACCGAAGTGCATTGCTAATTACAGAAACGGAGCTAAAACTCATGGCCGCACTTGCGATCATCGGACTGAGCAATAAACCAAATACCGGATAGAGCACTCCTGCCGCGATTGGAATGCCTAAAATGTTATAAAGAAATGCAAAAGCCAAGTTTTGCCGGATATTACGCATCGTCGACCGACTCAACAGGCGTGCCCGGGCAATCCCACGCAGGTCGCCTTTTAACAGAGTTATACCCGCGCTCTCGATGGCTACATCCGTACCGGTTCCCATCGCTATTCCCACATTCGCCTGTGCTAAAGCCGGGGCATCGTTGATTCCATCGCCGGCCATGGCTACGGTGTGCCCTTGCTGCTGAAAACGTTTTACTATTTCTGCTTTTTGGTCGGGCAGAATTTCTGCCTCTACTTCAGATATCTCCAGTGTGCGAGCCACCGCTTCGGCAGTGGTTCGGTTGTCTCCAGTAACAACTACAATTCTTACTCCATCCTCGCGCAGAAGCCGAGTTGCCTCTTTCGTGGATTCTTTGATCGGATCGGCCACTCCCAATAGTCCTGCGGGTTGTCCATCTATGACAACAAACATTACTGTTTGAGCTTCGCCACGTAGTTTTTCCCCTTCTTTGGCGAGATCTCCTAATTCTACGTTAAGTTCTTCAAGAAGGTTATGATTGCCCAGTGCGACACGATGATTGTCGACTTTTCCCGTCACACCTTTACCGGGGAGATACTTAAAATCAGTAAAAATCGCAAGAGTAATTCCTCGCTCTTTGGCACCGGCAATAATAGCTGCTGCTATTGGATGCTCGCTTGCTTGTTCAACACTTGCCGCCAAGCGGAGAAGTTCAGACGCCTCAAAGTTGTGTGCCGGCAGGAGTGAAACCAAATGAGGTTTTCCTTCCGTAAGCGTGCCTGTTTTGTCCACCAATAGGATATCTACCCGTTCCAGGATTTCCAGCGTCTCGGCGTTCTTTATCAATACTCCGGCAGCGGCACCGCGGCCGACACCAACCATGATCGACATCGGGGTAGCCAATCCCAAAGCACAAGGGCAGGCGATAATTAGAACCGCTACGGCACTGACCAGCGCAAACACCATGCGCGGCTCAGGGCCAAACAAGGCCCATACAATAAAGGTAATTATTGAACAAACAACAACGGCCGGAACAAAGTATCCCGAGACGACATCTGCTAGGCGCTGAATAGGCGCACGGCTGCGTTGGGCCTGGCTGACCATCTCCACAATTTGAGCCAACAGAGTATCGCTTCCCACTCGCTGGGCTTGCATGATAAATGTGCCCAAACTGTTGACTGTAGCGCCGGTAACACGGTCGCCTTTTTTCTTCTGAACGGGCACCGCTTCACCTGTGATCATCGACTCATCAATGAAGCTCTCGCCTTCCAGCACAACGCCGTCCACGGGCACTTTTTCGCCGGGACGAACGCGAAGCCGGTCGTTTATCCGCACTCGTTCCACGGGAATGTCTTGTTCGGTGCCGTCATTTTGCAGGACTCGTGCCGTTTTAGGAACAAGCCCGAGCAAGGCACGGATAGCTCCACTTGTTCGTCGGCGCGCACGTAGTTCAAGCACCTGTCCTAATAAAACCAATGTGACGATGACGGCGGCAGACTCGAAATATACTGGCACATTACCGTGAGGACTGCGAAACGATGCTGGAAAAACATCGGGAAATACACTGGCCACCACACTGTATATATAAGCCGCCCCTGTACCTAGAGAAATCAGAGTAAACATATTCAGATGTAGATTGACAATAGATGCCAAACCGCGCTTGAAGAAAGGCCATCCGCCCCAAAGCACTACAGGTGTGGTGAGCACAAGTTGAATCCAAACCAGGAGATGCTTTGGCACCAATTGCTGCGATGACCACCCAGGGATCATCTCTGACATTGCGAGTAGAAATACAGGGAGTGTCAAACCAAGGCTGATCCAAAACCGGCGGGTCATCATGACTAGTTCCGGGTTGGCCTCTTCTTCTGTGGCTTTTACAACACGCGGTTCGAGATCCATGCCACAGATTGGGCAGGCACCCGGATGATCTTGAATCACCTCAGGATGCATGGGACAGGTATACGTGACGGCGGTATTGGCCTGTACAGATTCAGCTTGCGGCTGTTTTATTTCTTTCCGTGTTTGAAGTTTGGCAGGTTTTGCATACTTGTCGGGCGCAGCGCGAAAGCTTTCCAAACAATGGTTGGAACAAAAGATGTATTCCTGACCTCCGTATTCATATCTATATTTAGCGGTAGCCTTGCTAACAGTCATTCCGCAGATCGGATCTATTGAATTGTTGGCAACCGGACCATGATCGGATTGGCCCCCGCTGCTATGATTGCTATGGGGTTCCATAGGTCGGCCTCCTGTGTATTGCAATTCTACGACATAGCTGGAGTTTTCAGAGATGAAGGTATTTAAGACACTTCATCAGAAACATTCATGCCGTGTAACACGTTTAGGTCAGGTTAAAGCTGATCGTCATCTGGCTGGTCAGTTACAGATTGTTCGTTGGATTCTATGACGTGCTGATTCTCTTTTTCGCTTTCTTTTACCGTGGCAATATTGAATCGCTCTGTCTTATCGTCGCCGATCGCGTTTGGTCCGTGGATGTGCCGGAGATAAGTGCTGGCAACTTCATAGCGTCGAACCATTCCGACGATATGACGTTGTTTCAGGTCATCGACGATCGGGAGTGCCAGCAAATCGTTCTCTACAAATAGTTCCTGCGCCCGATCTAACGAGTCGTCTTGTTGAAGCGGGCGTATATCGGTACGCATGATATCGGTAACGAGAATCAGCGGTTTGGCATACGGCGACTGCGTGGCGTGGTGCAGTTCTTCCAGGTTTACCACGCCCACAAGACGATTTTTCTCGTCCGCAACCGGTAAAACCGAGTAATCTGTCTTGTTGAACTCCTCTAGCACTTTTCCTAGAGAATTGCCCGGACCTAGTGTTGGAACATTCATTTTCGGCGTCACAAATTGCCGAACGTACACTTCACCGAGGATCTCGCGAACATAACTGCCCTGATGGGCAGGGGAACGCGAACGGCTTTCGACCTGTGAACTGTATATAGATACTTTGTCGGAAAGCATATAAGCCAGAACGCATACCCAAAGTGCCGGCAGCAAAAGATGATAGCCGCCGGTCATCTCGCTTACGATAATTAGAGTTGAAAACGGCGTCTTGGCAGCGGCGGCGAAGAATCCGGCCATACCTACGATGACGAAGCTTGCCGGTTGCGGAACGAGACCGGGCCAAAGCTGGTGAAAGAAAATTCCCGCTGCACCACCGCCGCAACCGCCAATAACCATCGAAGGTCCGAATACGCCACCGGAGCCGCCGCTTCCTATGGTCAAGCCCGTTGTCAGGATTTTTCCAATCGCAATAGCCAAAAGAACGCCGGCAGTAACCGTGGAACCATCTAAAACCGCACCTTGGATGGCGCTGTAACCAAACGACAGCACCGCAAGGACCTGAGGTTGACGACCGAAAAGATAGTACAGTACAAGTCCAATCAAACCGGTAAAAAATGCACCGATGGCCGGTTTGAAATGTGGCGGGATGGGTATCTTTTTGAACAACCGTACGAATCCGTAGAAGGAATGCGTATAAAGTGCAGCCAGGATGATCATGAACAACATCAGCAGGAAATATGGGCCGAGCCGCCACGGATCATTGAAAGTAATATCCGGCGTGTCGAACAGCGGTTCCCAACCTGCGTAAAGGCCAAAAGTACAGTAAGATACAACGCTGGCAATCGCGGCCGGCATAATAACTTCCGGCTCAAACTCCGGCGAGCGATAAAGGACCTCCGAGGCGAACAATGCCCCTGCAAGCGGAGCACGGAAGATGGCGGCGATGCCCGCGCCCATACCAGCAGCCATGAGAATACGCCGGTTTGCGGGACGGAGATGCAATAGGTTGGCTAAAACCGATCCAAAACCCGCCCCGATCTGTGCAATTGGGCCTTCACGGCCGCCAGAACCCCCTGTGCCAATTGTCAGAGCGCTGGCCACGATTTTCACTAAAGGCACGCGAGGTCGAATTTGGCCTTGTGGCGAATGATAAGCCGCGATCACAGCGTCGGTGCCGTGTCCTTCGGCCTCTGGCGCAAGGCTGTACACCAACAGTCCGCTTGCAAGTCCGCCTAGTGTAGGAATGATAAGCAAAAGCCAAGGTCGAAAAGGATGGTCTAACGGAGGAAGCGACATGCTTTCGCCCGCCGGTCGCGGTTGGGGATCGTAACCGGCCATACCTAATGCATAATGCTCCACATACCGTGTTGCGCTATAAAAAACAATTGCACCCAGCCCAGCAACAATGCCGACAAGCACTGCCAAACCTAGAAGGCGTACTTGTGCATTTAAATGCCTTCTGCCAAGATCCAAAAATTCGGGGAACCACCGAAAAAGATTGTCTCGTTTTGATGGTCCTTCAGTTTTGCCCATTGGTTTTAATAATCCTGCTTTGGTATCACGGTAAATTCCATCTGATTACTATTGTTATTAACTCAATAATAATTTTAAGCAGGACTATTCCTGATGGAAACCCCATATATGGTATAAATGTCACAGAATTTCAGCCGGTTGAAAGAATTATCTCAGCTATTTCCTAAACTTCCGCAATGGGAATCACAACAAAAATGCTTGCGCCGGCACCTGGGGAACTGGTTATGATTGCTTCTCCGCCAAAATGTTTTGCTCTCGTCTGGATTCCATGCAAACCAAAATGGCCTTCTTCAACGTTCTCCAGATCAAAACCGATTCCCCAATCCTGAACTAATATGCGGATAGATTTGTCCTGCTCGGTGAGTTCTACACGAATTCGCTTGCTTTGGCTATGGCAACAGGCATTGTTAAGACTTTCCTGGACAATCCGGAAAACCGCGCCTGCTAAAGAGAGCGGTAAGACATTCGTTTGCAGGTCATGATAATACTCAATTTCCACATCGGCATGTTCCAGCCTCTCTTGAATGAGTTCGCCAACGGCAGCAGCCAAGCCGTATTTATCGAGCAGTGGTGAATGCATTCCTCTTATAAGTCTTCTGGCTTCCCTATGTGCCCGACGGAGAAGATTAAATCCGTTCTCGAAGACATTTAGACTATCCAGATCACCACCTGGATGCAATTCACGAAACGATTCAAAGCGATGCAAAGCCCCGGCAAGCAGTTGTGCCAAATTGTCATGAATTTCATAGGCTAATAGTTTTTGTTTCCGTTCCTCATTATCTAATAAGTTAGTGAGCAAGCGGTTCTGGGTGAGGCAAACTTCA
Organism: Thermoguttaceae bacterium; assembly: GCA_050013075.1. Lineage (GTDB taxonomy): Bacteria > Planctomycetota > Planctomycetia > Pirellulales > Thermoguttaceae > JBEKIK01. The sequence goes on along the minus strand of JBEKFZ010000002.1, from coordinate 71,489 downwards.
ATTTCGCACTGGTGTTGTTTCTGCATGATTTCTAAGGACACAATGCGATTCCGCAATATTTCAACCTCTCGATACAAACGTTCTTTCATCGGCTTAGGGCATTTCTTTTCGTTCATGTTATTTTCACAATAAAATGATTTAGGTGTTGTTAATTTTCACTAGCCTGAATTATTGCCTACAGGCGGTTTATTAGGTTGTCTCCTCGAACGCGGTTCTTTAAAGCAGCTTCTCACAAGTTTTATGTATATCCGGGCAGTGGCGATTGAGTTGCGAGTTGCCATGCATATTTTTTGGTATAACCGCATCTAAACTCGCAATAAACGCCATAAATGCGGCTTGATCGGTAAGATGAAACTGAACATGCTGTGAAGTGTCGGGACCGATGCCAATGCAAATTCCCCCTATCGAAGACACATATTCTATCGCAGCAACGTCGTTCGGTGCATCGCCGGCATATAGTGTAAGCACATTCTCCTTGCCGAGATGCTCTAAAATAAGTTGGACGGCTGTAGCCTTATTCCAACCTAACTTCGGCGTGATTTCCACTGCCATAGGACCATCTTGGAGGTCCAGTTTATCCAGAAATGGCGATGCAATTTGCTCAACCCAAGATTTGATGTTCGGTATGTGATCCTGTTGAACTTCGCGATAGTGAACCGTGAGCCCAAGCTGCTTATTTTCAAACCAAGCCCCGGGAAACATTTTAAGAATCTTGTTAAGATGTTCCCTAAGGATAGCCAAAAGCATGGCCATTCGACCGGCTTGCGGATGCGTTACCTGAGTTCCGCAAAGATTCAGCTCCAATCCGGACGTGCCGGCATAGTAGATATTGCGCAAGCCAACCATGGATTTTAGGTCATCAATCTCGCGACCGCTAATGATTCCGATTGCAATGCGCGGTCGACATGCCAGATTTTTCAATATCCGCCGCGTCTCCGGATGCAATCCAGCCAAGCGCGGATGAGATACAATCGGCGTTAAGGTTCCGTCGTAATCGAAAAGCAAGAGTAACCGCTGACCGTGGTTGTAAGTGGCAGTCAAGGCGTCGATGATTTCCTGAATGGGTGGAATCATACAGTTTCTCCCACAAAATGTTGGATAGGCACCATTTTGCTAGCCTCTGACAACAACATGCCGGCCCAGCGATAGATATTATTGTCTTCAACTTGCATGCGCATCCGGCGCATCCGTTGTCCTTGTTCTTCATTTGACATCGTTAATGCAATGTGGATCGCTTCGGCGAATTCATCTACGGAGTATGGATTGACTAATAAAGCATCAGGCAATTCTCTCGCGGCTCCCGTGAATCGCGACAAGACAAGCACCCCCTGGAAATCCGTCCGGGATGCGACAAACTCCTTGGCAACCAAGTTCATGCCGTCATGCAGTGAGCTGACAACACAGCCTGACGCCATCCTGTAGAGAGCAAAGATCTGCCAGGGGGTGTGATGTTCGTTGAGGAAGATTATTGGACGCCATGATCCTTGACCGTGACGCCAGTTGATTTCATCGGCTTTGCTATTTAGTTCCTCGTTCAGACGGCGATATACCGGTAAATGCGTCCGACTTGGCGCGCCGATCTGCACGAATACAAATGTGCCTTTTAAGTCGGGATAATTTGTAAGTAGTCTGTCAATAGCGGCAAAACGTTCTGGAATGCCCTTGGTATAGTCTACGCGATCAACGCCTACAAGTATTTTCTCGTTGGTTAAGCCAAGTTTTTTGCGAAACTGCCGCTCAGCGTTATCCATACTTTGCGGCAACATATCGGCCATCGCGTCTGGATCGATGCTGATAGGGAATGGGCGTACTTTGGTTACATGCCCGCCGCGAGTGACGGAAAAATGTTCCATATCGACCTTTGCTTCGAGCGAGCGATCGATGGTGTCGAGGAAATTGTTGCAGTGATACTGGATATGGAAGGACAGCAAATCGTTGCCCAGCAAGCCGTCCAAAATTTCATCGTGCCAAGGACAGACGCGAAATACCTCGCGGTTGGGCCAGGGAATGTGCCAGAACTGGGCCACAACCAGGTCATCACGGGCTTCTTTCAACATTCGCGGCAAAAGGGCGAAGTGATAATCCTGCACGAAGACAATGGCCGGCTCGTCGTCGATCTCTTCGAGAACCGCGTCGGCAAACTTCCGGTTCACAATCCTATATTGCCGCCAATCTTCGGAATCGAACCGCGGCCGCGTATATGCGACATGACATAACGGCCATAGAGCGTCATTGGAAAAACCGTAGTAATACCCTTGTTCCTCGGCTTTAGTTAACCAAACGCGGCGCAAACTATAAGATGGATTTGTATCCGGCACCGAAATACGATCATGATCGTCAACAACCGCGCGATCGGCCGAACCGCTTCCGTGGGCAATCCACACGCCTCCGCAAGTTTGCATAACCGGGTCAAGAGCGGTCGTCAAACCGCTGGCGGGGCGCATGCATTTGATCTCTCCACCCTCGTAAGTATGTATGTACGGCTCGCGATTTGCCACAACAACCAGCTTTGTGCCGTTTAAGCGTTGGCCAATCGCTTCTTGCAAGCGTTGTTTTGTCCAAGACATGTTTCGCTCCTTTATAGTTTTCAATGCTTGCCTTCATTCCAGGGCAAGCGCCGATAAGTCGGTTGCAATATCACACGATCAAGGAACAAGAATCAGGATGGTCCAAACAAAGCAGCATGGTAAGGTAGTCGCGCAAGTGCCGAGTCAGCAGAAAATGCTCTCTGACAAATTCGTGGCCGATCTGACCCATACGATTCCGTTTCTCCACATATCGCAGCAAATATCGAATACGATAGGCGGCGCCCGCGGAAGAATGCACAAGAAAACCAGTGTGGTAATCATGTACTTGTAATGTGATTCCCCCACAAGCGCCGCCGATCACCGGTTTGCCCTTCCAAAGGGCCTCCGTCACCGTTAGACCAAACCCTTCCCGCAATGACTTTTGCAGAACGACGATGGCCGATCGCTGAAGTGCATTAATGGTTCGATGTGCATCTGGCGGAAGCATGAGAATCTTAAGGTCGGGGTCGTCACCAGCACGTTCCATTACTTCGCGGAGCATAGCCGCTCCTTCAGGATCGTCGTCCGCCGGCCCGCCGACTAAAGCCAATTGGAGTTCGGGATAATACGGCTTCAGCAGCCGGTATGCTTCAATCACGCCTAATGGATCCTTGAATCGGTCGAACCGTGAGACCTGCAAAAGCAGTGGGCGGTCGGGGACGATACCTAATCTTGTTAAAGTCTCCAATCGCTCCGTTTCTGCAATCGAACAGTTCTTCTCAGAGAGCGGATCGATCGACGGCGGAATAATGAACATCGGCAGTTCCAAGTGCCTGGTAAATGCCGCCATGGAAAATATGGTTCCCTGGTATTTCGACAACGCACATTCCAAGTGTTTCCATATTGCACGCTGTGGCTGGGAAGCGTCGATGTGGCATCGCCAAATCCAACGCTTTACCTTACCATCAGGAGTGAAATGCGGAAGGTAAATCGGTTGCGGATCGTGAACGAAAACTATGTCGGCTTCAAGGCTCAAACGTTTCGCGTTTTCGCGATTGACTTCGTAATGTAGATCGAAGTCGCTTTGTCTAAGCGAGACCGGCTGTCCTTGCAATCCGTTGTGAAATGCTTTGGTAACTCGGTAAAAATCGGGTGGACCGCTGATTACTTCCCAGCGGGCATCGATGCCAAGTTCCTGCATCAACGGTATCATCCAGCCGAGAATTTCAGCCACCCCGCCCCCGGTGCGCGTGGAATTTACATGGACGATACGCTTTCCCGCTAGACGCTCGGCCAACCGGCGGAGATGTTGGATCTCCCGGGAACCGACGACCTCTTCGTAGCGGTCGAGAAGTCTCATAAGGTCCCCTTTGCCACTGTAGCGAGTTCGGGAAGATATTGCCGAAACGCCTGGAGCAGTTCCTGACGCAATTGTGTAAGGTTAAGAAAATAAAAATCTATTGACCGTAATCTGGCCACGAGCGTCGGGCTGACCCCATAGTTTTCCAGCCAAGCGGAAAAATCGTCGGTATGTTCCGAGGTCCGCCGATGGGCCTCGTATACGTGATAATACAAAGACCTTAATGGCATACGCTCAATTGCCTCGGCAAGTGCAGCCGGAGTTGGATATCGTTCACATGTGTCATATGCTATTAGCCTGGATGACATCAGATACAGTTCCCGCCCAGGCCGACACCAAGGTGCCCGTTCCAGTCCCCAGAGTCGATCTTCAATGAGATTGATTATGGCCGAACGAAGTTCCGCGATCGAGGCATAACGGTAGGGATCGACCAATCCGAGTTGCTCGGCAAGTATGTTGTCGCTCAGTCCCTCCCAACACCAACGGGCAAGATCGTTTGGAAACTCGTAAAGTTCGAAGTAGTCTTCCAGGGTACAATGCAAGAGGTGGTGTTCCAGCACGGCATCGGGCACAGTGCGGCTGGCATCAAGCAGTTCACGCAAATTGGAGCAGACCCGACCCATTGCTCGGCGTGCAAGACTACAATCATATAAGGCGAACGGTTCAGCCATATTTAAATTCTCACTTTCATCAAGAGATCGGATATCTCCACTTGCCAGTGGTAGAACAATTCAAAACCTTTAAGCCGCCGGTTTCTCATCTCGCGTGTCTGGCTGCTTTTTCAAGGCCTTGACAAGCTTAACAAGTTCTTCTTTCGCCGCGTTTGCCACGAGTCCGCCGTTCATGTCTCTTTTCATCGCCAATTGCCAGCAAAGGATGGCTTTGCGCGTCTTTCCAAGGGATGCAAAAAGATCACCCATAAGCAGGCAGAGGCTGGGCAAATCCGTCCGTTCATTAACGACCCCAACTAATTCCCGAGCGGCATCCCAACGCATTCCTACGGCATCAAACACGAAGGCGGCTTGAAGCCGATCAACAGTAGACGACTTGTCCTCTGGAATGAGTTCTTGCAGCAGCGTTTTGCATGCTTGATAGTCTCTCATTCCCACTTTACAACGCGCGAGCATGATGGCAGTGCGTGAGGGATAATAATTGCCCGAAAGCGCTATGGCGTCAAGGATTTTTGCCGCCGCCTCGTATTCTTTTGATTTCAACAACGAGTGGGCCAGGGCATAAGCCCGCTTCAGATTGATGTGGTGTGTTTTCGATCCTACCTGAAGCTGTACTAACTTCTTGTCTTCCCACAAGGTTGCATTCAAATCGATATTCGAACTGACCATGATATGCTCCTTGATGGTTCGGATTTATGTAGTTCTCAGAAAAGACAAAACTAAAAAAAAGTTTTATTCACGACAAACCAGTACCCAAACGCCTTTGCCATCAGCCATGCCCCCACTGCAAATGCCGACAAGATAACCACATACTGTTGGAAATCTTTCCATGTTGACGGTTTCCCTTCGCTGGTAGTGCCTTGTCCCGATTTCTGGTCCACCCAGCGGGCGAATATCATCAGTGCAACGACCCCATAAAAAACAATATCACGCACGCTTAGCCAGTTGGTTCCCGCACTCACAATACTTAATATAGATACAAATAATGCTACAGGTCCTAAAATAAACCAAGTAAGATGTAGTGCCAAAATCTTTAAACTGGTTACAGAGTGCTCTTCTGCCAATCGCTTATTGTCATTATGTGCTAACATGGTCCGACTCCATTATTTTGGCATAGTGTTTTATGTTATTTATAAAACTCAGTGGCGACTTGCCTCTGAACTTTCGATCATTTCATTACTAGTAGTGCCTCCCACCATAGTCCTCTGACCAGCTATGATTTTGGCAAGCCGTTCTGCCAGCTGTTTGGGCGACATTGGCTTCTTCTGATAGTCGCTTATCGGGTATGGGGAAATGTTATATAAAACACTCGGATCGCAGCCGTAGGTAAGAATCATGACGGGAACGTCCGATATGTTGAGCTCCCTATGCATTAGAGCCAGGACGCCGTCACCCCCGCCCCAGGGCATCATAGGCTCCAAGACGAGGATGTCGGGCGTGAACTCGCGCAGCTTTTTCGCACAATCCAAGCCGTTGGTCGCAGTCTCGACCTTAAAACCGTGTTGTGAGAGATAATCGCGGTACAAATCCAAAAGATATTCATTCGGATCGGCAATCAACAAACGAATTGACATAGATGATTCCTCCTTAGAATTCTTTTTCTCTTCCTGGATACGCTGCCATATCTCCTTGCGATGGACAGTCACGCCGGGTGGCGCTGATATGCCAAATTTGGCTCTTTCTCCGGCAACATTAAGTACAGTCATTGTCAAGCGACATGTAGGTAATACGATTTCCTCTCCCACTTTTCTGGTCAGTACTAACATGTCAAATACTCCTTTAATACCTTGCCTTACTAATGCATACAAAAGATAAATCTATTACTGGTCGCACTTCCGTCTCGGAATAAGAAAAAAGCAATTGATATGCCGAAACTCGCATGTTCTTGCAACCTGGCCCTAAGGTATCTTTACTCAAGGAGTTACAGCTTGATAAAATATATTAAGCAGCCATTTTCATACCTGCTGAGAAAGATTTTTTTGGAAAGAGACTGTCTAACGTTGTAAAGAAACTTTCCAATTATGAAGAGACTAAATAGTCAATCGGACCATGGATACCAGACGCACAACATATTGTGCATAAAGAAGTTAAGACTTAAATCAGGTATCGAAAGCTAAATAAAATCTTACGGCATCAGTATTGCATTTTTAAAATGGGATAGATGTGCAGTTTGGCGAGATCCTCGTTGTGTTGTTCGTACTATTTAGTACATCCGTAGTTGTAGTCATGTCACCGGAGGCATCCGCATGTGGAAAAGAATAGTGGCACCTGTATTATTGGTGGTTCTGCTGTGGATTATTGTCAGTGGAGTAACGACGTTTTATATCAATTTGTTATATGAATCGCATACGCGCGTTCTTGGAGAGAATTTAAGTTCGATTCAAGCCGTGGGTGCAATGCAAGCCGCCCTTTGGCAGCTACAAACGTCGGTAATGAAGGCGGCGGAACGACCGCAAAGCAAAGCGCAAAAGGAAGTGGTCGAGTTGGAGGCTGTTTTTGAACGGCATCTGGCCGAGGCCGAGAAAACGGCATTTACCTCGGATGAAAAGGATTCCATCAAAAACATCCGCCAAGAGTTCACGGCATACCGCGAACAAATTCAGCGTCTTTTGCAGCAGGCACCAATAACGGGTATCGATAATGCGCAAGATATCGAGCAGACAATACTTTTAGCCCAGGCTGTGGCGGAACCATGTAAAAAATATCTTGCAAAAAACGAACAGCTAATTGCTGACTCAACAGCCTACAGCAGTCGGTTGGGCGCATCATTCAATTTGATTCGTTTGATTGTTTTAATAGCAGGTCCGGCAATTGGCATACTCTTTGGCGTTATGGTTGCGCGAGGTTTACATCGTTCTGTTTCAAAGATTAGCGTTACACTCCGCAGCGCGACTGACGTGCTCGAAGATGAAGTAGGCCGAGTAGACATTATTCGTTCTGATGACTTGTCGGGATTACAGCAGCAGGTCGATGCTATTTCTGCGCACATTAAGCAGGTTGTAGAACAATTGCATGAAACTCGGCGTGAGGCGATCCGTTCAGAGCGTTTGGCTGCCGTTGGTCAGTTAGCGGCAGGGATCGCACACGAACTCCGAAATCCGCTTACCTCGATGAAACTTTTGGTGCAAAACGCAACCCAACAGTATCAAGGCCGGCCCCTCACCGAACAACAGCTTCAAGTAATCCAAGAAGAAATTGGACGCATGGAGCATACCATTCAAGAGCTTTTAGATTTCTCCCGTCCTGCCAATTTGAATCGCATTAGACACGATTTGCGAGAGACAGTTCATAGAGGGGTGAATTTAGTTGAAGGCAAAGCCAGACAACAGCGAGTTACTATTCGCGAAGAGTTTCCTGAACAACCGGTTATGATCGATGGCGATCCCGAACAGCTTCATCAGGTTTTTGTTAATCTGCTCCTCAATGGAATCGAATCAATGCCGCAAGGTGGAACATTACCAATCAATATCCATATTCCAAGTGAGAAATCCAACATATGCCGCATAAGTTTTTGCGACTGTGGGACAGGCATTCCTCAAGCCGTGCTGGAACGAATTTTTGAACCATTCGTTACAACAAAGGAACGCGGCACCGGATTGGGATTGGCAATTAGTCGCAGTATAATTAAAGAGCACAAAGGCGATCTGATTGCCGCCAACCGCCAGGACGGCGGAGCGGTGTTTACTGTGGATCTGCCGCTTTGCACAAATGACATTCGCCCGGGTGAACCGGGAGTTGGCATATCAGAATCACAAACAGATTGATAAGATAAATGATTCTCGGCAAAACGCCTTCGGAGTATACTAATGCCAAAATTACTAGTGATTGACGACGAACCTAATATTCGATTCAGCATCGAACAGGTTTTCGGCAGCAATGATCTTCAGGTGCTTAGTGCCGAGACTGCTGAAGATGGTTTGCGCTTGGTTGAGGAAGAATCGCCCAATGTGATTCTCCTTGATATCATGCTAGGCGACCGCTCGGGACTCGATCTATTCCACGATCTGCGCCAGGTCGATCCGAAGTGCCTTGTTATTTTCATTACCGGACACGGTACTACCGACACGGCCATTGAAGCCATGAAGCTTGGAGCGTACGACTACCTTGTGAAACCATTGGACATCGGTCAACTCCGACAATTGTTGGATCAGGCATTTGCCATAAGCCGACTCATGCATGTGCCCGCAATTGTAGAAGAGGGGGATCGGCCTGAAAATAAACCAGATCGGCTAATCGGAAGTGGAACGGCCATGCAAGCCATCTGCAAGCAAATCGGCCGGGTAGCACCTCAAGATGTAAACGTACTTATCATTGGCGATAGCGGCACAGGTAAAGAATTAGTAGCTCGGGCTATTTATAATCATAGTCATAGAAGTCAGAGGCACTTTTTGGCAATCAACTGTGCGGCTATTCCCGAATCACTTTTGGAAAGCGAGCTGTTTGGTTATGAACGCGGGGCATTTACCGGTGCAGACCGCCGACGCATTGGTAAATTCGAGCAATCCCACGGCGGTACGCTCTTTCTTGACGAAGTTGGAGACATGGCCCCCGGAACTCAGGCTAAAATTCTTCGGTTGCTGCAAGAGGGGCAATTCGAGCGAGTCGGTGGCAACGAGTCGATTAAAACTGACGTGCGGATCATTGCCGCGACCAATCAGGATTTGGAAAAGCTCATCGAGGAGGGACGATTCCGAAAGGATCTCTATTACCGTTTGCGTGGCGTAACCATTAATTTGCCCCCGCTTTGTGAAAGACGCGAAGACATTGCCGAACTGTCCTATTACTTCCTATTTCGCTACAACCGCCAACTTGGCATGTCGGTGCAGTCTATTTCTCCAGAGGCCTTGGAACTTCTGGAAAAATTCGATTGGCCTGGAAACGTTCGACAATTACAAAGCGCTATTCGAGAAGCCCTGATTGTATCGGTAGGCCCCACGATTATCCCTGATTTTCTGCCTGCTGAACTGCATCAAGAGTCAATCCCGGAATCCGAAGAAGATGTCCAGACCGATTCGTTACCGGAAGTAGATTCACAGTCTCTCACCCAGTTTATAACAACTGCTATTAGTGACGGAGAAAAAGAAGTATATCGCCGTGCATTGGAAAACTTCGACAGACTGATCATTTCACAAGCATTGCGTCAGGCAAACGGTAATCAGACTCGGGCTGCCGAAATATTGGGTCTAAGTCGCGTGACACTTCGGGCAAAGCTGCGAAATATGGGACTGTCAGTCGAGAAGGCGCTCGGTTCAAAGGAATCCTAATCCAAGTAGGAGTGATACTGATGGAACATATGGACGTACCTCGGTTCCTCGGGCTTCTGGCCATTATCCTGGGAACGGCCCAGCTATTTAGCTTCATAGCGCGAAAGGTTGGGCAACCGGCAGTGCTTGGCGAACTCCTAGCGGGAATGCTCCTTGGCACATCGCTGTTGGGTTTGGTCGATGCCAGGAACGAGATCCTCCACCTTTTGGCCGAAGTGGGTGTGGTAATCCTTCTTTTTGAAATCGGACTCGAAACTGACTTGCAAAAGCTATTACAGGTCGGAGTAACTTCCATGGCAGTTGCCATCGTAGGAGTTGCATTGCCGTTTGCATTGGGGTATATCGTCTGCTGGTTGCTGGATCTCAGCACCATCGTGTCGGTCGTCGTAGGGGCCAGCTTGACTGCCACAAGCGTCGGGATCACTGCTCGGGTGTTTTCAGAGTTGGGCCGACTTCATGAACCGGAGAGTCGGATCGTCCTGGGAGCGGCTGTCATCGACGATATTATCGGGTTGATCATATTGACCGTTGTAACAGGCCTTATTCAGGGGAAAGCTGTCACGATCTCCGAAGTGGTGAAGATCACAGGTATTGCTTTTGGTTTCCTTGCAGCAGTTTTACTGCTTGGCAGTTTGCTGATTGTTCCTTTAGCCCATTGGACGAGCAAGAGGAGAATTACTGATGCCAACACCGTAACAATCGCTGTCGTTCTTGCTCTTGGCTTGGCGTGGCTCGCTGCCATCGTTGGCTCGGCAACGATTATCGGTGCGTTTGCGGTCGGCATTTTGATGGGTAAAACGCCACAAGCTGAGGGAATCCATCGCGGCGTTATACATCTTGGACATTTTTTTGTGCCCATTTTCTTTGTGATGGTAGGGGCGGCAGTCCAGATACAGATATTGAACCCGCTTGACCAGAACAACCAGCAGACTCTATTTATGGGAGGTCTGCTCATCGTTGCGGCTGTGGTGGGTAAGTTCGTGGCAGGATATGCTCCGTTTTGGTTCCACGGCAATAAGAATGTAGTTGGTGTGGGGATGATTCCCCGTGGTGAGGTAGGGTTGATTTTTAATGACTTGGGTCTGCGCAGCGGGGTTTTTAACGCGGCACTATTTAGTGCAGTTACTCTTATGGTCATGGTAACTACATTCATAGTCCCACCCCTTCTAAAATTACTGCTCAAGCGGGCGATTCCCGAGGAAGAGCAGCAGGAATCGCATGGACTTGAGGAATTAGTTTTGTAGTCGCAGCAAATTTTGAAGGTCAATATGGCCGATGAGCGGCCATCGTCTTCGTTAAGGAGTACAAAACCATGTCAGCATTTGCACAGATTATGAATGTGGAATTAATTGCTCCAACAAGTATCAGGCTCCAACTAATCAGCGCGGAAGATGCTTTGGTATCTGAGCGAATTGTTATGAGCCCGAACGACTTTATTACCGACTTTGGTACTTTTTTAACTGCTGTTCGAGCTTCTGGTGAAAAACACCCTGTTGACATTGCGGCACTTACATGTTCATGGAAACAGAGGCGTAAATTACTTCGGAAAATATTGATTGACGAAGATCCTTGGGGGGAACATCCGCAACCAACAAAATCAGAACCAACACCAGACTACTGGGCAATGGAACTGTGTCTAGGTTCCGAACGTGCAGAGCAACTGTTTCAACAAATATTATGTGAAGCGGAACAGAAATAGCCGTTATTATAGAAGGAATTGATCGCAAAATTGCTTGTAGAAGCGGTTTTTTAGTACTCTGCCATACTGATGATGGACACACATCTGATTCACAGTAAGATCAATTTATGCCCAATCTAAAATAGTGAGGAAAAAGCCATGTTTGGTATAGGCCCGACAGAATTGATTGTTTTTGCCTTGATTGCATTATTGCTCTTCGGCAATCGGTTGCCGAGTGTGATGAGATCGCTCGGGCAAGGAATCGTAGAGTTTAAAAAAGGTGTCCAAGGCATTGAAGACGATGTCAAAAATGCAGACAAAAATAAAATTGAACACAAGTAGGCTCTTTAGCAGGTTAAAGCTAATAGCGTTAGACATAAGAGACGGAAGGCCAGGGCAGGAAAGAGGCATTCAAGTACATTCCTGCGGAACTTTCTTGGGCGATGTCGCATGGCCACTACTTGCAATGGGATGCGTCATATCGAAATGTTCCAAGATTCGCCGAGGAATGATTGGGCGGTCGAGCGACTGCTTATCTACCTGGGAGATTGAACGATTTCGTGACAACCATACCAGTAATGCAGGCAGGATTACTAAAGATGTAAACAGGCAACAACTAACGCCGATTGTTAGTACTCGGCCTAGACTCTGGAGGCCCTTGTGGCTGGCAATCATAAGACTTCCAAAACCAATCATGGTTGTAAGCGATGTGAGCATCACGCTGCTGCCTATTGAGGCGCTCATTCTATATGGGCCATCTTGGCGTCGATAGTCATGGACGAGATGTACGCCGTTATCAACACCGATGCCTAACAATAAGGGCAGCACGATCATGTTTGCCGGGTTTAATGGAATATTTAAGAGACCGAGGAAACCAAATGTCTGCCACATTCCTAGACCGAGCGGTAGAACTGCAAGAAAAGTATAAAGTAGGCTGCGGAAATCGAGATACACAAAGACGAGAATTCCAATTAGGGCGTAAATCCCAGCCTGCTCGTAACTCCACTTCATTTGCCTAGATGCCTCATACGTCTGCAACGGATTCCCGGTCGCACTTGGATCAACACTACGTACCTCACAGACAAACTTCTCCATCGCAGCCATGTCCCAGATGCTGCCCTTACTATAAACTCTCAATAAATGCCATCCGTTCTTGCCGACAAAGCGTCGGATCAAGGCATTCGGTAAATCTGTCTGTCGTGGCGGTTCTGGATTAGCAACGGAACGCAACAAACACAAACGATTTAACAGATCAGCGGCTACCTGTTCCTGATACCATGACAATCGTCGCCCACATTCGGAAAAGGGTAGTCTTTGTAATGCAATGCGGATTTGTTCTGTTTGACGCTTGATCTGCAATGAGCAACCATTTTTGGCCAGCACTGTTTGAAGGCGGGCTACTGCTTGATCTAAGTCTTCTGGTGTATCTGGAAAGATTTGTGGAGGGCGCACGGGTAGATGTTCCAACTGTTGCCGAATATCCGCAATTATTGAACTCTCTAGTTCTTTGTCACTAGGAAACAGCGAGACAATTTCATCGACGCGCTTCACCGAGGGTAGTTGAAGAAAGCGTGCTTTGCGTGTAAGAAGTTCATTCGGATCGTTGCCAATTGATACTGCGAACCAAGCGCTCTGATCACTCTCGTTCAGCAGCTTATGCTCCAGTACAACACTCTACATCCCTTCCGGTTGCAGATTCAATAGGTTGTGATCATACCATAACTGAGGGTGTCCTGCTCCAATTATGATCACAGTCGCTAAACCAATAACTAACACAACCACCGGCAAAATCCCAAGCCATTTTAATTGAGATCCCATATCTAAAAGGGTAGGTAGGACTTGATTATCCCGGTTTCTGTCTGAAAGATAAATCATGGCAGGCAGTACAGTCATCGCTGCCACACAACATAACAGGATTCCACCTCCGGCGATAACGCCCAGTTCTGCAACTCCTGTGAACTCAGTAAACCCTGCCACGAAAAATGCGACCGCTGTCGTTACCGCTCCTGTGATCATCCCTGGGCCGACACCGATTGCTGTCTGTACCAGGGCGTTTTTGATTGAAACGGTCGTATTGCGCAGTTGAAGGTATCGCGCCACATAGTGGATGCCGAAATCTATTCCCAACCCAATTACAACCGCGCCGAAAGCAATGCTCAGGATATTTAAATGACCGATGACTAAAGTGATATACCCAAATGACCATGCCATACCCAGCAACAATGTAATGATGGCCAACAAGGGGTGCCGTAGGCCGCCGAAACCGACAACGAATACAACAATCACACCAACAAGAGACAATGCCGTGGATTGTGTCATTGACACTTGGCTAGAAGCCATCTCGTCGTTTTCCATTACCGGCAGTCCAGTAATGCCGATCTTAACATGTGGATACTGAGCGTGGACTTCGGAAATCGAACTGCGCAATGCATTGAGTCCGTCAGTATTCTGTGCCAGACTCTCTTCTGATTTGCCTTTCAGTCGCAAGAGAACAAATCCCAATCGTCCATTATTAGCCAACAAGTATTGCGTATCCAGCTTGTTGAGAATAGTGGTTGCCCCCGGCGTTCCGGGCCAGGGCGATTCGTAACGCCCTGGAGATTCTAAGGCAGAAGCCAATCCTTGCAACCAGCAGGAAAGACGTGCCTCAGCAGCAGACTGTCCCAAGGTTGAGAATGTAGCTGGTATGTTCTGCATCCCCATACACATCCCATCTGTCATTCTGCTAAGCTTCAGATTCGACCAGTCTCCTAAGAGAATAGGGCGAGCATCATTAACAAAGGCACCGATTTGCTTTAGCTCTTCCACTGGAAGATAATGCAGGCCTTTACTCCGAATCTTAGTGAAATCAATCTTGTGCAAGACATCGTGGAAGAATTGGTCCTGACCTGCAAGCTTCATGAACAAGGTGTCCAAGACAGGTATGACTGACTCACGGTTGACCCCCTCGACAACAACAACTACATCATCCTCATCGCCAAACTCTTGCACATACTGGAGCCAAAGCCGGTTATAGCTGCTATTTGGATTTATGAGATCCAGCCGGCTGGTACGAAACTTGAGCCGAGAGCCAGCGAGCGTCAAAGATGCCACTGCCACTACAATGGCAATTGCCAGCGTTAGAACAGGAAACCTGGTCACCAGCCTGGTGACATATTCCAAAAGCGCATTCAAAGATGATGGTTTTGTCACGGACATGTTTTTGGAAATTGCATCGAGTATTAACACACATGTTGGAAAAGCAAAGGCTTGGATAGCAACAGCATTTCGTTGCTTTACAAAGATGCATTAACAAATGGACTTATGATAAGTGCCCAAATTCCTACGCTAATTGAGAAAAATGGCGTTCAGCGCATGGCAGCACACTACCAGAATGCAACAGTTTCATAAACCGCCGCTATTGGTGATGAATAGTCGTAAAAAAAGCCCATGTTCAGATGGACAATTGACTTCTAACCTTTGCATAAAGGTTCGCTCTATACCGAGTGTTTGAGACTATCTCTATTTCCAAGACTTGGCAGATAATACCGTGTCGGTAAATGGACGGCAAGACCATAATCTGGGCAACCTGGGCAAGTAGTTTTAAACCGGCAATGCTGTAGTTTAAATAGTCAATGATAGCCGGCCCGTTCCATCCATGCACGAATCTGGCTAGCGTAGCGCACCCCAAAAAAGGCGCGAAGAAACCGAACAATCCAACAATGGTCACTTCCCTGAGTTTCGCTTCCATTGCAGCCGGGTCAAGTTCTGCTCCCGCCAAGAATGTCAAGAGGACTGCACTTACCGACGCAATGAACCGGAGCCAATCCAGGTTTGCCCCAAGGGCGTTGTGATATAGAAAATAATCGGCGGGAAACGCCGCAACCATCCCCATGCAGATTTCCACCAAGGCCATAGACATGCAAGAGAACGGCTAGAGCAAGCCACCCGGCGGCAATCGCGTAGGTCTGTTCCATCGAAGTTTCTCGCATGGCGTGCCAACCG
Source organism: Thermoguttaceae bacterium (assembly GCA_050013075.1). GTDB lineage: Bacteria > Planctomycetota > Planctomycetia > Pirellulales > Thermoguttaceae > JBEKIK01. The sequence continues at coordinate 56,025 of JBEKFZ010000002.1, read as the reverse complement.
CGAATCGGTATTTACCAAAAGAAAATCATGCCTGTTGGCAGGGCTTGCAGGTACAAGAGTTCAACTCCTGCCGACAGGGCATCGCGGCAGGAGTCATTAACCCGGTTCCTGGCGGTTGCGCGGGGGACTCCATCTCCTAAGAAATAAATTCCAACCCAGTTGCCTACATCGGTTAAGATGGTTTTGTCTTTCTCTGGGCCCTCGTTTCGGTGCAATCCGGGATTGTCGGCTGCAACAAAAAAAGGTAAACTGTCCGAAAAGTCAATTCTTTCAAGGGTGTAGTGTCATTTTACGCTACAGGTCATGCGGATGGTCGGGCCGCCATCCGGTAATTGTATTTTATTACCGGATACTACCATGCAAACGCAAGATCAAAAATATGACTCTAGTTCGGGCTGTCTCATTCATTTATTCTGGCTAATCGTGGGCAACGTGGCGCTCTTAATAGTGGCTGGCCAGATTTTGTTTCATACAGGAGGCAGATTCTCTGTATTCGACGCCATTTACTGGTTGTTTGTTGTCTTGATTCTTGCTGCCCGATACGCTGACATACGCTTCTTTAAAGGCACCACGGTGGATGGGAAGCCATCCACGCTTAAAGATTTGCGCGCCATGCGATCATCCTCATTATTTCTGCCGGGTTTATATGGATAACCATCCATCTTTTAGCGTCAATAATACAAAAAGTCAATGAGTTGATTGTGGTTACCACCTACTCCATAAGATCAAAAAGTAACAAGGATGTACTTGAAGCGGATGCGATTCACGCCATACCAAAGACAAAAATTTTTAGGACTTGCTAATAGAATTTTATTTGTTAGAAAAACACTGGGATAATGTAAAGATGCCCATGACTCCTACCCTACAAACATCCGGGGCCTCGTCCCATTTTCATTCTCTATCCGCTAGTCTCTGTCCCTAGCAGGCGTTTACTTAAGATTGAGCACGTTAATGAAGGTGACTTCGACAAGAAGGTCCTGCTATCGGCCGTCCCCGTATTAGTCGATTTTTATGCCGATTGGTGTGGACCCTGCAAGGCGCTTGCACCAGTGCTTGAAGAGGTGGACCGCGAAACCCCGGATGTGAAAATTGTCAAGGTAAACGTGGATGAAAACTATGAATTGGCTACCCGTTATAAGATCGAGTCGATTCCCAGCGTGCTCGTATTTAAAAATAAAGAATTAACCGACAGGCACGTGGGATTGGCCAACAAGGCGGTTCTGAAGAGACTCATTACAAGGTGACAATTCATAAAGGGGACAGTCCCGGAAGATAAGGGCGAATAATGGATACTTCACAAACTAACAAGGAGAAAACGCGATGAATTATTCATCTTTTACGACTGTCGTTTTGGTGTTGTCGGCATGGTTCATACTGAATCGTTGGATTTTGCCTTGGTTCGGTGTGCCCACATGTATGTGTAGTAGCTGCTCGGTGGCTCCGCGCACGACCGTTACTAATCAGGTAAACCCAGGACTACCCGAGCAGAAATACCGCCCAAATGAAGATGTTTCGGAGTAAGGTTTTTTCCCGCCGAGGATTGGGCAGGTCGGCAATGGAAAATTAAATTAAGCAGAAAGGGTTATTACTATGACAATTGAACGTGGATTACGCTTGGCAGCCGGGATAGTAGTGCTATTGAGCGTTGCGCTAGGTTATTTTGTCAATCCTGCCTGGTTGCTATTGACAGCTTTTGCCGGGTTGAATCTACTACAATCGGCCTTTACGAACTGGTGCCCTATGGTCTGGTTCCTCGCGCCTCTAGGACTCCAGCCCTGTGTAGCCCGCGCGGCTCAACGTCCAGCCCGATCGGCGGACGATTGATCGCCGGGCCTGTTCATTCAATATATGTGTCGTATGAAAACGGTGGAGTCATGACAACTCTCGGAACACTTTTTGCGCGATGGGCCCGATGGGGTATCCGTACAGTGGTTCTACTTGGCTTCGCCGCTGGCGTGGTCGTGCTGATGCTTTGGCTCGCTGGAAAGTTCGCACCGAAGGTGCCAGCGAATAAAACAACCACTCAATCCCATGTGTCAGATGTCGAGGGTCGGTTGGTGTCGGTACGTCTCGTCCGACTGCCTTTGTCCGAATCGGCAGTGGGGACCATTCGTGCGGTGCATGAAACGAGCATCGGCTCGAAGCTGCTGGCGCGTGTCGTTGAGGTCAACCTCAAAGCCGGCCAAAAAGTCCAAACGGGCGATGTCTTGATACGCCTAGATGACACGGATTTGCAGGCCAAGCTCCAGCAGGCCAAGGCGGCTGTTGCGTCGGCGGACGCTGTCTATCGCCAGGCAGCAGGCGATGAAAAGCGATATGCCCAACTGGTAAAGTCCAAGACGATCAGTCAGCAGCAGTACGACAACGCAGTTGCAACGCTACAATCCGCCGAGGCGGACCTTCACCGCGCCCAGGCGGCCGTCAATGAAGTGCAGGCCACGCTGGATTGGGCCACCATCCGCTCTCCCATCGACGGAACGGTCATCGACAAAAAGGTCGATGTCGGCGACATGGTTACGCCGGGGCAAATGCTGGTCACGCTCTTCGATCCAAAACACATGCAACTGGTGGCCAGCGTTCGTGAGTCCTTGACTCGCCGGCTCCAAGTCGGCCAAAGTATCGGCGTGCAGGTCGAGGGGCTCAACAAACAGTGCAGCGGGACGGTCAGCGAGATTGTGCCCGAAGCACAATCGGCTAGCCGCAGCTTTCAGGTGAAGGTTATAGGGCCTTGCCCGGCGGGCATCTATTCGGGGATGTTCGGACGTATCCTGATTCCGTTGCAGGAAGAGCAGGTACTGGTCATTCCGCGTCAGGCAGTGCAAGAGGTCGGTCAATTGGAACTGGTCGAGGTCGTGAAGAATGGCCAACTGAGCCGCCGGACCATACGCACCGGACGGACACTCGATGATAATGTAGAAGTGCTCTCTGGGTTGCGCGAGGGAGAACAAGTCGTGTTGCCTGCGGCGTCCGGGGCGGCGCAGGAGGCACCCCGTGATTGAGCAACACGCAGTTCCCGCTGAACCGCAACACAACTTCACGAACCGGATCGTGAAGATATTCTTGGAGTCGAATCTCTCCGTCATTCTGATTCTGCTGGCTTCGATTGTCGGTCTGGCTGCGTTGGTGCTGACTCCGCGAGAGGAAGACCCGCAAATCGTGGTGCCTCTGGCCGACGTGTACGTCCATTTCCCAGGTCACTCGGCAGCGGAAGTGGAACAATTGGTCGCCACGCCGTTGGAGAAGATTCTTTATCAGATCGACGGCGTTGAATATGTCTACTCAATGAGCCGCGAAAATCAGGCGATTATCACGGTCCGTTACTACGTGGGCGAGGACCGCGAGCGAAGCCTGGTCAAACTCTACAAAAAAATCGACGAGCATGTCGATATTGCTCCGCCCGGCGTTACTGGCTGGGTAGTCAAGCCGGTGGAGATTGACGACGTACCGGTGGTAACGCTTACTCTGGCCAGCGACTCTTCGGATGACATGAGTCTGCGCCGGGTAGCGGAGGAGGTGACGCAGCGCCTTGCCGGTGTAAAGGACGTTTCGCGGGCGTATGTCGTGGGCGGGCGACCACGGGTGGTGCAGGTACTCATGGACCCAGACCGAATGGCAGCATACCATGTTTCACCCTTGGAGTTGCAACGAGCCATCCAAGCGGCAAACGTGCGCGAGACGGCCGGCGACTTCCGCAGCATGGACCAACTGATTCGCGTGGAGGCCGGAAACCCCTTTAGCAGCGCCCGGCAATTGCGCGATCTTGTCGTCGACGTATTTGATGGCCGGCCCGTTTTCCTCAAGGACGTTGCTCGGGTCGATGATGGGCCGGAGGAAGTCAACAATTACGTGCGACATGGCTGGGGACCGGCTCGGGGTTTCACAGAGCACGAGTTCTTTCCCGGTACTGTTCTGGGCGAAGCTCCCGTCGCCGAACCGAAGCCATCAAGTAGTGAATCATCGCAGCCGGCCGTGACGATTGCGATCGCCAAGAAGAAAGGGGCCAACGCGGTCTGGGTGGCCAATGCGGTATTGCGGGAGGCTGAGAAGTTGCGGGAGACGATCATACCCAGCAACATGGAACTGGTTGTCACTCGAAATTATGGTCTGACCGCCAATGAGAAAGTCAACGAACTTGTTGAGGCGTTGACCGTGGCCATTATTATCGTGGTGGCGCTGTTGACCCTGGGATTGGGGTGGCGCGAGGCGCTGATCGTGGCAGTGGCGGTGCCGGTCGTCTTCGGACTGACCTTGGCGGTCAACTTGATGTTGGGCTTTACGATCAATCGCGTCACGTTATTCGCGCTGATCCTGTCTCTTGGACTCCTGGTGGATGACCCGATTGTAGATGTAGAGAACATCGTTCGACACTTCGCGCTGCGAAAGAAAGCCACTCGGCGCATCGTCTTGGAAGCCGTGGCCGAAATCCGTCCGCCCTTGATTACTGCCACGTTGGCCGTCATCGTCAGCTTCTTGCCGATGTTCTTCATTACCGGAATGATGGGGCCGTACATGCGGCCGATGGCGCTCAACGTGCCGGTAACAATGCTGATGTCGATGCTTGTGGCGTTCACGATTACGCCCTGGCTGGCCTATCACGTACTCAGGCGAAAATACAGCGTCGGTGGTACGGGAACCCATGCTGATCAACATGATCCGCACGATCTCGATGCTGTGAAACAGTCGCGGTTGTACAAGGTGTTCTATCCGCTTATGGCGCCACTGCTTCACTTCCGGCTCGTGGCCTGGGGCTTCTTGCTTGGCATGGTCCTGCTGACGGTTGGGGCGATGGGACTGGCGGCAGTGCGCAGCGTCCCGCTCAAAATGCTGCCGTTTGACAACAAGAACGAACTGCTACTGGTGCTGGACTTCGATAAGGGCACCACGTTAGAACACTCGGATGCAGCAGTCCGAGACTTCGAGGCGTATCTGGCCGGGGTGCCCGAAGTGGCCGATTACACCAGCTACGTCGGCCTGGCTTCACCAATGGACTTCAACGGGCTGGTGCGTCACTATTATCTCCGGCAGGGCGACGACGTGGCGGAAGTGCGGATCAATCTGGCGGGCAAGAAAAACCGTGAGTTACAAAGCCACGCCATTGGTTTGCGGATGCGAAACGATCTGCAACAAATCGCAGACCGCCATCACGCCCGTCTAAAACTCGTGGAGACGCCGCCGGGACCGCCGGTAATCGCCAGTGTGGTGGCCGAGGTATACGGCCGGCCCGATAATAGCTACGAAGACCTCTTGTCAGCCGCCGATACCGTCCGGGCACGTCTGGCGGTGGAGCCGGGCGTCGTGGATATTGATGAGGTGCGTGAGGCTGCTCAGCGGAAGATCATCTTTGTCACCGACAAGGAAAAAGCCGCCCTGAACGGCATTACCACGGAGCAGATCGCCAGTACGCTTCAGGCCGTGCTGGAGGGCAGTACGGTAGGCGTGGTGCGGAACAACACCGAACGCAATCCGTTGTGCATCGAATTGCGTCTCCCAATAGCCCGACGCACCAGTGCCGCCGATTTGTCGAGGGTAGAGGTCAAGGGAAGTAGTGGCCAACTTGTCCCACTAGCCGAGTTGGGTCGATGGGACGACACCCGCCGCGTGGACCAAATGATCTACCACAAAAACCTTCAGCGTGTGGCCTACGTGTTCGCGGAGACCGCCGGCCGACCGCCAGCCGACGTGGTAGTTGATGTGTTGACCGACAGAACCAACGTCTCTCCCGTGGCCGATCGAGTTGAGCACGTTGGCAATGGCTGGTTGGCCGCCGAAACTCCGCGCCCGGTTAAGCATCGCACTTTTCTGTCAAACGGCGGTGGCATCGCCTGGGGTCTGCCATCAGGCTTCACGATTGACTTTGCCGGCGAGGGTGAGTGGAAAATCACGCTCGACGTGTTCCGCGATCTGGGCTTGGCATTCGGCGCGGCGATGGTTGGGATTTATGTCCTGCTGGTGGCACAAATGAGGTCGTTTACCATTCCCGTGGTCGTCATGCTTGCTATTCCACTGACGATCCTGGGCGTTATGCCAGGCTTCTGGCTGCTCAATGCCCTGAATGCCGAGCAGGTAGGTGGTTATCTCAATCCAGTCTACTTCACGGCTACGGGCATGATCGGCATGATCGCCCTGGCAGGCATCGTTACCCGGGATTCGATCATTCTAGTGGACTTTATTCATCTGTCGCTCGCCCGTGGCCGCTCTCTGTTCGACGCGATCATGGAGAGCCGAGTGGTGCGTCTGCGGCCGATCCTGCTGACCGCCTGCGCTGCGATGCTCGGCGCAGTGCCGATCATTATTGACCCAATCTTCTCTGGTCTTGCCTGGTCGCTGATCTTCGGCCTGTTTGCCTCGACGCTCTTCACGCTGTTTGTAATTCCCGTGGCCTACTGGCTCCTTTACGCCAACAAGCCTAGTCACGGTATGCCGCAGTCAATGATGGAGCAGGAGGAATCGACATATGGGATCGAATAGCTCGGAAGACCCTCGCACCCGGTTTGCGATTGAGCGAACACTCTTGGCCTGGGTGCGAAACCGGGCCTTGCATGGTCGGTTGTGGGAATTGGCTGACAATCGCATCGCTATTAGACTCACGGCAACATGCCTTTGACGGATTTATGTACGAATAGATACACCTGCTCCTTCCCTCTGGACCGAGACTCTATCAGACCATCAGCCACCAGCGATTCGACGTGCTTGAGAACCTCAATTTTGTGCATCCGTAGACCAGTGGCAATGTCGTCGATCGTGCAGGGACGGCGCGCAAGGAGTCCAAGGATTTCTTCACGGTTTGCAGAGGAGTCTTGCACTGACTTCGGGTTGGGAATTTCCTCCAAGACTTCCGCCGGCGGCGAAAAGGCGGCGGCAAACTCCGCTAGGCGCTCATGCGGAATGGTAATTGCGTAGTCTTCAGCCGGAGGCCGAGTGACTGTGTTTAACAGCACCCTATCCGGCTTGATCTGAGTGATGCACGCACGAATGGCAGCCAACTCCGGCTCAAAATCCGTAAACGCATCAACCAAGAGCACCTCTAGCCAATACTGACCGTGGAATTCACGCCGGAATGCAATCAGTCCCGACAGCATTTGCTCGAAGCTGATAGTTTCATGCGGCCTATTGACGAGGTGGAACATCGTTGGATTACCCGCATCAAGCGAAGGCATAACCACGTCGGCCGCGGCCAATTGCCGTTGGACTTCGTCTTTCCAAAGCAGCGAACCATTGGTTAAGACGGCCACCGGAATGTCGGTCATGCTTTTTATGCGATCTATCAATTCATTCAACCGCGAATACAGCGTGGGTTCTCCCGATCCGCTCAAGGTGATGTAATCCGGCTGAAGGTGGAGTTTGCTTTCTAGCTCGCTGACAACGGCGTCCAGAGGAACCCACTCTTTCCGCTCCGTTGTCTTGCAAGTTGTCCTGCCAAGTTGGCAATAGATGCAGTCGTAACTGCAAGTCTTGAACGGAACCAAGTCAACACCGAGCGACCGGCCTAGCCGACGCGATGGAACCGGGCCGAAAATGTGGTTGTTCATGATTAGGCCGTGAGTTTAACTACGTTAGCTTTAGTGTGGTTGAAATTAGTTGGGCGACACGCTTTCCTGAAAGAAGCATCCCGCCGAAGATTGGTCCCATCCGGGGACCGCCCAGTGTGGCGGAGACGCTCATTCCGGCAATCCACAAACCTGGAAATATCTCGCCGGCATGGTCCACAACGAATCGCTCACCTTGCGTGGCATCCATCGGCCCTTCGCCAAATTCCGTTGCGGCATTCGTCAGAAGGCGACGTTTTCTCAGGGCTTGGACCAGTACGGCCTCGTGACCAGTCACGTCCAGAATCGCTCTAGCTGATAAGACAATCGGATCGACTGGCAGAGCACCCGCTATCATCGTGCGATTGATAACGACACCCGTAACTCGTTCTTCGCGGACGCACAAGTCTTCCACGGTTGTCAGATTCAGCAGCGTTGCGCCAGCATGGACCGCATTCAAGCACAAACCGGCCCCGAGTTCAATCGCATCCACGGCATACAGTCCGTCTTGCCCTCGCTTACTGCGGATTCCCATCTCGCTAAGCAATGGAACCGCTTCCTCTTGAACTACGGCGACATTCATGCCCATTCCGCCGCCCCAGATTCCTCCGCCCGGAGAAAGCCGCTTTTCGATAATCGTCACCTTTGCGCCGGTCTTCGCAAGAAAGAACGCCGCCACCAAACCCGAAGGACCGGCACCGACGATGGCCACATCGTTTGTCAGGCAGTCGAGCAACTTCTCGTGGTATGTGCCAATAATCGTTTTGGAGATTTCCACTTCATCCAATCGCGTCATTAAAAACATTCCTTTCTGTAATCGTCAGTCGTAAGCAAGTCGTGTTTTCTCGTCGGTCAGGGTTGCTTGGAGCAGGGCCGCCCAGTGCGGCGCGTCCCAAGTGCCCAGTTGCGTGTGCGTCTGGTAGTATTTCTCGGGAATCGGATGTGTTCCAACGACGACCTCCAATCCGTATTTCGTTTTAAGGAAAATGCAAAAGGATTCGATATGTGGGCAAGGTGGATAGCCGACGATCAAGCCGGTCGCCAGATGCACGACCTCAACGCCGTTGTTTTTCATCTCGGCGGGCGCATATTCGATGTTTCCGCCCGGACAGCCGCCGCATGTGGTGTAACCGACCAGTTCCACGTCCTTGCCTTGGTAGCGGCTGAAAGCACCCTCGCGGTTCTTTAGCGCACGGATGCACTTGCCACCTGCACAGGTGTGATAACGGTCGCAAATAATGATACCAATCTTCATATCGACTCCTATTCGGAATGTGGAGATACCGAAGCAAACAGGGAATGCAGTTGCGCAACGTTCTCAAGGACGTTGTGCCGTTACTTTTTCTTTGGCGATAAACATTTCACGGGACAATAGTCGTCACAATTTAACGACGAGTTTGCCGGCATTCGCGCCGGGAGCTTGGTCGTACACGGCATGGATGGTAAACACCACCACGCCTTTGAAGTTTTTATCGGGGGTTTTCTTATGCAACTCGGCCTGGGCCATGTCATAGTTCGGCCCTTCGGTCTCGTATGTGGCCGTGCCCGTCAATTTCCACGATTTATTTGTATCCGAATCGAATGCACCGAGACACATCCGCCCAGTTGATTGGATGTTGGCGGCGGTGGCCTTCATAAACATGTCGCCGATCAACAGGCTCCGCTCGCCGGACCACCACACCTGCCGCATCGGTGCGACATTTGGGACGCCTGAGGCGTCGGCTGTGGCCATCCAACAGAGTTGCCTATTGCCGAAAAGGGATTTTACTTCTGGTGGGATCATACTGCTTCTCCTTGTAGATGGCCGATCAGTTAAGGCACGATGTCCGACAATCAAGAACACCGGAAATTCCCGAATTTTACCGTTTGCAACCGGTTTATGTATCACATGGGCCGTCATGTCCTCCGTATCGACGAATCCAATTTGGTGCAAACAATCTTTGAAAACACTGCGGTCAAAACCATGATGGTAAACACTCTGGGCGACTTCGGGGCCATGAAACACTCCTGGTTCCGTGTCCAAGTCGGCAATGGCCAAAAAGCCTCCGGGCAGCAACATTTGGTAAAATGCCATCAGAAGCGTCTCGATCTGATCGACGTGGTGCATCACCATATTTGCTACCATCAAGTGGTAGCGAGAGTCTGGAACTGGATCGCGTCCCAGATCGAGTCTTTCCGTTCGCATCCGCTGCAAGCCGCCGGTCCGTATCTTGTCCTCCAGAACCTGAAGCATTCCCGGCGAACTATCGGCCCCCGTGACACTTCGGACGTGAGGGAGCAGAAACAGCCCCAACAGCCCCGTGCCGCATCCATAATCCAGTACATCCATACCCCGTGTAGGTTGCACTTGACGAAGGATTGCCTCACCAACGGCTTTTGCCAATTCGATGCGGCGCGGTTTTACATCCCAATTGGCCGCAGCCTCGTCGAAATGGTTGGTTTTTGTGTCACTCATTACGTTTAAGTCCTTTTCTGTCGTTTCAATCGAACTCAAATCTCGTTCCCACGGGACACGGCTGGCATCGTCCCGGAAACGCATTCCATAGAGCCACGGTTGCCGGCATACCTGTACAGTGTGCGGGCATCAATCGCTCGATGCCGATTTCCTGGAGTTCTTCAATCGTTCGCTGAACCCGATGTGGAGAAGCGCCGACCAAGTGCATCCCGCCGATGACGGCGCAGATGGGACGATTGTCGGTCAACAGGCGGATGTAACGCAAAGTGTTGATGACGCCTGAATGCGCGCAGCCCAAAAGCACGATGGTCCCTTCGATTGTGTCGAAGAACACCGATTGATCGTCTTCCAACGGGTCCGGCTGCGTACAAGCTTCGTCCAGAAAGAACGGCCCGCCGGTGTCCTCGAAATCCGTGAGCCGAGGGACGGGACCGGTTGCCGTAAGATGATCGAATACTATTGTTGGCTGGTCGGTGGCGATCAACCGATTGTGTGAATCTCGGATGGCCTTTTGCGAAAGGTAGGGCATACTGATGTCCCGCGCGGTGCCATCGCTGTTGCGAATGAACTTCCGCGCGAATGCCGCCGGATGCGCGTAGACCGTCACAGGACGGTTGGTTTTCAAAGCATCTGGCACTCCGCCCGTGTGGTCGTAATGCCCGTGGCTGAGGATCAGGGCGTCGATTTCGCGCAGTGCGATCCCCATCTTGTAAGCGTTGCCTGTAAGCACGCCGCCCTGTCCAGAGTCTAGCAATACATGCCGACCATCGAATTCGATCCAATAGGCCAAGCCGTGTTCCGCCAGAAACCCCGGTCCCCGGGCCGTGTTCTCGACGAGCACTGTGATGTGTGTCTTTACCATTACTTCCCCGCCTTCCCGAACCAGCCGACAGCCGACTTCTCCAGAAACTTACCTTTTGCCGTTGCCATGACCTGGCCGTCCTGGATCAACTCGGCTGCCAACTCATGTACGGGTCTTGTCGAAGACGTGATCCAAGCTCGCACCTTCGCCGGACTATCTGTAGCCACCGGATGCCGGAAGCGGACGTTCAACTCGGCGGTCATCGCGGCGTGGCCGCGAGCGAACAAACAGTTTGTCATGGCACCGTCCAGTATCGTGCAAACCACGCCACCGTGCAAGATGGCCGGGTAGCCTTGAAAAACCTTGTCGCACGCAAACAACGCCTCGACGATGCCATCGCCAGCAACGCGGAAGTCCAGACCCAGTCCGTGTCCATTGCTCGAACCGCAGACTACGCACTCGGGGTGGCTGTGCTTGCGAAGCTGACGATAAGTGAGCTTGTCCATTTCAGTGGTCACAGGTATTTTGTCCCGACACCAAGGTGCCGCTCAAATAGGCTTTGACAAGGTTCTCGGATGTTTCGGCCGGCGCGCCGACTAAAACCTTGATCCCACTCTGGGCGAACAGTTGTTGCGCCCGTTGTCCCATGCCGCCGGCGATAATAACAGTTGCTCCCTGCTCGTGCAACCACCGCGGCAACAGGCCAGGCTCATGTGGGGGCGGAGTCACAAGAGCCGTGTTAGTAGGCGTGCCGCTTTTTTCGTCCACGTCCACCAGCGCAAATTGCTCGCAATGGCCAAAGTGCATACATAGCCGACCACCGGCCATAGGAATAGCGATTTTCATAAGACATTTCTCCAAGTACAGAATGATTAGGTTAGGATTGCTTTCGAGGTGAACTGGCCACGATGCGATCGACAATCGTGGCAAACGATTTGGCGGCCGGACTCTCTGCAAATCGGTGCGCGTATGGCGTCCCGCTGTCGCCGCACAGAACGATCTGTGGGTCGATAGGGACGCTTCCCAAAAATGGAACGGCCATTTCACGGGCCAACGACTCGCCGCCGCCCTTCTTGAACAGTTCAATCTGGCCGCCGCAGTGCGGGCAGACCAGTCCGCTCATGTTTTCGATGATGCCCACTACGGGCAGCGATACTTTTTCGCAGAACGAGACCGACCGCCGCACGTCGGCTACGGCCAGGTCTTGCGGCGTGGTGACAAGGATCGCGCCGGCAGGCTGCCCAATGAGTTGTGCAACCGAAAGTGGCTCGTCGCCCGTGCCTGGCGGGGCGTCGATCACAAGGTAATCGAGCGGCCCCCACTCCACGTCCTTAAGAAATTGACGGATGACGCCGTATTTCATCGGCCCTCGCCAAATCACGGCGTCCGCGGCGCTTGCCAAAAGGAACCCGATCGACATCACCTTGAGATTGCCGATCTCAATGGGCACGATCGCCTGGCCGTGAGCAACCAAATGCGTGCGTTCCAGACCCATGAGTTTGGGAATGCTGGGGCCGTGAATATCCACGTCCAGAAGACCAACCATTTTGCCGGCCAATGCCAGTGACGCGGCAAGGTTGGCCGCCACGGTACTTTTCCCTACGCCGCCCTTGCCCGACATCACCAGGAGCTTCATGCCGATCTGACACATCCGTCGCTCCAAATCGCGGCGATCCTGAAAATCTTGCTCCGATTCTTGCGGGCTTCGCTGCTTGGACGGACACTCGCTCTTGGAGCACTCGTCACACTGCGGCGAAGGTTCGGCCTCCTGTCGATCGCGGTAATCCTTAACGGCGGCCTTGAGTGTATTCGATGCCAGTAGGGCACAGTGTTCGGATTCCTTGGGCAGCCCGCCCAGCGCTGCCAGAATGTTGGCCTGCTCAATCCGCATGGCTTCGTGCAGCGGCTTGTCGATTGCCAGTTCCGTGGCCATGCTGCCTGCCGCCCTCGACGGTCCGCAACCTGTCGTTGTGAACCCGACCCGAGCCACTCGGCCGCCTTCGATCTGAAGCCAGAACTCCATTGTATCGCCGCACGGTCCAGTGATGCGGGCATGACCATTGCATTCGTCCAACGGACCGTAGTTGCGGGGTTGCGCAAACCGCTCCTGCGCAGTCGGTGAGATTCCTTGGTAAATATTCAATTCCTTCACGTTTTTGTGTCTCCTCACAATGACAAATTCAGGATGTAATAGGGATCAGTTGCACCAAACCGCTGATAGTCGTTGCACTGCTCTTTTGGAGTTGTGCATTGACTATGTTCCATACTGACCGAATGGCCGTTGCTGCCGGACCGTCTGAAACTTCTACCACCGACCTACGTGCGATTTGCGCCTGCGTTACCGCGCGATCATAGGGAATCCTGCCCGCCATAACAATTCCGTGTTTCACGGCCGTTGCCTCAAGCTGATCGGCAACCTCCTCGTTGAGGTCTGCCTTGTTCACCGCCAGCAGGCCCGGCACATCCAATCGCGCCGCTAATTGTGCAACGCGGTAGAAATCGTGAACGCCGGATACAGTCGGCTCGACGACAAACAACGCGAGACTCGCGCCAGTCAGCGAGGCGATGACCGGGCAGCCGATCCCCGGCGAGCCGTCGCAGAGCACCAGTTCGAGTCCCTGATCCTGGGCGATCTGCCCAGCAGTTCGACGGACCTGCGTAACCAGTTTTCCCGAGTTCTCCGCCGCGATGCCAAGTTTCGCATGGACCATTGGTCCACATCGCGTCTCGGAAATGAACCATTGACCGCAAACGGCGGGAGCGAATTCGATCGCGTTTTCGGCACAGAAATCGACGCAAACACCACAACCTTCACACGCGGTCGTTTCAACGCGAAACGTCCGCGAAACCCGGCCGTTGCCGGGACCGTTGAAGTAGATCGCGCCGAACCGGCAGAGTTCTTCACATTTGCCGCAGGCCGTGCAGTGGCCGGGCTTGATTCGTGCTTTGCTGCCACCGGTGAAGTCCTCGCGGTGGATCACCTTGGGTTCAAAGATCAAATGGAGGTCGGCAGCGTCCACGTCGCAGTCGGCCAAAACGCATCGACCGGCCAGAGTGGCCAGCGCCGCGACCACCGAGGTCTTGCCCGTGCCGCCCTTGCCGCTGATGACCACCAGTTCTTTCATCGTGCCGCTCCATTCTGAAGCCGCTTGAGTAATGCACGGATGTGATCCGCGAACGAAGGCACCGCAACGCAGGCCAACTGGCCGCGCGAATAGGCTTTGGCCACGGCCCAGTCGTCGGCAATCTCGGCCAGGATGGAAATTCGTTGGCTCAAGCAGTACTGACGAACCTGATCGTCGCCAATGTCGCAGCGGTTGACCACAACAGCCAGTGGAAGTTTTAAGGCTCGGACCATCTCGACGGCTAGTTTCAAGTCATGCAGTCCAAAGGGCGTCGGCTCTGTAACAAGCAGCACCAAATCGCTGCCCCGAACGCTTTCGATTACCGGGCAAGAAGTTCCTGGTGGACAATCGAGGATCATCAGGTCCGCCTTGGTGGACGCCGCTTTGACCGCGCGGATCGCCGGCGGACTCATTGCTTCGCCCACATTCAATCGACCCTCGATGAATTGGATCGGGCCGGCCGTACCCAATCGCAGTTCTCCGATAGGCTTCGGGACTTCACGAATTGCACCTGCGGGACAGGCCAGCAAACAGCCGCCGCATGAGTGGCACAGTTCGGCGAAGATAAGCACCTGCTTGTTCACGCAGGCAATTGCGCCATAGCGGCACACCTGGCTGCAACGGCCGCAGAATGTGCAGCGATCCAGGTCCACGAGCGGAAGCAGCTTGTTGATCGACTGTTGCCGCGTAATTGTGGGCTTGAGAAAAAGGTGCCCGTTAGGCTCCTCGACATCGCAGTCAAGATAGGCCACAGCGCGACCATCCGCGGCGGCCATCTGTGCCAGGTTGGTTGCCACAGTGGTCTTTCCCGTACCGCCTTTGCCGCTGGCTACTGCGATCTTCATTTTCCGCGTCTCCCTCGCAGCCGGGCGGTTTCTTCATTCACTTCGTCCTGCCAGCCGTTGCGAGTGCTCTCAATGTGGTCGAATTTGGCTGTATAGGGTTTAATGTCGAGAAGCGGAGTGCCGTCCAATACATCTATACCGTCAAAGTGGAGCACGTTTCCTTCGCGGCCGATAAGCTCCACAATGCTCAAGCCAATTGTGTTCGGCCGACACGGCGCGCGCGTCGAAAACACACCGCGCTCGATGTCCTGAAGAAAGGGTTTTACCCTCAGCTTCACTGGACTAGCTCGGTGAAAGTGGTAAATCAGGTAAACGTGCGAGAAGCCTTCAAGGTCCTGTAGGCCGTCAGTGTACTCCGAGAAGATTTCGGCCCGGCCCTTACATCCCTTGGCATAGGCCGGCTGAATAGGCGTATCATCGGGCTTAGTGTGCTCGCTCCGAATCACACCTATTGGTTTGTATATGATGTTCTCGCTCATGCTCAATGTTCCTCGATGTGCGATGGCTCGGCGGATTTGCCGCCGGCGATGCCAATCTTCCTTCAGATTTATCTTCCTGGTTTGCAAGCGAGCCGCAGGACACACTGCCGGACCAGGCACTCCGGTGTCCCGCAGCCCGCTTGTGTATTGGGAAAAACGACCGGAAAATGCTATTGCGCCGCCTGGGAGGAACCTTCCAATTCGCCGATTCGCTTGCGGATGTTCTCCAGCACTTGGGCAGCGTCATCGGCCTGTTGCTTCAATACCTTTATTTCTTGAGTTTTGGTCATTCCAGCGTCATTTCCGACTCCGGTGGACTGTGTGTCCATCGCAGCGCGTTGCCAGCCGGTCAGGCCGGTGGCATAAAACATGTTTCGCCGACCACATCCGCCTCCACGGCCTCCTCGACATCGGCCAAATCCGCCAAGCCCGGCGCTGCGATTCATAAATCCAGCGGCACCATTGCCGCCGCAGAAGCCCGCGACTCGTCCCGTCATTGGTCCCATTCCCATTGGACCAGTTCCATCTCCTAGTGGCATTTTTGTTTCTCCTCTTTCTAAAAGTTGTCAGGTTGGGGTGGCAGTTGAACTGTCACTCCAACAGAATAAATACGTGGTTTATGCCCAGTGGCCTTCAACATCTGCCTTCTGGGCAGGTGCGAGCCTTCCACTGTTGAATTTCTCGATTGCCTCTTTCACCGTTCCAGAAATGCCCGTGTAGACAGCGATGTTGGCTGCTTGAAGTGTTGTGAACGCCTTGGGACCAACGTGGCCCGTTAGAACAGTCTCTGCACCCAATCGTGCAACGGCCTGCGCCGCCTGAATGCCCGCACCCTGCGGAGCGTTCAAGTTCTGTGTGTTGTCGTGAGCGGAAAACTCGCCGGTCTCGGTGTCCACCAATACAAAATACTTAGTTCGACCGAACCGGGGATCGACTTGACTCTCCAAACTCGTTCCCTCCGAAGTGATGATGATTTTCATGGGTTGATTCTCACGGTTCTTTCTCGGTATGTTCCGTCTTAGATGCCTCCAACGCCTTCTTCGCATCAACCTCTTCTTGAAGCGGTCGGTCGATGAGAAATCCGCCTTCGCAGCCGCGACGACTGTAGCTGTTGTTCTGAATGCCACAGCCATAAGTGTCGTTTCCCCCATAGTCGATCAAAAAACTGAAATTGCCTCCACATCGCGGAAGCGAATGATAGGAGATTCCGGGCGACGCATAGCCTTGATTGTATCCCTGGTAGGTATCGTTGCCGCTGTAGTCCAGTAGCACTCCCAATCCGGCCTGTGCTCCGACGCCCTCGGTCAGACCGCCGGTTGCTTCATAGCGGTCGTTGCCGCCAAAGTCGCATAGATAGCCAATCGAACAGTCCCAGGCAAAGCCCAGGCCCATAATTGTTCCGCCGTAAGTGTCATTTCCCGCATCGTCGAAGCAGAACCCGAGGGCATAATGGCAGCCGAAACCACAGGTGAAGCGATCGAACATCGTCTGGGTGCGAGGGCCGCCGTCGTATGCCTTCTGTGTACCGCCGTAACGACGGTCGTTGCCACCGAAATCGCGGGCGAAGCCCATCCCGAGCCAGTAGCCGCCGCCTTGAGCAAAATAGTCGTACTCGTAAGCGTCGTCCCCACCACCATCGAGGATTACGCCGATACCGCCGTCAGCTACGCTCCGAATCCCAGCGCCAACACCTTGTCCCCAGCCTTCATAGCCGGGAGTCTCTGGATAGTAAGAATTTCGCCACATTCCGCCACAATAGTAATGGTCATCGCCTTCAAGGTCATCTAGCACTCCGAATCCGAGGGGACCGCCAAAACCCTGTGCCCACATTGCCGCGTGGTAGTCGTCGTTGCCGGCCCGGTCAAGCAGGATGCCCACACCACCGAGGGCTTGGCCTTGTACTCGGCGGAATCCACGGTAGTGATCCTTGCCTGAAAGGTCGATAAGAACTCCGATGCCGCCGATGGCCGATCCCTGCGCAATGTCCTTCGCATTGTAGACATCATCGCCAGCCGCATCGACAAGCATTGAAACGCCTAGCACTGCGCCCCCTTGGATGCCGGGCTGTGTGCCTTCATAGCGGTCATTGCCGGCCAGATCAATGACGACCAGGACGGGACGTTGTGGAGACACGGTGCCTTCGTGATAGACATCATCACCGCCCAAGTCGATCACCGCGCACACGCCGGTCATCTTGTCGAGTTCATAAACATTGTTGCCCCGACCGCCAATGACAATCTTGCCCGCCGGGGTATCAATCGCCTGCAACACGGTCCCGCTGACACCTTCCACTTTGATGTCGCCCTTATCGGGAATCTTGGCCAATTCGGCCAGCAGTTGGGGATCGCTCAACGGCACCAAGTCGTCGGCCGCATCGAACAGGGCATGACGATCCATTTTCTCCAATAGATTGCAGAGGTAACGCCCCGTGGAACGATCCCAAAGCGTGTGGCCTATGGAACTTTGTCCCGTGAGTACCGGATAAAGTTGCTGCCTGAGTTGCGCGATCTCACTTTGCGAAAGTGGTGCAATCGCCGCCGCGTAAGCCGTTTGGGCTTTGACCAGTGTCTGCTTTAGAATATCCAACGCCTGCTCGGGTGATTTCACTTCGGGCAGTTTCTGCGGCTCACGGTGGCCAGCATCCATCTTCTCACGGGCAATCGCCAACGCTTGATCGAACCCCTTGGCATCATCTCGCAGGGCTTGATGCAATTCGCGTGTGAACTGCTCTGCCTCAATAGGGGCCTTTAGCGGATTGCGCATCATGTGGTCGTACCAATTCAGACGACAATTGCCCGTCACTTCCGATGTCTGTGCCTTGCCCGCCGTGTTATCGAGTTGTTCCCCAGCATAAGCCTGAAAGGCAGCGAAGCGGTGGTCTATGCCACGGGTCTTGAGACCTTCATTCATTTCCCTGACCATCTGGTTTAATATCCATGATGCGAGAGGGTTGCCTACGGCGTCCTTCGATTTGGCCGTTGAACTACTCTTGGCGTCCTCCTCAGCCGCAACAGAAGTCGCACCGACACACACCACCACTCCCAATGCCAGAAATGCGGTATATCCAAGAAACCGACTATTATAGAACACCCTGCTTCTCCTTTAACTTTCACCTGTCAGACGGTCTTCGCCGCCTGCAACCTCCACGATGCCTCTGTTGCCTCTGTCCGCAACAGCCTGGCATGGCGAAACGCTCCTCGCCCAAACGCCCAGACACGAATGCGGCCAGCACTTCTTCGACGTTACCGCAGATACGGGCGATTACCCGAATCCCACGGTCGGCCAAACTAGCCTCCAACGACTGCGAAATGCCGGCGCAAATCAGCGTTTCGACGCCAATCTCTGCCAGTTTCCGAGTACGCTCGTCAGCCGTGGTTTCGTCCACCAATTGCTCTTCTCGGGCAACCTCTCGGCCATCGGCCAATTCGACCAACAGCAGTTGCCCGGCAACGTCAAATACCGGCGATATGCGGCCTTGCCAGATTGGAATGGCGATTCTCATGCCATGCCATGACGCAATCTGCGTGCCGAGGACGAGAATCCGCTGCCGCTAACAGCCGTAACATCAAGTGCTGACAGTGGTTGCAGCATATTGCTGCCAAGAAGACACCTACATGAAGTATTGCACATTGCAATGCCTCGTTTCTGGGTAGCATTGCAATATGCAATGCTACCCCTTGTCCTTCTCATACTTTGGCTGGTCAATTCCCAGCGATTTGATCTTGCGGAAAAGCGTGCTGGGATTGATGCCCAACTGACGAGCGGCTGCCGTGCGATTACCGTTATGACGCCGCAATGCGTCGGTAATTAGAAACCGCTCCATCGCTTCGAGGGTCATTCCGGCGATATTCGGAGATGTCTCCCCCACGGCGGCCCCGCGAAGTTGCGGCGGCAGGTGGGCTAGCTCGATCAAAGCGCCGCGACACAGAACAAAGGCGTGCTCAATGATGTTCTCTAACTCGCGGACGTTGCCGGGATAGTCGTGCTCCATAAGCTGGGCAAGCACTTCGTCCGAAACGCCCACCACGTCCTTTCCCTGCAATCGGTTGAACTTGGCGATGAAGTGTTCGATTAAGAGTGGGATGTCCTCGCGTCGGTCACGAAGACTTGGCAGCGCGAGGCGGATGACGTGAATGCGGTAGAAAAGGTCTTCGCGGAAAATGCCCTTGCGCACGAGCTTGTTAAGGTCTTTGTTTGTCGCCGCAATCAGCCGCACGTCGGTCTTGACCGATTCGATGGAGCCGAGCGGTTCATAGACCCGCTCCTGCAAAACCCTCAGCAATCGGACCTGCATGGCCGGCGAGATGTCGCCGATTTCATCCAGGAGCAGCGTGCCGCCGTCGGCCAGTGCGAAGCGGCCGGGCTTGTCCTGCCGGGCATCAGTGAATGCCCCCGCCTTGTAGCCAAACAACTCCGATTCCAAAAGCGTATCCGGCAGCGCCCCGCAGTTCAGGGCGATAAAATTTTTCTCGCGCCGCCGAGAGAGATTGTGAATGGCACGGGCAAAAAGCTCCTTACCGGTGCCGCTCGCTCCCTCGATTAGCACCGAGCTATCGCTTTCGGCAATTTGCGGCAGAAGTTGGAATATTTGTCGCATTGCCACGCTTCGGCCGACAATCTCGGCAAAACAGCATTCCGCCTCCAGTTCTTTGCGGAGGTCTTCGGCTAATCTTAGATCACGGAAGGTCTCGACGCCGCCAATCGTCTTGCCGGCCTCGTCCTTAAAAACAGCCGTCGAGACGCTAATGGGTAGGCGATTGCCACGCGCGTCAAGGATGTATACGGCTTTGTTGACAATTGGTCGGCCTGTCGTCAATGTTTGTCGCAAGGCACAAGCCGTTTCGCAAATACTCGCCCGAAAGACTTCACAGCATGGTTTCCCGATTGCCTCGTGGCGTTTGACGCCCGTAATCCGTTCTGCCGCCCGATTGAACGAGGTGATCCGCCACTGGTCATCGACAGTGAATACACCGTCGTTGATGGAATCAAGAATTATCGCTCGACTGTTGTCCGATGGACTATTGGCTAGTGGCATGAATTTTTACGAAGTGTGGGATAGAGAAAAATCGCCATAAACAACCTATTGTATCAGTATTAACAACACCAATAAAGGCTGCCGCCTCATGCCTTTATGGCCGAGAATATTTTTGCCCAGCATTGTATAATTTAATAAGTTTATCAAAGTTTAACCCTTTGGAGCTTTATTATGAGTCAAATCACGAATATGCCGAATGGTGGTGGTGGATTTCTGACGCGAAGTCGTTGGAATCCATACCTTGTCGGAATAGGTATCGGCCTGTTGAGTTGGGCGGTATTCGCAATCGTCAACGCCCCGCTGGGTGTCACGACTTCTTTGTCGCAGTGGGCAGGGCTGGCGGCTGAACCGGTAATGGGTGTCGAAGGTGTTCGTGCAAATCCCTACTGGACAAAGGACTTTCCCCAGTGGGACTATGGAACTTTTTTCCTCATCGGCACGTTCTTCGGTGCGCTGGTGGGTGCTTGGTTAAGCCGTGATCTGAAGATCGAGGTGGTGCCTTCTGTCTGGCGGGAACGCTTCGGTGGTTCGCCAACCAAACGTTTGGCGGTCGCCTTTGCGGGAGGAATCCTGGCCATGTACGGCGCGCGGATGGCCGGCGGCTGCACAAGCGGCAACGGATTGAGCGGCTCGCTACAACTAGCAGTCAGCGGCTGGACGTTCTTCATCACAATGTTTGTTACTGGACTGGCTACCGCTTGGCTGATGTTCGGCCGCAAGCGATCTTCCGTCCCATCGAGTTCCACCGAGTCAGGAAAGGAGCGTATATAATGTCTCTTCCAATTACAGGTAATGCTAGTTTGGTTCTGGCCGTGGTGTTCGGATTTATCTTCGGTCTATTGCTTCAACGTGGCCGGGTCGCCAACTATAACACGATTGTGAATCAGTTTCGTCTAAAGGATTTTACGGTTCTCAAAGTTATGTTCACCGCCATTGTCGTCGGGGGTATCGGCGTGCTGGTGCTTCATAGGTTGGGCTACGCCGCCTATCATATCAAACCCGCGAACATGTTGGGTGTGGTGCTCGGGGCGGGGATATTCGGCGTCGGCATGGTGACGTATGGCTATTGCCCCGGCACTGGTATTGCGGCCGTTGCCACAGGTAGCGTTCACGCCCTAGTCGGTTTCGCGGGAATGCTTGTTGGCGGGATACTTTATGCTTTGAGCTTCAGTTGGGTCAATGAGCATATCCTTGGCGTGGCGGCGCTGGGCAAGGTGCGGCTTCCGGATGTCACGAGGATTGCCGACTGGATCTGGTTTATTATCCTGGCAGCCGTGGCGGCTATCGTGTTCTACGCCATCGAACGATTGATGCCGAAAACATGAACAGCCCACGGGCCGTTGTTGCGAAACTGCTGTGCCCAAGTCATTCGCGGAAACACCGTACGCAAGGTGGTCGCCATCGGGCAAACAGGAATCGCCGGCCTTTTCCGTCGTCTATCTCACCACGACTCGGAGATTATCGATGCGTGGCTTGAACACCTGGGATTAGCCGCTCTTTCAAAGCAAGCTTACGCAAGACTTTCCAGAGGCAAACAACGCAAGACACTGATTGCCAAGGCGATGTTTCAGCAACCCAAGATTCTGATGCTCGATGAGCCGACCGCTACCGCATCCGACCAATGTCACAGCGCACTCGCCACGCGCCAAGATGATCGGTCAGTCGCAGCCGGGTATCTGCTTGCGGGACAATGCCCACCGGCGTATCGAGCGTTTTCAGAACCACGGCGCGGCCGTGCTGGGCGGCTGTTGAACAATCTCAGCCTGCTTATTCCCCAACGCACAACAGCAACAGGGCTTCTCAACCATTCCTATACCGCCGGCAACCAGTTACCCTATTTCGGGCACGGCTGTATCGCTGTTACGTTGTTCGTCGGAGTGTTTGGTTTCATTGTTGAGGTCAATCCTCGCTGCGCCTTCCCATACCTTGTCCCATTCCGCGACCTTGGCCCATTCCTCGACCTTGGCCCATTCCGCGACCTTGGCCCATTCCTCTTCCCATGCCGCGCCCTCTCCCCGGGCCTTTGCCAAGTTGATCTGCGTCGGGGTAATGTTTCTTGATAGCAGTATAAAGATCAGCAGGCGTCAGATTATTTTCCTCGGCCACTTGCCCGATGGTTGCACTAGCGTTCGCGACGACAATACCTTCCTCCTGAAAAGCCTTTATAACATTACTTGCAGACAGCCCCATGTTGTCCGCAAACTGGTTCAAGCTGAGTTCTTCGGCATGTGGCGCTGGTGCTTCCGAAGCCCATCGCTCCCAATAATCCTTGATTTGGTAGTTCAAGTCCACGACCGTACTGAAGGGCGGAATGCCTGTAATGGCTCCCGCAAGGACCACTCCCGCAAGCAAAAGTGCCATCAGGGTTTCAAGCTTCATATTCAGGGAAAGACTGCCTTGTTTCTTGATGTAGCACCAAAAAATGGACCAGTTCAGATACAGGTGCAAACCAGCCACGATCAAGAACAATATAGCTAGGTTGATATGAACGGCCTGCCAGCCTTGCTTTTCCAGGCCAAGCATCGTCCAACCTGTCCAATTGGCGACCCTGCCTCGCGGAGTCAAGTACAAGACGATGCCCGAAAAGCCCAGAATCAAGAGCGTGGCAGTCAGAAGCAACGACGTGAATCCTTTGATCTGAAACTTCATGGCTCGTTCTCCTTCTGAAATTAGACCCGCTAGTGACCGACAAAGACAAGGTAGACCGCCATTGCGATTCCAAGAATCGCCAGGACAAGTGCGACTCCGACTCCCAGCAACCAGCTACGGACCCCATAGGGAGGCTCTGATTGGACTTGCCGCATCAGCCGCAAGTGTTCGGCCGACACCAATAGGTTGACGATCACGCCGAGAAGAATCAATGCGGTTCCGATCCACAGCGACAGCCCCGTTGGTGCTTTCAGTGGCGCAGCTTGGCGCACAGACTCGATCTCACGCAGGAACAACCCGAATCGGGCTACGACAAAGCCGAATCCCATTAGCGCCAGCCCCGTTCGCACCCAGGCAAGCAATGTTCGCTCAATTGCAAATCGGACCCGCGGGTCTTCAGAGTTACTTGTTCTCATAAGTTGGGTTCTCCTCATTCCATCGCTGACTGCGGCATACCGTGACCGGGCTTGCTGGAATAGAGAAGCTAGTATGTTACCGGAATCACAAACAGTGTAAAGAGTGTCGAGGCGAGTAGTTCAAAGAGCAACGACCAGACAAGACAGAGAGAATCGGGGAAACGGCCGTGGGGGTCGTTTGCCACAACCCTGAATTGACTGGATATTGCCCCGGCAGGGCAGTTTCAGACATAATCACTGCATTACGTACAGGCAGAGGATGCTTACCTCACCTTATACTTTTTCATCAGCCCATTGCCCAGAAAAGAGGCACCGCAAACCCTTATCTTCCAAGCCCTTCCGTCACCCGAAAATTGCTAAGAAACGCGATATCGCTTAGATGAGAAAAAACTCTTCACACCCCATGAAAAAACTATTACTTTTCTCTCGTCGCATTAAGCTTCATCCCCGAGCCTGGAGCCAGACAGGAATGTCCGGCCTCCTGAACCCTGAACCCTGAACCCTAACCCTTACCCGATCCAAACAACTCCACGGCCAGATCTTTGACGCGTTTTAAATCCAACTTACCGGTCCCCAGCACGGGAATGGCGTCCACGCGGCGGAAGCTGTCCGGCGAGGGAATCCACAGCGCCGGCAGGCCGGTTTCGGGGAGTTTGCGGCAAATTTCCCCGGGCTTTAGCGGCAAGTCGGTGTGCAGAACCACCAGACGCTCGCCTTTTTTCGCATCGGGCACCGATGTGACCACGGCCCGCAGGTCCTCTTCGTCGATCTTGAGCAACTGATTGATTGCCTCTTCCACGCGGATGTGCGGCACCATCTCGCCGCCGATCTTGGAAAACCGGCTCACCCGACCGGTAACGCGGATGAATCCGTCTTCGTCGATCTCGGCCACGTCGCCGGTTATGTACCAGCCGTCGCGGATCACCTCGGCCGTAAGGTCCGGCCGGCCAAAATAACCTTTCATTACGTTCGGGCCTGTTACCAGCAACATGCCGGTTCGATTCGGCCCAAGGTCTTCGCCGGTGTCCAGGTCGATTACCTTGGCGGATATGCCGGGCAGAGGCCGGCCCACGGTGCCTTCCTTCACGCCCTCGAGTTTGCTCGTCCGGCCGCGGCCGGGCGGGATATTGCCGGCAACAACCGGCGACAGTTCGGTGGCCCCGTAGCCTTCCATGGGCCGGACCTTGAATTTCGCCTCGAATGCGTCGGCCAGTTCGGTGGGCAGTTTTTCCGCCCCGGCAAAGACCACTTCCAAGGTCTTGAAATTCTCCGCTTCGCAACGGCGTTGATACGAGCGGACAAAGGTGGGCGTGGCAATCATGATCGTGGCCCCGTGCCGTTGGCAGAGTTTTCCCACCTCCCGGGCCTCCAGGGGCGTGAAATGATAGATGCCCATAGGCGCCAACGTCAGGACCGTCCAGAGCGTGACGGTATAGCCGAACGAATGGAAAAACGGCAGGACGCCCAAGAGCACGTCGCCGTCGCGCAGGCGGATGATTTCGTCGATCGCCTCGACGTTCGAGCCTACGTTGTTATGCGACAGCATTACGCCCTTGGGCCGGCCGGTCGAACCGGAGGTAAAAATCACGGTGAGCAAATCGTCGGGCTTAACGCGGGTCAAGCCCAAATGGCGTTCCAGCAAAAAAACCGGCATCAACCACGCCTCGGCCGCGGAAATTATCTTGTCAAGGGCCGTGATCTTTCCCAAAAAATCCTCGAGCATGACGAACTCGGCGTCGATTTTAAAATTAAACCGCTCCAACATCCGCCGACTGGTCAACACGCGGCGAATTCCGCACTGTTTGACGCAGGAGTTCATCACCTCCGAAGTGACCGTGTAATTCAGGTTCACGGCGATGCGGCGATCGACGGCCAGGGCGGCATTTGTAACCACGGCCCCGACCGAAGGCGGCAATAAAACGCCCACGAATTGCTCGCCGGGCGCCAGCACGTGCCTGCGCAACAGGCGGCGGAGCGCGAGCGTGCGGGTAAGCAGCCCAGCGCCGCTGAGTTGCACGCCGGTGGAGTCGGCCGCCTTGGCCTTTCTCATGTGCCCGCGGCACATCCGCAAGAATTTTCTCGGCAGGATCATTTTAGAGTTATCGGTTTACAGTTTTCAGTTTTCATCGCGAAACCGCAAGCGGTTTTGTGCGGAATTCATCATTCATCATTTTTTCATCCTTCATCCGGTTAAAGTGGTCAATAAATTGACCACCCCTTGCCGCCCACCGTCCACTGCTTACTCTCCACTTTTCACTTTGCCAAGTTCCACCACTGCCTGACGGATTTGTTCGATATCGGCGGGGTGACAAATGGGTTTGCCGAAGCGGATGGTCACCGGATATCGCCATTTTTTGGGCAGTTTCCAGATGGCTTTGCCGCCTTCGAAACTGAAAATGCTGCCCCACATGCCGTCGATATACGCCGGAATGATCGGCAGGTCGGTGTCTTCGATAATCCTCATCAGCCCGGGCTGGAAGGGCTGCATTTCGCCGGTGCGGGTGATGCCGCCTTCGGGAAAAACGCAGACCAGCTCGCCGTTTACTAAGGCCTCGCGGGCAATGCGCAGCGATTGGACGATCGATTTCCGGCCGGGATGGATGAGGATCACTCGCCCCAAACGCCCGAACCAGCGGAGCCACGGCGTCTCGAAGTAATCGGCAAAAACGAGCATGCGCGGGTGGCGCGGACAGGCCAAGCCCACCAGTAGGCCGTCGGCGTAACTAACGTGGTTGGGCGTGATCAGGGCGCCGGTGGCCGGAATGTTTTCCAACCCTTCGATTCGCGTCCGGTACATCAGCCGCCATAAAGCCACTACGATCATCCGCGTGGTATCGTAAGCCGTGTAGCGGACCAGCACCACGACCAAGGGCAGCAATAAAATTCCCACAAGCAGGAAGATGGCCCGGCTGGACATGCCAAGGACGCTTACCATTACAATATACAATCCGGAAGCCGCCAAGGTGCCTGAAAAAGTCATCAAATTGGTGGCCGCGAAAATGGAGCCGCGGGTTTTTTCAGGGCTGTGATATTGCAGATATGCCTGCAAGGGCACGTCGTACAATCCGCCCGACAATCCCAAAAGCAGCAGGCAGGCGGCGGTGGCGAAATAGCCGAACGAAAGCGGTGAGCCGTTGCAACCGGGCACAAAGAACAACAGGATGTGACTAAGGGCCATGCCGGCCGCCCCCAGCGGCACCAGCGACAATATGATCCTGCGCCGTGAAACAGCGCCGGCCAAAACGTTGCCCGCTCCCACGCCCACGGCAAGGATCCCCACTAGCAGGCCGACGTAATTCTTGGATAGATTCAAATGCACGCTGCCATAGCTGTTGACGTTGATTTGGCACAATCCGCCCAAGGACCAAAAGAGCGTGCTCGCGCAAGCCGCCAGGAAGAGTGAACGGATTGCCGCCAAGGTGCGCAGATCGCGGCATGTTTCGCCGGCGAAATTCAGGGGGAATTTTCGCAGGGGATTCGCAATCGAAAGTCGGCGGATCGGCAGGCTGGTGATCAGTCCCGTCACGGCCACGCAAATAATCGTCGTGGCCCAAATTCCCCAGTTTGTGCCTCCCAAAGGTTTTGTCCATTCATATAAATAACCGGCGCCCACGGTGCCGAATATAATGGCCATGATGGTGGTCATGCCGATCAGGCCGTTGGCGGCGGAGATGCGTTCCGGGCGGACGATTTCCGGGATCGAGCCGTACTTTGATGGTCCGAATATCGCGCTATGCCCGCCCATTAAAAACAGCGTGAAAAACATCAGCCACACGTTGCCGTGCAGGATCACCGCCACGCCGAGAATCATGAGGATCACTTCGGCGACTTTACATGCGACTATTACAGTGCGTTTACTAAAACGATCGGCAACATATCCGGCGGGCGCGGCCAAAAGAATAAAGGGCAATACAAGCATGGCCAATCCCGCCGAGACCGCGATATCTTTATATGTTTCAGTGGAAGGATTAGAGTTAATCCAAGATACCAACCATTTGAATACGGGATCATTAACCGCATAGTCGCCGCCGATAAAGGCCACCAACCAGCGAAAAAGGTTATCGTTGGCGGCCCCCAGGAACTGGGTGATCAAAAGCCCCAGGAAACTGGACGAAAGCAGACCCTCGCGCCGATCTTCGGCCGGAAGATCGGACGCACATCCGGCGGCGGTTGCTGCGGTTGGTTGTTTATGATCCATCGGAACGGCATCGGCCCGGGAGATTCGCCTCCCTTTCCCGCTAGACGATTCGACGTTACATGTTGTAATGGATTCGGCGCTCATTGTCACGACGGTTTTTCAAGGTTTATTGAATATCAGATAATGTCGCATTAATTGTTTAGCCCGGGCACTTGTGCCCGGTGTTTTTCTATATTCCACACCGTTCAAATTGCTGGAAAAAACTCCCGGAGCAAGCTCCGGGCCTAAACGTGGATAGGACATTATTTACATGACATTCAATAAACGTCCTGATAAACGCCCCTATTAGCATTAGGCGATCTTTTCAGCCCTATGTAACAACCAATCAAATCTTATCCAACCAAGTTGCCATCAAAGGTGCGCGGAATCTCCATGTTTTATAGAGCCCGGAACAGTACCAGAATTGGATCAACGAAACAAGAGCGAGTAACTACTATGTAGGTGGGAGGGGAGGAAAAAAACAATGTACTACTTCTTAGGCATATGTTATGTATATATGGCAGGGACATTCCCAAGCCCTCCAGCCTTGTATAGACTGACTTAGTGAGCAGACTCATCGCGGCTGCCCGGTTATCGAGGTGTTTTCATGAGAGACGTTGTCACATTGGTATTGGGAGGCGGACAGGGAACGCGGCTTTATCCGTTGACAAAATATCGTTCCAAACCGGCCGTTCCCGTGGCGGGCAAATATCGCCTGATCGACATTCCCTTGTCAAACTGCATCAACAGCGGTTTGAATCGATGTTACGTGATCACACAGTTCAATTCCGTCAGTTTGCACCGGCATATCCGCAGCACGTACAATTTCGACGCCTTCGACGGCGGGTTTGTGGAAATCCTGGCCGCCCAGCAGACCCTGGATAATACCGGCTGGTATCAAGGCACCGCCGACGCGGTGAGGCAGAACCTGCGCTATGCCGAGGAGCCGAGCATAAAAAACGTGTTGATTCTTTCCGGCGACCAGCTTTATCGGATCGACTTCCGCCACATGATATCCATGCACGAACAGTCCGGCGCAGATGTAACCATCGCTGCCGTGCCGGTCCACAGCGAGGCCGCTGCGGGATTGGGGATCATGCGCGTGGACGATACGGGCCGGGTGGTGGGTTTTTTGGAAAAACCGAAATCCAAGCAGGAACTCGACCTGGTTCGCACCGATCCACAGTGGATCGACGCCCAAGGCATGGTCAGTCGCGGCCGCGACTGCCTGGCAAACATGGGCATTTATCTGTTCGGACGGCAAACGCTGATCGACGTGCTGGAAAAGACCGATTACCGCGACTTCGGCAAAGAGGTGTTTCCGGCTTCGATCCGCACGCGGCACGTGCAAGTCTACCTTTTCGACGGTTATTGGGAAGACATCGGCACGATCAAGTCGTTTTACCAGGCGAACCTGGAACTGGTGTCCGGCAGCGAGTCGTTCGATCTGGTTTCCCCCAGCGCCCCGATATACTCCCGGCCAAGATTTCTTCCTCCCACCCGAGTGGACGGCGCCGCGATCAAAAACAGCCTTATAGCCGACGGGTCGCGGATCGAACAAGGGACAGTGATCGAGAACAGCATCATCGGGTTGAGATGTTCGATCGGCCGCGACGTAATAATCCGCGATTCGATATTGATGGGCAACGATTTTTACGAACTGCCCGGCGACGCCGATCTACACAAGTCGAACGGTTTGCCGCCCTTGGGCATCGGTCCGGGCACGCACATCGAGCGCGCGATCATCGATAAAAACTGCCGCATCGGCCGCAATGTCCGCATCATAAATGAAAAGGGACTGGAAGACACCCTGGAAACTCAATACGGCATGATCCGCGACGGCATCGTGGTCATCCCCAAGGAAACCACCCTGCCCGATCATTGGTCGCAGGAATAAAAACTAACGAGCAAAAAGCAACGAAATGAATTAGTGCTGGTAGATCGGATTGAGCAATGTATTTATCTGATACGCCGGGAGAAAGTGATCCTCGATGCCGATTTGGCAGTTCTTTATGGGACTACAACCAAGGCGTTCAACCAGGCTATTAAACGGAACCTGCGACGATTTCCGGCGGATTTCATGTTCCAGCTCACTGCCGAGGAGGCCCAAGTGATGCGGTCGCGTATTGCGATCGCAAACTTGAGGTCACAAATTGTGACCTCAAGTTTCCCATTACATGGCGGCCGACGCTATTTGCCCTATGCCTTCACGGAACACGGCGCACTCATGGCGGCCAGCATTTTAAACACGCCACGGGCTATTGATGTAAGCGTTTATGTAATAAGGGCTTTTGTCAAGCTAAGAGAGCTGTTATCCACCCACAAGGAGCTTGCCTATAAACTTGTCGAATTGGAACGGAAGGTCTCGTGCCATGACGAGTCCATCCAGTCATTAGTCTCCACAATCCGCCGACTAATGCAGCCGCCCATCGCCCCAAAGCGTCCCCAAATCGGTTTTCACACCAACCAAAAGGAAAAGTGATGAAGCACAAATCCGCAAGATTCCGCGCAAAACACGCATCATTAATGAAAAGGATTGATTTGCTTCACACTAGGTTTTAAATTCTGAACCATGTCTATGCGATCAGTGGTCGCGTTTTCATATTTGCACATTCTGCCTATTAACTGCTTCACTCATCTGGTCCAACTGCCAAAACAGATCGTCGAGATAAAGCGGTTTGGATAATACGGCCGTTGCGCCGGCCGCAAGGGCGCGGCGTTGGTCTTCGATGCGGGGAAAATCGAGCAAGGCGATAACCGGAGTGCGACCCAGGGCGTCTCTCAGGCGGCGGAGCTGATCGAGTTCCTCGCCCCGCAGGTCGGAAGCGTCGAAAACGGCCGCCGTCGCGCCTTCGATGCGCGTGTAATGGGGCGGACGCAATTGGACCGTTGAATACCCGCACGTCCGGCACGCCGACGAGAGCCAATCTTCCATTGCGGACCCTCGGGCGTGGATCGCGATCAGTCCTTGCCTGTGCCGCGGCGTTTGTGCTATGCTTTGCAGCAGGCGTTCTTCCTCGGTGGCCGTTACCGGCAGACCCCAGCTTGGGCATTGGCCTTGGATCAAGCTGTGCAATTCCCGCCCTGCCCGAGCGTTCCACTGATGCCAATAAACGCGGACGGCGGCGGGCAACGGTTGGCCGCTGCGCGTCTCTCCCTCGCACCAACTTCCCAATAGTCTTACTATTCGGCCCAGCGGGGCAAGCCGACGCAGGCGGTCGGCGTCCTGATGCGAAAACTGCCCGGGAAACGCCTGGGCAATTACGATTAAGTCCGGAATGATTTCGCCTGTTTCCAGGGCCTTTAGCGCTCGTTCCAGTTCGGTAAAGCAACATAACCGGCCCAAGGACTCCAACATCGCTCGGACGCCGAGAAATTCCGGCCGGTCGATTTCGCCTAAAACCAGGATCGCGATTTCGGACATTGTTCAGTTTTCAGTTCACAGTTCACAGTTCACAGTTTTTGCTATCAACTATATTCCTTCGTCATTTGTCATTTGGATTTCGTCATTCTTACGACACTTTCCGTTATTTATCTTCCGCGGCGAGGCCTTCGATGCGCAAGCGGAGTTGTTCCAATTGCGTTTTTTGCGTGGCTGGATCGGCCTCGGGATCGACCGGGATCGGACCGCCGAGCATGGCGGTTAGTTGACCCACGGCCTGGCGCCGGGTGGCCGCCTCGGATCTATTCAGCAAAATAAGCCACACCGAAGGATCGCCGGACAACCATGAGGCCGTCTGTTCGGGCGTGTCGTCGCCGAGCCGTTCGCTCAGGGCCTCGATAATTCGGCGAACGCGGAATTGCTGTTCGGCGTCAAGCCGGCTGAAATCGAGTTGCTGCAAATAGTTCAACACGGCCGGGTCGGCGGCGCGGATCGCCCGATCGGCCGCCTGACGCCTAGCAAAGCTCTCGTCGCCCAATTGCTCGACCAGCGCGGCCCAATGCCGTCGATCCAATGTTTCATTGCCGTGGGCCTTGCGGAGCAATTCAACCTCCACCTCTGCCGCCGATTCGGACAATCTCCAATTGGGATGCAGCAGGGCTAAAAGCGGCACAAGATACTGCTTGGTTTCCGCCGGATAAGCCAGAAACAAATGCCAAAGGTTTGGGGCACTATAAATCCGCTGCTTGCCTTCCGGCCCGACTTTAAGCACGGTTTTTCCATGCAGCGGCTGGGAGAATTCCACGGGTATCTGCGGATCATCCCCTTTGCCGCCATAGCGAATGTGAACTTTCGAGACGTTCGACGCTTCGATGGAAAGCTGCTTTTTGCCGTTGGTCCAATTGTACGATAACGTCGTATCTCCGCCGTCCGATTGGAGGACGGAGATTTGTTCGGAGGTGTTGGCATACTGGATAAATCCCGCATGTGCAGCGTCCAGCGACACCCGGCCCGAAACTACACGGAATCTGAGCGACCCGGCGCTTACGACCATGTTCAAATACTGCATGGTTTTGAGGTCTTGCCCCTCGGCCGCCGCAGCCCAAGTCGAAATCGCGGCCAGTAAAACATTTCTTAAACGGTAATACATGGCATTGGCACCGGAAAGATAGCACTACTCCATAAATATCAAATACAGTTTAATTGTATATCTTCCTTGGAGGGAATGGAACCAGAAAATCACTTTTATACTTTATCGGTTAGCACGAGTAGGACCTATCGCCCCAATACAAGGTCAATTCCCGATAGAATCAACCCCAGTTTCGCTTGGGGCAGCTTTCCGACGTGTTCCGCCAGAAGAGACTTGTCCAGCGTGATGATTTGGGAAACATTGGCTACGGACTCCTTCGACAGACCTGTGAACCGGGGCGCAAGACGCACGTTTCCGGGGGCGTCCGCCCATTTCAAGTTGCTCGTCAGCGGCACACATACGACAGTGGCAATTCGACTGCGGTTCAAAGCATCGCCCTGCACCACCACGACAGGTCGCCGAAAACCGGGGCCGGAGCCGGTTGGCTCGGAAAGATCGGCCCACCAAACATCCCCACGGGAGATCACCACGGGCTGCGCTCCAGGATTCGCCGCGCGGCAGCAGCCGCAAATTCATCGGTTTCCCCGCCCACTTCCGCAGCGACGCGATCCATCGCTTCGGTCACGCGCTCCGGGGCGTGACGTGCGACATACTCTGCCAAGGCAAGGCTATACACTTCGCTCCGCGACTTTTTCAAATGCCGGGCCAGACGCTCGGTTTCCGTGTACACTTCGTCGGGAATTGATACGGCAGTCTTCATACCACTAGTATGCCCGCCGAATCGCGGTTGGTCAAGGTCATGCCTTCCCTATTCTTTGGCCCTTGTCGGCAAAGGGCCTTCCTATTATGGCAAAGGGCATGAAGAAGGTTACCGGCCATGGCGTTTCCGGCCAGCCCACGGCGGATTCTGAGTTGGGGGGCTTGCAGCCCTCTTGCCCCTCAATTATTCTATTGGGTGGTTATAATGAGGTTGGAGAACTGACCTGACAACTTTGGAGTAACCGGTGATTGGAATTGTGGACGTCGGACAAGAACGGACGAGCGGGTGCATTGTGGAGGTCAATCATGGATAGCGACACGTTC
Source organism: Thermoguttaceae bacterium (assembly GCA_050013075.1). GTDB lineage: Bacteria > Planctomycetota > Planctomycetia > Pirellulales > Thermoguttaceae > JBEKIK01. Next base: position 22,961 of record JBEKFZ010000002.1, on the reverse strand, counting down.
TCAATCACCTGTCCATCCTGCAAAGCGCAGCTTAGGGCGATGGCCCAACACATTGGGAAACAGGCGCGTTGTAAACGGTGCAATCACAAGTTCACGGTATCAAGACCGAGCGAAGAACCGCAACTTGGGTCTCGGGAAATAGAGGAACTAACTGCTAGAGTATTATCAGATGAAAGCATCGCAATCAGTTACAGGGCGGTGCAAAAGGAGGCTGCACAGAAACTGGTCAATTGTGGCGAGCGGGCTTCGCCCATAGTAAGTAAGGTTCTCCTGAACACTCGCTTCAAAAGCCAAAGTGATTACCACAACGCGGCCATACTATGTGAAGTATTGGGAAAGATTGGCGGGCAAGATGCCCGTAAGACCCTTGAATTGTTGAAGAATGCGGACCCACCGGTTGCAGAGTTCTCAATTGTCAAACAAGCAGTGATCAAGGCATTGTCCGAAGATAAGCCGCCGCCAGCAACCGCAGGGGCGTCTTCCATTCCAAACGAGGAACCTACGGACATCTTCCAGACCATAAATAAAGGCAGCCTAGAGGACATAAGGAAGGTCATTTGGGCCAACAGAGGTTGCGTCAACGCCAGGGACTTTGCGGACGAGACGCCATTATTCCACGCAGCGAGATTCGGCGAAACGGAAGTCGTCGAATTGCTATTGGCTAATGGGGCTGACCCAAACGCAAGGGAGAAATACGACGGCCAAACGCCACTATACTGGGCGGCATACTGCGGAAAGCTGGCAGCAGCGCAAGCATTGCTTGCACACGGGGCTAACGCCAATGCCAGGACCAACCTATTAAAGACGGCCCTGCTCGCGGCCAAACTCAAGGGTTACGATGATATGGTGGAGGTTCTCCGTAAGCATGGCGGCACAGAATAGCATTTTCCAACCATGTGATGTACTTTATGCCGTGCCGAAATTGAACTCCATGTTCTTCAGTAAAAGGAGGAATGATTATGGATGAGCGGGATGGCAGTTGTCACCGCTGTCGATCCACAGCGAGGGCGATAGGTCAACAACTTGAGATTGGGCAGATACCTGTTCTTAGTGTCGATGTCGCAAGGAAAATTGCGATGTGGTGTCCCGTGTGCAGGCGCGTGTACTGTGGAAAGTGTTGTGGAGCTAGTGTCGGGTCTGTCTCATTGAGTTGTCCCTCATGTGCAAACATGGTGGAGTTCGCAAGCGTCCATCATTGGAAGACATCTGGAGGAGAGGCATCGCCTTCAAAGAAATGGTGGCGGTTCTGGAAATGATGGCGTGCCGACAAGCCGGATGCAGGCGACGGCATATAGCCGTGCCTGATCCGCAACGTTAGCCCGTTAACGGGTACGTAGGGGGTGGAAAACGGGACGCAGCTCTTTTTCGGTGCGAAATCCTCTGTTTGAACTGGCGTCTTGATTACGCAACTCCAATCCCCACAATGAGAAAGACCTTCGGCATTTTGACCGAAGTGTTGAGTTCTGCGATCAAGTCTAGTCTACGGGATTTAAACTGCTTTCGCTATTTTACCCGGTTTGCGGCTAAAACTAATAACCCACCTGACGATCTACTGAACCAGAAAATCGCCGTCATCCAGTCCGGAGCAATGAATTTTGACGTTTTCCCCTCGGCTGGAAGGCGTTAACAATACCGTGGCGATTTCCGGATGAGCTTGAGCATAGGCCAAGGATTTTTCCACGCCCAGGACGTAAAACGCGGTAGATAGCGCATCGGCCAGGGCCGACGAGGAAGCGACAACCGTTGCCGAGAGGACTCCTTCGGCCGGACGGCCGGTGCGCGGATCAATGATGTGTCCATAAAGTTTTCCTTTGTGCCGGAAGGATTGAAACTGCGAGCTTGAAGTGCCTATCGCCCGGTTGCGAAGATGGATCTCCGCTATCCGCCGCGATGTCTTCCAAGGATGCGGGATGCCGATGGTCCAAAAATTCGAGGTCGCATCCTTGGGGACTGTCCCAATTTTCGTGTCAGCGAAAATGGGACTGTCCCCTTTAGCACAAGTCAAATCCGCGCCGTGGGCCAAGATGCTGCTTTGACCCCCGTGGAGCAGAAAATGCTCCATGCCGCCGCCGATGAGTTTCTCCGCGCACCGGTCCAGCGCATAGCCCTTGCCGATGCCGCCCAAGTTCAGTTGTATGCCGGGCCGGCTGAAACGGACGGTGTTGCGCCCTTCGTCGAGTTGGACGAATTTAAAGCCCGTGCGCGACAGTGCGTCGGCGATTTGTTCTTCGCTCGGAACCGCGCCTGCGCGGCCGGCAAATCCCCAGGCTTGCCACAGCGGCGTGGCGGTGATGTCCAAGGCTCCTTCGGTCTGAAGCCAAACGTCCTTTGCCAAACACAACAGCCGGAACAGTCCGGGCTCGACTTCGACCGGCCCTTGGGCCGCGAGCAGATTGATGCGGTTGATTTCGCTTGCGGGACGGAACAGCGACATTTGTTCTTCCAGGCCCTCCAACGATTCCAAAGTTTCCAGGGCCAGTTGGGCGTCACGATCACTGCCGCCGGGGATGGCGGGCATGGCGGCGGGAAAACGAATCTCAAATTGGGTTGCCATCGCCCGGCGCGAAAGGTGCATCATCAAAGCGCCGTGTTCCGGGTGCAAGCCTTCGCCGATTTGGGCCGATGCCTCTTCCCGTTGGACGGACGCTCGGGCATCGGGGGCCGGAGGAACATGCAAAAATTCGCGGCGGGTTTTTTTGCGGTCCATTGGGTAGGAAATGTAATGGGATGGGTTTTAAAATTATTTAAACCGCTTGCGGTTTCGCGCTGCCTATTGAAAACCAAAAAGGGCGGACCGCGCCATGCGCAACCCGCCCTTTCATGGATCAGCTTATTGTGTGCCGCGCCGGATTTATTGCATGGCGATCGCTTCCACAGGGCATACGTCCACGCACGCGCCGCAATCGCCGCAGGTATCGGCATCGACTACGGCCAAACCGTCTTTCATCGAAATGGCGTCCAACGGGCACGACTCGACACAAGTCTCGCAACCGGTGCACTTTTCCGGATTAACTACTGCTGGCATGAATTGTCTCCCAAAGCAAGATAGAACAAAAAACGATCAAAATCGCATCCATTCGCGGGCATTTATGACACGAGTCCTCCCCAGGATTGACACAATAATCCATATAAGAACGGCGTCAAGAGGACCCTATTTCAACTTGACGTTATAGCCATCCTTTTGTCAAGAGTTTGGCAAGCTTTCTGGAATACGGTCAATTTTCGCATGTTTCACAGACAAAAGTCCGTTTGTCAGAGCCCCATTCCTTGGTGGGTAGCAGAAATTAAATGGAAATGCCACTTTTTCGATGGCAAATCACATTTTATATGTATCTGTAACTAATTATGACATAAATTATCACAAAGAAAAAAATTTCCCCCGATTGTTGACAAGAGAAATTAAAAATCATAGCAAGTTGATTCTATCGCTGTAATGCGATATACGGATATCCCCTAAGCGAATTCCGCGACTTATAGATAATTCATGAGCGTCATTTGCAGGATGCTGGCGGTGGCCTTGAGCGCGGCCTGGTAGGTGACCTCTTGGGCGGAAAGATCGGAAGCGGTCTGCGTTACGTCGGCGTCATAATTATCCGAGAGCAAAGATTTCAGGTTGGTTGTTTCCGTTGTAAGGCGGCTCGACATGGCATCGAGGTTTTGTTCGCGGACGCCAAGATCCGCTTGAGTGAGATTCAACTGCTCCGTGCTACTGTCCAACATGCTAATTGCATCTTTGATTCCAGTCGTATCGTTGTTAAGCAACGCTTGTTTTAGATTAATCAAGGCGGTGAAGATCCCTTTGGTTTCGGTTTCGTTGACGTCCCTGCCGGTAATCGTATTGGTGTCGCTAATGATCTTCGACTGGCCTTTGGGTATCAAGCCCAGGTCGGTGGCGGCGCTGCTGGAATCGGAGTTGGCCACCGTCAGAGTTCCCGTGCCTCCGCTGTTATCGACCAGTTCGATGCCGTTCCCGTATGTGTCAAGTTGGGCGGTCAGCTTTCCTTTGTTGTTGGCATTATTGTTGATTAAATCGATTACGTCGCCGATGGTGGTCGCCCCGGAAATATCAATCGCCATTGCGGTGCCATCGGACAAAGCAATCATGAAATCGACACCTCCGCTTGCGCTGCCGGAGCCGGCGACTTTCACGCCCGTTCCGTAGTTCAGGTCGCTAAGCTTCGTGTCTTCGGTAAAAGTGCGCAGGCCCAATTGGGCGGCAGTGGTTCCACCGTTTTCGCCGATCATGAAATCGCAGCCGCTCGTGCGCGATCGGATGCTGATGCCGTCCTTGGCCGAGTTGATTTCAGCCAACAAGCCGGAATTGGCATTAACGGCGTTGAGCACGTCTTCCACGGTCTTGCAACCGGCCAGGCTGACGGTAAACGTCTCTCCGCCGTTGGTGATTTGCAGGCCGGATTTCTGATCGAGTGCTTTGCCGGAGCCGTCGCGGGTCATCGCGGATGCGCCGTCTTCAACCAGGCCCTGTCCGCCGTTTACGTCGTCCAAGGGATCGATGCCGGCGGTAAAGGAAATCGTTCCCGCGTCGTGAGCTTTATTTATTAGGTTGACAACATCGGATGCCGTGGTGGAACCCGCAGCGATATGCACTGTAATCGTCGAGTCGTCGGATTCGACGTATTCGTTGCCCGATGTAACGTCGTTGACATAAGAGATGGTCACGCCGTTCAGCGCCGTGCCGTCGCTGGCGGTGGCGCCCATAGTGTCGGCCTTTATCAAGATATCGTTATCGGATCCCGTGGAATGAATCGTTGCGCCGGCATAAGCGCCGAGGATGTCTTGTAGCGAGGTGGTTTTATCGAGCGTGGGGTCAAGAGCGGTTCCCTCAATGACGCCGCTTGAATCCGCGGTTCCGGCGATACCCAGTTCCTTGGCCGTTTTGCCGCCGGCGACGTCGCTGATTGTAAGCGTGCCGCTGCTGCCTTCGCCGAGCGAAATGTTCAATCCGGTGGCGGTTATGTCGACGTTAATCTCGGCGCCGGCCGGGGGATGGGACTTGATTAAAGCCGCCACATCGCCGATCGTTTTAGCGCTGCTTATGTCGATGGTGCTGCTCGTCCTGCCGTTAGACACAATAATGCTGCCGGAGCTGACGCCCCGGCCCTGATTCAGATCGGACAAAACGGTATCGTAAGTAAGGACCGGAGTGATCGTCTCGCTGCTTTGCACCTGTGATGAAATTGCACCGAAGGCCTCGTTGCCGTTTATATTCGTTTGAAACAAGGAATTTAGGTCGGAATAGCTGGACAGCGCCGTTTCGTTGCCGGAGTATTCAACCACGTTGTTCAAATATGTGAAAGGTTCGGTGGAGTTTTCCGAGCCGGAAAACAGATAACGGCCGGCATACTTTTGGTTGCCGATAACCACCAATTCCTGAATCACGGCCTGGACTTGTTCCGCGGCGGCGGCGCGCTGCGAATCGGTGGCCGTATCGCCCGTCGCGCCCACCGCGGTGGCGCGGATGCTGGTTATCAACTTCGATACACTGGAAAGCGCCGTGTCGGCGGTGCTCAAATAAGACTGGTTCGTGGAGACGTTGGTCTGAAGCTGGGTTACGCGTTGCAGCAGCGATTGCAGGCTTATTACGGTATGCGAAGCCGATGGATCTTCGCTGATTGAGTCGAAACGATAGCCGGTGCTTAATTGCATCTCGGTTTTATATAGGGCGGCTGCATTTGATTGAAGCTGAGCCAACAGTTGACTGCGCACGAACAGGTCGCTTATGCGGGCGGTCGGAATGCTGACGATGGAATTACTCATGGTTCATTATTCCTAAATATCCATTAGTTTATCCAGCAAATCCGAAATCATGGCAATAAGCTTGGCCGAGGCCTGATAGACCTTTTGATAAATAATCAGATTTACCGCTTCTTCATCCAGACTCACTCCGCTTATGGAACTTTCCTGGGATTGGAGCGAACTAAGGTAAGTTGCGGACGCAGTGGCGTTGGACGCGGCCCTCGACGATTTTTGGGCCGTGTCGGCGACTATGTTGGAGTACATGTCCCCCACGGTTTCGTTATTATGCGATGTTAATTTCTGGTCGACGAAATTCGCCAGGATTTGGGCATTGTCGGTATCCGCGCCGATGCCGCCCGAACTGGCTGCGAACAAGGACGGATCGTCCACGACCGCCTTGCTGACGCCGATTTCGGCGGCCGACGTGCCGGTGAAAAAGACATTCAGCCCCAACGACGCTAAGACGCCGCTGGTATCGTCGGCAAAGGAGATTTCCGTGTCGGACGAGTCGCTGGTTATCTTCAATGCGCCGTTGCTTAAAATTTGGCTGGAGATGCCGCTTATGTTGTTCAGTTCATCGTTCAAGTCCGAGAGAGTCGTGTCATTGCTTGTGCCGTTCAGATCGATCTGTATGGTCGTGGTGGTCGTAAGACCGGTTTGATTGTCGGTGACCATCACCTGGAACGCCCCGCTTTCCGGAGTGTATGTCAGACCGGTGTCATTCAGCGCCTTGGATGCGTCGTCCACGGCGTACTGGCTGGTTAATGCGGTATAACCCTTCAATCCCTGGCCCGATGAATAAACCTTGTTGAACTCGTACGTCAGCGTTTGGGCGAAATCGTTGAGTTGATCGAGGAATCCGCCTAAACCCTCATCCCTGGAATCCATCAATCCGCGGAGCTCTCCCGAAGTGGGTTTGAGAGCCGCGCCGCTGTCGGCAAAGCAAATCTCGGCGGTATTCAATCCATTGTCGCCGCTGTTTAGCGTCACCTTCACCTGGCGCGCATTTCCCTCGAGGACCAAGTATTCTCCGCCGCAGTATACGCTAATCGTGCCGTCGGTTTGCTCGGTAGTGCTGATGTTTACCAGCTTGGCAAGTTCAGTCAAAGCCGCCAAGCGTTGATCGGTCAGCCCCACCGCGTCGCTATTCGAGCTGGTGCTGCTTTTCATCTGGGCGATTTGCGCATTCAACTTGCCGATTTCATCCGTAAGCTGATTGATGCCGGCCGCCATGCCTTTTATCTGGTCGTTCACGTTGGATCGAAGCGCTTGCACTTGTTGGAACATCGACGTGATATCATCGGCAAGCGTTTGTCCGTTAGACACGGCCTGATTACGCACGGTAACGTCATTCGGGGAGTTGAGAACATCGGAGATGCTGCTGAAAAACTTGTTCATCGCGGTGCTCAGGTCGGTGCTGTTACTGAGCGCGTCGAGCACGTCTTCCAACTGGGTATAAGTATTTTTCAAGGTATCGGCATAGGACGAATCGCTGGTTGCGCCGCGGAGCCGCTCTTCCAAATACTTGTCGATCTTCTGCACCACCGCCGTGACTTCGACGCCCGTGCCTAAAAGAAGATTGCCCAACTGTTGCGTTCCGGCGGTTTGCAGCACCGCCTCTTCGCGAATATAGCCCGTCGTGTTGGCGTTAGCGATATTCTGGTTGACAACCTGCAAAGCGACGTCCATCGCCTTCAGCGAGTTGCCAGCCATTTGAATGGTGCCGAATAGCGACATGGTTAGGGGTCGGGGTTCAGGGTTTAGGATTCAAAGAAGTGTTAATACTCAAATTCTGAACCCTGAACCCTTTTCTGTTGGCCGAAGGCCGAGCCTAAGATTTGCTCGTGGTTTCCGGATTTACTATCCAAACATCCCAAATGCCCCATTCTATTTAAGCTGCCCGGTCTACGATGCTGCCACTGGCATTAACCGGTTCTCCTTTTCCATATGTCGGCTGAAGACGGCCGCCGGTCGCTATAATCTCTAACATCTGCGAAAGATGAATCAAACTGCGTTGAATCACAAGCCAATTCGTAAAGCTTTGGTGTTGAAGAAGTCTGGCCCGGGAACTTGCCTGAACCAGGCGATTGGGCAATTCACCCCGGCGTTCGGGCGGCAAGGTTTCGGCCAAGGCGTGTATGCTCTCAACGGGCAAACCCTCTTGAGCCGCTTTTGCGAGCAATTCTTCTCGCCGCTTAACACATTCCTGTAGCCGTTGGATCAATTGCTCTTCCTCCGGTGCAATGGCGGTTAATCCCGCCGTGTCGGAGGCAATTAACAACTCCCTTTTTTTGGCCAAATTCACGGATAAATCGTCTTGCACGGCCAAGAGATCGTTCAAAAGCCGTGCAACTTCGTTTTCCCACGTAGTTTGCATGGATATGCCCATGGTTTCTCATTTTCGCTGGAGGGTGAACAGTTCGAACATCGGTCCGCTGAATTTATCGGCGCTCGACTCGCTGATATTCTTGACCAACACCTGGTCGAGTTGCTGCTGAAAGATTTCTTCGGCCCGGCCGCCGCCGAAGTAGGCCGGTTGGCCCACGGTTTTCCGCATCGAGTGCAGTAATTGACCGAATAGGGTCTGGCCGACAAAAGCATCGAATGCCTTGCGTAACTCTGGACTTTTTGCCATGCCTGCAAGATCGGGCACTTTCGCCGGGGCATTTTGGACGGCATTCATGGCCGGTGCGCTGGAAAGGTTGGTATTGATCGCGTTTACCATGACGAATTCTCCGCCGCGTTTTATTCAATAATTAATTGGGCATGGAGCCGGCCGTTGCGGTCCAGGCCCTTAATGATTTCGATAACGTCCGGCGTGGCCACGTGCAGGGCATTGAGCGTCTCGACCAGCGCCTTGAGTTTTGGCGCGCTGGGATCCGCTGAATTGACCGGTACGAACGGCCGGGCATTGCCGGCGTTGCCGGTTTCGACCACGATATTTTTATGCGACACAACTGCTGCCCCAATCTCCACGTCGCCGCTGATGACGATGCTTCCAGCCCGCTCGTTGATCACTACCCGCGGCGCGGTCTGCGGCTCAAGTATGGGCAGGTTGAGCACTTGCGAGACGAAGAGCACGGGATCATCGCGGTATTGCGGGGGAATGAATACTTCGATGTTGACCTGATTCATCGCTCTGGCCAGCGGAGCGCCGCCAGTTTGAACGCTCAACTGGCTGTTGATCAATTCCGCAATGTCCTGGGCGACTTGAAAATCGGCGTGGTTCTTGTCCAGAACCAGGGTGATTTTCCGGTCTTTGATGAAGGCGTTGAAAAAATCCTCTTCCAATCGGCAGCCCTCGAAAACCCGGCCGCTATTGGTGATCGACGGATCGTCGAGCGTGATCGGCCCCTCGGCAAAGGCGTAGATGCGGGGATTGGTGCGGTCCGGTCCGACCAGAGCCGTGAGAAATAGCCGCCCGCCGGATAGACTCTTGGCCGAGCCTATGGAACTGACCACGCAATCGATCTTGTCGCCTTGGCGCGCGCCGGAAGCCGGTATTGTCGCGGTTACGGTCACCAGGGCCACGTTCTTGGTGTCTTTGATTTCATCTATGCTTTTGCGTCCCAGCGGTTCGCCCATCACCTTCATCACTTTTTCCAGGCTCCTGAGTGTGGGCAAAAAACTGCTGCCGTCTCCGGTGCCCTTCAGGCCGACCACAATTCCCAACCCCTGCAAGGTGTTCTCTTCCTGGCCTTTCAGCCGGCAGATGCTTTTCAGAATCGTCCGCGCATGAGCCGGCGGCGCCGCGGAGCAAAGGACGAACATTGTCAGCAATATCGTCAATTGGGGAATGATTTTATTTTTCATGGTATTGGTATTCAGTTTTCAGTTGTGAGTATGAAGTATGGGATATTCATCCTTCATCCCTCATCCTTCATCCTTTTTTAGAACGGTTGATATTTATCGAGCCACTGCAAGACCCAACCGCGGCGATAACCGTCGCGGACGTGACCTTCTTCGCGTTTCAACAATCGCATATTGGAAACGTTCTGGCTAAGCACGGTATTGTTGGGCAGCACGTCTTCCGCCCGAATCTCGCCGCTAAGCGAGTATTCCCAAGTATCTTCGTTGTTTTTGATCGTGCGGCGCCCTTCGATTACAAGATTGCCGTTGGGCCGGATGTCGACCACGTTGCAGGCGATTTGCAGCTTCATCCAATCCTTGGTTTCCAAGTTGGCTTGCGACTGCATCTTGTTGTCAACTTCGCCTCGGACGTGCGGCACGCCGGCGGTTTGCGGATCGGGCACCACCGAAAGGCCCTTAAGCAAAATCCAGTTCGGCAGTTTCAAATCGCCGTAGGCTTTTTTCTTGCGGTCCATCTGCCCTTCGCTGGCGACCACCGATTTTTCGTCAACCTGCACGGTCACAATGTCGTGCAAGCGGATCGGATGCGGCTCCACGGGTTTTTGGTAAGTCCAGGAGTATTCCGGCAATGTCATGCCGCGACGCGGATCGCCCTGGCCGAAAATGCTCGAATCTTGTGCCTTTGAATCAGCGGAAAAACAAAAGATGAATAGAGCAAGTATTATTGCAAATCGTAAATTGCAGATAAAAGATAGTGGGCAGTGGACAGTGGGCAGTGGGCAGTGTAAAATAGCCGGTATTTTCCTTTGGTTGTTCATAATTCATCTTTCATTGTTCCGTGTTCCGCGTTTATTTATTTTCGTTCCGTGGCCGGTACGACCTGTGCGATGACCTCGGCTTCGCGCGCGCCGCAAACGCGCGCCTGATACGGTTTCCGGTCTTGCATGGTCTCCATCGTCACAAGATCGCCCAAACCGCCCTCGTCCCTTGCCCGGGCCGTGGTCCGCACGCGAATTCCCGCGCTGCGGGCATAGACAGTCACTACGTCGCCTTTATGAACCAGAAGCGGCTCTTGCAGGTCGTCCGGGGCAATAATTTTTCCATCCGGGACTGCCCGGGCGGCCTGCTTGCCGGCCACTTCTTCGATACCATGGAAAACGCCGCTTTCGCCCTCGCGGGAAGTATCGTGGACAAGGGCCAGATCGCTTTCCCGGATCACCGCGCCGCGGGAAAGAGAATGTACGGCCGCCACAACAGCCGATGGAACGGCAACCTGCACTTCAAGAGTAAACGGCGCTAATCCCTCGCTCGAATCGATCCTCGCTTCAAAGCGTTGCAATCCGGTCCAGGGAGCGGCGCCGCCGCTTAGGGAAATCGGCTGTGCCGGATTCGCGGCCGCGCGGGCCAGGGCCGGAGACGTTTCGAATTGCAGCAGTCGCGGTTCGTTGGAGTTGGTTTTCGCTTGCAGGTATTGCAATATCGCCTCTTGCACGCGGCGATGGGCACGCTTTACGGCCGAGGAGGTCAGCGACTGATCGGCATGAACGGGTTCGGCTGCCGAGGTCAATACTATCTGGCTGGACCCGGAAAACCGGTGCTGGGTCAAATTGATACCCTGCAGGGCCAGAAGATCTTGCACCTCTCTTACCCGAAGCACCCGCTGCTGCGCCGCCGGCGGGGCGGGAAAGAGTTCGACGGCGGCAAGTTTTTCAGCCTGCCGGGCGTCCGCGCTATAAATTTCCGCAATATCGCCCAGGGTAACCACCGATCCGTGCGGACTGCACTGCTGGCGCAACCGCAACTCGGCGGCCCGGGATGTATTCCATGCCAGTGCCGGCAAGATCATAAGTAGAACGATTATCCGCTGCATATAATCATCTCCGCTAACTGTAAGACGGAATTCCACTGCGTCTTGGACGGATTACAAATCCGTCCTACTGGCCCCGTCCTACCGGATTACTGCTGTCGCGGCAAATTCGCCACGGTCTGCAATAATTGATCGCCTGTTTTTATGGCCTGGGAATTAAGCTCGAATGCGCGTTGGGTGGTAATCAGATCGATCAACTCCTGAACAGGCTCGACATTGGACGATTCCAGCATGTTTTGCTGCAACGTTCCCAGGCCGTTCAGGCCCGGATTGGATATTGTCGGCGCGCTCGAGGCGTCGGTTTCTCGATACAGGTTTTCACCCAATTTAAGCAATCCTTGCGGATTGATGAACGAAGCCAATTGGATTTGGCCCACCTGCGACATTTGGTTGCTGCCCTGTTGCGTGACGGAAACAATGCCTTCGGGCGAAATGGTGATGGACGTGGCGTCAGTGGGTATAACGATGGGCGGCTCCAGCAAACGTCCGTCACTGGCCGAGCCGATCACCAGGTTGCCGTTGGCGTTTTTTGAAAAATTTCCCGCCCTGGTGTAAACGATCATGCCGTCGGGATTGGTAACCTGGAACAATCCCATGCCCTCGATTGCCACGTCCAATTCCTGCCCGGTTTGTTTGAGCGACCCTTGGGTGAACTCGGTTTGCGTACTTTGCGTTCGTACGCCCATGCCGATTTGAGTGCCGGTGGGAGTATATTGTCCGGCTGAATCCTGGGCGCCCGGGTATTTTTCGTGGCGGTAAATCAAATCCTCGAAATTCGCCCGGTCCGTTTTGAACGCCGTGGTCTCCATGTTGGCAAGATTGTTGGCCACTACGTCCAACTTGTTTTCCATTGCCATCATGCCCGTTGCCGCGGAATAAAGCGCTTGAATGGTCATAAGATTAGGGGTTAGGGAATAGGGGATTGGGAATTGAGTTGTCAGTTTAGCCCGGGCACTTGTGCCCGGAGATTCCAGCTTTTACCGGTCGCGACCATGCTGCGCATGGTGCCCACCGGGCTAAACGAGTTCTTCATTTTCTATGCTTTCAACACTCGACTGATCAACGAGCCGAGCATTTGATCTTGAGTTTTCATCATGCTGACATTGGCCTCGAAAAGCCGAGAGGCCTCGATCATGGCGGTCATTTCCAGCGTGGGACTCACTGCCGACATCTCCAGGCTACCCGAGGCCACTCGCCGTTGGTCTTGCGGAACAGGCTCCGGCTGCGTCGTTAAGCGGAATAAATTTTCACCGTACTTGACCAGGCTTTCGTTGTCCGCGGGCTTGACGATCGCCAGGTTCTGCATATTTCCGGGCTGTCGCAAGGCGCCCGTGTCGCTGATATCCCAATGTTTAACCTCCGGGTTTATAACAACCGGCCCGCCGCTTTCGTCCAATACCGCGTAGCCTTGCGGAGTGACCAACTCGCCGCGGGAGTTAATCTGGAAATTCCCAGCCCGCGTTAAAAAGGTCTCGTCGCCTTTTTTGACCGTGAAAAAACCCTCGCCCAAAATCGCCACGTTAGCCGGATTATTGGTTCGCTTCACGGCGCCCGCGGAAAAATCGGTCTTTGTTTGGCGGAACAAAACGCCTCCGCCGACGTCTTCCGTATTTCCGGAACCGGGAATCGCCAGGCCCTTATCGACGGCCTCGGCATAGCGGGCCTGAAAACAGGCCAATTCCCGCTTGAACCCAACGGTATCGACATTGGCCAGGTTGTTGGCAATGACATCCAGCCGAGAAGACTGGGCGTTGGCCCCTTCCGCTGAAATGTATAAACCGTAAGGCATTTGAACCTCGATCAACAAAAACCTTTTCCCAACCTGCAAACTTTGCGGGAGATTGGGGGTGCACTTCACTTAGCAAGCCGTGTGCCAGTTTTCTCGATTGCCGCCTTCTGCTTTCCAAGATTCGGCGGAACTGGCTAATCTAATAAACACTTAGGCACTTTCCGCACACCTTAAAAACAAGTTCCGGCATACACTATCCATCAGTTCGCAACCAGCGAGTTCTGCCGATTCGACGTGCAAAAATCGCCGGTCCATGCCTTGGAGCGGATATGGATATGCAGGGTCCTGATTTAGCCCCCGGTGAATACACCGGGGGTTTAGTTGCGGCTTTATGCCGCGTTAGCTACTGAGGACCCCGGCAAAATACCCGTTCATCGCTAGGAAGTTTATCAAGCCATTAACTGGGAAAATCGTCGCCCCGGCCGACAAGATCGCAAATTCACCCATGAATCAGGTAGGAACAAGCCTACCCATTCCTGTGGTAAATTGAACCGCTAACATACTGTCCCAGTTGGGTTTATAGGGAATGTACTGATCGTTTTACTCTATAAGAAGACTTTGTCTTGGAGTGTGGCATTTTTTTACTTGCTTTGTTTGTTTCTCCTGCCGAGAAAGCTATAGAACATTAGTCACAGAAGATTATCGGCCACTGTTAAGTATACTAAAACAGGTAAATAACCGGGCCGATGGTTGATGTGGATTTTAGCGCGGATTCACGACCCATCGTGCGTCCAATTCTGGATGCGGGGTCAAGGCGGTCGGACGTAGATCGTGCGCTAAGTGATAGCGTTCCTTCCTGATTTAACCCCACCATACGCGTACTGCACGCCGCCATTGAAATTTTCTAATGCGGCCCGCGGTAAAAGCTGTTTCCGGGAGCATAGCTCCTGCCATCCGGGGCGGCTTGAGCGTGAACCTTTAATGAAAGGTATTTGGCATGACCCGAATCAACACGAATGTGAGTTCACTCACGGCACAGCAAAATCTTGCGAAGTCAAACAATCAATTGCAAACGGCTATGACCCGTTTGAGCACCGGTTTACGAATTAACTCCGGTAAAGACGACCCAGCCGGCCTGATCGCCGCCGCGCAATTAGGCAGCGAAATCGCCAGCACCAATCAGGCCATTAGCAACACCACGGCGGCCAACAGCATGATCGACACCGCAGACACCGCTCTGACACAAGTTACAAAGTTGCTGAACACCATCCAAACTCTGATTACCCAAACCGCTAACGATGCAACCATGAGCGATGCCCAAAAGGCCGCCAACCAAACGGTAATCGACTCCTCCTTGGCCGCCATCAACCGCATTGCCCAGACCACGAACTATCAAGGCCGGAATATGCTGGATGGCTCTCTGGGCTATATTTATGAACCCACCACTTCTGGCAGCATGGACGACGTGGCCAGTCTGCAAATCAATTCGGCGGTTTATGACGCCACTGACGGCACGGATGTAACGATTTCCGTCGGAACCGCGGCCACTGTAGCAACAGTGACCGCCACGCTTACCAGCGACAAACTGAGCACCGATCTGACCTTGAAACTCACGGGTAATGACGGATCCTATGTTTTCACTTTCGCTAAGGACACCGCCGGTTCCGTTGTTGAGCAGGCCATCAACGCACTTACGGACTCCACCGGCATATCTGCTAAGGATACCAGCGGCTCGCTCGCGTTAACGTCGACCGGTTACGGCTCCAAAGCCTCGGTGCAGGCCGACGTAAAAAGCGGCACCTTAACTCTAGACAAAACTTATGCCGCGGGCGACGACGTCATAGCCACGGTGAACGGCATTACCGCACAAGGCAACGGAAACACCCTCAGCGTAAACACGGGAACGTTGTCCATGTCGGCCACCATGGTCGCCGACGCCACAGGTGACTCCACGTTCACCATTACCGGCGGCGGCGCGACGTTCCAACTCGGCGCCACCATCAATACCAACAATCAGGCCAGATTAGGCCTTCAAAGCGTCGATACCGGCAGCCTGGGCGGCGTGGACGGCCTGTTATATCAACTTGCCTCCGACGGCGATACCTCGCTTACAAGCGGCGACCTAACCACGGCCTCGAAAATCGTCACCGAGGCCCTCGACCAGATCACGTCTATACGCGGTCGGTTGGGCGCCTTCCAGAGTTCCACGCTCGAAAGCAACAGCGCAACCTTAAGCGACACGGTCACCGCGCTGACAAACGCACAGAGTGTCATCCAAGACGCCGATTTCGCGGCCGAAACCGCCAATCTGACACGTGCTCAAATCCTGGTTCAGTCAGGTACCGCCGTGTTGAAGATCGCCAACAAGAACCCCGAAAACGTCCTCACACTGTTGCAATAACCGCGTGAAGACGGCCAAAAAAGGACTAGCCGGTCCGTCCTCTCACCCGGGATGGACCGGCTTTTTTTGAAGATCAAGCATGAAAAACAATTAAAACTTGCATATTGCTTAACACTAACAACACCTGAAATGCCGTTAAACTTTACCTGTTTTAATATCCGATATTAGATTTGATGAATTGTCGACCTACGACATCATTACTAAACCTTAGTCCAGACTGCCCTGTCATTACAAGCAAAGATAATAATCTTATTGGCTATCTAGCTTTCAGCCCATAACCCACCGGTGCCTTATGACGACAATTACATCCGGAACGGGCGTAGTTTCGGGCATCGATTACGGCACCCTGATTGATAAACTGATAAAGGCGGACTCCACAGTAAGCAACTCGCTCACAACGGAGAATACGACTCTAAAGTCCCAAAAGACCGCGATCACAGCCCTTATAGCGGACCTGACCACTTTAAAATCCTCTACCGATTCGCTTGGCAAATACACTCTTTTCGACGCTACCACCGCAGCCAGCAGCAATACCGGCGTTATCTCAGTCACTACTACCGGAAACCCAACCACTGGCACCTATACCTATACTGCGCTGAGCATGGCTCAAGCCCAGGAATCAGACAGCTCCAGTTATAGTTCAACTTCCTCTACTGTCGGTTCGGGAACGCTTACCCTCCGCTTCGGCAACGGCGTCGATACTTCCATGAGCCTGAGCAATATAAACGGTGGAACGGGATTTACCGCCGGAAAAATCAAGATCACCGATCGCAGCGGGGCGTCGGCCGTAATCGATCTTACCGGGGCCAAGACAATCGATGACGTTCTCAAGACAATCAACAACAACGACACGGTCGACGTCACGGCCTCGGTCAGCGGCGACTCCATCGTACTGACCGACAACACCGGCGAGTCGACTTCCAGTCTCAAAGTCTCGGAAGTCAACTCCGGCAAGACCGCGGCCTCCTTGGGAATCCTGGGGACCAGCAATACAAGCACACTCACCGGCTCGGACATCGTCTACCTGTCCGATAATCTGAGCCTCGACGCCCTGAACGACGGCATCGGCGTGGAAACGACCGGCTCCAGTTCGCTTGAAGACTTCTCGTACGTACTCGGCGACGGCACGACCGGCATCGTCAATCTCTCGGACGCCACGACTATCGGCGACGTAATAGACGCGATTAAAACCGCGTCGTCGAGTAAGCTCACGGCATCGATCAGCTCCGATGGAAGCCGCCTCGTGCTCACCGATTCGTCGAATGCAACGGATTACGCCTTCAAAGTCACCGCGAAAAACGGTTCCAGGGCATTAGAGGATTTGTTCGGAATCACCGACACAGCCACGGGCACGGACGCCGTTATCACCGGCAGCCGAATCATATCCGGGGCGAAAACCGTGCTACTGGCCGATCTGAACGGCGGCAGCGGCCTGGGCACTTTGGGCACAATCAAAATTACCGACCGGGCCGGAAACAGCGCCGACGTGAGTTTATCGAGCGCCGAAACGCTCGAAGACGTAATCAACGCCATAAACGCCGCCGCGAGCGCGGCGACGCCAAAAGTAAAAATCACCGCCCAGGTCAACGACGCCGGCAACGGCATCGAACTGGTCGATTCCAGCGGATCAACAACCGGCGATCTCAAAGTGCAAGACTATGATGACGGCGCCACTGTCACGAAATTATTCGGCGGCGCCGTGGATGTCGCAAGCGACAGCGTCGACGGCGGAGATCTTCACCTTCAGACCGTCGGGTTAAACACCAAATTGGCCGATCTAAACGGCGGCTCGGGCGTGGCAAATGGCACATTCACCATCACCGACAGCAACGGCCAGATCGCCACCATCACCATTGACGATAGCACCACAACCATCGGCAACGTGGTGAAAGCAATAAATTCATCATCATTATCCACCGGCGTCATCGCTGAAATCAACGATACCGGCGACGGCATCAAAATCACCGATAGCTCCGGCGGCTCGGGCACGCTCTCGGTCGCGGAAGGCGACTCCACCACCGCCGCCGACCTCAACCTGCTGCAAACCGCCACCACCGAAAATTCCTCCCAAGTGATCGACGGTTCCATGACCCGCACTATCAGCCTTACCTCTTCCGATACGCTGACGACATTGGCCAGCACGATCAACAATCTTAATATGGGAATTACCGCCTCCATCGTGTCCGGCGATTCCAGCAGTTCCTACAGTTTATCGCTCCTCAGCAACAAGACCGGCAAGGCCGCGAAATTCGCCGTGGATACGTCGAAAGCGGATATTTCCTTTGACACCACCACCACCGCCCAAGACGCCCTGCTGGCCGTGGGCACGTCCAGCTCGTCCTCCAAAACCAAATTGGTGTCTTCTAGCACGAACACTTTCACCCGTGTCCTGAACGGCGCCACGCTCACTATCAAGTCCGCTTCGAGCAGCCCCGTGACGGTTACAGTCACGGAGGACGCTTCCAGCGTTGAATCGGCCATCGAATCGTTCGTGACTAATTACAACACCTTCCGCACCGCGTTGAATACCGATATCACCTACGATTCGAGCACCTCAACCGAGGCTACCCTGACGGGCGATTATTCCGCATATCTAGCGGACACCGAACTGTCGAAACTGATACGCGCCACTTATACGAGCAACGACACCATCAAATCGCTGGCCCAATTGGGCATCTCCGTCAGCTCGAGCGACGGCACTCTTACGTTGGATAACACCACCCTGGAATCCGTCCTTAGCACCAATCTCGACGACGTAAAAGCGTTTTTCACCACGGCGGATACCGGCGTCGCGGCCAAATTCTCCAACATAATAAAAAGCCTGGCGGGTGACACCGATTCGCTCATGGAATTGAAAAGCACGGCCCTGCAAACCACTATTGACAACAATACACAAAAAATCAGCGATTGGACGACTCGCCTGGACAACGAGCGGACCCGCTTGACCAAGCAATTCGCCAATCTGGAAGCGTTTATATCCAAAATGCAAAACAATCTGTCGGCGCTCGATTCCCTATCATGGATAACCGATACCTCCAGTAGCAGCAACTCCAGCAATTCGCTCTATTTCGGCAATAGCAGTAGCTCTTGATCCTAAACATTCAATCCTTAGGCGTTTTATCCGTTTCATCGCTTTGTTTCTCATTCAGCGGGAAAGATCCTTTATGCCCAATACCGCCTCGGATTGCTACCTGATCACCGAAGTAACGACCGCCACGCCGCAAAAATTGCAACTGATGCTTATCGATGCGGCGATTCGAGAGGGCCGGCGCGCCCAAAAACATCGGCAAGACAAAGAAAGCCAACAGGCCGGTAAAAGCATCCTGCGCGCCCGGAAAATTGTAAGTGGCATCATTGCGGGAATGGATTACGAGGCAAAATCGGAACTGGTCGGTAAAGTCGCCGGAGTGTACTTGTTCATACACAACGCTTTAACGCGCGCCTTCATAGACAACGACGAAAACAAACTCGCCGAGGCCCTGCGAGTGTTGAACGTGGAACGCGAAACCTGGCGGCAAGTATGCGAAAAACTCGCCCTATCGACCGGCGGCCAAATGACCCTGCAAACCAGCCACGCACCACTTGCCCCTCATTTTTTCTCCAATGAGGAAATCGCTTCGGCCCCGCCCGATGGTTCCTTTTCCTTGGAAGTGTAATTGGGTACAATCAGAAGCGAATTTTGCCTCCTGATTGCCCAAAGTCTAAAGCCCATGGCCTACAGCCCAAAATGCCCCGGATTGTTCATTACCGGCACTGATACCAATGTCGGCAAGACTTATGTCGCGATATTGATTGCCCGCGCGCTAAAGGCGGCCGGACGCCGCGTGGGCGTATACAAGCCTGCCGCCAGCGGATGTCGCCAGGAAGGCGAGCGGCTGATTTCCGACGATGCCCTGCTGCTGTGGCGCGCCGCCGGCGAGCCGGGCGAGTTCAATCGGGTTTGCCCGCAGTGTTTCCAGGCCCCACTTGCCCCGCACCTCGCCGCCCGGGCCGAAGGCAAACAGCTCGATCGAAAACTTCTGCGCGACGGGCTGGATTACTGGCTGGCTTGCTCCGATATCGTTCTGGTCGAAGGCGCAGGCGGCTTGCTCTCGCCGCTGGGAGACAGCGACTACGTGGCCAATCTGGCCCGCGATTTCGGCTTCCCGCTGCTCGTTGTCGCCCGCAACGCCCTGGGCACGATCAACCACACGCTGCTTACGCTCCACGCCGCCCAAACTTTATTGGGCGGTCTGAAAGTCGCCGGCATCATCTTCAATAATCCCACCCCGCCCGGCAACGATCCCAGCACAACGAGCAACCGCCTGGAACTCGCCTCCCACTCAACCGTGCCGGTACTGGCAGAGGTATTTTGGGGAACAGTGGGGTTCGACATCGCGCCAGATTGGTCACAATTAGCAGGGGTTCAATAAGGGATTACTTGCACAAAAGCGACAATTCAACTGTCGCCCCAACATAATAGACTATCCTCTCCGCTCAAGCCTTCGGCCTCCAGCCTTTTTAGCCCGTTATTACGGCGGCTTCGGCGGGGAGTTTGGCTTCTGCGCGGCTGGTGTCCAGCGCGAGTTGCATGGTCACGCTCCAGCGACCGTCTTTATCGGCCTCGACGATCCAGTGGGGCATTACAACCACCGACTGGTGCACCAACTCGAAACCGCCTTCCGATTGGCTTACGGTCTCGACGGGAAAGGTCCAGAACCGGGTTTTTCGCGAC
This sequence comes from Thermoguttaceae bacterium, assembly GCA_050013075.1. Taxonomy (GTDB): domain Bacteria; phylum Planctomycetota; class Planctomycetia; order Pirellulales; family Thermoguttaceae; genus JBEKIK01. The sequence goes on along the minus strand of JBEKFZ010000002.1, from coordinate 2,683 downwards.
ATCTTCAGTCCCACTTCGATCCCTTGCCATTGGTCGATCAGGCTCAGGCCGAAGGCGTCGGCCAGATCGAGCCGCGTGCCGAGTTGTCCCAAGGGGTTGCCGTCGGAATCGGAAAAGTAGCGGTCATCCGCTCCGGCGGGCAGGCCGGCGAAGTTCAACTCCACGGCAAAATGCAGAGGATGGTTTTGCGGCAGATTCTCCAAAAGATACGCCACTTGCAGCGTGGAACTGCCGGCGTCGAGCGTCAGGCCCTTGGTGATCCGCAGCGGCGTGCCGCCAACCAGCCCGTCGCGGCTGAGTTGCACTTGGATACGGTCGGGATTGCGGCGGATGCGGGCTTCATACACGCTGTTGAGGAAGTCGCCTCGTTGCGGGGCCTGGCCCGAAACCACCGCCTCAAGCGAGGCGTCGTTGTCGTAAAACAAATCGACCAGGCTCTTGCGCAAATGATCGTCGTATTGCAGCCGCTTATCCAGATCGGGCTGCTTGAAAACCACGCGGTCGTGAATGCTGGCCACCTGATCGGAGTTTGCCCCCGCGCCGGCGAGCACCTTGCAATGATAGGCTTCCATCCGGCGGGCGAGCGTGGCCAGCAGATTGAGCTTGATCTTGCGGACGTCGAGTTCCTCCAGATGGCCGCCGTGACCGGGAGCGACCATCGCCACGAGCTTGTCGTTGGCCAGGCGGACTTCCTGGCGGGCGTCGAAATTGAAATCCTCGGCCGCGGCCTCGATCCACGTTTCCGCACGCCCGGCCGCTTTTTCCAAGAGGTTGTCGGCCGAAATCAGGTGATTGTAGACCGCGTTGCGCAAGTGCGGCAGGTACAGACCGCCGAACGCCCCGTGCCAGTAAGCGCAATTGCATTGTGCACGGTAGAGTTCGATTCGTGCCCGCTCGATCGTTTCGCCACCGATACCAAGGTCGATCATCTCTTGCAAGCGGCGGCTGACGATCATCATGCGGCAGTACATTTCGTCGGCTTCGGGATATTTCACTTTGAAATTGCGCCAGTAGCCGCCGCGCATGAATCGCTTTAAGACCTGCCAATTGGGATTGTCGCGCATTTCGTGGACAACCCGCTCGTACTCGACCAGTTGATCGGCCGGCAGCGCCCATTCGGTCATTTCGCGATAACTGCAATCGGGCAGATAGATTTTTCCCGCCGGGGGAACGTTGTCAAAGGCTTCGGCCAGCGTGGTGACGTGGATCCAATCCTGGTTGCGAACCAAGACGTCGAAAAACCGCGTCAGCCAGCCGTCGGTATAAACGTGTTTTTTCGTTTCCGGCCAGGTGCCGAATTTTTCGCCGTCGTCGCCGAAAACGGCAATCGCGCTGGGATGCGCCTCGGCCATTTTGGCCAGGTATTCCACGGTCTGTTCCGGGGCGGCAAAGGGAATCAAGTATCGCAAACATTCGCTGCCTGGAAAAACCGAGATCGACCGGCCTTCGTCCTCGGTAATCAGGTGCCCGGTAAGCTGCGAATCGGTAAGTCCGGCGGCCTTGAAGTGAAAATCGTCAAGAACGGTATATTCGATGCCGGCGTCGGCCAGATCGCCGCTGAACGATTGCTCCCACACGCGTTCCGGGATCCACATGCCGCGGACCGTGGCGCCAAGGCGGTTTTGCAGCCAGCGGGTATAGGCGCGGATTTGCCCGATGCGGTCGCGCTTGGGAATCATCGCCAAAATCGGCTCGAAGAACGCCCCGCCGATTATTTCGATTTGCTCTCGATCGACCAACTCGGCCAGGCGGTCGATATACGCTGGCTGATTAGCCCCAAGCCACTCCATCAACGAGCCGCTGACGTGCAGCGACATCTTCAGCGATTCGTAACGGCTGAAGACGTCGAGGAAAGGTTTGTAACTATCTTCGAACGCCTGCTGGAAGATATGGTCGAAGTTGCCGACGGGTTGATGGTTGTGCAGTGATAGGATGAAGCGGATGCGTGGAGGCATGATATGTCAATCAGTATGTTGAGTAAAAAAGGGGTCAGAACTATTTTTTATATGAAAACGGAATTAACTCTATATTAGGAAAAATAGTTCTGACCCCTTTTTTTATGTAGGAATATGGGGCAGAAACACTTTCTTAATCGGCAACCGCACCCCGTTTTGTCCAGTTTACCTGGCCGGAAAATCTTGCGCTTCCAGTATGTCAATTTCGACTTCTCGGAGGAACGCCGCCGCTTGTTCGGGCGGGACTGGATTGATGTAAAAACCAGTACCCCATTCAAACCCGGCTGTTTTCATTAAACTCGGCATAATCTCTATATGCCAGTGATAATGGCTTAACTCCTGCGTGTCAAAGGGGGCTGTATGTATTATGTAATTATATGCGGGCTGGTCAAGCGCGGCCTCGATCTTGGCGATCACCTGGCGCATCACGCCCGAAAGTTCGTCAACTTCGTTTTTTTGAATATTTTCGTAATGACTGGAGTGATTCTTAGGCAGGATCCAGGTCTCGAAAGGGAAGCGGCTGGCGAACGGACAAAAGGCCAGAAAACCCGGCGTATCCAGCACAATCCGTTTTTCGGTGGCCAGCTCTTGTTGTACCATGTCGCAGTACACGCAGCGGCCGCGATAATTATAAAACTCCAGCGAACCGGTCATCTCTTCCCAAACGTTGATGGGCACGATGGGCGTGACGATCAATTGGCTGTGTGTATGTTCCAGCGAGGCCCCGG
>JBEKFZ010000001.1:0-126739 GCA_050013075.1 Thermoguttaceae bacterium | reverse complement strand
GATTGCCTTTGGGATGGTTCACGTTGACCTTGGCGTCCTCGTAAAGCCGAGCGGCCTGGGCAAGCGCCTCGGGCAAATAGCTGCGACGATTGCGCGACTCCAGCCCGAGAATCTTCACCCCGCGAATCACGCCTTCTTCCCGATCGACGCGCATCCGCACGCCGCGCGAATCGCAATATTCTTGAAGCGTTTCGGTCATCGCCTGTCCTTTCGGTTAGGAGTTTTCAGTTATAAGTTTTAAGTTCTGTCCACTGTCCACTGTCCACTCGCCACTCGCCACTATTTTTCAATCTGTTCCACTTTGCGGCGGATGTGCTGTATCGTTCCGTCCTGCACGCTAACCTCTACCCCCGCGATGCCGAAAAAACCTCGCTTCAGCGTGGCGGCCAACAGTTCGGCCAGGGCCTTTTCAAGCTGAGCCACCTTCTTCGCATTGGTCATTGTGGCCGTGGTTGTCATGATGGACTTATGTATATACTCCGCCGAAAATGATTTCAAGATTTCTTTTTGGCCACCCCCTAATAATTCCAGCCTCTAAGCCCCAATCCCTTTCCGCTCAATCAGTTGCCGCTCATGCTCCGGATCCAAGCCGTTGCGCACAGCCATGGTCTCGACCGACATCGCGCCGTTGCGGACAAGGATTTGATCGGCCTGCGCTTCTTTTAGCCGATCGCGCACGGCAAGCGTGGGCGGAATGCCGCGAATATCCACCGCGGTAATCGCTTCGGCCGGCAATCGACCTACTTCAACGGCGTGAAAAACCACTCGCCGCATTACTTCCAGATCGTCTTCCAGCATTTCGTACTGGAGCCGATCGAACATTTTCACCGCCGGACCCTCGGCCACCATGGTTGAAGAGTAATTCGCATTCGAGGCGTCGCTTGAAAGCATGAATTCTGGCATAACAAGTCGGCTTGCGATGGCCCGCAACTCGGCCTGCAACACGGCCACGTAACGGCCGGCGTCGATGCCAGAGGCCGGGAATTCGTATTCCGTGCCCGACAGGGCGTCGAGAATCGTGCCCGGGGCAAATCGCCTGAAGTGGCTGGTCCGGCCCGTGGCCTGGCTTGTCACGCTCAGGTCGGCCTGATCGGCCACGAATTGTTCCAACCCCGCGTTTGTCGCGGCCGAGTGTTTGCGAATGATGGCGATTGCCGATTGAATTTCCGACACCACGCTCATGTTCCTGAGCAGTTTTTCCGCGCGGCGGAGATTCTTCCGCACGGGATAGAACAGCGGCAACCCGCGCTTCACGTTGGCATCGACGTTCGCCTTGCGATGCTGGATCTCGTCGGCGTCGATCCACCGGCCGTCGATCCAGTAGCCCAACACGGTTTCCACGTCCGATGGATCGGTCACAACTCCGAATCCGGCCGACGGGTCGTTGAGGCGATCGATGGGCGCAGCAACCTGGTCCGGCTCAACGAACCGAAGGCGAATCGTGCCGTCCGGCGCCGGAAAGAACCGCAAAAAACACTCGCCGTCCCGGTCTTTGCGGCGGACAATCTCCTGCTGCCGCTTGTGCCATTGGTTGATTCTGGCGAACTCGTCCAGAACCGCCTGCACGCCGTTTAGCAGGGATTCCGGCGCGGTTTGGTCTTTTCGCGCTGCCGCGCGATACACATGACCGCTGCCCACGATGTAACTGATGCGATTTTCATGCCCGTTAATGGCGAATTCATTGTTCGCCGCTAAAGCACGGCATTGTCCGCGGATCTCGGCAAGTTGCTGTTCGTCGATGAAGGGGATCCCCGAACTAGTGCCTGCCGCCGTCGCGCAGCCCACCGCATTCCACCGCATTCCGTCCACGTCGTAAAACGCATCGGCGGGATCGACAAAATCGTCCCACAACTCGTCGAAGGCCTCTGATAACCGGCGTTCCATGTGCATCAGCCGGGAATCGCCGTGGGATGCTTTATCGTTCATCATGTCCGTGGGAGTGTGATTGACATTTTGCATGTTTTGATTCCTTATTGATCGGCGCGAAACCGCAAGCGGTTTCTTTAGTTTATTCAACATTCATCATTCAGAATTCATCATTTCATTCTTTATCCCACCGGCAAACGATCGCCCAAGGCGTCCTTGGCGCCACGGCCGACGAGCAGTTCGGCGGCCAGGCGAAGGGCCATTTCGGCCGCGTCCGGACCGTCGTCATGATTGCCGATGGGAAACTCCTGGAGTTGTTCCACCAACAATCGCGTTCCCGGGCTGCCGTTTTTGAATCGTAATCGCCGGCTGGAAAGATACGGACCCAGTCGCCGTATGCGGACCAATTTGTTCGTCCGATTTTCCACCGGCCAAGGCCGCGCGCCCAAAATGCCTTGCCGCCGGAACTCCGCTTCGAACTCGCCCGCCAGCAAATCCTGAAACTGGTTCGCCTCCACGCCAAAAATATCCGGCCGGAAGCGGCGGAACAACTCCACCCCGTCGGCCACGATTTGTGGAGTCGGACGGCGCTTCAGATCCGCTTCGATATACACCGGTCCCCGGCGATCCACTCCCAGCATTACCAGGGCCGAGTAATCGCCCCGCCGGGCATCGCCGCCCTTGCTCGGATCCAACGCCAAAGTCTTGACGATCAACTGTCCCGGCCAATCGTCGAACCAGATCGACTCGTCGAAGTACGATTCCGGCCATTCGCACAAATCCGGATTGATCGGCGAGTTCTGCTTCTCGCGCTCGAAGGCCGTGCGTCCGCCCTCCGTCCTCATGCACATCAGCGCGTATAGATCTTCTTCCTCGGGCCAAAGCACTTTTGCACCCAGGTCCATTTCCCCGCGATGTTCTTCGTAAAATTTTCGAGCGGCCGTTTTATAATGCGGGTCGGCCACGTCCACGTACACGGCTTCCCACTGCTGCGAGAGCGACGTGTTCTCCGGCCAGCGCACCACGGCCTTGAAAATCCGCGACGTCCAGCCCGGCGTTTCGTGCAACTCCATGGCCAGGGCCTCGCGATGCAGGGCGGTGGCCAGGTTTACGACGTTCGTCCGCGTGGTGCCGGCCTTCATCAACATACCGTGGAACCAGTTGCGCGAATGTTCGCGCTGGACGGCCGAAACAATATGGCCGTCGTTTTGCAGGTCGTCGCAAATAATCAGCGTGGGCCGATGCTCGCGCCGCCGCCGCCCGCGAATCCGCTGACCGGTGCCGAAGGCCTCGATGGTTACGCCGTTTCGCAGCACGATGGCGTTCATGCGCCATACCCTGCCGCGCCCGGCCGCTTGCGGATAATCACGCGCCAGCAGGCTGTTTTCCAGCAATTCCGTTTTGATGTTTTCCAGGTGGGCGCAGGCCTGATGTTTCGTGTCGGAAACGATCCAGATGTACGGTTCCCGGCCCTCGACCGCCTCGCGCAAGGGAAAGGCCAGCGTGCCGATGGTCGATTTCGCCCCGCCGCGCGGACCCAACAGGTTGAGCTTCGCGCCGCGAGCGTTCTTCATGGCATCGATCTTCCCGGCCAGCCAGCGGTGCATGTTCGACGCCGGGCGTCCGAAATGCGCGGGCAGGTATTTAGCGCCCCAAGACAACAGGTCTTTTGCCCCTCCGCCCGAACGCCGCAATCGCCTGGCCCGTCCGTGCCATAGCGCCAGTGCGCTATTGAACCGCCGCAGCAAGCCCGCCAGATTCTCCGGCGGAATTCGACATTCGGTAATGATTGTCTGGGGCGAGATCATGGCAATCTCTTTTTTGGGGGGTCATTTTCTTGCGTCGAATCAGCGACAATTCCCGCACGTTTCTCCGGCGCGACCGCGCTGATCATCTTGGTCATTTCGCCTAATCGCTTCATGATCTTTTTGCGATACGCACTGACGGGCACTTCCTCCACCACGACTTGCGATAAATACGCCAGCAACTTGAATATCTGCTCGGCGCTGAGCATATCGGTGTGTGGCGCGGCATATTCCTCGGGATTTAGCCGCTCCAGCGCCCAGGCCGCCGCACGCCAGTATTGGGCCTTCTTTGCGGCCGAATTGATGTTCTTCACGTGTGTGACCACCGCCTGGCTCTGCGCGCGCTCTAATTTTTCCGCGAATTTATCCTCGCGTTCGGCCGTATTCTGGATGGTCTTTGGATCGCAACCGACATACCGCGCGGCGGTGCGGCGGCTGCATCCCATTGAGACAATCGCCACGATTTCCCGCTGCTTGATTTCGTCCAGTACCGGTGGTCTTCCGCATTTTCTCGCCATACCGCTCCTTCACAATTGCGCTCCAACGTATTCGAACGACACCACCGCTCGGCCCGCCGATCCGCGATAGTTTTTCACAAATCGCCCGGCGTTGCGCGAGCCGGTTTTTTTCACTCCAATCGCCCGCCATCGCGGCGAGTGCCGGCAGTGCGCGATCACCGCCGGATGGCTGGCCGTGATGTTCAGCCTAAAACCCTCGCGGCGGTTCAATTCGGCAACTGTTTCGGCCAAGGCCATGCCTATGCCGATCCCCTGATAATCGGGCAAGGTGACGATGCGGCTCACGCGCCGCCGGTTCTTCCGGCCCAACAGCGAAAGCGTCGCGCAAAACGCCACCGGCACTCCATCCCACAAGGCCATGTAACACCGCGCATAACTGCTCAATGCCCCACTCAAATAGTGATGACGCGCAAACAACCGCCACGCACTGCGCCGGCAACGAACGATTTCAAGCTCGATCGGCGGTCGCCGAAGACGCCTCCGTTGAAACGACGAACTCGCCATGTCGATGACCCAATCCGGCTCGAGCCACTCCGTTACGTCGTAGTGACACGTCACGGCCACGAACCGGCAGCCGATCCGGCCAAGATGAATCCCCTTGGCAATCGCCGCCGAAATGACCCGGGCCACGTTGCGGTCCACCACGCTCGTAAACTCGTCGAAGGCCACGAGCTTGCCCTCGCCGCCGGATTTGTCGGCGACGGATTCCGCCCGGCTCAGCGCCCGGGCAAGGTCGCAGCGGAACTGCTCGCCGCCGCTTAGCACGTGGTACGGCTTTATCCATGACGGCGGCGAGGAAAACCCCACCGCCGTGAACATCCCGGTAATCTGCTTGATCGGCAGATCGCCCAGTCCGTCGATCACCGCCCGGTCCGCCTGCCATTCGTTGCGGCGGTAAAGATGCTCGCCGAACAGTTTTTTCGCCAGCGTGCTTTTCCCGCTGCCCGACGGACCGACGATCAAACCAATCCGCCATAAATCGCTTGCGGTTTCGCCCCGGGTACCCTCTGGGTGACTGCCCACTGCCCACTGCCCACTACAATCCTCCCCATTTCCACCGTCGATATTCAGCAAATCCTCCGGCACGCCCACCCTAAACCGCTGCATCGCCTTGGCCGCAAGCGGCACGTCGAACATGCCCGCCACCTGCTCCACGCGAAACGAATCGAACACCGGACAATCAACGGTTATTTCAACAACTGGCATTTTTTAATGGACTGTGCACAGTGGTTTGTGGAATTGAATAGTTTAGCCCCGGAGCTTGCTCCGGGAGTATTTGTCGCAAACGTAAACTTTACTTACAACGTCAGCAACTTGCACTTGTATCCTTCGCCGCTTAGACGCTCGTAAACCGCTTGCTGGTCGGCCTCGTCGCGGCACTCGACAACCACCTGAAACGCCTCGGGCACGTTGACCTCGCGCGATCCTTCATCGACTATATCTTCCACAGGCGTTTCCGGATCCTGAATCATCCGGTCCAACAATGCCTGGACCGCGGCATTCTCGGTCTCCACGTCCGCGACCAACTCGGCAAGCATTTCGTCGTTTGCCTCGGCCATCGCCGCCAACGGATCGTGCAGGGCAAGCAGCTTGGCCGCCTCGGAGTCGTCCAGATCGAGAACGAGCACCGGCACTTCCATGTCGGGCGTGGTTTCAGCGCGGAGGTGGCCGTCGATCAATTCCAACGAGCCGTCGGGCAACTCCCGGACCAGAAGCGCGTCGGCATAGCCCACCTCGGCCAGTACGCCGCAAAGCGCATCCCGCTGCGCCTGCGGATGCGTCCGCCAATTCCGCGGATTCGGCCGCAACTCGCTCGCCCGCACCCGCCGCAACTCCCTAATCCGATCCCGAATCTGCATCATTCACTCTCCTACTCCCGCAACCGATCCGAAAGGTTTTCGATCTGCAACGCGTGCATTTCCCAGCGGCGCTCCAGTTCCTTCAAGTCGATTTCGTGTTGGATGCACTGCGGCAACCGCTCTTGATCAGCGTCGACCATGCCATCGACCTTGGTTTCCAGCCGGGTGACTTGCGTCGACAGCACCGCCAACTTGGCATGAACCATGAACATCCACGGAGCGGTCGCCAACAGCGCCGCCGTCACCACGTAGATAACAATCTCCCATTCCTGCACGCTCATAATTATGTATTTCCGGATGAACGACGCTGTTTCTTCGCTGTTCACTAGCACTTCATCTCTCATTTCCTTTTCGACAACTCCCTGACAATCGCCCGTTCCACGATTTCAGCCAGGATTGCCGTCGCGATTTTTTTCCCGGTCAATTGCATGATGCAGATCAACTCGGGCACCAGCGTGCCGATGATCACGGCCGTAAGACTTCCGCTAATCATCTTTCTACGTCGCTTTTACTGCCGCCGACGCCACGGACTTCGCCACCTCGGTCGCTATGGTTTTTGCGCTTTCGGCCGCGCTGGCGGCGTCGGTCGTGGCCTTCACGTTGTTCGATACCTGCGTGACATCCTGTTTCACGGATTGCAATTTCGTTTCAAACTCGCTTTTCATACCGTTTAGTTTTTCCGCTAGCGATTCCCGCAATTCCTTGGCTTGTTGACCGATCAACGAATCCGGCGCTATTTTTTCGGCCAGGAGCGGTTTGTTGTGCACGATCTTATAAAGAAATATGCAGAAAAAAATCGTCACTCCGATTACGAACAATCCCGGCCCGTTCTCCGAGAATTTATCGAAGAATTTTCCGACCACCGAATTCTCGGTTTTCTCCTCGATCTTGTCGTGGATCCGTTGCAACAATGTTTTGCTTTCGTTATCGGTCGGCGCTGCGGACTGCGTCGATTGTTCATTGAATTTCGCGGCCAGCAGATTTGCAATCGCGCCAAGCTGGTCGTTTGTGGCCTTTTGAGCCTGAAGAATCGGATCCAGATCGACTTTCGTGGTTATCGGCGCGGGCGTGGGAAGTGTCGGATACGGCGTATTGGCGATCTTATCCAAATCCTGCATCACTTTTTGCCGATATGGCAAGACATAATAATTTCTCCCCTGCTGCGCTGGGTTGTTCGACCCTATCGGACATGTCCCGTTCGGACATGAGCCGCTCGGACAAACGCCGCCCGGACATTGCACCTCGACCGCATCGGCCGCGGCGTCGCCGCGTTTCGAGCTTGTGGATAAGGAAAAAGCGTCGTACAAACTCCGCGCCGGAGTGGCGATGCCTTCCGTATCGTTTACCGTCCGCGCCCGCAGTACGCCCACGATCTTTTTTCCCTCGCCGTCGAATATGGCCGAACCGCTGCGTCCGTTGGCCGGCACGGGCAAAAAACGCAAGTCCACGCCATCATAACCCAGGGCATGGCCTTTCCATCCGGTCGACCACGTGCCGTTCGCGCACCCGACCGAACTGAGCGTGGCGCCCGCCGGAACGGCGTAATCCCGCGGCGCAATGGGAATAGCGCTGGGCGGCACGCCGCCAAAAACCTCCGCCGGCACAGCGATGATGGCCGCATCTGCGCTTTCCGACCGGGCGATAACCTCTCCGGCAAGCGGCAGCGATTGGTGTCCCTGCCGCCAGAACTCGCAGCGAACCGCGCGATCTTTCCCCACCACGTGCGCCGCGGTGAGCACGTACACCCGCCCCTGGCTGATCTCGAATACGCAGCCGCTGCCCACTCCGCCGTCCGCGGCGGTAATACGGCAGGTGGCGTCAATACAATCGGTCATCGCCCCGTGCGACGCGCTAATCATCAAAAACACGATCAAGGCAATCAAAACGATAGCCGCCGACCAGTAAATCATACAACCAATTTTTTGAGAGTTTGACAAAGGCATGGGGATTCTCCTGAAATAGTTTTCTGCTTTCAATAATCAGCTTTCAGTTTTCAGCAGTCAGCGATCAGCGGTTAATAAAACTGAATGCTGACTGCTGAAAGCTGACCGCTTCTACATAATCAACGTAAACCGGTAACGATAAAACGGCGATCGCGCCAAGTCGGCCGGCTCGGTCAGGCGGTCGGCCAGGTGCGGCACCGGATCGACTCCCCCGCCCAAGCGATCGGCCATCGCGCAAGCCTGGCTGCAAAACGGCGGACGCCGGTCAATGGCGTTGTCGTCCATATTGGGCCGAACGAACCACCGCACTATCGGCAAATGCAAAAACGACGCCGCGATCAATCCCGCGTATCCGTAATTCCATCCGCACAACTTGCGCATGAACCGCACGGCCCCGGAGCGATCGTAATTCGGCCAGCGATTTCGCGGATTAGCCTGATAAACGTCGTAACGCCCCGGATACTGTTGAACTTGGCTGGCAAGCGTCACCGCCCGGCCTCCGTGGATCGAAGTGACTTCCAAGAGCATGATTTCATCGCCCCACCAAGCCGCCTTGGCCGCATGACTGTGCTCGCCCCGGCCAGCGACCGATATCATTCCCCGGCGGCGGAACAAAAGCAGATCGCCGTCGCGAATTTTCTCTTGGGCCTCGGCCAACGGCGCCATCACCCGCGTAATTTGCCTGCTATTGATCGATTCCATGTCGCTTCGCTCCTCGCTCATTATGTAAAACCTATTCAGTCCCCTCTCCCGACCAACCTTCGGTCGGTGCCCGGAGAGGGTTAGGGTGAGGGCTTTCTCCACCGAAGTTATCGCCGCCATCGGCTGCTTGTCAGCCAGTGCTGTGTGGTTGTTGGTGTGACAGTTGCACTGTCGCCCCGGTAACAGCAGTATTACCCTCGCTCCAACGAAGTTCTCGCCGCCATCGACGCACTTCCTCGTAACGCTCGCGATGAACCGGCTTTAGATTCAATCCTAAAGTCACGATCGGTTGGTCTACATTCGCCCGGAGTGTCCCCTCGCCGGGCACCGACCGCAGGTTGGTCGGGAGAGGGTTAGGGTGAGGGCCGATCAACGCCCGCAAATCCGGCAATTTGTCCATCGCTTTTCGCGCGCGGCACGCCCGGCAGGGCATGTACACCATGCCCCCGCAATCCGGACATCGCCGCGGCGGAGTATCGGGAACCAGGGGCTCATCTTCCCACGGCCACGTCGGTCTCGGCCGGATGCACCGCCTGCCCGAGGCGATCGCCCCTATCGTGCCCCGGCTCACCCCGGTAATCCGCGCAATCTTGCGATGGCTCAATTTCCCCTCGACCAACAGTTGCCTGACTTGTTCCACGAGATGGGGTGCGATCATATTCCGTTCACCTCGCGCAAAAAAAAGAGCCCGGCGACGGAAAATAACTTCCGCCGCCGGGCCCTTGTGGATACCTGATCACTCAGGCTCTTTCGATACCCGCTCGACAATGCGACCTTAGCATAGCCGCTGGCCCAATTTCAAGAGAAATTTTTGTAACAAATTCAAGAGAATATTTTACTCCAAAGTCCCCTCTCCCTCCGGGAGAGGGCCAGGGTGAGGGCAATTTCGGCTGAATTCACAATTCATTTTCGTTTATTGAGTCTTAGGTAAAGAATGTCGCGTGAAAAGTCAGAGCCGGGGCGTGTCGCCCCGGTATTTCCGGGCCGATACGGCTCGGCTCTGATGGGAAAACGCGACCATTATTACCTGAGAGTCAATAGCCGCGAGCGGGCACCAACTGAAAGTTGGTCGGCGAGCGAGATAAAATTCACCGCTATTTTTTATTTTTTATTTGGGATAGAAAAATTCATTTTTCGCCGGCTACAATCTGCTCCAGTTCCGCGACCGTTCGATCCAGCTCTTCAACCAGCGGCGTCGTGCCCGTTTTTTTCAGAATTTCCACCACGGCGCGATAATACCACAGGGTTTTTTCTCGGCCGCCTTTAAAATGCCGCCAGATCGCCTCGCCATACCTGCGGTAATCTCGCAACAGCGAACGGACGTTGTGCAACTTATCGGCCGCCACGACCAGCCGAACCGATGGCGAAGCATGTTCCAGACGGGCCAAAAACGCCTCTTTCCGCTCCTGCCATGGCGGCTTAGGCATGGTGTCGGAGTCGGTGCAACCACGAACAATCGCGGCCACGCCCGGAGAGAACCGCCGGCCGATTTCCTCCCCAACCGCCGCGCCGCCTTGATCTTCGATGGCGTCGTGCAACAAAGCGGCAATCGCCTCGTCTTCGTCGGCCCCATAATCCAACGCAATCGAGGCCACGCCCAACAGATGCGCCGCGTACGGCTCGCCGCCGACCTTGCGCGCCTGCCCGGCATGTAATTGCACAGCATATTGCAAGGCGTCGTTAAATCGCGCGGTAAGTTGCATATAAAAGTTTTCAGTTATCAGTAATCAGTTATCAGTTTTTACTCATTCCGAAGCTCCGGCTCGGAACGAGTGCAAACATTGCTTGAGGTTTCACACTGCCCACCGCCCACTGTCCACTGTCCACTTTCTCTATTCACACGCCGATAAAGCGAATCGCGCTCCACCGGTTCGCGCCCCGTTTCGGCGATCAGCCCGCGGATTTCGTCGATGCTCAATGCCTCGGGCGTTTTCGATCCGGCGGCGTGATGGATGCGTTCATGCCGCACGGTTCCGTCCAGATCGTCGGCCCCGTAGGCCAATGCCGTTTGGGCCACTCCGATGCCCAGCGAAATCCAGTACGCCTTGATGTGCCGGAAATTGTCGAGCATCAGCCGGCCGACCGCGATCACGCGCAGATCCGTAAGCGGCGATGCCCGGCGCAAATCAGACAATCGGGTGTTTTCCGGATGAAACGCCAGCGGCACAAAAGCCTGGAACCCGCCGGTTTCGTCCTGAAGCCGCCGCAATTGCATGAGGTGATCGATGCGATGCCCGACGCCTTCCAGATGCCCGTAAAGCATGGTGGCATTCGATCGCAGGCCGAATTGATGGGCAGTGCGATGCACGTTAAGCCAGGTTTGCCCGTCGGTCTTGCGAGGGCAGATCTTTGCGCGGATTTCCGGATCGAAAATCTCGGCGCCCCCGCCGGGCAAGCTACCCAAACCGGCTGCCTGCATCTCCTCTAAAATCGCCCCCATCGAACGCCCGGTGAGACGCGTAAACCAGTCTATCTCCACCGCCGTCCAGGCCTTCAAGTGCAATTGCGGAAACGCCGCGTGAAGTTCGCGGATTATATCCAAATACCAGGCGTACGGCTTTTCCGGATGCACGCCGCCGACGATGTGCAATTCCGTGCACCCGACCTCTGCCGCCTCCCGGCCCCGCTTTAATATCTCATCTATATCCATTACAAACGCCCCGGGATCGTCCTTGTCTCGACTATACGCGCACAGCTCGCAGCGATACGAGCAAATATTCGTCGGATTCAGATGGGCGTTGAGATTATAAAACGCCGCGTTGCCGCTCACGCGCCGGCGGACGATCTCGGCCAACTCGCCGACCGCGTGCAAATCCGCTTCCGGCCGAAAAAGAAACTCCCCGTCTGCCGCGGTCAGTCGCTCACTGGCCTCGATCTTTTTACGAATGCGATCCAACATTATAAAGTTTTCGGTTCTCAGTTTACAGTTCACAGTTTTTACAATCAACTTTAGTCCTTCGGATTTCGTCATTCTTTCGTCATTTGTACTTCGTCATTCGTCATTTATTTTCATCCCTCATCCTTCATCCTTTTTGAATTACCACGCCAAATCCGCCGCCCCGATCGCCAACAATCCCACGCTGATAACGGCGTTTATGTGGAAAAACGCCCGATTGACCCGGGTAAGATCGTCGGGCCGGACGATCCAATGTTCGTAGAACAACAGCCCGGCGATAACCGCCACTCCGGTTAAATATATCCGGCCGAAAAAAGGATACGCCATCGGCAACGCCAAAAGCAGGACGACCATCGCCAGATGGCAGAAAGCGGCGATGCGCAGCGCCGCGGCGACGCCGAATCGGGCGGGTATGCTCCGCAGCCGCATTTTCACGTCAAAATCAAAATCCTGGCAGGCGTAGATAATATCGAAACCCGCCACCCAAAACAGCACCGCCCCGCCCAGCACCAGCGGCGCCGGACTGATCTCCGCGCGGATCGCCGCCCAAGCCCCCAACGGCGCAAGCATCAGCGCCGCACCAAGCCAAAAATGCGACAACAGCGTAAAACGTTTCGCGTAACTATAACCGGTCAGAAACAAGAGTACCGGCGCCGACGCATAAAACGGAATCCAATTATGCGGCAAAAACAATAGCGTGCTCGCCACAAAACACGCGGCACACGTCGCTGTAAACAAAACCGCGCTGCCCACGCTTAAGACTCCGCCGGGCAAGTGCCGCGCTTGCGTGCGCGGATTAAGCCCGTCCAACCTCCGGTCGGCAATCCGATTAAATGCCATCGCCGTGCCGCGGGCGAATGCCATGCACGCCAAGATACCCAACAAATCCAGCCATCGAAACCCCGCCGGCGGCGAACTCCGGGCGTTTTCGGTCCATGCCATGAGCGCCGACAACAACGCAAACGGCAACGCAAACAGCGTATGGCTGAAGCGGATCATTTCCAGCAATTGGCGCACGCGGGTGAACATCATCGCCGCAATAATGATATATGGAAATTGTTTAAACTTTCCATCGCCCACTGCCCACTGTCAACTGCCCACTGTCCACTATTTGCTTTGCTAACTTCCCCATCGCTGGATCAAAGCGTTTCCAACGCCCAACTGATCGCAAATCCTCCCGACGATGAAATCGACCAGATCGCCGATGGATTTCACGCCGTGATAGAAACCGGGCATGGCGGGAAGTATGATCGCGCCGACCTCGGCCGCGCGGCGGAGGTTGTCGAGCATCACCAGCGAAAGCGGCGTCTCCCGCGGCACCAATATCAGTTTGCGACGCTCCTTCAAATGAACTTCGGCTGCGCGGTGGATCAAAT
Organism: Thermoguttaceae bacterium; assembly: GCA_050013075.1. GTDB lineage: Bacteria > Planctomycetota > Planctomycetia > Pirellulales > Thermoguttaceae > JBEKIK01. The sequence goes on along the minus strand of JBEKFZ010000001.1, from coordinate 113,774 downwards.
TCGTGCTCGTGCCGTGGACTATCGCGCTTAAGGTGCCGCTGGAACAGGGGCAAATCACCATTCCGTCGGTCAGAAACGAGCCGCTGGCAATGGGGGCAAGATACTCGCGGTAGTGATGGTAATGGAATTTCCCAGGCTCACCCGACCCCACCGCCAGCACGTTGCTCGAATCGCTTGATATGCCGGCCTCCGAGCGAATAGTTTGCAGCTTGCGGTCCTTCGGCGTGGCCCCGGTGTCGAGCATGAGCATCGCTGGATTGAAATTCTCCAGATCGACAGAAAGGTCCAGCTCCTGTTGCAGCACCGCCTGCGCGGCCGCGCTTAAGGTCAGGTGCACGTCGCATCCGGCCGCCGAAAGCACCTCCATCAATCGAATGGCGTATGTTACTCCGCTTGCCCCGGTTATTGCTACAACAACATTCTGCTTCGTCATTCGCGCTTATCCTTTCTTGGGAAAAGGGGCCTGTCCCCTTTTCCTACCTTTCTTACTTCTTGCCGACGTATAATGCGGCTATGCCGAAAGTAAACGGGTAAATTGTCACTTCCTCCAATCCGGCGGCACGCATTTGCCGGGTAAATTCATCGCCTTGAGGAAATCGGCCCACGCTCTCGGGAAGATAATTGTACGCCTCTTGGGTGTTGCGTGCCAGAGTCTGGCCGATCCGGGGCAAAACGCGATGAAAATACCAATTATACAGTTTTTTTAAGGGCCAAATTCGCGGCATGGAAAATTCCAATACCGCCACGCGCCCGCCCGGCCGGCACACGCGAACCATCTCTCGCAATCCTTTGTCCAAATCGCTGACGTTCCGCAGCCCAAAGGCCGCGGAAACAATTTGGAATATCCCGTCCGCAAAGGGCAAACTAACAGTATCCGCCTCGATTAATTCCAGGCCGTCTGCCGCGCCGGCACGGCTACGCTTTTTATCGCCGATATCGAGCATCGGCCGACAAAAATCGGTCCCCACCACGTGGACCCCCGACATCCGCCGGCCGGCTTTCCAATACCCCAAGGCCAGATCGGCCGTGCCGGTGCAGACGTCAAGAATCGGCCCTCCACCGTCCTGCGGCGCTACCAGCCGAATCGTTTTCCGCCGCCACGATCGATCAATGCCCAGCGAAAGTAAATGATTCAAAAAATCATACCACCCGGCAATCTCGCCAAACATCCGCCTTATTTGTGTAGGTGGTAGATGGTTCATGGAAGGTGGTTTTCAGTTATCAGTTTTCAGTAATCAGTTTTCAGTAAAGACTACGAAGTACGGAATAAAAGTGACAAAACGCGCAATTGGTTATGATTGTTCATCTTGCAATTTACAATTTACAATTGCCCAATTTGCAATAAAAACATGCTCGCAAAACATGCACAAACCTCAAACAAAGGTTCCACTGGTCACTCGGGCCTCCAACCTGTAGCCAAATTAGGCAACTGATGCCAACTAAGTAAGATAGGTAAATATCAATAACCTTGCCGATTATCCCGTCTGCATGAAATTTTTGGATTTTAACGGTTATTCCTGTTCTACGGGCCAATCTTGGCCGATTAGGCTGTGGTTAGATTCTATAACCTACTGATCCATCAGCTACTTTTGATAACTTCGGCAGAACATACAAGGAGGATAAAATAGTGAAAACGGCAACTTGGCGAATCTTGACGTTTTCAATCTGGATCGGGATGCTGGCCGGCACCCAACTCTTGGCACAGCAAACCATTCGCGATAAAAGCTCTTCACATAGTACTCTATCCAAAACAGTATATGTGGCGCAACAGCAAGAGACCACGGACCAGTCCGGTACTGATTCAACCACTTCCCAGCCGTCTCAGAATTCAACCCCTCAGAATTCGACGCCCACTACAACCACTATTCAGCCGTCCCAGAATCCGACCCCCACGCCCGCGGCCGCATCGCAAACACAGCAAAGCAATTCGGCGCCGGGCACACTATATCCCGGATTAGTACCATCCGACCAGAATCCAGTAGCCATGCCCGACAACATGGCCGGCGTGGAAAACGGACTGTGGGACGGCGCTGAGCCTGGAAATTGTTGTGCCATCTGCGGCGGCGGTTATTGCACTCCGCCATGTTGGTATGTCGAGCAAGGCGTGGAAATAATGACGCACAGCCGTCCGCGAGATGCCGGTATTACTTATCAAGGGGCATATAGTTATACATATAACTCAAGTGGTGACATAATTGCCAGTCAATATATACTTTCTCCATTTGCGAGCACACATGATGCAAATTATAACATCGCACCAGGGTATAATGCCACCATCGGCCGTTATCTGGGGCGAGATGCCATGGATCGCGATGATTTTTTAGAATTCACTTATTGGGGCATGAATACTTGGACTGCTGCATTAACTTTTGATCCTGGTACTGGATTAATAGATGGTAATAGTGTTTCTGTCGTCGGTCAAAAGCTATATAATACAGGGGCGCTAAATACACCTTTTCTCGCTGATTCTTATTCTCGTTACAGTGGCTCGCCTACTAGGGTTCCGACATATTTCCAACTTGGCGTAGTTGGCTTTGATAGTACTGAAATACATCATTTCACGATGGATAGCGAAATGCATAACTTTGAGTTGAATTTGCGATTACGACCTCGCGGCCGACCTGATCAACTTGTATTGAACCCTGATGGGAGATGGCAGAGGGAATGTCAACCTGGCACTTACTTATCATATTTAGTTGGTTTGCGATATATGACTGTTGGCGAAGGTTTTCATTTTCAAAGTAGAGGCTCCATTACAAGAACAACATTAGCAACATATGATCCTACTACGGGTGCAAAAACTTATCAACAACAACCCGAAGATATTGGTTATATAAGAGATGTTTCAGGTGCATATGATGTCTTAACTGAAAATGATCTTTTAGGACTGCAAATTGGCGCCGATTTGATGTTCCGTAGATGCAAGTGGGCCTGGGGTGTTCGGGCAAAAGCCGGGCCTTATGTTAATTTCGCCCGTAATGTGAAGGACTTATATAATGATCCCCAAGATGTTCCTTCTCTTGCGGCATTTAACAATCGTTTTTCCGAGCGAAGGCAAGTTGCCGCCTTGATTGGAGAGGTTGGTTTTGAGGCCACCTATAAATTCAAACCCAACTTGATGGGCCGGGCCGCCTACGATTTCAGGTGGATCACGGGTCTGGCTTTGGGATCCGAACAACTCTCCTGGAGTTTAGATCCCGGCACTAATGACACTATCAACACCGGCGGTACGATATATTCCCACGGCCTGACTTTGGACCTGGAATGGTTCTGGTAAATCTGAAGGCGGAATGGGGCAGGCAGAGGGCACAAGGACGTGCCGCATTTTGAAATTTGCATTTTGCTATCTTCAATTTGCAATCTCTACGTTTCCACGAATTCTTATTCGTTGGGATGACAGTTTAACTGTCACCCCAACATTCATTCGACTATTTGCTCCACGAATTCCGGCGTGATTAGCTTCGGCAGCACGCCGGCTTCATAACCCATGGCCAAAAGCCGGGCAACGGCCCGCCGGCCCGAAGGCCCAAAATCAAGCGTCCATCGGTTGACGTACATTTCCACGAAACGATCGGCCTTGTCACGCTCCAATCCGCGCCCGAATCCCAGGGCGTAATCCAACGCCTCTTCGCGGTGTTCCAAGCCGTACTCGATGCTCCGCCTGAGCAGCCGGTGGACGTCGCGAATCGCTTCTTTTCCCAAGTCCTTGCGAATGGCGTTTGCCCCCAAAGGCAAGGGAAGACCGGTCTTGTCGAACCACCATCGGCCGGTGTCCAAAATCAACTCCAATCCTTCTTCGCCGTATGTGAGTTGGCCTTCGTGAATCACCAGCCCGGCGTCAATCGGCCGTCCCTCGTACTTTCCGGCCCGAACCGCATCCGGAATTTGATCGAACGGAACCACCACGTGGGAAAAATCGGCGTTAAGGCACAGCCGCAGCGCAAGATAAGCCGTGGTTAGTTCCCCAGGCACGGCGATCACGGCCCGTTTAAGACTTTCCACCGATTGCTTTTTTCGGGCAACGACAATCGGCCCGTAGCCCTCGCCCATGCTCGCCCCGCACGAACAGAGCACATAGCGGTCGGTCAGATACGCGTATGCATGGACGCTGACGGCCGTCAGTTCCAACTCGGCCGCAAAAGCACGGCGATTGAGCGTTTCGATATCGACCAGTTCGTGCTCAAAGCGATATCCGCCCGTATTGATGCGGTTTTTCGCCAGGGCGTAGAACATAAAAGCGTCGTCGGCGTCCGGGCTATGCCCCACGCGAATCCGCTGTAAGGGTTCATGCTTATTCTCGTGTTTATTTTCGTTCATGCGCCTCGCTGCCTTCCACTTTTTCTAAAAGCGATTGCCAAAATCCCAAGCCGTCATCATGTCCCATCTTTTTTGCCAGATTATCCAAGGCATCGATCGCTTGCTTAAGTCCGATTTCCTTGGCAATTTTATAAACCTCGAGCCAAGTGTTCATGGCCGCTTCGGGTTCCTTCTTCGTCCAATGGACATATCCGATATTGAAAAGTGTTGAACACAAGCCCGACCGGTCGCCGATTTCGCGACGGATCGCCAGCGATTGCTCCAGATACTCCAATGCGCTGCCATAGTCACCGCGCACTTCATAGATCTGAGAGATGTTATTGAGCGTGGTCCCTTCACCCGACCGGTCGCCGATTTCGCGACGGATCGCCAGCGATTGCTCCAGATACTCCAATGCACAGCCGTAGTCACCGCGCGCATAGTAGATATTGGAGACGTTGTTGAGCGTGGTCCCTTCACCCTCTCGGTCGCCGATTTCGCGACGGATCGCCAGCGATTGCTCCAGATACTCCAATGCGCTGCCATAGTCACCGCGTACTTCATAGATCTGAGAGATGTTATTGAGCGTGGTACCTTCACCCGACCGGTCGCCGATTTCGCGACTGATCGCCAGCGATTGCTCCAGATGCTCCAATGCGCGGTCGTAGTCCCCGCGCGCATAGTAGACCCCGGAGATGTTGTTGAGCGTAGTCCCTTCACCCGACCGGTCGCCGATTTCGCGACTGATCGCCAACGATTGCTCCAGATAATCCAATGCGTGGCCGTAGTCCCCGCGTGCATCATAGACCTGAGAGATGTTGTTGAGCGTGGTCCCTTCACCCTCTCGGTCGCCGATTTCGCGACTGATCGCCAGCGATTTCTCCAACTGCTCCAATGCGCGGCTGTAGTCCCCGCGCGCATGATATATCACTGAGATGTTGTTAAGCGTATCACTTTCTAGTTCACGATTGTGAATATTTATAGTGAGTTGAAGGGCGTCATTTAATGTGTTTAGGGCATTTTGCAGATCCCCCATTATTTTTTGACTTCTTGCCGCATGAATAAAGAGATTGATCTTAGCTTCTGAATCATCTAATTCTCGTGCGGATGACAGAAAAAGATCCACCAAAGCTTCGTGGAATCCCCGACCTTTAAGCGACTTCCCAATCGCAAAAAGCCGAGTGGCAAATTCCTCTAAATTTCCAGTCCGTTGCAATTGCCAACATTCAATCATATCCCCCACCTGCCGTATCGGATCCGGCCAGCGCGATTTGTCCGCCCATAGTTCGCCATGGCGCGTGAGCCATTGCATTACTCCGCCGGGCTTGAACGTCTTGATTTCATCCAGATAGGCGGCGACTTCTCGTTCCCGGCCGACTTCGCTTAAAACCGCGGCAAGTTTGCCCTTCGCGGCGATCTTCTCGCCATCGGTCCCGGTATCGGAAAGATAATCCAGGGTTGTAACGCGGCGATCAATGTCTGTCGAGCTTGCTTTGTCGGCTAGCAATTGATCGACCAGCGTGCGGCGCTTTTGCTCCAGTTCGTCTCGCTCATACCACATCTCGAAAAATTGCGTCAGGGCCAGCAGGCGTTTTCGCTGCTTGCGGGATTCGTTCATGCTCAGCCAAAGGTCGAAAAAACCCTCTTTAATCCTGTATATCTTCGACCGCTTATCGTCCGGATGGTCCATGACCACCACATAACCTGATTTTGTGAGACGTTGCAGGAGCATGGAGGTTTGTTGCTGGGACTTGCGGAGTTTTCTTGCGATGAGCGCCGGCGTTTTCGGCTCAGTGCGAATAAGGGCCATGGTTTCGAGTACCGCCCGTTCCTGCGGGGGCAAATCCTTAATACGATTCTGATAAAAGGGCGAAATCTGGTCGAGCAATTCCTCGAACTGCTGCTTTACCTCGGATACTTCTTCGTCGGCGATTAATGCATAGTGCATCATCACCAGCCGTGGATTGCCGCCGGTCATTGCGTGCAAGGCCTTGATCTTGGGCGACAATTCCTCGAATCGCTCGATCAAATCGTTGCGCTTGTCGTATTGCAGATTTGCGCGAATCGCGTCGACGGTCTGCTGTTCGGTCAGATTATCCAAAACTTGAATGTCAAAGAAGTCGTAAAACGGTTCTCTTACGTCGGTCAGGCCGGGAAATGTAATAGGCGAGGTTCCCACCAGGATGCACGACGGCGACATCATGAGGAATTTTCTCAAGCGATGGATGTCTTCGCTGTTTTTAATCTGGCGAGTTAGGATTTCATCTAGGTTCTCAAGAAGCAGAACCAAAATTCGGCCGGTATCTTGCCGGTATTGGTTCAGCATGGGTTCAAGTGTATCAATAATACGTTGGTCATCTTCCTGCTCGGCGATTTCCGTGTATTTTTTTTGCCAACTTTCGTTGCCTTTCGACTTGCCTAGGATCTCGCATATCCTCAAGAGAAAATCCGCAAACGACAGTAGACGATGCGTTTCTTCGGCAAACCGGACAATGCTGAATTTCTTGTGCATCTCCGGAGAGCATGCAATTCGGTGTTCCAACAGATTGAGAAAGTGGGTCTTGCCCACGCCCCTTGGCCCGACAAACAAATAATGCTGATGGGTCTTTTTTTCATAAGAATTTTCTATTTTATCCATTAGATCGCGAAGCATATACTCGCGCCCGATGGTGGTATGTTCCAGCCGGTCCGGCGATATTAAACCGGGCCTGTAAAAACCTATTTGACCGCGTTTATGGGAGGGTGTTTCAGCCATAATACTTCCTCCACCAGAGTTTCAACGTCCGGCTTGCAAAGTCATATTGCTGGTTGCCGTTATCTTCAACATAAAAATCATTCTGCAGAAGCAGCATAAGATCATCAAAGGCCTGTTTTAGATCTTGGCCGGTGCGGTGTTGCGCCTTTGTTGCTTCGATTTCGGAGTATGCTGTAAATAACGCACTCCTAGTCAGAGGTTCATCGCCATGACACAACAGATTTAGTAAATGGAACGCGGCTTTCTTCTCGTCTTCAAGGTAGTAGAGTTTTATGCGGGAATGATAATGCTGCATTTTATCGCGGGCGATTTCGCCCAGAAGCGCTCTATTGAAAACGGATTCCACGCGCTTTGTGTCTATTTTTTGACGATGTGTACGCCATTCGCGATATAGCTCTTGGGTTAATAATTGCAAAAAGAATGGAATCGGTTTTCCTAGGAGCTTTTTCATGCAGTCAATAATTCCCGGCTGGAAAGAAACAGCTCGCATCTGTAACATGGTCTCCACAAATATCTCGACTTCCTCATCGCTAAACGGCGGCAGAGGCTCGACCCGAAGATCATTAATCAAATTAATTTTGCCTTGATGATCGAGTGTGCTCCTCAGGTTGACTGAGCCGCCAATAAGCCAGCGGATGTTATCCTGATGGGGATTTTGCCGAACTCCACGAAACCAGTGCAGAAAATCATCTAGTCTTTCCGGCGATTTCTTTTGAATGTTCAGAATCATGTCCGGTAATTCATCGAGAATGATCAGAAGCGGCCGTTTCGATCGATGAATGCCGTCGATGAGTACTTCAGCTTTTGTTTTCCAATTATTTTCCCAATCGGCTTCCGATTCCCTCAGTGCAATCTTGAATTTATACACCTCCACTTTTTCTATTTTTCCAATAATTCCGGCCAGGAAGTTCCATGCCCCCGCGAGCGTCTGCCGAAGATATTCAGGATGCTGTTCATGGATGGCGGCGATAAGACATTGACAAAATTCCCCAGGTGTATTGATCTCTTCCACATTCAGGTAAACAATAAGCCGATCGTCCCTGGGTTTTTCTTGAAGCCGCAGCATCACACTTGTTTTTCCCATTCGGCGAGGGGCAAGTATTAAAACATGCTCTTTTCGCAAGGATTCCCAAAGATCCTCGATGAACGCTTCACGAAAAAAGAAGTCATCATCGTGGGCTACCCCGCCAGTAATAAAGTCTTTATTAACTTCATTCATAACAGACTCCATAACTAAATTGTTTTACAACATATCTGTTATCTATTGAAATCTAGTCTCTTTAAATAATTATACAACCTTATTGTTGTATATCAATAGTGTTTTATATAATCATTTCAAGAATTGCGTCTAAGATATAAGTCATTGATGTAAAAGAAGTTAAGCCGATAAAACAAAAAGTGCATAATCAGTAGCCAAAACTTAGACCCCCTTTGAAGGCGGTAAGCTAATAGCTGATTTCCAATAATGGTTGATTATGCGATATCAATTCATCCATCCATTTTGCCGGCTCGGGATAAGTGCCGTAGAAGCGTTTGATGTAATGTCTGTGCCAGCGCGACGGGCAATGCGGAACCCAGCCCCAACGCCCCAGCACTTTCGTGCTGATTCGCCGGTTGTTTGCATCGCAAAGCACCGCGTCGCTGTGTTTCAGCCGGGCGATGTAGTCCAGTACGTCCAGCGCCCGGGCAAGGCTGCCAAAACTCGCATTCTGCGACGAGACCACGTACTTGAGAACCAAAAAATTCGGAAACCGCCGCGGCTGGTTGTAATACAGCCAAAACCGGTCGCCTTGGGCGCGGCGATGAAAACCCCGCCCGAATAAAAAAATCTCCGCGCCGGAAATGATTTTGGGAAACGGCCGTAAAGTAATACGCCGGAAGCGACCGTCGATCGTTTCGATCACCCCGTATGCCCTCCGCCTGAGCATTTCCGCTCCAGCGGCCAGATCGGTTATTCTTTCAAAAAACCGCATTGTATTAGCCCGCATTTCTAGCCAGCGACTGTTTTGGGACGTATCGGTCTGGTGAGAAATGCGGGTTAGGGGTGTGACGTTAACATGGAATCCGCATTTTGCTCGACGTTGAACTGGACGGGACCGTTAAGGCTTTCGCCCAACTTGTTAAGTGCCTCTGTTTCGATTTGCCGGACGCGTTCGCGCGTCAGTCCCAGGGTTTCGCCGATCTCCTTTAGCGTGCGCGGCGCGTGGCCGTCCAGGCCGAAACGCATCCGCAGCACCGTGGCCTCGCGCTGGTCCATGACTTCCAGTTGCCGCAACACGTGGATCAAATTGTCGTTTTCCACGAGCGCATCTTCGGGAGTTTGCATCCGCTCGTCCATGATCATCTCGCCCAAGGACCAGCCGGCCTCGGCCTGATCGGTCTGCGGCGTGAGGTTGTAAATGCGAATGGCCTTTTTGATGATGGGCAGTTTTTTCCGCGGCAGACCCAACACGCGGGCAATTTCCTCGGGCGTGGGCGTGCGGCCCAGCTCGTCGGCCAACCGCGTGGTGGCCCGGCGCCATTTGGAAAGCAACTCCACCATGTACGCGGGAATGCGGATGGTCTTGGCCGAGTTTATCAACGCACGTTTTATCGATTGCTTGATCCAATAACTGGCGTAAGTCGAAAAGCGGGTGCCGATGGCCGGATCGAAACCCTCCACCGCCCGCAATAATCCCAGGTTGCCTTCTTCTATTAGATCTTGGAGGCTCAGCCCTTTGCCGGTGTATCCCCGGGCGATATTCACCACCAGGCGAAGATTGGCTCGGACCATGCGGTCGCGGGCCTGGCTGTCGCCTGCGCCGATGGCTATTGCCAACTCATGCTCATCGTCCGCCGAAAGCAGCGAAGTTTCGTTGATCTCGCGGAGGTACGTCTCTAAAGGAGATTGCACTGAAGCAATTTGTCTGCGTCGCGTTGTCTTGGCCATAACGATATATTGTCATCCGGAGCATCCTGGTCAGCCCAACACCAACTATCGACGCGCTAGGCCAAGTTTCTGCAACCAAGGAATCTACTGACAAGGTGAGCCGAATGTATGTGAGTTTCGGACAATGCCGAATACAACGAACCCCAAGCGCTTAAGTGAAAAGATTGTGGCGGCAAAATCGGTTTTTCTTCCATCTTCCCTGCATATTCCGCTTTCTGGTTTTCCGATTATTCCAGGTGTTTGGTTTAGGTAGACCGGAGTGGTGAAAGAGTTGGCAATTCTGCCGATTAAGCCTGAAACACGGAAGCCGTAGACTATACTAATTAAACGCGGATTCCCGGCTTCCTTGTATCATCCGCGCCGCCTTTGTACGAAAGCGCCCAGCCCGCAACAGCAACGCTGATTACCAATCCCCATCGCCCCCGCCGGACGGGTGTAGTATGAACAGAGTTCCATGAGTATGAGTTTAAAGGTGAAATCGCAAAAGTATTAGACAGATACTTGTGTGTTTAATGTGAACTTCGCTCATCAATAAGCTGCCGAATTATGGCGGCTAAGGTACTATTAAATAGGGCGCGGTTGGGGGGATCTATAAGTACCAATCCCTGAAAATCGAGTCTGGGATTCGCCTTTCCCCCCTAATTGCCATATATTTTCTGGAAAATTGCCAAGTTAATGTCAATCCGACTTGTAGATAATGATGAATACATCTTAAAATTACAGACCTATTGAGTTTCATGTAATGAATGTCGCATGTGGTGCAGGTTGCCAAACCTGCTTTTTGGTAATCTGTCCCACGACATTAAAAACCTGAGACTCAATAAACGGCCCTGCGCACCTTTTATTCATCGTAAGGAGGCCTGACATGAAAGCCGCCTACATCGAGAAACCCGGTCCGCCGGAGAATATTATTTTCGGCAGCTTGCCCAAGCCGAAACCGGTCGGATCACAGGTCCTAGTCAAGGTGAAAGCAGTCGCCGTCAATCCGGTGGATACGTACGTTCGCGCGGGAACGTATCCCATGGATTTGCCCAAGCCGTTCGTGATCGGCTGCGACCTGGCGGGCGTGGTCGACGCGGTGGGGCCGGATGCAAGTAAATATAAACCCGGCGATCGGGTTTGGGGCAGCAATCAGGGTTTGTTGGGCCGGCAAGGAACTTTCTCCGAATTCGCCGCCGTGGATGAATGTTGGCTGTATCCCACCCCCGAAGAAGTTTCCGATGCCAATGCCGCAGCCATGGCCCTGACGGGCATAACCGCGCATCTGGGCTGCTTCCGGATTGCCAATCTAAAAATGGGCGAAAAAGTGTTCATCAACGGCGGCACCGGCGGAGTGGGCTCGGCCGTTGTTCAAATGGCCCGGACCATCGGAGCCAAAGTATTCGCCACCGCCGGAAGCGAGGAAAAAGTGCAACTCTGCCGCCAAATCGGCGCAAACGTGGCCGTCAATTACAAAACCGCCGACCTGGAAGCCGCACTTGCCAAATTCGGACCCATCGACCTGTGGTGGGAAACCATGCGAGAACAAGATTTCGACCTGGCCGTCGAGCACATGGCCATGCGCGGGCGGATCATCGTAATAGCCGGCCGCGATTCCCGGCCGACCCTGCCCGTCGGACCGTTCTATGTCAAAGACTGCTCGCTGCACGGGTTCGCCATGTTCAACGCCCCAGCCGACGTGCAACGTAAGTGCGCCGCGGAAATCAACCGCTGGATGGCCCGCGGACGCCTGAAACCGATCATCGGCAAAACCCTGCCCCTTGCAAAAGCCGCCGCCGCCCACCGCCTCCAAGAAGAAAACACCCTCCGCCACGCCGGCACCCTGACCGGCAAAATCGTGCTCACGGTGTAAGGCCCGGGAAAAGCGGGCGGGGAACGGGGGAACAGCGGACGGCGGACAGACGGGGATTGTAGTTTAGACCCTTTGGCTTATAAAATCTCAACGATTTTCATTCAACGGCGATTTCGGTCTTTTCCGCCTTCGGCACTTGCCGCACTAATAGTTCCGAATGTTGCTGCTGGAGTTTGATGTACCGTTCGGTTAATCTATTGAAATCGTAATCGCACTCTTCGCAGATTTTTTTGCGAATTGCGTGGATTTCTTCAATAATCGGATCGTCTGTCATGATTCGATCTCCTCGATAAATTCCTCGGGCGTACAAATTGTGGGGAGAGGGTCTGAACTAAGTTCCCTCACGCCTCATTTCTCTCTCTCATACTTCAATCCAGCCAATCCTCGGCCTTAAGCCTTTCGGGCGTGTATTGCTCGGTCACGTAGCTGATGTCCTTCGAGATCAGGGCCTCGACTTCCAGCTTGAAACCGTTTTCCAACAGGCGCTCAATCTCTTTCTGCCACTGTTTTTTATGGGCGAACCAGGGGTAGTTGGCGATTTGTTTGGCCCGTTTGCGGTCGATGTCACTAAGCGCGATGGTCACGCTCTCGGACAGGCCGCATTCCTTGAAATCCTTTGACCTAAGGCCGAGGAATTTTGCATCGGGAATCGCCATCCGCTGCGATTCGTAGGCCAGATTGATCGAGCCTTGCTTGATTACGCTGTAGATGTAATATCCCCAGGGGTCGTTGTCCAAAAGACAATACACCGGCAGTTTCAGCTCGTTGTGCAGCCGGTTGAGCATCCGCCGCACCCCGCGAGTTGGCTGGCCCGCTCCGTGAGTGAGGATGCAATTGTGTTTCCTCCAGAATTTGTCCTCGTTAAACCGCTGCCAAACGGTGCCTTTTTCAACGTGCAGTATAAACTTCGCCATACACTTTTTGAATTGGATCACTTCAGGCTCGACGATAGAAGGAACGCCATACCCGCCGGAACCCATGCGGGAGCAGTCGATTTCGTCGCCACTGTCGTTAAGCACAATTTCCCCAACCATTTCTCCTCGCTTATCGGCGAATAAGTGTAATTCCTCCCGGAGGCTGTTCAATAATACTTCTACATCCTCAATGATGGGGTCGCAATCCGATTGATCCTCAAATGTAAGTTCTTTCGTGGGTTTGACGTCTCGTTTCAAACGATAATAGAGACCACGGATGCTCAATGTTTTTCCTTGTTCGATCAACTCTGTAACGCCGCTGGCCACGAGCATGGTTTGCATGTAGTTCTTCGCCTGGGACAGGTTGAAAAGCTGCCTGCGGTTGGTGTTCCGGCCCATCTCGATAATCCGCTTGGTCTTACTATAGCGGACATTCGAGAGCGAGCGGGCCGGGACGTCCACGTACGGATCGCGGCGCTTGGCGGCAGCCGCGGCCGCCGTGTCGGCCAGTTCCTTGAGCCGTTTTAGCGTTTGTGAATCGCGGGTGTTGAGTTTGGCTTTCATGTGAAAAGTTTTCAGTTTACAGTTTACCGTTTACAGTTTTTATTCAGCATTCCCCCTTTTCTGCCCACTGCCCACCAATCCCTACTCCCTCGCCGCCTCCCTTGGTTTTTTCTTCCTTAAGTTCAGGACAATTATTCCGGCCGCGACCAATGCTAAGCCGGTCCCGGCGACTATGGCCACTAACCACCAATAAATTTGATGCTGGGCCTTAAGGTCGGCAAAGACTATATCTGCGCCGTGCTTGTGGTATTCGAGTCCGCCTCTTTCCAGCATCTGCCAGAATCGCAAACTTTGCATTGGGGTAAGGGTCTCAGCGGTTTGTATCATCTGCTCCGGAGTAAAATTGGCATAGGGATCGACCGGCCGGGTCCAAAAAAGCCATCCGCCGATGGCAATAGCGGCAAGAATAACCAGCCCCCCAAAAAAGGTTAAGCGATGTCCAGTGGTCCAAGCAGTTCTCGCTATTTGGGGCTCAGCGGTAGTTTCCACACTTTGCAGGGCTTTTGTCCCAGTTAAAGTAGGTACTTCTAACGATGTACCACACTCGCATTTTACTATTTCGCCGGCCTGACGCAACTGAACCGGTATTTTACGGCCGCACGAACAGGGAAGTAAATGTATGGTATTCATTGGGGTTTCTCCTTGAAAATAGTTTACCGTCGCTTTCCTTTTCTGGCGAGTTGGTTCCTTGTTAATTCGTTAAATTGCCGTTTCATTGCCGTTGACACTCTGGGCAACAAGATTAAAATGTGGAGTTTCCCCCGGTGCGGCCATGCCTGCCCGGGGTTTGCCTTTTACCCACCTTCACGCCAATTACGCAACCACTCCGGGAACACGCCATTGGAAGATGCCATTCAAAAAGCTGACGTGCTCATCGAAGCACTCCAATGGATTCGCCAGTTCCGCGGCAAAATCACGGTCATCAAGCTAGGCGGCAGCGTCATGGAAGACCAACCGAAGATGACCCACCTGCTCTTGGACATCGTGTTCATGGAGACCGTAGGCATGCGCCCCGTTTTGGTCCACGGCGGCGGGGCTGCCATTAGCCGGGCAATGGCCGAGGCCGGTTTGCAACCCCGTTTCGTCCAAGGCCGCCGTTATACCGACGAACCCACCTTGGCCATTGTGGAACGCGTGCTGGCTTACGAAATCAACGAAGAACTCGCCCGGCAGATCAACGAACTCGGCGGCCGGGCCCAATCGCTAAACTTCAAAACCACCAACGTCTTACGCGGCGAACGCATCGAACTGCCCGGCGAAAACGGCAATCCAGTCGATCTGGGCTATGTGGGCAACGTGACCCGGGTCGATAAAGTTACTATCGAAAACCTCTGCCACGCCGGCATCGTGCCCGTGATCCCCTCCATGTGCATGACCAAGGAGCGGCAGAAACTGAACGTCAACGCCGATACCGTAGCCACCGCCGTTGCCCAAGCCTTGGAAGCCGAAAAACTCGTGTATCTCAGCGATGTCAACGGCGTGCGCCGCGATAAATCCGATCCCGATTCACTTATTCATTCCCTTAACATCAACGAAGCCAGGGAACTGATCGCCAACGGAACCATCGACTCCGGCATGATCCCCAAGGTCGAGGCCTGCCTGCAAACCTTGGAACGCGGAGTCCGCAAAGTCCACATCATCGACGGCCGCCTACGCCACTCGCTGCTTTTGGAAGTCTACACCACCAAGGGCGTGGGAACGCAAATCGTTAAAGAGTAACGTTTAGCCGCGAGCCAAAGGCGAGCGCGCGTTTAGCCCCGGCGCTTGTGCCGGGCAACGAACCCAAATCACAAAAAAATGTCAAAGTTTAAATGATAAACAAGAAACCGCTTGTCGTTCCACACTGCCCACTGTCCACTATCCACTGACCACCGTCCTAGGAGTAATCCCGTGACCGTCGATAAACCCTTAAGTTCCAAGGAAACGATCGAACTGTTCCAACAGTACGTTATTCCCAATTACGGCCGTTTTCCCGTGGCGCTAGTCCGCGGCGAAGGCTCCTATGTCTGGGACAGCGAGGGCAACCGCTACTTAGACCTGTTTCCCGGCTGGGGATGCAATCTGCTGGGCCATTGTCCCCCGGCGGTGGTCGAGGCCGTGCGCGATCAGCTAGGCAAGCTGGTTCACGTTCCCAACACCTGGTACACCGAACTGCAAGGGCTTTGGGCCAAGGCCCTAAGCCAACGTAGTTTCGGCGGTCAGGCCTTCTTTTGCAACTCCGGCACCGAGGCCAACGAAGCCGCCATCAAGCTCATCCGGCTCCATTCGCCCAAGCCGCGATACAAAATCATCACCTTCGAGGGCGGATTTCACGGCCGCACCCTCGGTTCGACCTCGGCCACTGCCCAGCCCAAGTATCACGAGGGGCTGGGGCCATTGATGGCCGGCTTTGTTTACGCCCCATTCGGCGACCTGGACGCCGTGGCCAAACTCATCGACGATGAAACCGCCGCTTTGATGATCGAACCAATCCAGGGCGAAGGCGGCATACGAATTCCCCCGCCGGACTTCCTGCCCGGCCTGCGCAAACTGGCCGACCAGCACGGCCTGCTGTTGATCTTCGATGAAGTGCAAACCGGCTTCGGACGCACGGGCGAGTGGTTCGCCTATCAGCACTTCGGCGTTACACCCGACGTCATGACCCTATCCAAGGCCCTTTGCGGCGGACTCGCCGGCGCGGCCATGCTCACCACCGCCGAGATCGCCAAAAGTTTGCGCCCCGGAATACACGCCTGCACCTTCGGCGGCAATCCAATCGCCGCCCGGGCGGGTCTGGCCGCCATCGAAATGATCGAAAACGAAAAACTCCTCGATCGGACCAAGCAACTCGGCGATCTGTTCCGCTCGCGCTTGGAAGATCTGCGCCAAAAGTGCGATCTGATCCGCGAGGTCCGCGTCCAGGGCGCGATGGTCGGCGTGGAACTTGCCATCGAGGGCGCACCCGCCGTAAAAGCCTGCCTGGAACGAAAACTGCTCATTAATTGCACTCACGGCACGGTCATCCGGCTGCTGCCGGCCATGACGCTGGCCGACCAGCAAGCCCATGACGGTTGCGATATCCTCGCCGACGTACTCATCCGCCTGGCAAAAAACAACTTGCCGATACAGTGAAGGGAAAGGATGAGGGATGAAGGATGAAAAATGAATGTTGAAAACCTGAAAAGAAACCGCGTGCGGTTTAGCGCTGACCACTGTCCACCGATCACCGTCCACTAAGTCCTAAACCCTGAACCCGATTCAGGAGCAAGACGATGCGACACTTGATTACCATGGCCGAACTGAACGCGGCCGAACTCGAACGCATCTTTTCCATCACCGAGGACTTGAAAACCAAGTTTGAAGCCGGCCTTCGCGAACCGCTTTTGCCCGGCCGCGTCATGGCCCTTCTGTTCGAAAAGCCCTCGCTCAGGACCCGGGTGAGTTTCGAGGCGGCCATGATCCACCTGGGCGGAAATTCCATGTTCCTGGGCGCCGACACCGGCTTCGGCAAACGCGAAAGCCTGGCCGATTTCGCCCGCGTCCTGAGCGAATACGTCGACGTGGTCGTGGTCCGCGCCAATCGCCATCAAACCGCGGTCGAATTGGCCAAACATTGCACCTGCTCGGTCATCAACGGACTTACCGATTTCAGCCATCCTTGCCAGGCACTGGCCGATTTGTATACCATCAGCGAACTGGTGGGCAAACCCGAAGGCCACACTCTGGCCTGGATCGGCGACGCCAACAACGTCGCCCGAAGCCTGGCCCTGGGCTGCGGAAAATTGGGCCTCAAAATGGTCATGGCCACCCCGCCGCGCTACCAGTTCAAAGAAAAGGAGATTGTCTGGATCCAGCGCCAAGTGCCCCAGCTCGATTTAATCGTCACCCACGACCCGATCGAAGCCGTCCGCGACGCCGTGGCCATTTACACCGACGTCTGGGCGAGCATGGGCCAGGAAAGCGAAAAGGAAGACCGACGCAAGGATTTCGCCCCATATCAGGTAAACGCCGAACTCCTCTCGCACGCCCAAAAAGGCGCGTTCTTCATGCACTGCCTGCCCGCCCACCGCGGCGAGGAAGTAACCGACGAAGTGATCGACGGCCCGCAAAGCGTCGTGGTCCAGCAAGCCGCCAACCGGCTGCACGCCCAAAAAGGTATCCTCGCCTGGTTACTGGGAGCAAAAGGTTAGTGGTCATTGGACGGTGGTCAGTATTTAAAGCCGCGACCAGTGGTCGCGCAATAATTGGCCGCGAAATTATTTTGTTTTAGCCCCGGCACTCGTGCCGGGTGTCCGAGGCATCGGTATAAACGGCAAAAAAACTAATATTTATCGTGCCAAAATTTCATCCGGCGATACGGCCGTAACGCCGTAATTCTTGAAATCGCCGCTGTTGAATGTCAAAATGTGGGTGATCCCATGAATATTCAGCAAAGCCGCTATTCTTGCATCATGCACCTTTTTACCGACAACTTTTCGCTCTGTGACTATTCGCAGCCATTCTTCAAACACCGCTGGTGTTTCGGGTAAAAGAGGAAAAAGCTCCGAGAGTCTTTCAATTTCACTAAAAACCAGCTCGATTGGCCAACCAAATCCGTTTACATCCACGGGACGAGTCGCCACTGACCAGAATTCCATCAACACTTGCGGCGCTAAAAACAATTCATGATTGTTTTCTTTCAGTGAAGCAATAGCTTTGAGTATTTTTGGATATTGGGGCGATGAGGTATCCGTAAGGCGGAGAACGATGTTGGCATCGAGGGCAAAGCGTGACATCAGTCGTATAAGTTCTCCCGTCGCATAGATTCAAGACTGATATCAGGTGCGGGCGGACGCGGCGATTCAGCCCATTTCCGGAACGCTTTAAGCCACTCTTCCCTGCTAGCGGTTTGCCAAAAAGGCCGTTTTTTTTCCGCCGGGCGCAAGATAAGAACATCGCCGACAACCTCCAACTCGAATTTGGCGTGCGGCTTTACCGCGCCAATCAATTCGGCGGGTAGGTTCAATCCACCATCGTCATTAGCTTCCAACATAGCCACGCAAGCACTCCGGCACTAGCAAAAATGACCAAATACCCTACTTTTATATCATACTATAGTGCATTATGTCAGTCAATCCTCTCAATCCCAAGCAAAACGGGCCGCCCGCGCGGACGGCCCGTTTTCTTATCGGTCGTTTATCTTCGATGCCCTTATGCTGTTCGCTTCCGCCGCCGCCATGAGTATGCGAATAGACTGATAGCGCCTATACCGAGGAGAATGAAGATAGACGGTTCGGGGACTAATCGCACATTATCCAAGTAAAGATAACTATATGCAGAACCCCCTCCTCCTCCGCCACCGCCCCCGCCCATCACCATTTGTGCGAAAGCAAAGAGATTGACCGTATAATATTCACTTGTCAGAAAACTAGGTAACGAAGATGTACTCCAGACTTCGGAACTTGAATTGCCGAGGTATACGGTATCAATATTCCCCCCAGCATCCGATAAAGTAACTACGGCCCCTACGTCTCCAAAAGTACAAGGTGGCAACCCACTATATAACTTATAATCAAACATTAGTGACTCTCCGGCAGAAGCAAAAATATATTGGCTAATTCCAACACCTACTGGAGGGCCGTATGAATTTGTAAATGCGGAAAGATTGGCATAGTACAAACCTTCAGGTGCAGGATTTTCGGGCGTCCCAGGGAGAATCGTTGCCGTTGTTCCGGGGTCGGATGATATTACCCAACCATCGAAAGAAGGGCTGCTCTCAAAACTCCCATTCACGATTTCCGCACATATTATCTGCGGATATAGCGCTAATATCAAAACACAACAAGTACACATTAGAATAATAATGGGAATTTTCTCAATAAAATTATTTTTCATTGCACATCTCCCTAGAAGTTGTAGGCAAACTTTTCACCTTGGAATCTATGACATAACGGCAGAAAATATCCGCCAACGAAAACATTAGAAAGCCAACTCACCGCAAGTGGGCCAATAAAAGAATGCACGCCGGGCCGACATAAAACAATTCACTTACCGGATATCCGTGTGCTAGCGCTGCCTCTCTATAGAATAATTCCCTTCTAAACGCAACTTTACCTAATTTACCCCCCCACCGCAAATGTCAATCAATTTCTGTCAAATTTCTGGAAATCCGTGCTGCTGAGGGGGTAAGGGAGGAAATGTGATATATTGAATCGCATAACATCACGAAAACGCGAAAGTACGAAAGGGCGAAAGTATGAAAATAAGCCGGTCAAAACTTATCCTTTGGTTGTTTCTTTATAAATCTTTTTCGTGTTTTCGCCCCTTCGCAATTTCGTGATGAAAGAATTTACGGTTTTCGGTTTACAGTTCACAGTTTTTCACTGCCCACCGCACACTGTCTACCGTCCACTTCATCATTTCCATTCCGTCTTCTAAAATAGGGTAATGACTTCATCCTCACCCACGCCCGCCAAATCGCTTACCACGCCGGTGCAGTATCTCAAGGGCGTGGGGCCGGAACGGGCGGAATTGCTCAATCGACTGGAGCTTCATACCGTCGCCGACGTGCTCTTCTATTTTCCCCGCGATTACCAGGATTTTACCGACGAGCGCGCAATCGCAAATCTGGAGGAAGGCAAGCTGCAAACCATCCGCGGAGTGGTCGACGACATCGAACTGCGCACGTCCCAATCCGGCAAGGTGGTGCTGGGCGTGCTTATCCGCTCAGGGACCGACTATCTACGCGCACTCTGGTTCAACCAGCCATTCATGCGGGAAAAATTTGATTACGGCCAACGCGTGGCGGTCTCGGGCAAACCCAAGTTCGAAGGGCTGATTTGGCAGATGCACCATCCGCGCGTGGATATGCTCGCCCAGGATGAAGACGAGCCGGCGGGCAAAATCCTCCCGGTCTACCCGCTCACCGAAGGTCTGCAACAGTGGCAATTGCGTAAGATCGTCAGCGGCGCACTGGAAAATTACGCGGAACTGCTCGACGAGGTCTTTCCAGCCGAATATCTCGACGCCCATAACCTCTGGCCCATCAGGCAATCACTTCCGCAAATTCATTTTCCCGACGACCGGGAAAGTCTCGAACGTGCGCGGCGGCGATTCGTGTATCAAGAGCTTTTTGTGTTGCAATTGGCCTTGGCCGTAAAGCGACGGCAGCAGCACGACGAGCGCCGCGCGCCGGCGCTGGAAGCCACTGCGCGGATCGACGCCCGGATCCGCCGCCTGTTCCCATTCGAACTGACCGAGGGCCAAAAGCAGGCGATTGCCGAAATTGCCGGCGACATGGCCGGACCGCTTCCGATGAATCGGCTATTGCAGGGCGAAGTGGGCAGCGGAAAAACCGTGGTGGCCGTGTACGCGATGCTCTTGGCCGTGGCACATGGATATCAGGCGGTCTTGATGGCCCCGACCGAAGTCCTTGCCCGACAACACGTGCTCACGTTGGATAAATTACTCGCGGCAAGCAAAGTCCGCCGCGCGCAGTTGACCGGCGGATTGTCAAGCGCACAGCGCGGCACGCTATTGCGGCAAATTGCCGCCGGCGAGGTGGACATGGTCGTCGGCACGCAGGCGGTCATCCAGGAAGACGTATCGTTTGCCAAACTCGGACTGGTGGTAATCGACGAGCAGCACAAGTTCGGCGTACGCCAGCGGGCGCTGTTGAAGTACGCTGGACCGGATCCGCATTATCTGGTGATGACCGCCACGCCCATCCCGCGTACCATTGCGCTGACTTTGTTTGGCGATTTGGACGTATCCACGCTCCACGATTGTCCGTCGGGCCGGCAAAAAGTGCATACTTATCTGGCCGATGAGGAAAAGCGCGATAAGTGGTGGGAGTTCTTCAAGAAAAAACTCCGCGAAGGCCGGCAAGGATACGTCATTACGCCCCTGGTCGAGGAATCGGACCAGACGGCCGCCGCGAGCCTGGATGCGGCCTTCGAGGGCCTGACGAACGGCCCACTGGCCGATTTCCGCCTCGGCCTGATCCACGGCCGCATGACCCCCGCGGAAAAAGACGCCGTAATGGACGATTTTCGTCGCGGTGAAATCCAGGTATTAGTCTCAACGTCGGTTGTCGAGGTGGGCGTGGACGTGCCCAATGCCACACTGATGACCGTCGAGAGCGGCGAACGTTTCGGCCTGGCCCAGTTGCATCAATTACGCGGTCGCATAAGCCGTGGAAAATTCGGCGGGTTCTGCTGTGTGTTCGGCAATCCGCAAACTCCGGAATCGATCGAACGCCTAAAGGCCTTCGTCTCATCGACTGATGGCTTTGAGCTTGCCGAAACCGACTTCCGCCTTCGCGGTCCCGGCGAACTTATCGGCACCCGTCAGCACGGCCTGCCCCCGCTATTGATCGCCGACCTATTGCGCGACACCGACCTCCTGACCGAAGCCCGCCGCGATGCCCAAACCCTGGTCTCCGCCGACCCCGGCCTGTCCCAAGAGCCACACGCCAAACTCCGCACAATGATGCTCCGCCGCTACGGAAAGGCATTAGAGCTGGGCGATGTGGGATAAAGAAATTGTTTAATCGAAAAGATTTCGTTGTCCACTAGAATCTTCTTTAACGGCTTCCTGCCAAAACTTAAGGCCAAGTTTATCCTTAGATGCATAAACAAGTCGGTAAAGAGGTTTTCCTCTACATTTCATAACTTTTTCATCAAAAAAGTTGTATCCGAGTAGCTTTTCCAGTTGTCTCTTATAAATATCGGCAAAAAGCTGGCGTTTAGTAATGTGATCTGGGTTAGAAAGTTTATCTAATTTTGACCGCCAATCATTATAAGGTCCCAACACTTGATCCAACTTTGAATTTAGATCCTGTCGATACACATGCTCATGATTACGGTTTATATCATAGGCATCAGCAAAAAGGATAACAAAATCAGTTCTCGTACTCTTTGCCAGTGTTTCAATAGTATTAAATTGGGCATCCAGGCCCTTGGGATCGATAAAAGCCAAAGTCAAAGATCGGGCGGGAATTTTGGCAACAACCTGATGGATCAATATATTACAATCGCCTGTCAGTAATTCAATTTCGGACTTGGTTCCAGATTGACTTAATCGAATACGACAAGCTTCAGCAAGCGAAGGATCGTTTTCACAAACGATAATTTTACTAAATGCTTTTTTTGCATGAGCGGCGATTATTACCGATCCAGGAAAACGCCTATTTGATCCTTTTAACGAACAGACCCCGGCTCCACCAAATAAGTCCACATAAACCAAACCTCCCGGGAAAGCGCGGTTGCCAACCATGGCCGCTGTTGTTATATCAATATACCTTTTCCAGAAATATAATTTGTCCTTTGTCCATTTGCCGGCTTCCTCCCAAGTAGGAAGATTATCTGGATGTTCATACTTTTCACAGAGTTCATGCCACAAATCGCGAGATCGTTTCATTGACACTCCCCACTGAAAATGGCATATTGTCCCAAATTCGCCCGTCGAGTTCTCGCCCTGCAACGGATTTATTCACCCCGCCCCATTGTTTGAAGAAAAACGGCACTCCGCTTTCTTGACACTGATCACGAATTTGAAAAACCCATCTGGATTGCATCGCTCTGGCATCCGGTCCTGACTCGCCGCCCACGATTGCCCAATGGATGCCTTTTAACGGTAATTTTGGTATTGGCCCCAGCAATGGTTCAAGGGACAAGAAGCGAATATTGGCGGGGATCCCGACTAGCGAGCGAATCCGATAAATATAATCGGCGCTTTCAACTGTCGTGCCCATCCAAACGTTGGCGGGCCAAGGGAGATCGGGGGCAAGTTCCGCCGCACGCTGGGGACGCTTGGTCAGGACTTGAAAAGTATGTTGCAAGGCCTCTTGCATCACGGCGAATACTTTGGCAATGTAATCGGCCGGGACATCTTCGTGAAAAAGATCGCTCATCGAATTGACGAAGATCATTCGCGGCCGCCGCCAACGCAGGGGCGTATCGAGCACGTCGGGCTGAAGCGTGACCCTGAACCCATTGCGATACCGGTGTTGGCCCATCGCCCTGAGCCGCTTTGCCATCCGCTCGGCATAGCAATGCGCACAGCCGGCGCTGATTTTCGTGCATCCAGTCACGGGATTCCACGTCGATTCGGTCCACTCTATTGAAGATGTTTGTGCCATGGTTTTCTCCTCGTCTTGAAAACGAGCAGGGATAATATCTATTCTCCGAAACCACCACAATACCGTTACGGTTCCGGTTTGACCATCCTCAGCCTTTGGAGGCTTAAACCGATTGAATAAGTGGACTTTAGTATACTTTACACCTATCGCATAGGTCAATCACAAAATAGGGGATTCCTGGGAATGGAAAAACCGCTCAAATAGGGTTGGAATGATATCATTGCGTACAAGAAATAATTAGAGCGTCTAATGTTCTGCAAAAAACCCCTTGGTTTTGTACAAAGCAGTAGACGTCCTAAGACTTTTTTAACCCGGGTTCCACGCGGTGCAGGCGGTGCAGTTGGAATTCCAGGTCCTGCTACTTGTGCAGGAGTTGCGCGATGTGCCGCCCAGCGCGTTATTAATTCCCTCCTCCGCCACCTCTTCCGCTACCTTCTCCGCTCCCGCCGGAATCGTTCCGGCTTTGCATGCTGGAGCTCATCTTGGTAGAAGGAAGTTTGATATCAGTTTTTACTCCCTTCAGCTTTTCGAATTGGTCGCGTTGATCTTGCGTGAGGATTTCGAGCAGTTTATCATCGCACTGCTTTGACAAGTTCTTTTGCACTTTGAGCGTCTCAGGGGTAGATACCTTAAAACCATATCCGTAACCCGTCTTGGCTTGGGGGTCATCTGATTTCACATCCCACGTCTGCATAGGGGCATTCATCATTTTGCCTCTGAATTTACTTTGGATATCCTTCATGTCTTTTTGTTGTTGAGCGGTGAGAGCCAGGGCTTCGATAACGCCCGGGGTAAACAATGCCATGACGCCTTGTGACTGGATATAGATTTCGCCGAGCCGCTGGAACTGGTTGGGCAGTAGAATCTCACGGAGCTTTTTCATTAGTTTATCTTCATGTTCCATCCTCAAATCAACGATTTCCATCGCAGCGATTTCGGGCTTTGATTGGAGCGGATTGCGCATTGGCAAGGAGGACAGTCTTTTGGCCATCGCACTGGACGATTCCGCGGCCGCTTTAGCAACTTTATCTTTTTGTTCATCGGTGAGATCCAATTCTTTTTGGAGCTTCTGGTTTTTCAAAAGCAGGGCCAAGCCCATGTCCATTTGTATGTTTCTGTTGATTTGCATATTCGCGTCTCTGCCGCCTCGGAAACCGCCTTGATTTTGAGCTCGTACATTAGAGGCCGGCAGCGCCGCTGCGAAGAGGCCGATCAGCATTAAGAAAGTAAATTCTCGATACATCGCTAAGCTCCTTCCTTGACAACACTTTATCAACACGGAGACACGGAGGTCACGGAGATTGAATAAAAACAATTATGTTTTCTCCGCGTGCTCCGTGCCTCCGTGGTGTTTAATGGCTGGAGAACTCGGTTAGAATTCCAGGTCCTCTTCCTCGTGCACCAATTGCGCAACGCGGCGTTTTATTATCTGCTCGCGGTTCTCGGTCCGCTTTTGGATCGAATCGCGAATTCGGGCGAGTTCGTTTTCCAAGTGTTTGACTTCCAGTCCACGAAATTGTTGGCGGATATCGAACTGCTGGCCTGCAAGCTCCTCGAGTTGCTTCTTCAGCTTTGCTCGCTCTTCCTTGTCCGTGGCAGATTTATATTGGTCCGCGGTTTTTTGTACGTCTTCGTCGAGTTTTTGTTCCTTTTCCTCCAGTGCCCGCGTCTCAGGATCGACTGGACCACTCAACGACCGCCGACCCATGATCAGTCCATCGGCTCTGCCGAAAGATCTCTCGACCCTCCTAAATCCCTCCTGGCCCTGGGCCTGGGCCTGGGCCTTTATCATTACATCTACATTCCTTCCTACATTCACTCCGGGGGGGAATGGACCATAATCTTGAAATTGACCGTCAGGCCCAAGCACTTGCAAACGGCCATTTTCGCTCTTCCATTGCTTATCGCTATATACTTGAAATTGACCGTTAGGCCCAAGCACAGATAAACGGCCATTTTCGATGGTCCACGCACTGCCATATCCTTGAGATTGACCATTAGACACACCCGTTCCACCCGTTATGCGATAACTGCCCCCGCCCCCAGCCGCCCGTCCCGCCACCGGACGTTTATTCTCAGGCTTCTCAGGCTTCTCAGGCTTTCTCGACGTTGCGGGCGTTCCCTGCGTTGCGGTCTGTGGGAGCTGTGTGGGCTGCACAAGCTGTGGCCCGGTCGTTCCGGTTGTCTGCTGAGGCTGGTCCCCGGCCGTTCCTGTACTAGATGCGGAGTTAGAAGAAGAGGAAGAGGAAGAGGAAGAGGTAGAGGTAGATTCCGATGGCAGATCTGTTACCTCTGATGAGGCCGATGCGCCTGCTCCTTTGTTTTCGTTCCGGCCCTGCGCTTGGACATTGCCGACCGACAGCCCCCAAAGAATTGTCAAAACCAAAAGCAAAACCACACACAGTTTTCGCGACGACATAAAAAAACTCCTTTGTGAAAAATATTAAATCTTCATGCAACACTCCCCTCTCCCTTTGGGAGAGGGGCCGGGGGTGAGGGCATGGATTGTTAGTATGTGGGAAATAGGTTTTTCCCATGCCGACCGCCCTCACCCTAACCCTCTCCCAAAGGGAGAGGGGACGTTTTCAATAGCCTATTTTCAAGGAAAATTCCTGTACAGGTCCTGGTTTAATTGTTCGATGCGATCGCTTATCTCCATCATTGACGAATCGATCCCTTGCCCGGCTTCCGGCGGCGAAGTTTGCGGTTTGAGCCGTTCCATTGCCGCTTTGACTTGACGGAGTTGATCGATCTGCGAGTCTTGACGATATTCCGGCAGTTCCGCCTGCAATTGAGCCAGTTGCGAGCGGAATTGCCCGAGCCTTTCCGGCGCTATGTCGGATGATTCGCCCGCGGAGAGCTTCTCGTCCAACTCCCCTACTTGCCGCCACAGGTCGGCAATTCGTTTCTCAAAGGCGGTTTCTTTATCTGCAAGGAATTCGCTTGCGCCTGGCTTTGCCGATGGCATCTCGGCTCGGCGAACTGCCGAAACCGCGGGCGACCGTGTGGTCTGCCCGGCGTCATTGCCGCCAAAAACCAAATGCATCAGGCGGGTGGCGCCGGTAAGTTCCGTTGTCGTAAGAGCGGCAAGCATGAGCAACAGCGCCGCCGTCATCCAGCGCACCGGAAAAATCCGCCTCGAAAATCCCGCGAACGGCCGCCATCCTCCGGACGGATAACGCGGCCGGGGATGCACGGACGGCTGCTCGACATGAGCCAACCATTGTTTCAGCAAATCCGCCGTGTCGCCGGCGGTTTGGTATCGATCCGCCGGATTTTTGGCGTGCAATCGGGCAATGATCCGTTCCAGCCAAACGGGTATGTTCGGATTGATCTCCCGGATCGTTCGAGGCGTTCCCTCGCAAATTTGCCGCAACACGGCCATGGTCGTTTCCCGACGAAAGGGCGATTGCCCCGTGCACATGGCGTACATCACGCTGCCCAGGCTGAATAGATCGATCCTATGATCGACCGGTTCTCCGTTGGCCTGTTCCGGGGCCATGTATTCCGGGGTGCCGGCGATAAAACAACTGCGAGTGAAACTTGCGTCGTCCACCGCCCGGGCAAGGCCGAAATCGGTGATCAAGACCCGCTCTTTGCCGTTCTCCAGCAAAATATTGGCCGGCTTGATGTCGCGGTGCACCAGGCCTTGAGCATGCGCGGCCGCCAAGCCCTCCGCAATTTGAACGCTGATGCGGAGAATTTCTTCCAATTCCAGCGGGCCGTTGACACTGGCATAGCCAGTGGCACCCGCGCGATCGATCCTGTCCTGCAACGATATGCCGTCGATAAACGGCATGACCAGGTAGGGCACCTCGTTCGCTGAATCAACCGCATGAATGGCGATCACATGCTCGTGCGCCACGGCCGCCGCGGCTTTGGCCTCGCGGGCAAACCTGAGCCGAGCGGCGGCGCTATGGATCCATTGCGGCGCTAAAACCTTTATGGCCACGTAACGATTAAGCGCCGTATCAAAACCTTTCAATACGATTCCCATTCCGCCGCGGCCGATGACTTTCGCGATCTCATAAGGGCCGAGCCGGCCAAGCTTGGTCGGGTCGTCGGAAGGCGAAAGAAATTCCAGTGTCATACAACCCGCGTTGTGGACCTTGTTGCTCGGCGCCAAAACGTTATCGGTGCTCGTCGCACCCATTAAATTTACCATGGTGCTGAGCAACTGCTGGGCATCGTCCCACCAATCCTGTCCGGCCGCCAACGATTCCAGCTCTTTTCGGCAATCCGCGCAGGACTCGAGATGCCGGGCCAACTCATCCTGGGACTTCGGAGGCAACCGATCGTCCAGGAGTTCCCGAAGCTGCCGCCGATCGCATTGTGAATTGGATGGAATCATAAAAACCGTAATCCCGAGTTGGGTGCCATGGCCAATCCTGCTTGGCCATACCGGTTTTTCCAATTATTTCACAGCACCCGCGCAAAACCGCAAGCGGTTTTATTGCATATTATTTATTCTTCCAAGGTTTCGATCTTTTGTCTTAGCCGCGCCATTACTCGACTGCGGGCGATGTAAACCGCGCCGGCCGAGATGCCTAACTCTTTCGCCGCTTCGGGCACGGGCCGATTCTCGACACTTGTGAGCCAGAAGGCTTGCCACGTGCTTTCGCGAAACTCGCCGCGGATTTGTTCCGCAGCCCAGGCAAACGCCTGACGCTTGTATTCCCGGTCGAAAACAGCCGAGTCCTCCCGGTCCAAATCGTGAGGATCGGGTTGCTCGGCCAATAGTCTACGGATGTCGCTGTTGCCGGCGCCCGTCGGATGCCGCCGCCGGTAAGCCAGCCAGTTTATCATCAGGTTTCGGGCTATGCGGAACAACCAACCCCGAAAGCTCCCACGCTGGGGATCCGGGTCCCACCGCTGGATGGCCGAGGCCACGGCCACAAAAACTTCCTGTGTCAACTCCGATGCATCCGCATCTTGAAAACCCTGACTTCGAGCCATCCGAAACACCAACGGCTGATAGATGGCATAAAACTCCTCCCAAGATTGTTGGTCTTGGAGATTACGGAGGCACACCAACAAACTTGGACGGGTCGTAGGCGTGTCGTCCATCAGGTGTGCTCCTACCTATACCACAAGCCGGTTTTAGAAATCTTTCAATTAATTATTGAATAAACTAGTCCGGCTTTTTACTC
Source organism: Thermoguttaceae bacterium (assembly GCA_050013075.1). GTDB lineage: Bacteria > Planctomycetota > Planctomycetia > Pirellulales > Thermoguttaceae > JBEKIK01. The sequence goes on along the minus strand of JBEKFZ010000001.1, from coordinate 85,215 downwards.
TGAAGGAGGGTTATATATCGGTTAAAATTGGCAGACTAAGCAAAATTGTCCGGTAAAGTAAATGGCAATGGCAACAGGGTAGCGTCCGAAAGTATACATAATTCTCAATCTACCCGCAGGCTCTGAAAATCCTGAAAAAACGGTGCGACCGTTACTTGCGCCATGCCGATACGTTTCACATGCGCAAGCATTGTCGCTCTGCTCGCCCCCCTGCCCCATATTAGGGGGTGGTGTAGAGAGCATGATCCATGACGTAGGAGCGAGATCCCATGCAAGTTAAAGTATATGTTCCAAAAATTATTGAGGTTCCCAGCGAATATCTGCCCGCGCTGGCCAAGCGTGCCGCCGATAGCCTGGGTGATCGCGCCACCGAGGTTTCGGCCACCCGAGGGCACTTGATTCGTCAGGCCGTCCAAGACGGTTTGCTCCGGGAGTTCGATGCCCTGATCGGCGAAGATGGAACGGTTGATTTGGTTTGCGACCCGGGTATGGAAATTCCCCTGGAATTGGAGAACAAAACGCTCAGCTTGGCCGAATTGCTTGAAGCGTTGCAGTACAGGCGGACCTGGGCCGAGGTGAAATCGGCTTCCGAAGCAGCCTGATTCTCCGCTGAACTCAGTTGGGGCGACAGTGCAACTGTCGGCCCAAACAAACGGAACATCCTGAATTGAAATAACCGGCGTAACCAACCGGTCGCCCTGCCTACACGCACCCGCCTATGGCCGCCCGCACGCAAAACATCATCTTGAAATCGCTCGTGCACAAGGAAACCAGCGCCGGCCGGTCTTCCTTGCCGCACTGGCCGCCTCTGGTTGTGGAAAAACCCCGCCTGGAAAACGACGCCTGGTGCGTTATTGCCGCCGACGGATCGAAGAGCATCATCTCTTGCAAATCAACGTTGAACGAGACCAAGCCCAACGCACGGAATCCATCAACGATTGAAGATCACGCAAAAAAACTGAAAAATCCCCACGAATGTTCGCCCGATCCGATCGAACCCGGCGTCGATCTGTCTTGTCTGAATGTGGAAAATGAAATGGCATCCAAGCTGATAGCCGGCATGAAGGCCATGACTGTAAATGAGGCGGCAACTTCATCAGAACGCGAGATCGAAATGCCCTCGGCCAAGACCGACTTGAAAGAGATGTTCAAAAGCGACAATATTTGCATGATCAGCCTGCCGAAGACCGCGGCTAAAGAAGGGTTCGGGGGTCAGGGTTCAGGATTCAATCACGTTTCGAGTTCTGAATCCTGAGGGGTCGAACCCTGACCACTATTTCCCCTGGTTTCCGCCGCGTTGCGCACTTCGCGTCCCGATTAGTATCGCTTGTGTATTGCATTTAATCAACTCAGTCAACGTATTCGTCAAACTCAATAATGGGGTGGGAAAAAGAAGTGACGACATTTATGGGGGTAATTACCCCATTATTTTTACAGCCTGAGTTGAATCAATTCTCTTGACCAACCTTTCTATATTGGGATCTTTTCCTGCTGACATAAAAAGTACATATAACTGTTCATTTGTTATATTGACTAGTGTACAGTATGTGCTAATCTGCTGTTGTTATGTACGCACGTGCACATTTTTGGGTAGGAATCTCACTGCCACCAATATGAACAAAGGGCTTAATTTCAGGACGTATTCTCGGCGGATCTTCGCAATCAAGGGGCATGGATTTTTGCTTATTTGATCGATTTTTTAAGTGTATAAATGCCAAGGAGCCATCGCTATGATTGCCAGCGACATTGTCAAGGAAATCCGGCAGATGTTAGCCGGGGGCAGTTTATCTCAACGAGCGATTGCCCAACGGATGGGCGTCAGCCGAGGAACGGTTTGCGCCATTGCCCAAGGGAAGCGCCGCGATTATCCACCCCGATTTTTTCAGAAGGATATGTATTTCATTCCGCCTGCCGGCCGGCCGGTTCGCTGTTCCGGGTGTGGAGGTTTGGTGCAGATGCCTTGCTTGGCATGTTACATCCGACGGTGGAGGCGCAGACGGATAATAGCGCTGGGAACGGAGCATGAACAGGGCGGATAATAATGATTCACTCTGATTTGACTTAATCCGCGCAATTTCCCTCGGTCATCATGAATTGCCCGTCAGCCGCTAAGCTCTTGCCGGAATCGGCGTATTGGGCGTAGGCCAACAAGTCATCGACCAGGCCCTGCATTCCCGTCGCTCCGCCGATAACATAAGGCATAATGTCTTTGTTGTCGTCTTGTAAGTGCAGTTGCAGTTGGGAAACCTGAACCGACAGTTGGCGGGTGGTTTCCTCCAAACGCTCTCGGGAATGAAGTGGATCGGCGTTTGTGCGCGCCCTTTCGCCCTGTTCAGGTTCGAGTAGACCCTTGCTACACACCAAATTGCGGAACAGTCGCAACAACGTCCCGCGGCTGATGGTGCCCGTGGGACATCCGTCCTTGACAATTACAATACGCCGCATCGCCACGCGGCAGAGGAATTCGTAGATGGTGCGGGCGGGCGTATCTTCTTCATAAGTGATGACGTTGGGTCTCATCACGCTGGAAACCGGATGTTTCCAGCAATTCAACGAGATCATGGCGGCCATGAGATCTTTTTCCGAAAGCATGCCGCAGAGTTTGCCCTGGGCGTCGATGATAGGCGTGGAATTGATGCGGGAACGGATAAAGAACTCGGCGGCCTGGCCTATGGTCTGGTCTTCCCGCAGACACATGACCATCGGGGTCATGATGTGCCGCGCCAGGATGCCTTTGAATAAATCGGTTTCAGTGGTCACCAGTTCCAACTCGCCGGCTTCGTTGAGCGACTCGTAGCCGATCACGCGATCGCGCCCGGTTCGCTTCGCGCAAAGCAGGGCCTGGTCCGCTTGATCGACCAGGGCTTCCGGCGTATGCGTATCGTTGTGCCGTTGCGACACGCCGAAGCTGCCGTTTAAGCGGATATGTTTATCGCCGGCGGGGATTTCCAGTTCCGCCATCTTTAAACGGACGCGTTCGGCCCAGGCCGCGGCATCGGCTTCGTTGGTCTCCGGCAACAGGATGCAGAATTCCTCGCCGCCGTACCGGCAAACGGAATCGCTGCGGCGGCTGCTTTCCAGCAGCAATTCGGCGACGCTCTTTAAAACGACGTCGCCGGCCTGGTGGCCGTGGATATCGTTAATCCGCTTGAAGAAATCCAAGTCTATCATCACGCACGAGAGCGACAATTGATACCGTTTCGCCCGATACCATTCCTTCCCCAAGATGTCATAAAAGGTCCGCTGGGTCATCAATCCGGTCAAGGGATCGGTATGAGCCATCATATTCAGCCGGCCTTCCAGTTCCAACACCCGCGACCCGGCGCGCATCCGCGCCAGCAGTTCTTCTTGATATACCGGCTTGCACAGAAACTCGTCCGCCCCGATTTCCAAACCCGCGATCATCTCCTCCGAAGCCGACTTGACCGTGAGGAACATGATGAAAACGTAATGCGGCAGCGGAAGATCGCGGAGCCTGCGGCAAAGCTCCAGGCCGTCCATGTTGGGCATTTCCCAGTCGGTGATCACGAAATCCGGGCAATCGGCTTCGATCATCATCAAGGCCTGCAATCCGTCCGAAGCCACTCGCGTTGAATAGCCCCCTTTCTCCAACCATCGGGAAAGCATGCGCAGCATGGCCGGGTCGTCATCGACTACCAGCACTTTGGAGTTGGTCGGGTTCGGGTTCATGAAATTGTCGAGTTTTGGGAGCTAATCCGGTTGTTACACAAAATATCCCAAGACGCCCCAAAATCTAATCCTTGGAATAATGATCCACGCCTTTTTAAGATTAGCTTGAACAAAGCAAGAATAACGTGGTTTCCCCCATAAAAATTGCCATCAGCCCTTCTCCGCCGCTATTTTCCACTTTCTCCGCTGAACCGTTAATACCGTTATTGGGGTTATTCGGTTGCATTTACCGGTATTGAATATATCGAAAGGTTGTCCCAGCCACCCGGATGGCGGGGGGATAAATTAAGCAATTTCCTGGCATGGAAAATTGCCGGATGGATAATTCATTTTCTAAACCCTTTTTACGCCCGGCACGGAAACGCTATACTGCGCCTATAAAATTATTATATAAAAATCCTATCGCGGCATACGCTCTCAACCAAATTTATTTAAAATTGCAAATTTCAAATTGCAATAAAAACATGCACGCAAAACGCGCTCAAACCTCAAACAAGACTCTATACCCGGCAGCCCGGCGCTTATGCCGGAGGATTCCACCAAGTTCAACCCGATAATCCCATGAGCGAACCTTACACCATCATCATCGGTCTGGAAGTGCACGTACAGTTGCTCGCCGAGAGCAAGATGTTTTGCGCCTGCAGCACCAAATTCGGCGCCCCTCCGAACACGCAGACCTGTCCGGTGTGCATAGGCATGCCGGGCACGCTGCCGGTGATGAACCGCAAGGCCTTCGAGTTGTCTTTAAAAACCGCCGTCGCCCTGAATTGCACAATCCCCCATTTCACCAAATGGGACAGGAAAAACTATTATTATCCCGACTTGCCCAAGGGCTATCAAATCAGCCAGTTCGACCTGCCCCTTAGCCGCGACGGCTATTTGACCATCTCCGATCCCAAGGGCCGCCTCGAACCGAAGCGAATCGGCATCATCCGCGCCCATTTGGAGGAAGACGCCGGCAAAAGCATGCACGACGAAGTCTCGGGCAAGGCCGACAGCCGCATCGACCTGAATCGCGCGGGCACGCCGCTTCTGGAAATCGTCAGCCAGCCCGATCTCCGCTCGCCCGCCGAGGCCAAGGCATATCTCACGGAATTGAAACTGCTGCTGAACTACCTCGGCGTTTCCGACTGCAACATGCAGGAGGGCAGCCTGCGCGTGGACGCCAACATCAACCTGCACATCGACTCCCCGCAAGGAAAAATCGCCACCCCCATCGTCGAAGTCAAAAACATGAACAGTTTCCGCGCGGTCGAACGGGCCTTGGCCTACGAAGCCCAGCGCCAATATCGGCTTTGGCTGGAAACCGGACATAAACTGGGCGACGTGCCCAAATCCACCCGCGGCTGGGATGAGGCCGGGCAAATCACGCACGAACAACGCTCCAAGGAAGAATCCAGCGACTACCGCTATTTTCCCGATCCCGACCTGGCGCCGGTCACGGTCACCGACGAGGAAGTCGAGCAAATCCGCGCATCCCTGGGTGAATTGCCCGCCGATCTCCGCGCCCGCCTGGAAAACACCTACGGCATCACCCCTTACGACAGCGACGTGCTTGTAAACCAGGGCCGGGCATTGGTGGATTACTACATCCAACTGGCCGAGGCTTGCGGCGACGGCAAAATGGCCGGCAATTGGATGCAGCAAGACGTGCTCCGCGTGCTAAACGAGCGGCAGATCGATATCTCAAAATATCCCCTCCGCCCCAAGGCGTTGGCCGAACTCTTAATCGAAATCCTCGCAGGCAAACTCGACACCAGCCGAGGCCGCGAAGTCCTCTCCGACATGCTCTCCTCCGGCCATTCGGTGGCCGAGGCCGTCAAAAACCTGGGCATCGAACAAATCGACGAATCCGCCCTGGTCAACCTCTGCCGCGAACTCCTGGCGGCCAACCCCAAAATCGCCGCCGAGGTAAAAGAAGGCAAGCAAAAAGGCATCGGACAACTCATCGGCCAGGCCAAAAAGAAAAATCCCAACGTCAATCCCAACCGCGTCCGGGAAATATGTCTGGAATTGATTGAGAAATGGATTGGAGATTAGTAAAAGCAAAAATGATGAATACATATTGTTGAATATATTAATGAAACCGCTTGCGGTTTCGCAACTTCCATCCATGCCCCTCCATGCCTTATGAGATCAAAGCATCATGAAAGGCAAACCGCCCATCGATAATCTGATTTTGACCATTCGCGGCCAGCGTGTGATTCTCGCCGCCGATCTCGCGGACCTTTACGGCGTGCAGACAAAAGTGTTGAACCAAGCGGCTAAACGCAACTCGGAGCGGTTTCCTGAAGATTTCAGCTTCCAACTCAAGCCAGAGGAGTTTGCCGAATTAAAATCCCAAGGAGTTTTAACTAGCGACGGGCGTGCGGCTTTAAGGTCACAATTTGTGACCTTAGACACCCCTCCTTTGGTGTCGAAAAATACGGCCTTAAAGCCTGGCCGATATGCCAAGTATCCCCCCTATGCCTTTACCGAGCATGGCGCAATAATGGCCGCAAACGTATTAAACAGCCCGGAATCCGTGGCCATGAGCGTTTATGTGGTCCGGGCGTTCGTCCAAATGCGCGAACGGCTCGCCGCCAACGCGGCCATTCTCAAGCGACTGGCCGAGATCGACAAAACGCTGCTCCAGCACGATCAAACGCTGCGAATCATCTGGCAAAAACTCCAGCCGCTCCTACAACCTCCGTCTGAGCCTCCCCGGCGGCGCATCGGCTTTCAAGCACAGGACAAAGCGTGATTACCCACAAAGACTATCAGGAATAAACAGAAATATGATGACATTCTCTTGTTGATGAAAATCAGAATGCCCCGTTTATATTTGTTCATCGGCCAGGCCAAAAAGAAAAATCCCAACGTCAACCCGAATCGAGTAAGGGAGATTTGTTTGGACCTAATCGAGAAGGAGACGTAAATAAAATACGTAAAGAACCATGATCATTTATTCGGCAATGGCTCTAAACATGCGGTCTTTTTTATTTGTTGCCTTGGGAACATCCATCTTGATGTCGGGCTGCTCAAAAAATGATGATATATCACCGAAAGTGCTTGAACAACAAAAACTAAACGAGGATATTTTAAAACGCAACCAAGATACCCTCGATAAAATAAATCAAAAAGCAAAGGAAATCGCCAAGAAGGAAAAAGAGGCCCGTGATGCTCTGAATAAAATAGAAGTTAAAAAGAAAGAACTAACCGCGCGGGAGAATAAACTAAATGAGTATGCAAAAGATCTATCCAAAAGAGAAGAGAATGTAAAAAAGCTGCTGGAGGATGAAATGAAACTGGCTGATGACATAAAAAAACAAAATGCGATCGCGGAAACTCGTTCTGAACTGGACAAAAAACGGACGCTATTCCTGGATGAATTAGCCGTGGACTGGGCTAAGGCCGCGCAGCGCAATCCTCATCTGCCGGAAGCGTTGGAAACGGAACTGGATAAAGAACTTGACGATGCTATAGCCAAAAATCAGAGTAATTCTTCTATTCGGGCCATTTATAATAAATATTACGAAATGGCCGGGACTCTATGGTATAACAACATAAAAACTTATCTGCAACAAAACGACTTGATTCATATAAATTCCGATGAAGAATTTGAAAAAACCGCTAAAGAATCCGTGGAAAAATTCATGCGACTCAATACTAGCCGCGATGATTTCCTTGAAATTGAAAAAAGATATATCGAACTCCTATCCGCTAAAAAACAAGATAAATAAAATAACGTCGGACAACTCATTGGCCAGGCCAAAAAGAAAAATCCCAACGTCAATCCAAACCGCGTGCGGGAAATATGTCTGGAGTTAATCGAAAAAGGGATTGGCGATTAGAAATCGGGGATTAGTTAGTAAAAGAAATGATAAGAAATGAGACCCAACCCCATTCCTAAGTGGGAATAGGCTCAACTAATGTCCAAACGAAGAAAATCCGCTAATCAGTCTGCTCCTCAATCAAGTCAGGAACTGTTTTTCACATTGGCGCCACACCACCTTGTGCTGGCAGGAGTAGCGCTAATCATCATCGCTACATTCATCGCTTATCTGCCCTCCATAAGCGGTGGCTTTGTTCTGGACGACGACGTGCTTCTGACAGAAAACAAGCTCATCAAAGCCTCCGACGGCCCATACCGATTCTGGTGCACCATAGACGCGCCAGACTACTGGCCGGTGACCAATAATACATTCTGGATCGAGTGGAGGCTTTGGGATATGAACTCGACGGGGTACCACGTTACCAACCTGATATTGCACATCGCCGAGGCGCTGCTGATTTGGTTGATTTTGCGGAAATTGTCCATTCCCGGGGCATTCTTGGCGGCCATGATTTTCGCCGTGCATCCGGTAAACGTGGAGTCGGTGGCCTGGATCGCCTCGCGGAAAAACATGATGGCGATGTTGTTCTTCCTGCTGTCTATTCTGTGGTATTTAAAGGCCGACATGCCCACGACAAGCGTGGGCATGGCGCCAGCGCGTTCCCACGGAGGACCGTGGGAACGAGAAAAAAATCACTCTCCACTCGCCACTCTCTCCTCGCCACACGCCACTCGCTACTGTCCACTGTCCACTGTCCACTGTCCACTCTTCTATTGGCTGAGCCTAGCGGCGTTCCTGTTGGCTATGCTCAGCAAGGGATCGGTGGCCATGTTGCCGCTGCTGCTTTTAGGAATCATCTGGTGGCTGCGCCCCATGGGGACTGTCCCAATTTTCGCGGGCACCATGCAAGCATGGTCGGCGAAAATGGGACTGTCCCCTTCTAGCCCATTCATGCGCCGGGATTTATTGCGAATCGCACCCTTTTTCCTGGTTGCCACGGTGCTGATAGGAGTGAACTTGTGGTTCCAAACGCATGGAGCGGAAGTTGTGATCCGGACCACCTGCTTTGGCGAACGTCTGCTGGGCGCCGGTGGCGCGGCGTGGTTTTACCTTTATAAAGCGCTTTTGCCGATTGACCTGGTCTTTATCTATCCACAGTGGCACATCGATGGCGGCAATCTATTGTGGTGCTTGCCGCTTTTAGCGGCATTGACCGTAACTGCCGTACTTTGGCTATATAGAAAAAGTTGGAGTCGGCCATTTTTGTTTGCCTGGGGGTTTTTCTGCGTAGCACTTGTGCCTGTGATGGGCTTCACGGACGTGGGTTTCATGAAATACTCGCTGGTGGCCGACCGCTATCAGCACATCGCCATTATCGGGGTGATTGCACTGGCATCCGCGGGCGTTGCAGCATGGCATCGACTGTGGAGCGGAGCAGCGGCGTGGGCGGCGATGTTTGTCGTTATCGTGGCGGTGGGAACGCTCGCCTTTCTGACGTGGCGGCAAAGCGCGCACTTCAGTGATGAGTTTGCGCTGTACCGGGCGACACTGGAAAAAAATCCGGCTTGTTGGCTGGTACACTACAACTTGGCTTGCGCGCTGACTCAAACAGGACGGCCTCAGGAGGCTATAGAACATTACGAACAGGCCCTGCGACTGAATCCCGACTATGTCGAGGCACACCATAATCTGGGCATCATGTTGTCAGGCTCCGGCCGACTGCGGGAGGCGATTGAACATTACGAGCAAGCCCAGCTATTGCGACCCAATAACCCGGGAATCTACTTCAACTTAGGTAATGCTTTTCAAGGATTGGGCCAATCTCAACAGGCGATTAAATATTTCGAACAGGCATTGGCGATTAATCCCGACTTCTGCGAGGCTCACCTCAACCTGGGTCTCACCTTGGCCAGCGCAGGCCGGCTGCCCGAGGCAATCGAACACTACGAGCAGGCTTTGCGGTTAAAGCCTGACTCCCCTGATGTTCATTACAGTTTGGGTAATGCATTAAAAGATACGGTCCAATATCAACAGGCCATCGAACATTACAAGAAAGCCTTGCAAATCAAGCCTGATTATTTTGAGGCCTGCAACAACCTGGCCATAGCTTTGTCCATGGCAGGTCGGCCAAAGGAGGCAGTTGAATATTTCCAGCAAGCTCTGCGGCTAAAATCGGATTACCCCGAGGCCCATTACAATCTAGGGAATGTATTGTTCCAAACAGGCCGCCTGATTGAGGCTATCGAACATTACCGGCAGGCCCTGAAGCTTCGTCCCGATTATACTGATGCCCACGCCAATCTGGGTACCGCATTGGTCCAGTTAGGTAGTCTTCGGGAAGCTGTTGAACATTACCAGCGGGCTATCCAGTTGAAAAACGACTTTACTGAGGTTTATTTCAATTTGGCGACAACCTATGCTAGGATGCACGAATCCTCCGAGGCTATCGCCATGGCCGAGAAGGCGTTGGAACTTGCCAGATCTCAAGGACAGACAGAACTCGCCGAGAAAATTGAAAAGTGGTTGAATTCTTACCGTGCCAGTCTGTCAGCCAAGTAGATAATGCACCCCGTGCCTGACCTACCATTTACATCCCGAAATTCGTCCCGACTAGCCGGGCGGATTGGAGCAAGGGATGATCCGGCGGGACGAGATTCTTTTTTCCGGCCACCTCTTCCAGCGGCACTGGTGCGAAACTATCGCCTCGGGCGGCGATCATCACGCCCGTCACGCCCTGGCTCAATAATTCGGCGCAATGCGTTCCCAATCGCGTGGCCAGCAGCCGATCGGCCGCCGACGGAGTGCCGCCGCGCTGAAGGTGGCCGAGGATCGTCAATCGCGATTCCTGCCCGGTCAGGCTTTCGAGCCGTTCGGTCAGGCGCAAGGTGTGTTCCAGATGGCGTTGGTGCAGCTCCTTGAGTTGTTCGGAGGCCTTTTTCTTATCCGTTTTTGATTTTGCCGCGTTCTTTTCCGCGAGCATTTTTTGGACCAGTCCGACGTCTTCCACGGACATCGCGCCCTCGGCCACGACTACGATGCTGAAGTGTTTTCCGGCCCTGGCCCGATCGCGGATGGAATCGGCCACACGGCTGAGATCGTAAGGGATCTCCGGGATAAGAATGACGTCCGCCCCGCCGGCGACGCCCGCGCACAGGGCCAGCCATCCGGCCCGGTGGCCCATGACCTCGACCACGATGATGCGGTTGTGGCTGGTGGCCGTGGAATGGAGCCGGTCGACGGCCTCGGTGGCGATGCCCACCGCCGTATCGAAGCCGATGGAGACGTCGGTGCCCATGATGTCGTTGTCGATGGTCTTGGGCAGCGTGACCACGTTCAGGCCCGCCTCTTTCAGACGCAGGGCGTTTTTCTGCGTGCCTCCGCCGCCGATGCATATCAGCGCGTCGAGATGGTGACGCTTATAGGTCTCGACGATCGAGCCGGTCATGTCACGGATTTCGCCGCCGATGGGCATCTGGTGCGGCTTGTCGCGGCTGGTGCCCAGGATCGTTCCGCCATTGGTGAGGATGCCGGAGAGCATGGCGGGTTCCAAGGGCATGGTGCGGTCGTGAACCAGTCCGCGAAACCCGTCGCGGAACCCGATCAACTCCATTTTGAATGGATCGCGCGCGGCTTTGCCCACTCCGCGTATGGCGGCATTCAGTCCCGGACAATCGCCCCCGCTGGTTAGAATTCCAATATGCTTGAACATATTTCCGCGATTCATTCTCCCTGTTGGCTTGTTTCCAGTACGCCGTGTTCGGTGCGGGTGATGATCTCCTCCTGGAGTTCGCGGGACAGGTCGCAGAAATAGTCGCTGTAGCCCGCCACGCGCACGATCAGGTCGCGGTGTTGCTGCGGGGCCGCCTGGGCTTGGCGCAGGGTTTCCTTGCACACCACGTTGAACTGCACGTGGTGACCGCCGAGCTTGAAGTAGGCGCGGACCAGGCACGCCAGCTTGTCGATGCCATTTTCGTCATTTACGAGAGCAGGCGTGAACTTCATGTTCAACAGCGTGCCGCCCGTTTTGACGTGGTCCATCTTGCCGGCCGATTTCAGCACCGCCGTGGGACCGTGGCGATCCGCGCCTTGGACCGGCGATATCCCTTCGGATAGCGGCAAGCCCGCCTTGCGCCCGTCGGGCATGGCCCCGGTGACCGAACCGAAATACACGTGGCTGGTCGTAGGCAGCATTTCCACGCGGTAACAACCGCCCTTGCTATTCGGCCGGCCGTCCAACTCCTCGAAAAGCATCTGGAACGCCCGGACCATAATCCCGTCGGCGTAGTCGTCGTCGTTGCCGTACTTGTGCGTGCGGTTGAGCAATCGTTGTCGAAGAATTTCATGGCCCTCGAAATCCGCGTCCAGCGCCCGGACCAACTCGCTTAAGGACATGGCCTTGTCGTCGAAAACCACCTGTTTCAGCGCGGAAAGACTATCGGTAAGACTGCCGATGCCCACGAACTGCACGTAGCTGTTGTTGTAGCGTGCGCCGCCGGCATTGTAATCCTTCCCCTTGCGGATGCAATCGTCGGTAATAACCGAGAGGAAAGGGGCAGGCATCCACGCGGCGTACATCTGCTCGATAATCTGGTTGCCGCGGAGCTTGATATCCAGGAAATGCCGCATTTGCCGGCGGAAGGCTTCCAACAGCGCGTCGAACGATCCGAACTCGTCCGCGGCCCCGGTGCGCAGGCCGAGCCGCTGGCCGGCGCGGGGATCGATTCCGTCGTGGAGCGTCAACTCCAGAATCTTCACCAGATTGAAATAGCCGGTGAGTATGTAAGCCTCCTTGCCGAAGGCCCCGGTCTCCACGCATCCGCTGCAACCGCCGGCCCGGGCGTCGGAGAGCGATTTTCCCTGGCGAAGCTGTTGTTCAATCACCGTGTCGGTATTGAAGATCGAGGGGAATCCATATCCCTTGGAAATCACCCGCAGGGCGTGCTTCAACAGGGCGTCCGGCGTTTTCCGCGATAACTGCAGGTTGCTGCCGGGCTGGAGCATGTGCATCTCGTCGACGATGTCCAAAAGCAGGTGGGAAACCTCGTTCGATCCGTCGCCACCGTCGATCAACAAACCGCCGATATTGATGTTGGCAAAATCGGTGTACGTGCCGCTTTCGGCGGCCGTCACTCCGACCTTCGGCGGCGCGGGGTGGTTGTTGAACTTGACAAAAAACGCCTCCAGCAGTTCCCGCGCCTTATCGTAGCTGAGCGTGCCGTTGGCAAGGCCCTTGCGGTAGAACGGCAGTAAGTGCTGATCGAGGTGGCCGGGATTGAATGAATCCCAGCCGTTCAGTTCGGTGATCACCGCCAGATGGCAGAACCAGTAGTATTGCAACGCCTCGTGAAAGTCCCGCGGCGCGTATGCCGGCACGTGCGTGCAGGCGTCGGCAATCTTCTCCAGTTCCGCTTTACGGACCGGATCGGGCTCGATGGCGGCCATTTCCGCGGCCAGCTTTGCATGGCGGGCAGCGAAAAGTATCGCCGCGTCGCAGGCGATGTCCATCGCACTGAGCTGCTCCAACTTGGCATGAGCCTCCGTATCGCTCAGGAAATCCAGTGCCGCGATCGCCTCGGCGATCTGGTGCTTGAAATCCAACATCCCCTTGGCGTAGATTTTGCCGTCCAGAACGGTATGTCCCGGGGCTCGCTGCTCCATGAACTCGGTAAAGACGCCCGCCTTGTACGCGGCAAGCCACTCCTCGGACATGGCCGCAAAGAGCTTGTCGCGCATGCTGCGGTTGTGCCAGTAGGGAATGATCTTCTCTTTGTATACTTGGATGCAGTCCTCGGAAACGGCATAGCTCGTCTTCGGCCGCGAGTCCAGGATTCGCAGGTCTTCGAGGCTGTGGCAGGTCAGTTCCGGATAGGTGGGCACGGCCTTGGGCGCAGGGCCGCGCTCGCCGACGATCAACTCGTCTTCGCCCAGGTATATCGTTTTACGCTCGCACAAGTAGTGGAAGGACCGCACTCGCATGACCGGCACGGAGTATTTTCCCTCGTTGGCCTGATAAAAGTCGGTGATCAGCGAGGCGCGCTCCGGCGAAATTGAGGGCGCCGCGTCTAGGCTCGCGCGCCGCAGTCTGGCCGTTCTTTCATTCATGGCATTAACCGCCGATGTGAATGTTCAGTCCGAAGGCCTGGAATCTTTCCTTCGCGCGCTGGATTGTTTGCGTGCTGGGTGCTTGTGAAAAAAAGGGGGCCGGTTCCGAATCATCCGTTAATTTACATGGTAAATAGCCGTCAAGCGATGCGACTGTCTCCATTTTTTCACAAGATCCGGCCGCTTGGCGTGCGCTGGACCGTTCCTTCCTGCCCAGGCTCGTCCACTTGTGCGCCGCCGTGGCGTGATAAGGTAGCAGGTTCACTTGGCACACCCCGGGCGCCGAGGCCGCGAAACGGGCCACGGCCTCCACCTGCTCGGGATCGTCGTTAAAACCGGGTACAAGCGGCATGCGAATCCAGATGTTCCGGTGAACGCCGCCCAGGGCAATTAGATTCTCCAATATTACGGCATTCGATACGCCCGTCCATTGCCGGTGCCGGTCGTCGTCCATTACCTTCAGATCATACAGGAAAAGGTCCGTAAGCGGCGCCGCCGCCAGCAGGTCTTCCCTTGACACGTAGCCCGACGTGTCCACGGCCGTGTGAATTCCCTCAGCCCGGCAGGCTATGAGCAGGTTCCGAAGAAAACGCGGCTGCATGAAAGGCTCCCCACCGGAAAAGGTCACCCCACCGCCCGACTCCTCATAGAAAATGCGATCCAGAAGCACCTCGGCCAGAACCTCCCGGACATTCATCCGCCGGCCGACCAGTTGCCTGGCTTCGGTTGGACAAACCTTTACGCACTCGCCGCAACGGATGCAATCGGCCTGCTGGTCCGACGCCGAGCCGTTGCCCGACGTCTTCATCTGGGGGCAAACCCGCCGGCACTCGCCGCACTGCAAGCAGCGGTTTTCGATGACCACCAATTCGCGCTCCGGGCAGATGCCTTCGGGATTGTGGCACCACGCACACCGCAACGGGCAACCCTTCAGAAACACCGTCGTGCGGATGCCCGGGCCGTCGTGTATCGAATACCTCTGAGCATTGAAAATCAAACCGCTTTCCATAACATAATACTAACGGGTTATAGTAATTCTGTCAACGATTGCATCCGCACATCTCGTCATTGGGGAACAAAATCACCTGCTCGTAAGTATGCGGAAACATTCATCCTAACGAGAGAACACTCGGAGGGACTTGAACCCCTAACTCTCGGTCCGGAAGACAGATGCACTATCCAATTGTACCCTGACCTCCGGCCCCTGATCCATAACCCCCGAGCCTCTACTCCAGGGTTTTTTTATATCCGCCCTGAGAGTACAATAGTCGGTTTCCAGGTTTGCTGCTTTAGCTTAGCGGCTGTCCAAGAATAACTTTGGAGTTTGGAAGGCAACCTGCCCTCACCCCCGGCCCCTCTCCCGCAAGCGGGAGAGGGGAGTAATACATGGACAGCCGCTTAGATGGCACCTGTTGATTGCCAACTGCCAACACGAAATTATACAAATATCATGAAAATTGGTCTGACTTACGATCTTCGTCAGGACTATTTGGCCGAGGGTTATTCCGACGAGGAGACCGCCGAATTCGATCGGCCCGATACGATCGAGAACATCGAATCGGCCTTGCAGGGTTTGTGCCATCAAACCGATCGCATCGGCAACGCCAAGAAATTGATCGCCCGGCTGGCCCGGGGCGACCGCTGGGATCTGGTCTTTAACATTGCCGAGGGATTGCACGGCACTGCCCGGGAGGCCCAGGTGCCAGCGATTCTCGATGTATTCCAGATTCCTTACACATTTTCCGATCCCTTGACGATGACCCTCGCGTTGCACAAGCATTTGACCAAGGCGATTGTCCGTCAGGCGGGCGTGCCCACCGCCGATTTTGTCCTGGTCGAGCGATTGGAAGACGTCGACAAAGTCGATCTGCCGCCGCCGTTGTTTGTCAAACCGGCCGCCGAGGGCACCAGCAAGGGCATTTCGGCGGCCTCGAAAATCGCAAACCGGCAAGAACTATGGCAGGCCTGCGATGTTCTATTAAAACAATTCCACCAGCCGGTGCTGGTGGAGACCTTTTTACCGGGTCGGGAGTTTACCGTGGGCATGGCGGGCACGGGAGATCGGGCCGAAGTCCTGGGCACGCTCGAAGTAATTCTTCACCCCCATGCCGAAGCCGATGTTTATTCATATCGCAACAAGGAAGAATGCGAGGATTTGGTGCACTATAAATTAGTCCGCCCGGAAAACGACGACCAGGTCCGCCGCTGCGAACAGATCGCCCTTTACGTCTGGCGGATTTTGGGCTGCCGCGATGCCGGACGGATCGATTTGCGCTGCGACGCCCAAGGCCGGCCGAATTTTATCGAGGCCAATCCCTTGCCGGGTTTGCATCCCCAACACTCCGATCTGCCGATTTTATGCACTTCGCTGGGAATCCCCTATGTTTCCTTAATCGATCGGATCGTACAATCAGCATTGCAAACAATAAATTCACATGCGAGTTGCGGTCCTTTATAACGCCGTTTCCCAGCAGGACTCGATCGAAGATCAGGACGTCTTGGTCCAGGTCGACGTGGTCTCGCAATCGCTAAAACGCCTGGGCCACGAACTTTTCCTGGTCGCTTGCACCTTGGATTTACACTCGATGCGGGAACAACTGCGGAAATTGCGGCCGGATAGGGTTTTTAATCTGGTCGAAGCCCTACACGGCGACGACTCGCTGATTTATTTGCCTCCCGCCGTTCTCGATACGCTGAATATGCCTTACACCGGCGCTTCGGCCGAATCGCTTTTCCTGACGACTCATAAATTATTGGCCAAGGATCGTCTTTCCAGCGCGGGATTGCCCACGCCATATTGGATTGTGCAAGACGCAGTCGCCGGAGGAAACGAGAAATTGTGTATCGTCAGCCCTCACCCTAGCCCTCTCCCAAAGGGAGAGGGGACTTGTTCTAGCCCTATCCCGACCAACCGACCATGCTCCGCATGGTGCCCGTCAGTGCCCGGAGAGGGAACGATAGCGCGATGGATCATCAAGGGCGTTTGGGAGCAAGGCTCGCGCGACATGGAAGACGATGCCGTGTTCGCCGGCGACGTGCCGGAAGTTCATCGCCGTTTGCAGGATAGAGTTAAGCACACCGGCAGGCCGGCATTTGCGGAAGAATACATCGAAGGCCGGGAATTCAATCTTGCGATGTTGACCGGTCCCGGCCCAGTGGAAGTGCTGCCGCCAGCGGAAATCGATTTTTCCGCCTTTCCGGCCCAAAAACCACGTATCGTCGGCTACCGGGCGAAATGGCAGGCCGATTCGTTCGAATACAACAACACGCCCCACCGCTTCGATTTCCCCCCCGCCGACCGGCCACTCCTGGACGAATTGCAGGATTTGGCCCGGCGATGCTGGAACCTGTTCATGCTCCGCGGTTGGGGTCGGGTCGATTTTCGCGTGGATCAAAGCGGCCGGCCTTGGATCTTGGAAGTCAACGCCAATCCCTGCCTTTCGCCCGACGCCGGTTTCGCCGCGGCCTTGCAGCACTCGGGCATCACATTCGACGAGGCAATCGCACGCATTATCGAGGAAGTGCATTGAATGTCATGTGATTGATGATGTCGTATACTTCGTTTAGCCCCGGAGCTTGCTCCGGGAGTATTATTCCAGGTAAACCATGAGCACTCATCCGCAAAATCAAACGTCATCGGCCCCTATTGTCTTCCGCCTTGAAGTTCAAAACGAAGACCGAAATCGTGTGCGGGCGATCGTGGCCTCGACCGGCGTTTTCTCGCCGGTCGAAATCGAAGTGGCCGTGGAACTCGTGGATGAGCGCCTGGCAAAAGGACCGTCCAGCGAATATTATTTCGTGTTTGCCCAGCGCGCCGGCGGCACATTGGGCTACACCTGCTACGGGCCGATAGCCCTTACCGCGGCCAGCTACGATCTGTATTGGATCGCCGTCGACAAAACGTGCCAGGGTCAAAAAATCGGGCAATTGTTGTTGACCAAGTCCGAAGAACTCATCCGCGCGGCCGGAGGCCGGCAAATCTATATCGAAACCTCCAACCGCCATCAATACACTCCCACCCGAGAATTCTATCTCCGCTGCGGTTACCACCAGGAAGCATTGTTAAAAGATTTTTACGCCCCGGGCGACGATAAGGTGATTTACGTCAAAGCCATCCTTCCTTGCGATACCACCGGGCAGTTTGCCGCAGACGTTCGACAAGCGGGGCTTTGACCGAAAAACCCAGGTCCTCCACGGCCCGGCGCGGCGAGCAAATCCAGGAACCGGCGGTGATCTCGCGGGTTTTATCGAGATGCAGATAAAGCGGCCGCTGTTTGATTTGCGATATCGCTTCGACGGCCGCCGCCACGATCCAAACCACGGGACTGGCGATGTGCAGCGGAGCGACCCGGCGGCGCCCCAACACCTTGCCGATCAGTCGTCCCAGATCGTCATAAACCAGGTCTTCTTCGCAGGCGGCAAAATAATAACCTTGACCGCCCTGCGATCCATTTCGGCCCGGCGGCACAAGGCGTTTGCCCCGCTGGGCGGCAAGAATTATCAACTCCACCAGGTCGGCCGCATGAATCAGCGAAAAACGATGCCGTCCCAATCCTGGCACAATGTGGACGCCGATTTTGTCGACCGACCGGAACATCGGCAGCCCCAATCGATCACCTTCGCCCAGCACGATCGGCGGTCGAACAATCGTCGTGGGCGCCCGGTCGGCGAACGACTCGGCCTCCAGTTCTCCGGCGCGTTTGCTGCGCCCATACTCCGACACGGGCAACGAAGGATCGGATTCGATTTTAGGCCGCCCGTCTAAGGCCGGCCCTGCCGCTGCCAAGGATGACACAACCAACAGCACCGGCGGATTGGGTTGGGCCGCACACGCCCGGGCAATGTTGCGGCAGCCTCCTTGATTCACCTGGAAAAAATGCCGCTTTCTCAAAGCCAGTGTAAGACCCGCCAGGTGATAAACGGCCTCTTGACCGGCAACGGCCGCAGTCAAGCCCTCCGGTTCGGTGATATCGCCATAAACCAGGCGCACGCCCAGGCGATGAAGGCCATCGAGTTGCGAGGTCTTCCGCACCAGACACGTCACCTCTTCGCCGCGTGCAACCAAGGCCGAGGCAAGATGTTGCCCGATGAATCCGCTAGCGCCAGTAACCAGCACCTTAGCCATGAATTACCCATTCCAAGCATAAGTTCGTTGCAAGGCTAAACGAACCACACCGGTAATTTGCTTAATAGTCACCGTTTTTGACAGGACCGAAAAGGCATGCGCCAACTTGGCTTGTTCGATAATCAGATCATCCAACTGGGCGGAAAGCAATATGCAAGGCAACATCGCCCGGAATTCTTTTAATCTATGCAAGGTCTCCAAACCCGAGAGCCTTGGCATGTGTATGTCCAAAAGCACCAAGTGCACGGTTTCACGTTTGACGATATCCAGGGCTTCTTCCCCGTTTCCCGCCACAAGCGTACGGAATCCCCTGGGTTCAAACGCCCCGCGCAGCGTTTCCCGAAACCCGGCGTCATCGTCGGTGATGAGCAAGGAGGGGTGTTCCAACAACATGGCAATTTACTCCTAAAAGGACAAGTTCAAAGGATTAACGAGCAATTTAAATGCCACTTTGCTGCTATTCGATGACTGATAAACTCAATTGTTCGCAAGTCCTTGTATAAATCCATGTTACAATAAATTTTAACTTTTTCCAAGATAAAATAGGGGATATAAATCGACTAAATCGCATTGTCAAAAGGGCAATTTGCTGCCTTTTTGGCAGACAGTATAGTCCCGTAGAGCTATGATAACTAAATATAACTTATGGAAACGACTAAAATAAAACACCCATATTAGGTCGAATTGCCCTTGAATGTCACACTTGGGAACCTATAATTCCGGGATTCAACCCCGGCCGAATAATAAACGACCTGGGGCCGGTGATAGGTTTGTCGAAACCGCGAGCCGGCGGTCCGGCGTGATAAGCGGGTGTAGCTCAGTTGGTAGAGCGCCACCTTGCCAAGGTGGTTGTCGTGGGTTCGAATCCCATCACCCGCTCTTTTGCATCTTACGGATAATGTCCTCGACCTAACGGCAGGATCATGGCTGAAACAAGAAAACACGATTTGAACGACGATTCCTTGAATTCCGAACAACTTCTCGACGAAGAAACCGCCGATGAGCAGGAGGAAGAAAAGGAGCCTCTGAATCTCGAAGTCGATATTCAGAACCGCAGCACCTGTGAACGTCACATCAAGGTGACCATTCCGCGCGAGGACATCGAACGCTATTTCGACAAGGAATTTTCCGATCTCATGCCCACCGCCCAGATTCCCGGTTTCCGCCCGGGCCGGGCGCCGCGCAAACTTATTGAAGCCCGATTCCGCAAGGACGTGACCGAAAAGGTCAAGACGCTTTTGCTTAGCGACAGCCTGGCCCAAATACACGAGGAGCGGAAAATCGCGGCCATCGGCGAACCCGATTTGGATCTGGACGCGGTGGAAGTCCCCGCGGAAGGCCCGCTGACCTACGAATTCAATCTGGAAGTGCGCCCGGAATTCACGCTGCCCAAATGGAAGGGTCTGAAAATCGAAAAACCGATCCGTGAAATTACCGACGCCGACGTCGACGAGGCCCTGCACAACATGCTGGCCAGTCGCGGCCGTTTGGTGCCCTTCGACGGCCCGGCCGAACCGGGCGATTATATCACGGTGAATCTCACCTTCAAGGACGGCGATCGCTTCATTGCCAGCGCCGCTGAAGAAGTCATACGCATCCGGCCGGAACTCAGTTTCCGCGACGGGAAAATCGCCGAATTCGACAAACTGATGACCGGAGTCCGCCCGGGCGAAACGCGCCAAAGCCAGGCCGACGTCGCGCCCGACGCCCCCAATCCCGATCTGCGCGGCAAAAAGGTGACGGCCTTATTCGAGGTGCTGGAAGTCAAAAAGCTGGAAATCCCCGCCCTCAGCCCGGAACTGCTCGATGAATTGGGCAGGTTCGATCTCGAGTCCGATCTACGCGACACGGTGAAGGATCAGCTCGGCCGCCAATTGGAATATGAACAACGTCGCCGGGCCAGACGGCAAATCACCGCCGCCCTGACCGAAGCCGCAAACTGGGATCTCCCCCCGGAACTGCTCAAACGGCAGAGCCACCGCGAGTTGCAACGCGCCGTCATGGAACTGAAACGCAGCGGGTTCAACGACGACGACATCCGCGCACACGAAAACGAACTACGCCAAAACAGCGCGGCCTCCACGGCCATGGCGCTTAAGGAGCATTTCATCCTCGAGCGGATCGCCGAGGAGGAAAAAATCGAGGCCGTGGACGAAGATTTTACTCAAGAAATCGCCCTAATCGCCGCCCAAAGCAACGAATCGCCCCGCCGCGTCCGAGCGCAAATCGAAAAAAGCGGCAACTGGGACGTGCTGCAAAACCAGATTATCGAACGCAAGGCCATCGATCTCATACTCGATCACGCCACTTTCAAGGAAGTGCCTTTCGAGTTCGAACACACCCAGGCCGAAGCCGTGGATCAGGCCCTCGGCGGCGAACACGACGATATACCCGACGCCAAACCCGAACCACACGAACCGTCTTACCCGGGAATGCCCGAAGAAAAAGGACGCAAAAGAGTATAGAACCCAAGGAAACCGCTTGCGGTTTCGCACCGACTACTATCCACTCTCAATTATTAGTAACGGACTACTCGCGACAATCGGAAGGATCTGGAATGAGCAATTCTTCGCACCCCTGGATCGTTGATCCGCAATTATCTTCTTATCGCGATTATCAGCGGCAGCGCCAACTGACCCTGGGTGATTTGCTGCTGGAAAACAGGATCATCCTTTTGCAGGGCGAAATTCACGACGCCAACGCCAATGAATTGGTAATGAAACTGCTGTACTTGCAAAGCGAAAACCGCCGCAAGGACATCCATTTCTACATCAATTCGCCCGGCGGCAGCGTCAGCGCCACCCTGGCCATCTACGACACCATGCAAATCCTTTCCTGCCCGGTGGACACTTATTGCGTGGGCGTGGCGGCCAGCGGCGGGGCGGTCCTTCTGGCCGGCGGAACCAAGGGCAAACGCTTCTCCCTGCCGCACGCCAAGGTGATGATCCACCAGCCGTACGGACAGGTCGGCGGCCAGGTCTCGGACATCGAAATCCAGGCCAACGAAATCCTCAAAACCCGCGATGTCTTAAACCAAATCCTTTCCCAGCATACCGGTCAGCCCATTGACCGCATAGCCAAGGATACCGACCGCGACTTTTACATGGACGCCCAGCAAGCCAAGGATTACGGCGTCGTCGACGACATCCTTTCCAAACAATCAGTCGAGGTCGCGGAAGAAGAATGATTATTATGGCTGTCAGCAGTCAGCTTTCAGCCAAAAAAACAGCCGACAACTGAAAGCTGAAAGCTGACGGCTGATAACTGTTAACCGGAGCATCATCCATGTCACTGATTCCATTCGTCATCGAGAAAAGCGGCCGCGAAGAGCGGGCAATGGACATCTACAGCCGCCTGCTTAAAGACCGCATCATCTTTCTCGGCATGCAAATCACCGACGATATAGCCAACTCGGTGGTCGCCCAATTGCTGTTCTTGCAGTCGGACGACCCGAAAACCGACGTGCACATGTACATCAACTCGCCGGGCGGAAGCATCTCGGCCGGACTGGCCATCTACGACACCATGCAATTCATAAACTGCGACGTGGCCACGTACTGCGTCGGCCAGTGCGCCTCGATGGGAGCAGTGCTACTGGCCGCCGGCTCGCCCGGCAAACGCAAGGCCCTGCCCAATTCCCGCATCATGATCCACCAACCACTGGCCGGCATGGAAGGCAGCGCCGAAGATATCCTCATCCACGCCAAGGAATTCATCAAAATCAAGGAACGCCTCAACCGCATTCTCATCAAACATACCGGCCATCCCTTGGAAAAAATCGAAAAAGACACCGACCGCGACCGATTCATGTCGGCCGAGGAGGCTTTGGAATACGGACTGATCGACCATATCATCGAACACGCCGGGTAAACCGGACTTTTCATAACTATAATCACGATAACAACAATCGTATTTAGCCCCTCGTGAACACACGGGGGGGAGCGATACATTTTAACCCCCCGTGAACACGCGGGGGCCAATGAACTTTTCAACCGTCTCGTCCAACCAACAACTTGTCATCAAGCGGGAACGCCAATCGGTTGTTCCTTGCGAAATTTTTAACTATGCGAGGTTACCATGAAAACGTCGCCGCTGGCCATCGCGGGCTTCATCTGTCTGGCCTTGGCCGGATGCCGTACCGATCCGACCGTCACCCTGCTGGAAAGGCAAAACCGCCTGCTGGAAGACGAAGTCTACCGGCTCCGCGGGGTGGTTCAGGATTACGAAGAAGGCACGACGCAAAACTGCGTTGTCACGGAAGGCGCCGAGGCCGGATCCGCCCAAAGCGAGATCCGCAAAACTCGACAGCCCAACGCGGAGCCAGGCGAATCCTATGCGCCGCGGAGCAGAAACCGGTCGATACCGGGTCCGACTGTCGAGATGCCCAACGAGGCCCTGCCGCCCAACGAAATTCCCGACACGCTCAAACGGCCCGTCGGCACAAGGGCCGCCCCCGTCGAACCCGGCAAACAAAATGCGCCGGAAACGCCCAAGCAATGGCAGGGGCAGCCGGGCCCGAATCTGCCCGGTCCGCAAGGAACCGAAGGCGGATCGGATAAGACTTCTGGAATTCATCCCGCCGGCGGATTTGAATCCCTGGCCAAGGCCGATAGCCGTGACGTCGGCCAACTGGTGCTTAACCGCATGTTGACCGGCGGCTTCAGCGCCGCTGGCCGCCCCGGCGACAGCGGAGTGCTGGCGGTCATCGAACCCCGCGACGCCAATGGCCGGCGTATGGAAGCCCCGGGCGACGTGGCCGTCATGATTATTGATCCCTCGAAAACCGGCAAGGAAGCGAAGCTCGCCCGCTGGGATTTCCCGGCCTCCGAAACGGCAAAACTCTTCCGCGGCAGCGGCATTGCCCGGGGCATGTACGTCGAATGTCCCTGGCCCGACCGTCCGCCGGAAAACAACCGCCTGCACCTGTACGTGCGTTACACCACGCGCGACGGCCGTAAGTTGGAAGCCGATCAATACGTCGAAGTGGCCCTGCCCGGCGAAAAGCCCGCCTGCTGGACTCCCGCCGATTCCGAGCCCCAACCGGCCGCGGCGCGGGATCGCGCATTAAGTTCTTATCAACGATCCGACCAGCAAGAAGCCGAATCCGACGCGGCCGACTCATCTTCCGCCGATTCTCAACCTCCACCCCGCTCCCGCTCCAATCGCACCGCCTCGCGCGCCAATTCCCCCGCCCTCCAGCGCCCGGTCTGGTCGCCCGAGCGGTTTTAACAGACATTTGTGATGTATGAGGTACAATTAACCGAATACCACAATAGCGGGGGGGTATGTTCATTTATAAGTAGTTATACAGCAATCAGATATATCAATTGTGGCAAAAAAATATTTGCATTTATTAAAATAACTCCTAAAATAGACGATTATATTTTCTATGGTGTATTTGCACTGCAAATACAGGTATAATTAATTAGATTCAAACGCATTTGCTCCCCGCTGGACTTGCCGAAAGGCCCCGGCGGGGTTATTTTTTTACGCCATGCTCCAAGAACCATCTACCAAACGTACAGTAGCGTTCTTTGACGGGCAAAATCTATTTCATCATGCTCGCGATGCATTTGGGTACGAATATCCCAACTATTCACCGCTTGCACTCGCTTCACAGATCTGCATAAAAAGAGGATTGAATCTTCATGGAATTCGTTTCTATACAGGAATTCCCACCTCTCACGACGATTCTTTTTGGAATAGTTTTTGGTCAGCCAAACTCCTTGATATGTCACGAAAGGGCATCGTAGTCTTCTCGCGCCCGCTGAGATATCGATCCAAAAAAATCAAAATTGCGAAGGACATTGAGATCTCGACTGTGATTGGAGAGGAAAAGGGAATTGATATACGTATCGCCTTGGACATTATTCGCATGGTGCGAAAAAATGAACTCGATGTAGTTTTATTGTTCAGCCAAGACCAGGATTTTTCAGAAGTGGCTGATGAGGTGCGCGTATTTGCAGCAGAACAAAATCGCTGGATAAAAATCATGTCGGCCTTTCCTCTCAGTCCCACATCCAGCAACAAGCGAGGAATCAACAAAACGGATTGGATTAGTATTGATCGCGCAACTTACGATGCTTGTATAGATCCAAGAGATTATCGACCAAAACGGCGAGATATCGGTCCGTAGCCGCGTGAAGGCGCAAAACATTCTTGGTGGGGCAATCCCGAAAACCGCCGCCGATCCGCCGTTCCCCGCCACAGCGAAATCAACAACCTCCTGGCCCGAAAAATCTGCCGCGACCTCGGAATTACGGAATCGTAGATAGGCTCGAGTATGATCGATGCAATAACCATCATTCCCTGTCAAGAAGTCGTCACTGCTGGACAAGCTAGCAATGGCACCCTGGCGTGTCATTCTGCCAGACGCTTAATGTCGATATTCACACCCAACATTCCCGGCTTTATTTCAATTGCATTAAAGAGGCGTTCGAGCCACGAAAGTTTTTTGGCTTGGGAAACATTCGCGGACTCTATCGCACTGTCCGCGAGTTGGCGGATAGAGCGGATCATGCTACTCAAAAACTTGGAATCATTACTCTTAAATGGAATGAACTTACAACCTTTGAGCGACTCCTTCAACTTGATTAGTGGAACTGGTGACAATAAAAGTCCAGGAAGCATCTCATGTACAGCCATCCACAATTTTGGAAAATCACGAACCTCTGACTCTATTCGACCGGCAAATCTAGGATTTGGCATCATTAACGAGACCTTATCGCCGTATACTTCACCAAGGTCTTCAAGATGCCGTTGTAGATTCTCAGTAAGTCCCTTCTGATCAGGATTATACTCTTCATAGAGATAATACACGAAGAAATTGGCATCAAGCTCAACATTACCGAGATAGGTTTGTGTTACCCACATAAATAATATCCTTTTTTATAAATTCAACTTATTTATAAATTAATTTTTTACTCTTGATAGGGTAGTCTCCCGACTATTAGTCCACAAACGAGGACAAGTCGGGCTTTTCCAAATTAATATCGCATTGGACTTACGATAAGACTGTAACGACCTTGATGGCTCTATTTTCCCGATTTTACCTGGAGGTCAATGGAATAACAATCCGTCCACTATGCACTGGCAAAGCCAGTGGCACACAATCTGTTTGGCTTCGGAATCGGTATAGATTTTCCAATTATCTCCAGCCGCGGCCGTTGCCGTTCTTTGCCCCAACCGCCGGTGCGGCGGTTATCAGGCGGAAGCTGCCTTGGCCTAGGAGGTCGTCCACGCGGGTGCGGAGTTCGGAGGTGTTTTTTGGGGGAAATCAGGGCGATTCATTGCTAGCGGGCCATGTTTCACCAATGCCTTCTAGAGCCGAGCGGACCAAATTATCATCCATGTAAAAGCCCGCCTCACGCAGCGATCGGAACAAGTCGGCAGCCGAAGGGATTATAGCCTTTTGCTTTGCTCGAAGTATTAACCCTATCGTTCCGACGACTGGGATGCCGAAGGCTTTAGCGCAGGTACGCGCTGCCGCATCGTCGAGTACAGCGGTCGCCGGCTTTCTTTCCATTGCCACCGCTAGTACGGCAGTCTCTCCCGTTCCGAGTCCCCATTCAAGCAGATCAGGGACAATGCTATGTGGAGCGACTTCTACAATCCAACCGCGTTCCAATGCCTGCCGGGCTGGATCAATAGCCGGACCGGCAAGAATTTCCGCAACAACTGCCTCTGGAATAAGAAGTTTCCAGCACAAATCGTGCAATAAATGAAGTCGGTCTATTTTGGCAAGGGCAATGACAGGCGAGGCGTTTACTACCCAGTCATTCACGGCCGGCTTCCTCCAGTGCCTCCTCTGCGGTGTACTGGTATGGCGAGACACTGAATTGCGCTAGTGCCGCAAGGAACTCCGCGCGAGAAAGGCCGGCGATTTTGGCTGCTCTATCTTGACTGACTCGACGCATTTCATACCATTTCACAGCGGCGGCTAATCTCAACTCCCGAGTGAAGTTTTCGGCGTCGATTCGCAGTGCAGACAGTGCCTCTTCCGGCATGTCGAATGTCATGTGAACCATAGGATGATTTTCTCCGAATATAGTAGATTATACAATATGGTATTTAAAAAAACAACAAGTTATGCCAATCAGGTTATTATAGATTGTCCAATTAAGTCATTGAGTGCTTGAATACGTCCAATCTACCTTTAACGCCATCCGCGCCCATTTCCGTTCTTTGCCCCGACCGACGGCGCGGCGGTTATCAGGCGGAAGTTGCCTTGTCCTAGCAGTTCGTCCACGCGGGTACGCATTTCGGCGTTGATCGTAAGCGACAGGTCCGAGCATTTGCAGGATACTTTGCTGCCGTCGGCTAGGCAGATCATTAGTTGCAGTTCGGCCTTGCCGGGATAGCCGCGGAGTATTTCGTGGAGCTGCTGGAGTTTTTGCGGGCCGTGATGACCCTCGTCTATGCGTATCAAGACGCCTCGGGTGTATCGGGCAGACAAATCGGCCAGGGGAATGATCTCGTTGACGATCAGATTCACCTCCTCGCTGCCCGGCCGCTTATCGACCGCGCCGCGAGCGACCACGATCGCGTCGGGCTTGATAACATCTTCATAGATCACAAACTGCTCCGGCCAGCAGATGCAGCGGATGGCGCCCTCGGTGTCTTCCAGGTCGAACATGGCGTACCGGGTGGGCCGGCCCGGATCGGCTCGCTTGGAATGTTTAACGGCTATGGCCGAAACCAACCCGCCCAGCATCACCTCGGTGCGATGCTCCAACTTCGCGGCGGCCTCGGTGGTGTGCGAGCAATATGCCGACAGAGTGCCGAGATGCTCGCTCAGCGGATGGCTGGTCAGATAAAAGCCCAGCACTTCTTTTTCCCGGGCAAGTTTTTCTTTTTCATCCCACTCGGGCAATTCGGGCAGCAAGGTCGCGTCGGTTTCGGCCGGTTCGTCGGCGTCGTCGAACAGGCCGCGTTGTCCGGAGCGCCGGTCGGACGCGGCCGCCGCCCCGGATTGCAAAGCCCGATCCACGGCGGCGAACACTTGCGAGCGCCTCGCCCCCAGCGTGTCGAACGCCCCGGCCTTGACGAGCGATTCGATGGCCGTGCGATTTACCGCGCCCGGATCGAGCCGTTCGCAGAAGTCGAATATACTGCGAAATGCCCCCCGGGTTTTGCGTTCCTGGACGATCGCCAAGGACGCAGCCCCTCCGCAACCCTTGATGGCCGACAGCCCGAAGCGAATTTTCCCTTCGGCCACCGAAAAATCCACATCCGAGGCGTTCACGTCCGGCGGCTCGACGGTGATGTTCATCCGCTGGCAGTCTTCCAAATGCTCGACCAGCGAATCTTTCCGCTTGAAATTCCGCCCGGGAATATCGCTCGACAAAAGCGCGGCCATGAATTCCACCGGCCAGTGCGCCTTCAAATACGCCGTCATGTAGGCGATCAGCGCGTATGCCGTCGAATGGCTCTTGTTGAACCCATACCCGGCGAATTTTTCGATCATGCCGAACAGCTCGGCCGCTTCCTTTTTCGACAGGCCCTTTTCGTGTGCGCCCGCGACGAACTGCTCGCGATACTTGGCGATTGACTCCAGTTTCTTTTTACTTATGGCCTTGATGCAACTGTAGGCGTTGGCCAGTTCGATGCCGCCCAGGCCGCTGATGATCCGCATTACCTGTTCCTGGTAGACCATCACGCCGTGCGTCTCTTCGAGCACTTCCTTCATCAGCGGATGTTTATACTCGGCCTTTTTCCGGCCGTGTTTTACCTGCATGTACTCGTCGATCATGCCGCCTTCCAGCGGGCCGGGCCGATAAAGGGCGTTGGTGGCGATGATGTCCAGAAAACTGTCGGGCTTCATCCGCTGCAACAGGTCGCGAATTCCCCCGCTTTCCAACTGAAAAACGCCCTTTGTCTCGCCGCGGCAAAGCAGGGCGAAGGTCTCTTTGTCGTCCAGCGGGAATTGATACGGATCGACCAGTTGACCGGTGGTCTCTTGGATCAGATCGACGACTTTCGAAAGGATCGTCAAGTTCCTCAGCCCGAGAAAATCCATCTTCAACAGCCCGGCCCGCTCCACGTCGCCCATGGCCCATTGCGTGATCACTTCTTCCTTGTTTTGCACGTGCTGCACCGGGGTGTATTCGGTAAGCGGGCGGTCGGCGATGACCACGGCGGCGGCGTGAGTGCCCACGTTGCGGGCCAGGCCTTCGATCTGCCTGGCCAGATTCAACAGTTCGCGGACCTGGCCGTCGCCCTCGTAGATCTTTTGCAGGCCCTCGCTTTTTTCCAGGGCTTTTTCCAGGGTGATGTTCAATTCGTCGGGCACCAGGGCGACCACGGCGTCTACTCGCGGGATGGGAAGGCCCAGCGCCCGGCCCACGTCGCGGATCGCCGCCCGGGCCTGCAACGTGCCGAATGTGCCGATCTGCGCCACGTTAGCCATGCCGTACTTGTCCTTGACGTACTGGATCACCTCGTTGCGACGCTGCTGGCAGAAGTCGATGTCGATATCCGGGGCCTCGCGCCGGCTCTCGTCCAAAAACCGCTCGAACAACAAATCGAAATCCAGCGGGCAAACGTGACTAAGATGCAAGGCGTAGGACACCAGCGATCCCACACCCGAGCCCCGGGCGGTGGCGGGAATCTTTTTCGATCGGGCGAATCGCACGAAATCCCACACGATGAGAAAGTAATTCGCGAATCCCAACTTGTTGATCACGCCGAGTTCGCGCTCCAGGCGGGCCGTCACCTCGTCGGAAAGCTTTCCGTCCTTCAAGCGATCCTCGCGATGCGCATACCGTTGGTTTAGTCCGGCCAGGCACAACTCGCGCAGATAATCTTCCGAAATCTTGCCCTCCGGCGGCGTAAAGACCGGAAAATGGCGGCGGCCCAACTCCAATTCGATGTCAACCGAATCGGCGATCTCCTGCGACCGGCGGACCGCGTCTTCCTGCCCAGGAAAGGCCGCGTACATTTCCTCCGGACTGCGCAGATAAAACTCGTTGGTCTCCATGCGCATGCGGTTGGTGTCGGTGCGGAACTTGCCGGTGTTTACGCAGAGGAGAATATCCTGGGCCTCGGCGTCTTCGCGGCGGACGTAATGCACGTCGCTGGTGGCTACGGTTGGCACGCCCATTTGCCGGGCCAGATCGACCGCCGCCGTCAGGGCGATCCGCTGCGACTCCATGCCGTTGTTCTGGATCTCGATAAAATATCGCTCGCCGAAAACCTTTTGGAACCAGGCGATAACCTGCCGGGCTTTTTCCAGGTTCGACTGGTTCCCCGATAGGATCAGCCGATTGATCTCGCTGGAAATGCAGCCGCTCAGGCAGATCAGGCCTTGGTTATGGGCTTCGAGGAGTTCCTTGTCGATCCGCGGCCGAAAATAAAACCCTTCCAAAAACGCCGCCGAAGAAAGTTTTATAAGATTTTGGAATCCCCTGCGATTTTGGGCCAGAAGCGTAAGATGATAACTGGCCTCTTTCATTCCCGCCGCTTCTTTTTGAAACCGCGAGCCCGGCGCTATGTATGCCTCCAATCCCAGGATCGGATTGATAGAAAGTTCCTTGGCCTGTTGATAGAATTTTATCGCTCCGTACAGGTTTCCGTGATCCGTAAGTGCCAGAGCGTTCATCCTCAGCGCCTGTGCGCGCTCTAAGAGATCGCGAATCCTTCCGGCCCCGTCCAACAGGCTGTAATGACTGTGACAATGCAAATGCACAAACGGCGGCGGCGAGCTCATGAGACCCTCCATGTTGTCTATGGCGGAAAACAATCCTCAACCGGCTATTGTTGCTATTCTTTGGGCAGGGCTTTTGCCTCGGCATAGACTTCCGGCTTGGCGCGGTCGCGGCGGCCGCTCGATTTGCAGACCACTATCAGGCCCAGGGATACCACTAAAAGTACAATCATATAAGCCGCAACCCAGGCCCCGCCGCCCTCGGTGGTCGAGGCGCCGCCAGGGGTGTCTTTTGCCAGAACCATCGCCTCGCAGCCCATCCAAACGGCAACGGCCAAAAGAGCAGATTGCACGGTTCGACGAATCGATAGTAAATTCCGCATTGGAAAAACCTCATACTCCAACCTTGTTGGATGCTCCATGAGCACTTTCTTGTTTTCTAATCTCCGCATAACATCCAGCATAAACCATGAAAGGCGGGTATGTCAATCGCCCACGGCAAAAAGGCCGCGTAGCAAGTAGTTTGTGAGTTTTAAATGGGCAGTGGGCAATGCGAAACCGCAAGCGGTTTCATTGAAGTTTTCAGAAATCAGTTTCATCCTCCAGATCGCAGTTTATAACCTCCGGCATTTTGCATTTATCCTTCATCATTCCACATTCTGCATTTACCGAATCCCGTCCCAATAGATCACTTAACGGCCGGGCGAAATGGCGAAACTTGGCCGTGGGCATGGCCAGCGTGTCCCAGCGGGGCGAGATCATCCTCGCGTGACCCAGATAAGCCGAAAGCGGCACGGCCACGAATCCATACAATTTCCCCCGGTGCCCGAAAAGTTCCTCAGCCGGCAGCGGAGCACGGTCGCCCAGCACGTCGTAAGCGAATACGAACAGCCCGTGAAAATTCGCCCCAAAAAGCTGCTCCCACCGGGCCAGACTCCGCAGGTCGTCGGCAGTGGACCAATTTTTCCAGTATTGTTTTTGCCCGTCGCCCGAGGGAAACCGCCGGCCCTTGACATCGACCAGCCAGGCGATCTGAAGCGGCGCTGAAACGATGAAATCCAGACTTTTGATTGAGGCCCCGTTTGAAAGCAGGCTACGCCGCGCCTCGTCCACCGCCACATAAGGCACCCCGCGGCCGCGCAGATACTCCTCAAACGCCGCTTCGTAATGATTATCGCGGTTGGCCATATAAATAGACTCATAATTTTTTAACACGAAAACACGAAAAGACGAAAGTACGAAAAAAAATTAGAATATTTGTTTCGTGTTTTCGATATTTCGTGCTTTCGTGATGAAAATAGTTGCAAGGCAAATTATTGCTGTTGTAATATGTCTTGAATAACTTTTATCAAGCTTAAGGCATCAGGTTCCAGCGGCACGTCTTGCTGCGTGGCCGTTTGCAGATCTTTTACCTGGCAAATACCAGTTGGGCCTACGGCAAATTCATCCGCACCTGCTATCAGAGCAATGCGAAAGCCGCGGCGGTCGGCGTATTTTAATTGCTGGCCGAGTTTTTTCGCGTCGGGATAGACCTCCACGCCGATGCCCGCCGCGCGCAAGACGGCTGCTAGTTTGAGATATTCGTGCAATCGGGAGGCATCAAAATATGGGATAAACACCGGCGCGGTCGTGGCGACTTTCTCGATCATGTGTAATTCTTCCATTGCCGCCAAGAGCCGATCCAATCCCAGCGAGGCCCCGATGCCCGGCAATTCTTGGGCGGTAAACAACTCGGCCAGATTGTCAAACCGCCCGCCGGAACACACGCTGCCGATACTTGGCAGATCATTGAGATATGTTTCAAACACCATGCCCGTGTAGTAATCCAATCCCCGGGCGATTGATAAATGCAAACGCACTTGCGACTCTGGCACACCGCCTGCCTTAACCCCTGAAAGGACTTCGTCGAGTCTGTCTAAGCCTTCTTGCCCCCTTTCTGTGGTCTCAACCAAGGGTTGGACCTGTCGGAGTATCTCGTCATTGCTGCCGGAAATTTCCGAAAGTCGTACAATCTGTTGGGCCTGCTCAAGTGTCGTGCCGACAGAGGAAATCAATTCGTCGGCCACTGCATCGGGCCCGATTTTGTTAAGTTTATCTAGTACACGTAGCACGGCCACGGCTCTATCGACCAGATCGAACCGCTCCAAAAGACCTGTTAACAGCATCCGATTATTTATCAGGATTTGAAATTTAGTAAATCCTATCGCCCGCATCAGGTCGTGGATCACTAAAACAGTTTCGATGTCGGCGGCAACGGACCGGGTACCGATGGTGTCGAAATCGCACTGCATGAACTCGCGGTATCGGCCGCGCTGCGTGTTTTCGCCCCGCCAAACGGTGGCGATGTGGTATCGCTTAAAGGGAATGCCCAACTCATTTATATGCTGGGCGGCGAATCGGGCCAAAGGCACCGTGAGATCGAACCTAAGCCCGACGTCGCGCCCGCCGTGATCCTTGAACTTATAAAGCTGCTTGTCGGTCTCTTCGCTCCCTTTGCCGGCAAGAATTTCCAAATACTCCAAGGCCGGGGTGTCGATCGGGCTAAAGCCATACGAACGATATACCCGCCGGGCAGTGTCGATCAGCCGCTCCCGGGGGATCATTACCTCGGGCAGATAATCGCGAAATCCTTTTAACGTGCGGGGCGTAATTCGCTGCGGTTGGGGCACGGGAAGTAGTTTTCAGTAAACAGTTTTCAGTTGTCAGTGTTTGTATCTTACAGCCACCATCTATATTTACACCAAATTAACAATTCAGGGTAGATGGGATAAGAGGACTGGATTATTGGCCAAAGTGGACATAAACTTTTGCATATAAAATTATTTAGCGCCGTGTGAATACTCCTGGGGCAAGCAAATACATCCAAGATTAGAGTCTTTGTTTGAGGTTTGAGCGCTTTTTGCACACATGTTTTTATTGCAAATTGAACAACCATAACCATTTGCGCGATTTGTCTCCTTCACAACATCGAGTCTTTCAACTGAAAACTGATAACTGAAAACTTTCCATGACCAAGCATGTCCTCATTCTCCGCCACGTTCCCCACGAATCGGCGGGCACGCTGGAAAACGCCTTGGCCAAAGCCGATGTGGAATTCCAGTATCTCGATTTGCTTCATGAATATCCTTGTTCGTTTAATTGCAGGCAATTCTTGGGTTTGATTGTGCTTGGCGGAGGGATGAACGTCGATGAGGTGCAAAAACACCCCTTCCTGGGCAACGAGATCAAGTGGATTCGTCAGACCGTCGAGGCCGGCATACCGCTGCTGGGCATCTGTTTGGGTTCGCAAATGCTGGCCAAATCCTTTGGGGCCAGGGTATATTCCGGCCCAATCAAGGAAATCGGTTGGTACCCGCTGGAACTGACCATGGCGGCGGCCGAAGACCGGCTCTTTGCCGACTGCGGCCCGAAATTGACCGTATTTCAATGGCATGGCGATACGTTCGATCTGCCTAAAGGCGCTGTTCATCTTGCCCAAAGCCCCTTGTGCCGCAACCAAGCGTTCCGCATCGGGCCGTCGGGTTATGGCCTGCAATTCCACATCGAGATGACCTCCGAGATGATCGAGAATTGGTTGACCGAATCGGTCAACGCCAAGGAATTGACCGCGGTAGATTATATAGATCCTCAAATAATCCGCCAAAAAACGCCCCAAGAGCTGCCCGGTTTGCAAATCCTGGCTGATAAGGTGCTGGGCCGCTTTGCCGAGCTGTGCCAGGAAAGAATGTAGTGATTTAAGGGTTCAGGGTTCGTAATTCAGTAATAAGGGGATTTTCACTATGCTCAGAATGACATTGTGGCAACCTGAACCTTGAACCCTGCCCCTTGAACCCTGCCCCCTGAACCCTGACCCCTGCTCCCTAAACCTTTTTTACCGCCCTACGAAATCAGACGACGCCCAGCCGACCTCTATATCGACGCGATCGGTCTTAATCTGCACGTACACGGATTGCCCCAACAACGGCGTACGCAAAGAATTATCCGCCGTCGATAGAGTATTCAAACGAGGTGGAGCAAGTGTGGGAGCTTTATCTGCGTCCGGTCCGGGTGATTTTTGGCACCCAATATCACATGGAACAAGGTCCCCGCACAATTCCGCTCGGCACAACGGACTCTTAGCGTTGGAACTCACCAATAAAATTACCATTAAACCCAAGATAACAACTAAACCTACAAGAGTTGCAACTATAGTTCTGAGATGTTCCATTTGACTTCCTCCTATACTCCCATAAACCGGGCCTTTAGCCCTCCTTATTCCTCTCATTTTACTCAGTTGGCACATGTTCTCAAGCATTTTTTTGGGATTAGCATAATTAACCATAAAAATCTTATCGACAGTTCAGATCAGGCATTACGTTAATAAGGGTTTAGCTTGAAATGCAGCCTTGATAAGGCCGATCCTTCGTTAATAGAGCTTTAACACAATTCTTTTTGCAAATATTATTGTTGAATTGGAGTATTTGCGTAAATAAGATAATTTACAGAGGCTCGCCTATGCGTACATTACTTCTGGCATTCGTCTTAACGTCCTGCATCACATTTTCTTTACCAACTGCAATACAAGCCGCTGACGTTCAAAAATGCACGTTACAGCCGGGCGAGATCAATTCCCAATCGGTATGCGTCCCGTGCGATCAGGACTACGGATTGCCAAGCAGGGGAGCGTTTAGCGGCTCTGATTGTGGTTTTACGAAGCGATTGTATTGTTATCATCATCCGACCACGCTCAGTTATCATCCGGAAATTTACAATTATCGACATTATTTCAATATCGTTGGGCACGAGACATACCCCAGTTTCTCGAATTATAGGTATCTTTTGCCGGCGGCAAACCGGCCCGAGGAAATTCTCACTCCACTGCCTGAAACAGAAAACCAATCGCCCCAAATGACCGGCTCCGCACGATTGTCCAAAGCGAATCAAAAAAAATTGCAGAAATAATAAAACTCACGGCTTTCACTGCTTGACAATCATTTTGATTCGCAGACAATAACGGCTGGTATTTTACATTTGCCGCCCGATTGGCGCGTTAATAAAACTCGGGCGGCGCCGCTTGAT
Organism: Thermoguttaceae bacterium; assembly: GCA_050013075.1. Lineage (GTDB taxonomy): Bacteria > Planctomycetota > Planctomycetia > Pirellulales > Thermoguttaceae > JBEKIK01. Next base: position 49,781 of record JBEKFZ010000001.1, on the reverse strand, counting down.
TTTATTTGGGGGGCGCAACCGTAAGGAACGACAGTCGGCGGCGGATGGTCGCGGTCGGGAAGGCCCCCCCCACGCAATCTTTTTTATCTTGAGATAAAATTGCAATCAGGCGATAGGGATCAGAAAATAAGGAATAATATTTAATCCATAATTTTCAAACAATAATTATCCTTGTTTCCATTTCCTGATCCTTATCGCTCGATTCATCTTTGATTTATCCTTCATCCTTCCGCCTGCATCCTTATTATTCATGCCTCGTTGTCTTATTGGCTTGGGTTCCAACCTGGGAAATCGTCGAGAGATCGTCGAGGAATCGCTGGCAAAACTTCGCCGTTCTCCCCGGATCAGGGTTATTGGCGTAAGCTCCTTCCGCGAAACAGCGGCTATCGGCGGACCGGCGGATCAACCTCCTTATTTAAACGCCGCCGCATTGCTCGATTCTTCCTTGCACCCCCAGGCCCTATTGGCGCTGCTTCAACAAATCGAGACCGAAACAGGCCGCCTGCGCAGGGAAACTTGGGGACCGCGAACGCTGGACCTCGATCTGCTTTTGTACGGCGAACTCGTGCTATCAACGCCGACTTTGGTACTGCCGCACCCGCGCATGGCCTGGCGAAGGTTCGTCTTGGAGCCGGCGGCCGAGGTGGCCGGCCAGATGCGCCATCCGCTTATCGGCTGGACCGTGGCCGGGCTGCTTGAGCATCTCAATACCGCCGTGCCCTACGTGGCCGTGGCCGGGCCGATTGCCGCCGGGAAAACGCAACTCGCCCGGCTGTTGTGCGATAAAACGTCCGCCCGCTTGATTTCCGAATCGCTTGACGAAAAAAGCCTGGAAATCTTTTACGCCGATCCGGCTGGCAACGCCTGGACAATGGAGTTAGAATTCCTCCATAAGCGAACGGACCTGCTTGCCGTCGATTTGGCCGCCTGGTCCGAGCGCCGGCCGGCAGTTAGCGATTTTTGGTTCGACCAGTCGCCCGCCTTTGCCCGGGCGTGGTTGAGCGAATCGCAGCGGCCCGCATTTTTTGAACTCTGGCAAGAGGCGCGTCAAAAGGTCGTGCAACCGAAGTTGATCGTGCTTTTGGACGCGCCCGCCGAAACGCTTATGGAGCGCATCCGGCGACGCAGCCGGCGCGGCGAACAATATTTAAATCCAGAGCAACTTGATCGCATTCGACAGTCGATCCTTGATCAGGCATCACAGCCCGGCCTGGGCCCGGTGCTGAAAACAAGCGGCGCCGACATCCAGTCGGCGCTAACGGAGACTTTGGCGGCAATGCAAGCCATGCAGTAAAAGGATGAAGGATGAGGGATGACAAAAGCGGATAGCGGATAATTAGGGGTGGGCAGTTTACTGCCCACTGATAACCATATACTGAAAACTGAAAAAAACCGCTTGCGGTTTCGCACTTCACACCTTCCACTGCCCACCGTCCACTATTCCCCAGTCCCCTAAAATGACTTCCCAACCCCGATTAATCACATCTATTGTCGAGTTGCGTTCGGCTTTATCCGGTGCGCGCAAAGCGGGAAAGCGGATCGGCCTGGTCCCCACGATGGGCGCTTTGCACGAGGGGCATTTGAGCCTGGTACGCGCAAGCAAGGCCCAGTGCGATTGCACGCTAGTCTCGATCTACGTGAATCCCAGCCAGTTCGGTCCGCGGGAAGATCTGGCAAAATATCCCCGCACGCTGCCGGCCGATCTCGACGCCTTGGCCGCGCTCGATACGGATTTGGTCTTCGCGCCGGCCGACGAGGAGATGTACCCTTCGGGCTATTGCACTTGGATTGAGGTGGGCGCGGCGGCAGAACCTTTGGAAGGGCAATGCCGGAGTGGTCATTTCCGCGGAGTGGCTACCATAGTGTTTAAGCTGCTCAATATCATCCTGCCCGACGCGGCTTTTTTCGGGCAGAAAGATTATCAGCAGGCGCTGGTGATCCGCCGCATGGTCAAGGACCTGAACGTGCCGGTCGAGATTCGCCTCTGCCCCACCGTGCGCGAGCCGGATGGCCTTGCCTTAAGTTCCAGAAATCGCTACCTTAGCCCCGGCGCACGCCAACGTGCGTTGGTCTTGTGGAAAAGCCTTAAGCTGGCCGAAGATCTGCTGGCACAAGGCGAGCGCAGCGCCGAAAAGATCGTCGATCAAATGTGGAAAGTCATCCTGACCGCCGAGGACGCGCGAATCGACTACGTCGCACTGGTTGATCCCGAGACCCTGCTTCCCGTTCAAACCGTCGCCGGCCGTACATTGGCAGCGTTGGCGGTAACAATTGAAAATACCCGACTTATTGATAATTGCTTGTTGGAAGTATAACAATTATGTTAGATCTCACGAAGAAAGTATGGTGAGCAAATATAGAGTTGATTTCGAAGCTATCGATTGGGAATCGCCAATAAGAGGCGTACGGCAGAAGATTCATAAAGTTGGATGTCAACAACTCAGGATGGTTGAGTATTCAAGAGATCTGCCGCCGCATTGGTGCGAGAAAGGCCACATTGGCTATGTTTTGGAAGGGCGGATTGAAATAGAATTTGCACATGAGTGCCATGTATATTCTTCTGGAGATGGAGTATTCATACCCAACGGCCCAGAACATAAACACAAAGGCAAAATTATTTCAGAGACAGTTACTATAGTTTTTGTTGAAGACGTTTAGCAAAGTGGGCAGTAAACTGCCCACCCCTTAATAATCCCTGAATCCTGAATCCCAAATCCTGAATCCCAAATCCTGAACCCCAAATCCTGAACCCTGAATCCCGAACCCTGAACCCCGAACCCTTTCATGTGGCAAACCATTTTTCACATACCCCTTGAAATCGCCGGCCTGCCGGTTTTCGGCATGGGGCTGTTGTTGGGCCTATGGGCGGTTTTCAGCGTGGGACTGCTGGCATGGCTGGCTTGGCGTCAGGGTTTTAACGCCGACACATGGAGTTACGTGCCGATCCTGCTGATCGTTGCCGCGGTCATTGCCTGGATGCTGCCGGCGCTGTGCGACGAGCAAGGTTTCCCCATTCACGGCTTTGGAATCACGATGCTTTTGGCAGTCGTGGCCGCTACCGCGCTTGCCGTATGGCGGGCAAAACGCCGGGGTCTGGATCCCGACTCGATCTACTCGCTCATCCTGTGGATGGTCATTCCAGGAATCATCGCCGCCCGGGCTTTTTACGTCATCGAGTATTGGTCAACTCAATATTATCCTGTTTATCTGGAGCGCGGCGGAGGGGCCTTGCTCGGCGCGGCGCTGAACATTTCCCAAGGCGGATTGGTGGTTTACGGCGGTTTTATCGCCGGCACTTTGGGACTGCTTGTTTTCGCTTATAAACACAAATTGCCCGCATTGGCCTTGACCGATCTGATGGCTCCCAGCATGGTCTTGGGTTTGGCGTTCGGCCGGCTTGGCTGCCTGATGAACGGTTGTTGTTACGGCGGCGTCTGTAATCTGCCTTGGGCGATTACTTTCCCGCCCCAGAGTTTCGCTTATCTCAGCCAGGTCCAACGCGGCCAGATGTACGGATTCAGGCTAAGCGGCGATCCCAACGCGGCGCCGATCCTGCTTGCCGTCGATCCGGATTCCCCAGCCGGCCGTGCCGGATTAAAGCAGGGTGAACGGCTGCAAAAAATCGATGGCCAAAGCATCTACGCCGCCGGAGAAGCCCATGAGTATTTGATTGAAAGTTTTCGGAAAAAAGAACCGTTGAAAATCGAAGTCTCCGATCGGCCGGCCATGGTATTGCCGGCCGCGGATATTCCCCATCGCAGCCTGCCGGTGCATCCCACGCAAATCTACAGTGCCATCGATGCGCTTCTGATTTGCCTGTTGCTTTTGGCCTCGGAGCCTTTCTGCCGCCGCGACGGCGAACTTTTCGCCTTGCTGATCAGCATCTACTCAGTCACGCGGTTTTTGATCGAGATTCTCCGCTCTGACGAACCCGCCGTCTCAGGCACGGGCATGACCATAGCGCAAAACATCAGCCTTGCATTCTTGATCCTGGTCGTCGGACTCTGGTTCTACGTTCTCCGCCGGCCCAAAGGCAAAGCACTCTCGACCCGTAGGGTCGAAACCGCAAGGTGATAAGAAAAGAGCGCGGAATTACGAATGATGAGTTTAGTGTAATAAGTTCGGCGCCAGTGAAACACTATTCGTCACTCCACACGCTTCACTTTTTTTCTTCCTCCTCTTCGTCTTCGTCCTCGTCTTCGTCTTCGTCCCAGTCATCGTCATCTTCGTCCCAATCGTCGTCGTCCCAATCGTCGTCGTCCCAGTCTTCGTCATCCTCGTCTTCGTCTTCGTCCTCTTCCTCTTCTTCCTCGTCCTCGTCTTCGACTTCTTCCCAAGGCTCCTCGTCTTCAAGGTCTTCATCCTCGTCCTCGTCCTCTTCGTCTTCATCCTCATCGAGGTCGTCGAAATCGTCATCTTCCTCATCTTCATCGTCTTCGTCCTCGGCTGGCCCGCGAGGACTCTGAAGTTTGGGCACTCGGCAGGACTCAGGCTCCATCAAAACGGCCGTGCCCTCCGGGGCGAATTCTTCGGGATGAGCTTTGGTAATGGTGAGGGTCTTCACGTTCTTCTCCTCTTTCGCTTCAGGGGAATAATTGGGTAGTTCCTCGATATGTTTTAATCCGAAAATTTGCAAAAAACGCTTGCTGGTGCCATACAAATACGGCCGTCCTAATTCCTCGGCTCGGCCGACGATCCGCACCAGGTCGAGTTCTATTAATTGCCGCAGCACTTCACCGGATTGCACCCCGCGAATGGCCTCTATTTCGGCTCGCAGGATCGGTTGGCGATAGGCTACCACGGCTAATGTCTCCATTGCCGGGGCCGATAAGCGAACTTCAACCCAAGCCGCGTGCAAACGCCGTAACCAGGGCGCGAATTTCGCTCGGCTCATTAATTGAAATCCGCCCGCCACCTCCTCGATCCGAAAGGCGCATCCACAAGCATCGTATATCCGATTCAGCGTCCGAACCAGTGTACGTGCTTTGGTGCCGTCCGCCAAGCCCGCCAACTGTGCCAGTTTTCGGCTAGTCATGGGCTGCAAGGCGAGAAAAAGTATGGCTTCCAGTTCAGCAAGCCATTCATCACGGGCGTTCGAGCCACCACCAATAGTGGTGTCTTCCGCAGCGCCTACATTCCCTGGACGGGATTGATTATACCCCATACGGATGTGTGATTGCCACGAACATCGCCCCCAAGGACGGTAGCGCAAAGCCACACTCCGCAATAAGCAACCGATACTAGAATGAAAATTTGTCATGGCCGGATATCGATATTCGCTGGCAAGCGACTCGTGGATTTCAGTAAATCATTGTGTAAAGAAGAAAAAAGGAAAAGAGGAGAAAAGGAAAAAAATTAATAATTTCCCTTTTCCCCACTTTTCCCTTTCTCCACGGTTTACTGTAAGACCGTAAAGAATTATCGGACCGCATCACCGCCCCCGCGCCAGGACTCGATTTGGCGCAAAACGTCCGCCATTGCCTCCAGAGGATTGGCATTAGTGGCCTCGAAATAGTGCGTATAGCTGGAATTTCCGCCCACCGCCATCTGACAATAGAACCGATAAAATTGCCGTTGGTTGCCCCAGGTTTCCAGCAGATAATAAGTCGCCCCCAACTGCCGCAGACGGTCTTGCATGGACAAAAACGGATTGGCTTCGGTTTGACCGCTATTACCCTTATTATTATCAATGTACGGCTCAACCGCACTCTGATAATCGGCGGGAACAACATTTGATGCCAGCGGACTAAATCGCTCGCTACCCTCGCCCGGCGCCCGCTGAGGTAAAAGGTTGGCCTGATTGTATGCAGTCAATTGTCCCGGCGGGTTGGACACGCCGCCCAAAGTTTGGCTCGACATTGCCAGAGGATTTTGCGATTTTGCATCGTACGGCGGGGCTGCGGGCAATACGTTGGAAGTCTTCATTGAGAGGGCAGAAGCAACGGTCGGCCAGGCTTTTCCCAGCAGTTTTTTGGCCCCTTCCCGCATAGATGATCCGTTAAACGCGGCCAGCGGAATGCCAATTACAAAGGCCAGCATCACTAACGCCCGAAAAGCAATGCTCGCCGACGATTGCGAAGCTTGCATGTCCTACCGAACCTCCCTGTTCAAATAATCATGTTTAACGAACCTGTTGGGGAGACAGTTTAACTGCCACCCCAACAATTTCATCCCCGGCCACTCAAAAGAGCAGCGAATAATACCGCTTTTGACTATCTTTTAGCAACATCAATTATTAGTAGGACGGTTTTTTGGGCTAGGGATTGGGGATTAGGGAATGGGGATTAGGGGTTAGAGGATTGGTAATAGGGGTGGGCAGTTTACTGCCCACTTGTGCATAAATAAAGGGATATTTGCTGGAAACAAGAAAAATTATTTACCGGAGTATTTATTTTCAAGCCCAGCCTGACAAACCGTCTAACTAAACCTCTCGCCATTGCCAAAACGGCCAAAACTACCCAAAATACTTAAATAATGAACACAATTTATCTGGATCACAATGCTACCACCCCCATCAGGCCCGAGGTCGTCGAGGCCATGGTGCGGTGTTATGCCCAGGGTTATGCCAACCCGGCCAGCCAGCATCAGCCCGGTCAGCGTGCACATAGGGTATTGGAGGATGCCCGCGAGCGTATCGCCGCCATCCTTGGCGCCGATCTTACCTGCCCACAAGCCGACCGCTTGATTTTCACCGCCGGCGGCACTGAGGCGAACAACCTGGCCGTCTTAGGCATTGCCCGGGCACGCGGCGCCCGTAGAACGGATTCAAAATCCGTCCCACGGGATTCAAAAACCATCCCGCCTCAACAGCAAGTGGAAGAAACCCACCAGATCATCATTTCCGCAGTCGAGCATCAAAGCGTAATCGAGCCGGCCGAACATCTCCTGGATCAAGGTTGGCGATTGGACACCTTGAGCGTCACACCCGACGGCGTTGTCCGCCCGGAAAACCTTCCGCCTCTTCTTGGTGAACAAACCCGATTGGTCAGCGTTATTTGGGGCAACCACGAAACCGGCGTGATACAGCCGATCGCCCAACTCGCTCAAATCTGCAATAGGGCCGGAGTTTTCTTCCACACCGACGCCGTGCAGACCGTGGGCAAAATTCCCGTCGATTTTCGCTCCACAGGCGCGGCGGCCATGAGTCTGGCGGCACATAAATTCCATGGCCCCTTGGGCATCGGGGCCTTGATCCTACGCCACGACGTGCCGATCGCCCCCATTCAATTCGGCGGCCATCACCAGTTCGGCATCCGGCCCGGCACCGAATCCGCGGCCTTGGCCGTGGGCATGTTGACCGCATTGGAACTCTGGCAAAACCAACAGGACTCGCATCGCAAGAATATGGAGTCCCTGCGCAGGCGGTTTGAAGACGGCCTGAAAGCGGCCATTCCCGAGATCATCATCCACGGCGCGTCGGCCGATCGCCTGCCGCAGACCAGCAACATCGCCTTTCCCGGCCTGGACGCACAGGTGTTATTGCTGGCCCTGGACGTGGCAGGCGTTGCCTGTTCGGTCGGCTCGGCCTGTTCCAGCGGTTCGACCGAGCTTTCGCCCACACTCCGGGCAATGGGTCTACCGAACGAAATCGTCGCCGGTTCGCTGCGCTTCAGTCTCGGATGGACCACGACCCAAGCCGAAATCGACGAGGCCCTTTCCCGCATCATAAGCGTTTGCTCGGAAATCAGAAATCCGACATAATTAACTTGCCTTAAAATGCTAACAATTGCGCGAGAGCATATTGTAGCCCGAAGGGCTTGAAATAAGACAGCCCAGGGTAGTCGCTGCGCGACAACCCTGGCCTATCTTGTTAAAGACCTTCGGGCTAGGTTTTTCAGACACAGGGTATGAAACGTGGGAATGTCGGTCGAACGACTCGCCGAAATAATATACGGAGCGACGGCCTTTTGCGGTCCGGCATTTGTGTCAATCGTAACGGTCGGCCACTTCACGCTCAGCCCTTCATTTGATCCATATAAAAAGGACTCTCGACCAATTGCCGTAAATCCTTTTATACTCTAAAGTACCGGAGGTGGGAGTTGAACCCACACAGCCCGAAGGCCACTGGATTTTGAGTCCAGCGCGTCTGCCATTCCGCCACTCCGGCTTAGTCGTTACATATCAAGTAGTTACGTTTTTGCTAACTGTAATTCAACCCTCCATAAGTCGGGTTGTTTGTCCTTGATTTTGTCCCTGGAACGTTGTATACTTGTGATAGACCAGGAAAAATACGACGACTTGGGGGATACTAATCATGAGACGACCTGAACCCTACTTCAAAAAATCACACCACGCTTGGTACGTAAATCTAAATGGCCGCCCTAAACGCCTTGCCACTGAAGATCAAGGCGAAAAGGCAGCATGGGATCATTATGACAAAATCATGGCTGGAAGGCAACCAGTTAAACACGATGGTCCGGTAGTGGATTTGCTGGATCGTTTCCTGGACCATCATAAATCTAAATCGGCCGACGCCACTTTTCAATTCTACGTTAATGCCCTTGATTCTTTCGCTCATTACATCGGTCCAAAGCTACGGATCTCCGATTTGAAACCTTTTCACGTTTATGACTGGATCGATCGAAACCACAAGAGTGTTAAAAGGGCCACGTCCAAGGGAACCGTGGATACCGGGAAACCAACGAGTGACAATTACCGCCGCAATCTGATTCGGGCAGTAAAAGCGGCCTTCCGGTGGGCAGAACATCGGGAACACATTGATCGTTCACCGATCCGTCACGTTGAGTTGCCTACGGCGCGTGCCCGCGAAGTATATTTGACGCCGGAACAGTGGGAAAAGCTAGTTGCGGAGGTGAGCAAGTCGCGCGACGGAGGTTCCCTACTTGACCTAATCACTGCAATGAAAGAAACCGGCTGCCGCCCCCAGGAGGCAAGGCGTGTGGAAGCCCGCCATTTTGACCAGGATGGCCGTTGTTGGATTTTTCCGATTGACGAATCAAAGGGCAAGAAAGACAAGCGAGTTGTGCTCTTAACGGACAAGGTATTTGAGATTTGCCAGCGGCTTGCCCTCAAGTATCCTGACGGCCCCTTGTTTCGCACATCGGCTGGGAAACCTTGGGCCAGAAGAGGATTTTCCTTTCGTCTATATTGCTTGTCCAAGAAATTGGAGTTTAAGGTTTGCCCATACGCCATTCGCCATACTTTTGCAACTGATGCGATTGTCCGGGGTGTAGATCTTCAAACAATCGCAACGCTCATGGGCCATGTTGATTTGAACATGCTGTCCAGAATCTACCAGCACATCAAACGCCGGAGCGACCACTTGCGCGCTGGCCTGAAAAAGGCAACCGGCGAAGTGGCTTAAATTGTAAGATGCTTGTAGGTTTTTGCGGTCGGTTCGATTACGCAACGATCCAAGTCCGTTGATTTAACTCGAATTGTTCCCCGTCCCTTGCCGATACGTTGGCAACGTAATCGGCCACATTCGATTAAATCGTATATCGTTCGCTGTGACACGTTCCAGTGTTCGGCGGCTTGCTTGACTGTCAGCATGTCCGACTTACTCTGAGCCATTGCCTGTGTCCAAGCAAGTATCTTTCCTACCTGCACAAGGGCTTCCTTTGGACCAATCTCGCCGGCCTTTTCGCAAATCAAATCACAACCAAATTTCGCCGCCTCCCTTTGACAGGTTTCAACAATCTGTGTGCATTCCACACTGAGATAGTATTCCCCTTCCGGTCCTTCAGGATAATCTATCGGCGGACCAAGTTCAGCGAAGTCGGAGAGGATCGCAGCTTGCTCTGCCAGGAAGCGGATTAGTTGACGGGTTGTTTTCATGCGTTGAATACCTAGAATTCGGGCAAGGAACCAAATGTTCCCAATTGAAAATTTAGTTTTTTAACAGGCGAAAGGCACAATGCTTCACAGCCTATCGAGCGGTGAAAATTTGGTCCCGCCCGAACCGCCACAATCAAGGCAATTCGGGCAGGGAGCCGCTGCATCCATTCAATGTCTTTAAAGTCCAACCACCTCTGGCGCGGCTTTGCGAAAGGCGCGATACGTGCGAGTATCGATGGTCTCCCAATCCGGTTGGCCGCCGTTTACAATCACGCCGAGTTTTGGATCGACTTTCATCCGTGCTATCACGGACGATAAAGGTTCATAGTCCAGATCGCTGCGCACCACCACTACTGGTCGGGCCATCGAGTCCACCGTCCGCAAATCTGAGCGCAGATACTCTGCTACCACTTCTGGATAGGCCGCGCCAGCTTTTTGTGCCTCTTTTACCGCTTCTTGATACTGCCGTTCGTCTTTAGTAAAATCACTCATAAAAAGTTCTCCGAAAAGAAAAATAGAATGCCGACTGTTGATAGGCCGCCGGTTACGCCGTTTAACTGATGAGATATTGTTTTGCTTTATGGTCTCCTTTCTTATGTTGTGGTACGGCTGATTTGTTTTTTCACTCTCAGTACGATAGGAATCCAGTGCGGCTCTTTGTAGCCGCTTTTAGGCGGTCTTTTGGCGACCGGGAGATTCAATGATCTTCCATCAACCAGGTAAGTCAGTACATGAGTTGGTTCCCGCTCAATCTGTCCTGATTCAAACAATGCTTTTACCGCTTCAAAAAATTCCTCGGACATACCTGCCCACAAGATCAAGTTCAGATCGTTGGGCAGCGAGATTGCCAAATCTCCGTACATTGGAAAGCCTTCTTTTTCGCCGATTTTGTAAAGCTCGGCAAAGGTAAAAGCATGGTTGGGTTCACTGCAAATTCGGTCGTGAAATAATTTTTCCAGTGTCATAGTCGTGCCTCTGATAAGATAATCGTTTTATCTCTGGTTAGTCGCTCAAATGCCGATCATATCTGCTTTATTTGCCACCTCCGCGTAGATTTCATCCTCCGACCATTCAGGTTCGGACAATTCCTCGCACCACTTGTGAATCTCAAGCGCTCGGGGCGTGGCTATGGTGAGCCATCGCCGTGAGCCGGACTTTCCCTCCTCGAAAATCAATCCGTCTCGATTGATATGCGAGAGCGATTGCCCTATTTCCTCGGGCGAATCGGGCAGGTCTTCGACCTGGAGCCAACGCAACCCGCCGAGAATCTGGCTGGCAGTCTTGTGGATGATCCATCCCGCTGTCGCCATAAAATGAATAGAAGGGCTGATCTGCTGTGCCAACACCAGCGCCGGACGTTGCGACGGCTCGGCTTGGGCGATCTTTTTCATGCCTTCGATGATTTTCCACTTGGCCGGCGTCCACAGCGCTGGCAGAAACAGACGATCATCCCCAACATCGGGTTCAGGCAGTTTCAAATCGAGAAGAGCGCGCAGAAAATCGGCGGCTTCTTTTTCCCAAAGCCTTCTTAACATGCGTTTGGGAATCCTGATCGACTCTGGAATCTTTGCACACAAAATAACCGTAACTCGGCTGTCATCTTCTTCCAGAATTGGACAGGCGAGCAGCTTGTTGGCTGTATGGACCACATGACAGTAATTTCGAGTATCGAAGGCGTCCCATCCCTTTTTTTCAATGGTCGTATAGCGGGCCCCTATCAAGTCCTTGAGCATGTTGTACGCCTTGGTTGGTTTGCGAGTGAGATCGGCCTCTTCCACAATGCCAAGGATTGTGCCTGCCAGTTCGCCTGAAAACGTGCTGTCTCGGGTAAATACCTTGTCGATCTTGCGGCAGCCCTTGGTCATTAGGACTTCGAGCATTTCGTGATACGCGCTTTTCCCGCTGTTCTGCCAACCATATAAAAACAACCAGGGCAACATCTCTTCAGGCCGTTGAAAGAGCGAAGCTGCCCAAAGAAACAGATAATCACCGCCCGTTTTCAGTTCATGCTTCCGGCACCAAGGATCTTGTCGCACGGCTAAAGTAAGGGACTGACCACAATGATCCAGCACCATTTGATAATGAGGATAGGAAAGCGGCCGGCCCCTTTCCGTAGGCTGATATCGCAGTCTCGCACCGAGCAGGTTCCATTGGTCGGGAGCGGGGTATTCCGGGCCGAATGGCACATCAACTAGTATGCGTGCATTAGAAATGGCATTGCCGATAAGAATATCCGCTTCGTTGCGCATATGGCCCACTCCGATCAACATAAGCCGGCAGTTGTCTTACGACTGCTCCACCCACCGATTACGAATCCATGCTACAAAACCGATTTCCTTGTCATCTGGAGTGATAAGATGGCGAACAATGTCCAATGGTTTTGAATTGTTTGAAGTGCGATCGGTGTTGACAATTCTCGACCACTTTCCGCGCTCCCGAATCCAACCAGGCAGCCGGTCGGGATCGCTATCTTGCACAGCCATTTCCACGACATATCGTTTTTTGTCTTTGTGATCTTTGACTGTAAGTGGTCGTTCCTCGATCACCGGCGGAGCGAAATCGCCTCCGGCGGTCAGGATCGCATTTTGGGCGTCCACGAATTTCTCGAACACATAGCCGCCTTTGGGATGAGGCGTGGCACCGGCTTCGGTTACAGCCTTTTCTAAGTCGGTCGGCACGTTAAAAGTCGTGCTTGTCCAGGCTTGCCCGTCCTGCTCCCAAGATTCATGCTCGGCAGTGCCTGGTGAAAATCGGTAGACTCGAAAGCCTCCCCGAAGCATCGGGACACAGAAACAGTTGCAGGTGGCCGGGTCCTTACCTTCGGTAATCGTCTTGAAAGTGCCCTTCAACTGCAATTCCTTGCGCGTCTCTGGATCGTCCGAGAGGTTTTGCAGTGCTTTCGTGTGCGTTTGCAATAGGTGAAAGTCGGGCTGCCAGATAGTGGAGAATCTCGAACGGACCAACTCTTCGATTATCGCCTTGTGGTCGTCATCAAGAGGAATTTGTACAAAAGTATTGCAAAGGCGATCAAAAGTATCTTGTTCAGTGTTGATGTCAGCGTTGCCTTTTGTTGCTAGTTTGCCGACAGGCACCAAGTCCCGCCAATCATCGGGTAGGTCTGCTTCCGTCAGAGTATTCTCCGTCGGTTTGATAAGAGCAAGGCCATTGTTCTCCTTGCTCATCTTTCTATGCCAGAACCACATATTGCCGCCACAGGCGTCGATCTGACTGGCGAAATCGAATCCCGTGGCGGAACGCATCATGCCAAGAATTGCCCGCGCCAAGGCCGCGTGTTCCGTATGATTATTTGTGGGGATTCCTTCTTCAGTAAAATAAACATAGAAGTGAAGACCCTTGCCGCCGGTGCTTCTGCGGATTTCTACATAGGGTAAGGCTTCGGCTGCTTTCTGAACCTTTTCCAATTCGGCGTCACTAATGCCCACCCCGGCTGCATGTCCGATAATACTATCCACGTCGAATCCAACCCAGCGTGACCGCTTGGCCTGCCAATCCCAGCCGGTTGAGCCGATTCCCTCGGCGTGAAGGTCGAGCGGCCAGCGCAGCTCGTAATCACCCCACTGCGGCTCGCTGTTGGCGTTTTTAGGAATGCGGATATTCCACCACTCATTTACTCCGTCCGTGTAGGTGCTCCGCTTACCGTCCACAGGTTCGCCGTTATCGGCAGCCACATTGACTTGGATTTCCAGTGCGGGCAAATAGCGTAACACCCGTTCCAGCAGATCTGGATCGTTGTGGCGCTGTAACTGGGCTTGCAGGAACAATTGGATTGATTGATTTACTGTAGGCATGGGTGCGTATCTCCTGGGTGCATAGATGCCTAATTTTGCATTGGGCATCTATTGGGTGCATACATGGCAAAGAAGGCCCGTCCGGGCGCGCACCCAATACGCCCGGACCGGGCAACGCAATTATGATTGAGTTCAGTTGACGAGGCTTTATTCTTGCGCTATTGCGAGCGAATAAAGTCAGGCAAACTAATTGCAGCGGCTTCTCAGGCTCGAACTTTAGGATGACAAAGCCATATATAGGGTTATGGATGGAAATCTTTGCATTTTCGTTCAAACCTTTACCCCCATTCTTGTTCTGGGACAGGGACAGACCCTGAGGTGGACCCCGTTGTCCAGACCATTGTTTAGGTTCGAGCTATGTTTAAGTTAGCAGCCCGCGAGACCCATACCAAGGGTCTCGCGCGGCTGCTGATTTGCCAATAAGGGGGGAATTGCCAATAGGCTATCCCCGTCTTGCGCGCGATTTCAAAACGATTTGGACCACACATGCAAGTCTCTCTTTCACGCCGCCCGATACACGGCCAACGGCGTGAGATATTCCAAGGCGCTGTGAACGCGCTCATCGTTGTAAAACTGGAAGAAGTACGAAAGTCCTTTTTCCAATGCCCGCACCGTTGCGTAGTCGTGTAAGTAAAGGTTTTCATACTTCACCGTCCGCCACAAACGTTCCACAAACACGTTATCCATCCAGCGACCACGGCCATCCATGCTGATGGCCACGCCCGCCGCTTCCAATCGGCTCGTAAACGCCACAGCAGTGTATTGCACGCCCTGGTCGGTGTTGAATATCTCCGGCTTGGCTTGCGACAAGGCTTCTTCCAAGGCCTCCAGGCAAAATAAACCGTCGAGCGTGTTCGACAGCCGCCACGACAATACGTATCGGCTGTACCAATCCATGACCACGGTCAGGTACATCCATCCCTGCGTCATCGGCACGTAGGTGATGTCGCTGGACCATACCTGGTCAGGCCGCACAATCTCTATATTTCGCAGTAAATACGGGTATATTTTGTGTTCTGGGTCGTGCCACGACAATTGCGGCTTGGGATAAATCGCCTCCAAACCCATGATACGCATCAACCGTTGCACCCATTTTCGATTCACTCCCAAACAGGCCGCCATCCGCCGACTGCCGTAAAACGGCGCCCGCAGATACTGCTCATCGATCCGCCGCATCAACGACAAATCCTCCTCGGGCATCTCGCGCCGCAGCGACGCATACCAACTCGATCGGTTCAAAGCCAAAAGCTCACACTGCCGGCGGATGCTCACGCCGGGGCAGCGCGGTTCAACGCACTTTCGTTTGAACTCAATCGAGTCGGGCAACTTTTTTTTTCAACCACGCCAGTTCCATCTGCAAGCGGCCGATCTGCTCGTACAAGTCGGCGATCAACGCCTCTTGCTCCTGGCTTTCCCGACGACGATCATCCGAGAATAGTTCGCCAGCTCCCTCCAACAACCGCTTCTTCCAGTATCCGATCTGCGTTGGATGAACGCCAAACTGGGACGCCAGTTCGCTGGTGGTACGGTCTCCACGCACCGCCGCCAATGCCGCCTTTGCCTTCACCGAGGACTCGATCCTTCGTCGTTTCGCTCCCATCTCGGACTCCCTCCATTCGGACCATGAGTACATCTAATATATCAATTTTCGTGGTCCATTTTTCGGGGTCCAGTATAACATATACATATTGTCAAAGATCATGCCGGACTGGCCAGCCCGGTCGGTCGCCAACGACTACCGTGGCGGCTTGTTTCAGCAAATATCGACGGGAAGATACCCAAGTTCTGCATCCGGAATCGGTCAGGCAATTAAAGGAATAGCTAACGACAAAGAAATATCTGAAACCAAACTATCCATTGTTCTCTATTTCTGGAAATGTGGTCGGCGGTCTAACTTGCAAAACACACAAAATGCTTGAACTGGACTTAAAAGCCGCACGTGAGAATTGGATTAAAGATGCGGAGATGCAACCCGTAGTGCAACAGCGACAAAATGGTATAACAGTCAAGCGGTCTTGACTGTTATACCAGAGACATTATTTTGGGTCGATGAAAAGTTGATTGGCTGGTTAACAGCAAGCGCGAGCGGATCAATACAGCCTTGGAACGATTTTATGCCTTTTTCCGACCGTGCGGATTGGATAGCGATAAAGTTAGCGCCCTCACAAGAATAAGTTAAAAGGACATTCAATTGACGGTATCATTCTTTTGACGGTTTGCGACATAATTCTTGATACCTAGTAACTCGGCGGGGGGATAGGGATAAAGCTATGCTAGATCGAAGGCCAGAAAACAGAAAAATTCATCCATAAGGAAATCATTGCGGATTTGTCATCTACGGCCATGAGAAAACTCATTCTAATTCCGATCATCCACACATCCGTCGACTTAGGGTCTCTGTCGGAGTCGGTAAAGGCGCATTATTTAAAACGGTTTGGGCCATCGGTTTGGAATCAACGGGAAGAGATTGTGACGAAACTGTGGAACGACATCCAGGAGAAAATAAACGTTTTAGACGTCGATTACAAAAAAGTCCGAATCTACCAGGACGGATTGCCCGAGTGCGGGTTCGAACAGGAAATCGTTCGGGAACTTGCCAAAGCAGGCAGTAGCAACCATCAACTCGTTTTGTCCTTAATCGACAAGGGCGCTACTCTGATGGGAACAGAGGATCCACAACTTTTGATTGAGGAATATCAACTACAACAACAATCAAAAGATACACTCCATTTACATCAAGAGAAAACGGAGGAGGCCACTCGTCTGCTTGAAGCCCGCGATCGGTTCATTGCAAAAAGAATCGACGAAACGCTTCAGGCTGAGGAAACAGGGTTGCTATTTTTAGGGGCAGCACATCGGCTCGATATGCTGAACTCAACCGATATTCGCGTCGAAACCCTGATGTCATGATTCCAGAGTAGGACAGAAGTGATAAGGCGGCCAAGGACCGCTCACTTCCAACAGCAAGCCGCCGGAAGCTGCGGCATTGCGTACGTCCTTTACCAGCGCCAACCAGCGCTCGGAAGCCGATCGCGGCAAGAGAAACGCCGCATTCCAAAGCATCTTCTCTCGCCGGCCGGTCAAGTTGGCGGGCAGCGGGCGCGTGCGGCAATAGCGATCGGCTTGGTTCATCAGTGAAGTCTCGACTGCGGCAACTTCTTCTTGGTAACGTTGATGCAAAGCCCGCGATTCTCGATGCCGGTCGCGTTTCTGGATAAGGTATCGCGTGCCGACCCCGGCATCTGTTTCCTGAACCGCGGAAAGACAGCACGATGTAGAGAGCCTCTCTTCGCTCCAACACGGATCAATGTATATTTTGGCCGCCCATTCCTGGCAGTCGCCGATAGAGTTCAAAAAATCGATCACTACCGATTCCCATTGCTCCACCTTGGCCAGTAAAGAAAGGCGTGAATGGAACAGCGCGCCCAGTCTCAGCGGCAGCAAGGGATAGCGGCTCGCGGCATCGGAAATCACTTGATTGTGCCGGATTGCCACTTGGCTCAACCAGTTGACGTCGGTATTTTCGCTTTCCAACTTCCTCACGTCAAATTGATCCAAGCCTACTCGACTGGCCACGCCGGCCGTTTGCTTGCAGGGCACTATTTCCACGGGAAATCGGGGATCTACTCCCGGGCCAAGAGGATCCATTTGGCAGCCGCTGCGGGTCAACGCATACAGGTAATAGTGCTCATTCATTTCGATTCAGTTTGGCTTGACCGGATAAATCCTGTATCGCTTTTACCAAGTGTTCACGACAGACAAAGAGCTTATCGGTCTTCGGGTTATCGGGTGTAAGCTTGATCCGTTCTGATATCGCAGCCATCATCGCCCGATGGCAAGCGGCTTCAATCTCCGCGCCGCTAAAACCTTGTGTCTGCTCGGCCAACCACTGGGCTGTGACTTCGCCGTCAAGCGGCCGGTCGCGTAAATGCACCTGAAAAATCTTTTCACGCGCCTTTTGATCGGGCAAGGGAAGTTGTAGATGAATATCGAACCGCCCGGGCCGTAACAGCGCAGTATCAAGCAGATCGTACCGGTTTGTTGCAGCCAGCACCAAAACACCCTTGAGTTCTTCAATGCCGTCAAGTTCGGTGAGTAGTTGACTCAGCACCCGGCCGCTTACGCCGGAATCTTCTCGGCCCGTGGAGCGTGTCGAGGCCAGTGCATCGATCTCGTCGAAAAAGATAATGCAAGGCGACGCCTGGCGGGCCTTGTGGAACACGTCGCGCAGACCGCGTTCCGACTCACCCACGTACATCGACAACAGTTCCGGGCCCTTGACCGAAATGAAATTAACCTCGGTCTCGGTGGCCAGGGCTTTGGCGATCAATGTTTTTCCGCAACCAGGCGGGCCGGAGAGTAATATCCCCTTGGGGGTGACAAGTTGAAACGATTCAAACAGCTCCGCGTACTTCAGCGGCCACTCGACCGCTTCCCGTAATTGCTGCTTGACCTCATCCAGTCCGCCCACGTTATCCCACGTAACATTTGGCACCTCGACGAATACTTCCCGAACGGCTGAAGGCTCGACTTCAAGCAGCGCCTCGTTGAAATCGCTCATCCTGACTTCCAACTGGCTGAGGAGTTCGTAAGGGATGCTCTGCTGCGAGAAATCGACTTGAGGAAGCACGCGGCGCAAAGCGACCATGCCGGCTTCACGGCAAAGGGCTTCCAGATCTGCACCTACAAAGCCGTGCGTAATGGCGGCCTGGCGCACCAGATCAACATCGGATGCAAGCGGCATGCCGCGGCTATGAATTTCCAGTATTTCCAGCCGGCCATGTTGGTCGGGAATGGGGATGGTAATCTCGCGATCAAACCGTCCCGGCCGTCTGAGCGCAGGATCTAGTGCATTGGGAAGATTGGTGGCCGCCAGCACGACCACATGCTGCCTTTGCGAAAGTCCATCCATCACCGCCAAAAGTTGTGCTACCACCCGTTTTTCCACATCGCCTATCGTCCGCTCTCGTTTTGGAGCGATGGCGTCGATCTCATCGAGAAAGATAATACTAGGCGCGCGGCGGGTTGCTTCCTCAAATATTTTGCGCAGATGTGCTTCGCTTTCGCCGTAGAATTTATGGACGATCTCCGGCCCGTTGACGGCAAAAAAATTCGCCTCGGTTTCTTGTGCGACGGCTCGGGCAATCAATGTTTTTCCACAACCGGGTGGTCCCAACAGCAACACACCCTTGGGAGCGTCGATCCCCAATCGCTCGAATAGCTCCGGGTATTTCAGCGGCAACTCGACGATTTCACGAATGCGGTCGAGTTGGCGTTTCAATCCGCCTATGTCTTCATAAGAAATGGTTGGCAACGCCCGCGGAGCCTGCCCCTCTGTTTTGCGGGCGTTGCCGATTTTCAACATGCTATCTGTGGCGATAAGGACCGGCCCGTCGGGAATCGTTTTCTCAACCAGAAAATCGGCATAGCGATTCCCGAACAATGTGGCGCGCACATTGTCGCCGGCAATCGCCGGCAATCCGTCCAACAAACTCCCTATGTATTCCAGGTCGCGGTTCGAAAGGCTGTGACCTTGGGGAACAAGCACCACCTCCGCTGCCGGCTTGGCGTACACCGCGCGAAGCACTACTGATTCGCCTATTCCCGAGCCGCAATTTCCCCGGGCAATGCCGTCGATCTGCACATGCCCTTTGTCCCGATGTTCCTTATAAGTCGGCAGTACTTTACATATAGTCTTCCTTTGGCCGACCACCTCAACCGTGTCGCCGACATCGATGCCAAGCCGGTTCATGTCGGCGGGATCAATCCGCGCGATTCCCCGACCGACGTCCTTGCCGACCGACTCGCCGACCTTTAAAGTTATTTCTGCGTTTGCAGTGGATTGCTTCCCCATGAACAAGTTCCTTCTATCGTTCCAGTCGAATTTTCAGGATTCCATTCGTACATTCCCATTGCATCTTTTCCGGCGAGAACTTTCCCGGCAGAGTCACTTTTTTCCAATAGCCCTTATTGCCATGCTCAGCGGTAAGAGTCAATTGATCGTCGTGAAGTTCCAACTGAACGTCTTTCTTGCTGACGCCGGGAATCTCCGCCAATACCAAAACGTGGTCGTCTTCTTCGAATACATCCACAAGAGGTTCGCGGATGTCTTTCTTTACCCGTTCACCAGACGGCTGGCGATGAATGTTGCCGAAAGGCTCGACTTTCATTTCCTGTTGGCCGTGCTCGCCAAGCCCGGTTTTGATGGACAGTCCGTACACACCCCGGAGTTTTCCGCTGGGATCGAGTCCTTTGAGTTCACCCGATTTCGATAATTGTTCTCCGGTTTCGGCCAATTCGCCCAGTTTTTCGATAAAGCCGCCCAATTTTCCCAGCAGGCCTCCTAATCCGAATTCCATTGATTTTTCGGGCGTATCCGAGTTGCCAGGGCGATCGCCCTTGGTTTGGTTCTTTCGTACTTTAGGCATTGGCATCTCCTTTGGGTTTAGTACTGTTCGAGCTTAATGTTGTTGTTTTTGGATTTTTGAAGGAAGAGGCAGTTATTGTATGCCTCCATCGGCAGGCCTGCATGCGCCCGCCTGCAAATCCCGAAATTGTTTCGGCATGTTCTGAAATCACCTGGCAGGATTCTATTAAAGCCGAAATCGCCGCCTCTGATTGCAGCTTTTCATAACTATCAATTCTGGCAAGGCAGTCTTCCATGGATTGGCAGAGACTCGCAACGCTGTCAAAACCGTTGGAACGACTGGCTTCTGTTTGCTCCTGTAATTGCTGTAACAGATGGTCTTTCTGCCCTTTGCAGTCGTCCTGCATCGACATCAAGCTGCGCACCATGCCGGCCGCCCGTTGACGAGTCCCCGCGACATATAATTTTCGAGATCCAAATAAATTGGAATCACCTTCCATCATATGCCCTTTGAAACTGCCAGGAACAACCTATTCCGCATATTATGTTGCGACACTCTCAAGTCAACCGTTTGCTGCACGGTAATCGTGCAAATGTATTGAAGCCGGAGCCCTGCGGCACCGAGCCAAACACAATAATAAACCCGGTAGAGAAAGATCCATTGACCAGGCCTTTTCATCTCCCAGACCGCCCGATGCCGCATGCATGCGAAGGAGGTCTTTGCTGATTATCGTCAATTTGACGTTTAATCTGTGGTTTCACCACGTCTAGATAACACTAGGCCACATATTGCCTGCCGTCAAATTCAAACGAATAAAAAACGCCACCCGGAAAAATGACATTTCTTGTGGCTATAACTCGTGTTGTGTCAAGATGTTATATAGTAATCCAAAAAATAGAGGCAATAGGGTATTTGTATCAAAAAATTTGGTGATTCAAGCCAATTCGGGTGAGTTATTATTTTCTAACTAATTATTGCGCTTTTCACAGTTTATTTACGACTATTTCACACTATTTCCAACAAAGTCAACTTCTTTTGCCTGAATAACTTGTGCGTGAAACAATTTTTTCTTCATGTTAAGATTTGACTCTTAGGAAAGTTGAGGTAGGTTTTGCTTAGATAAGTTAGGGGGCGTGGTTTGTCCACAGAAACAACTGTGAAATATCGTATAAAATGCGTGATTCATACAATAGTTACTGTGTGCAAACCACACATATTCTTTGAAGTACCACGGACAGATGCGACGAACTACGTTAAGCAGTGTCCATCATTAACACCGTGGGAAGACTTACCGAATTGTTGATTCTCGATCTTGGATGATGTACTTCCAAGCGTAGAGAATCATTCCTTTTTGAAAAGGAGAGTGATGATGGCTAAGGTACAGAAGTCAACCGATTCGTCCAGTCTTGCGGAAGTAGTAGATCGCATTCTGGACAAGGGCATTGTAATAGATGCCTGGGTCAAGGTTTCCTTGGTTGGGATCGAGCTGTTGTCGATCGAGGCTCGCGTGGTCATAGCCAGCGTCGAGACGTACTTGAAGTACGCCGAAGCGATCGGCCTGACTGCCACAGCCGCCATGCCTGCTTAGTGTTGGTTTCGAGGATCGGAACCCATTGAGCCGCAGGACAACGGTTTGCCCGCGCCGGTAAGTGAATTTATTCCTGAGGACGGCACTTCGATGCAAGGTTTCAGGCAGGTTGAAAAAATCGGGGCGGGGTGAAAATAACTTGGGTACAAGCAAAAGGATTTCTTAGTTCCCGGGATGACAGCCGCAACGGAGGAGGCACGCTAGCAAGATGGATATGTCCATGATAAGACACCCAACTGCGTGCCGCGTGTCCTCCTTCCGGCGCGGGCTAGCCAATGGTACTAGACAACGCGCGAGATGAAAAAGCATCTCTCGCCATTCATTCAGCATAACAGGAGTTTTCCCATGACTACGTTTACCGATTTTTTCACCAAGCTGCGCGAGAACATCGATCAATTGCATGAGAATCGCCAGCAGTTTTACCAGAATACCCGCGAACAGATCAGTGAAATGGCCAAACAGGTAAGAAGCCAGTTGGCGGAGTTTTCCAGCGATTTGCAGGCGGGCAGCGTGGCCTTTCGGTGCGGTCATCAATCTGGCGACGCCCGGCCACACCGTTCTCACCATAAGGCATCAACATAGAATATAAGGACTAAACAGATGATCGGTCAAGGAAACGGCCACAGCCGGTTAGCCGCGCACGAACCGGCCGCGGAAGATCAGACCACGGTACGGCCCGTGCCCGGCGATGCCTTTGTGTTGACTCCCCAGGTTCAGCAACTCGCCGAACGGGCGCTGGCTTTTTTGCAGGCCGGTTACCCGGTCAATCTATCCGGACCGGCGGGCACCGGCAAAACCACAATGGCTTTGCACTTAGCCGCCCAACTCGACCAGCCGGTTACTTTAATACATGGCGACGACGAATTCGGCAGTTCCGACCTGGTGGGCAACGACAAGGGTTACCAGAAGAGCAAGCTCGTCGATAATTTTATCCATTCGGTGCTGAAAACCGAGGAAACCATGCGATCGTTTTGGGTGGACAGCCGGCTGACCACCGCATGCCGCCACGGTCATACGCTAATCTACGACGAGTTCACCCGCAGCCGTCCCGAGGCCAATAATGTGCTGTTAAGCATATTGGGCGAAGGTTTAATGGATCTACCCAAGCTCCGCCGCGCCGGCGACGGATACTTGCAGGTGCATCCCGATTTTCGGGCGATCTTCACCTCCAATCCGCAGGAATATGCCGGAGTGCACACCAGCCAGGACGCGCTAATGGATCGGCTGGTCACTATTCACATGGATCATTATGATCGGGAAACCGAGGTGGCGATCACCGCGGCGAAAAGCAACATTTCCATCGAGGACGCGGAGTGGATCGTGGACATAGTGCGCAATTTTCGGCGACGGAAAATCGGCGGCCACCGGCCCAGCATCCGTGCGGCGATTACAATCGCCCGCGTGATGGCCTACCGGCACGCCGCCTGTAATCCGGATGATTTGCTCTTTCAGTGCATCTGTTGCGACGTGCTTGGGCTAAACGGGGCCAGAGGCTACGGCGCTGATGACAATCCTCTTTCGCCCGATGACGTTCGGGCGGCAATTCAGGAAGCCTGTGAATTGGCCGATGCGGGAGTCGGCAATTCGGATTAATGGAAACGCCATTATCCCATGTTTTGGGGGAATTAAAATATGAGCGTCAAATCGCATAAGCGCTTGCACGACATTCGAACCATGTCCGACCGGGTCACCGATGCGGAAAAACCCCAACGCAAGTTCATCAAGCTGGCGATTCTCGAATTGGAAAAAGTCCGCCGCAGCAAAGAAAAACGCAGCGCCTCGGAGCATATAAAAAATCTCGACAGACGACTGGCTGAAATCGAAATTGAACAAGCCAAGCTGATTGAAAGGGTTTATGTCGTGCATCAGGGCGATTGCCCGGCGGAGATCAATGCGCCGCACACCAAAACATTTATTTCCGAGGATAATCAGAATTATTCGGAATTTAATATAACCTATTAGGATTACAAATCGCCGCCGCACGGATCGGCGACGACGGGCGCAACAAACAAGGGGCATGAGTTGACGACGATCATCGACGCACAAACCGCCGTCCGCGATTTTTTGGAAAATTCGTTGCCGGACGTCAGCCGGGTGAATATCACCAAGGTCGCCAAGATCGAAACTAACGAGGGCGGCTGGGAGGCCGAAGCCGACGTTTGGCAGCCCAATCCGACTCTAAAGTTGTTGAATATTCAAACCCAGCGACCCGTACTCGATCAAGAGCATTATCTTGTGCGGATGGATAATTTGTTGAACATATTGGCCTATGAGATCGGGGAATCCATCCGCCAGGACGGATAAACATCGCCCAGTCGAGAAAAAGGATCGAAATTATGAAAGTTAATTGCCTTTGCTGCGGTCATATAGTGGACCTCCGCGACGCGTATGACGACTACGAGGGATTAGTCAAGTGCTTTGCATGCGGCGGCCTGCTTTCGATCCGCACGCGTGAGGGCCAGATTAAATGGGTGGAGCCTGCGGGTAACGCCGAAAACATGCACTCCGCCTCGGATCCCTCCGCACAATACAAGACGTAGTGAATATCCCAAAACATTTCCCAAACATTCATGTCATTAAACATAGATGTCATTCTGAGCAAAGCGAAGACTCTCGGGGCAGAAAAATATCGGCTACGGGCTAAATGCCCATGCCGGAGAGATCCTTCGCTTCGCTCAGGATGACCTATAGACACAGGATTACATTAACACACATATCAAGGAAGATGTGACATGGCGAGTATAGCAAGTACCCCGCAAACAGGTCTATATCTTTATGGAATTACCTTGGCCGGTGATTCTGTTTCCGTTCATCCGCCCGGTGTGGCCGGCGCATGCGTTGAAGAGATCGTGGAACGTCGGCTGGCGGCCTTGACGAGCCGGCTGGCAGTGCAAAAAGTCCGCCCCCAGCGTTCGAATCTCGCCGCGCATCATCTGGTTTTAAGCGAACTGTCTAATCGGCAGCCGGTTTTACCCGTCGTGTTCGGCACGATAGCAGATGGCGAAGAGGAATTGCGAAACTTCATGCGGCAAAATTACGACGCCTTGATAAAGAAGCTCAATCGGCTGCAAGGCATGGTGGAAATGACACTGAAAGTTTATTGGGAAACAGCCAATATATTCGAGTATTTCGTGGCGAATCACCGGGAATTGGAGGAGATGCGAAACCGTTTATTTCAGCCGGGAAGGACGCCCACCATCGAGGAAAAAATACAACTCGGCAAACTCTTCGAGTCGCTTTCAGAGCAAAGCCGCAGGCGGCATACACAGCGGGTGATCGAAGCTTTGTCGCCCTACTGTCGTGAAATCCGCAGTATTGATCCGAACGAGGAACGGATGATCATGAAACTGGCCTGCCTTGTGGAGAAGACGCATCGACAGCAATGGGAAAACGGCGTCGAAGCGGCCGCTCACGCCTTTGACAACCATTACTGCTTTAAATATAGCGGCCCCTGGGCGCCATACAATTTCGCCGAGATCGAATTGAATCCCGAAACTTGATGAAAGTGCCATCACCCAAAAGTATAGGGTACTTTTGGAATCAGTTTTTAATAAAAAGAAAGCAATTTTACAATGTTTCTCCTGGACGATATCCTGCTAAGCCCAGTAAAAGCGTTGATGGCCATCGGCCGCCAGGTACAGGAGACTGCCCAAAAGGGCTGGGAAGACCAGGAGAAAGCGATACTTAACAGCCTGAGCGAACTGCATCAACTGCTCGAATCGAAGTCTATCGGTGATGAAGATTTCAATGTTCGTGAAACAACGCTTTTAGATCAACTAGATGCGATTCAAAACATGTTGAGTTCGGAAGGGGAACAGGAAGAGGCATAATGGTTTACCTTGGGCATCATAATGAAATAGCCTATGCAATCTGTTGTAGTGCAGGTGCCCCACCTGCATGAGAAACCGCAGGCGGGACGCCTGCACCACAATGAGTCCAAAGGGGACAGTTCCCACAAATCAAAAGCATGGAAAGTGAAAACGATGGAAAGCCATTCCGACCTTATCGATGACGAAAACTGCACTATTTTGGAGTTGCTCGATCGATTATTGAACAAGGGCGTTGTCGTGGCCGGAGATATTGCAATCTCCGTGGCTGACATCGATTTGATCTACATCCGTGCGCAGTTGCTGCTTTCCTCGTTTGAAACCGCCCGGCAGGCCGGCTGTCTTTGGACCTCGGATAATGGCAAGATAAGAACCGCCATAGAGAATTCTTGAAATCCTTGTATAGAAAAACAATAACCCATGTCCAGCACAATGTTCCCAAACGCTCCTGTGTGGCAACCAACACTTGAGCAGCCCGCGCAGGCAACGAAAACAGCCGCAGCCCCAAAGATCAAGCTAAATCCGGAAAACGTCCGCAACGGCCTTGCACAATTGGTGCTAACGTTGGTCGAGTTGATCCGCGAACTACTGGAACGGCAAGCGCTAAGGCGTATTGAGGCGGGATCGCTTACCGAAGAGGAAATCGAACGCCTAGGCCAGACATTTTGCAAACTGTCCGAAGAGATCGGGCGGCTGAAAGAATACTTCGGACTAAGCGACGAAGACCTTAATCTTGACTTAGGCCCCCTTGGCAAACTGCGTTAATCAAGACAAGGAAAAAAATCATGACATGCCAGGCTATCACTCAGTCCACCCAGTCGCAAGGGCTTCCGGAAGTCCTTGAACGGGTATTGGACAAGGGTGTGGTCATCATGGGCGACATCAAAATCAAGCTCTGCGACGTGGAGTTGCTGAGCATCCAAATCCGGCTGCTTATATGTTCCGTCGATAAAGCACGTGAGATGGGCGTCGCCTGGTGGGAACCGGCCGTAAAACCGTCTCAAGTTGTTCCGCCGCCACATTCTACGATGATGCCCAAGTCAGCATCGGAATCAATGATCGGCGCAACGGGGGAAGATGAAGTGAGGTTCCAGCAGACTATGCGCGCCGTGGAAACCGGTCCTCGCGACGCCCCGCCAATCGGACGCCGGTAAGATCCATGATTACGTAACATCCGATACATCATGGTGTTACGTCATTCATGCATCTCCAGACTCATGCATCCAAACAAATTACAATTCGCGGCACATTAAAATCGCCGATTATGTTTGTAGAAGGGGGAAGACTGTCCTTACAGTGACGCTGACTCGCAGTTTTGCAGCTTTTATACTCCCGCCTCCAACATTATAGGATGGACTCAAATCAGACTTAAATAATCGCTATCATTGCACACGGTGGGCAGCTTTAGTTATGGCGTGTGAAATGTTGATAAAGGCCAATCCTTTTGACATTACACTGCTAAATATAACTAGGCGCAGAAAACATGAATCGCGAACCCACCGTCTTCATCGTCGACGACGACGATGCCATTGTCCGATCTCTCACCGCAGTAGTCGAGCTAATCGGTTTGAAGGTCAAATCGTTCGCCTCCGGCAATGAATTCCTCAAAAACTATAAACCAACCGGTCCGGCATGTTTGATTCTTGACGTGATAATGCCGCAGATGAGCGGACTGGAACTGCAAAAACACTTGGCCGCGGCAGGCATTGCTTTGCCGACGATTCTTATCAGTGGACATTCCGACGTGCGCACGGCAGTCGAGGCCATGAAGCTGGGGGCCATTGAGTTCCTGGAAAAGCCTTTTAGCATACAAGAGTTGTGCGATAACATACAGAAGGCAATCAGGCTCGACGAAGAGAAATGGCGTCGCCGCGAACAAAAACACAAAGTCGATCGCCGGCTGGAAAATATCACGCCGGCGGAGCACGAGGTCATGGATCTGGTCGTTGCCGGAAAGACCAATAAAATAATCGCCACTGAGTTGGATCTGAGCATCCGCGCCGTCGAAGACCGTCGCGCCAGAATGATGAGAAAATTGAAGGTAAAATCCCGCGCCGAGCTTCTGGAATTAGTAATGGCGGCGCAATTCCCTTTAAATGCTTTACCCCGGCTTAACAGCACCTCCTTGCCTGGAGAGACAGTGAATTTGATAAACTGATACAAACCCTCTAGTTAAATATGCTGCCTCCGTTCTTTGAACTCAAAATACTCTGAATTGGCGCGTTATCCGATTAGTACCAGACAATTGCCCCGGCTGCTGTGTTCTACCTTGGCGTCGAGCCCCAGAAACTGCCGCAGGATTTCCAAGTGCGTCGTGGCATGGGCGGAAAGGGCCATCGTGCTAAATGCCCCGCCGCCAGAGCCAAAATAAGCGCCGATTCCCAGCGGTAGCATAATCTGATCGGCCAAATGCCGCCCCACAGGCACGCCGGCCGCAACATACTCTTCGGCCTCGTGAAGTGCCTCCATGGCAACTTCCTCGGCCTTTACACCTTTCCGCCCGAAGCTGGTACATACCTCGGTAACATTTTCCGCTTCCAGTTCGATCATCACAACATTGCCCGGCCCATACGCGTCGCTGCGCTGTTCAATCGCAAAGCAGTCTTCGCTCCAGCCGGTCTGCTGGGCGATAGTCCGGCACTCGCGCTCGGCAATGTGACGCGGCAGATTAGCGATCAATACCCTGACTCGATGGGCGCAAATCTCACCGCGACCGGTCAACTCTAGGCGGCCAAGTTGCCGGGCCGGTTGGATGCTAACTGCAAATTCTCCCTGGCCGGCAGGATAGAACCCCGGCCGAACCAAGCGGGCCTCGACCGTCGGTCCGAGTCAATTCACCAATGGTAGATAACTTTTTGCCAGAAAATCGAAAGTCGGAGCCAACGGATTGTGCGTTCCACCCCGCAGTATCAGGTTCGACTCACCTTTGGCCAGCAGCAGAGCCGGCAACACTGTTTGCAATACGAGTGTCGAACTGCCGGCTGTGCCCACTTGGAATGCGTAGTTGCATGGTTTGACACTCCCAGGGTAGAAGGTTAGCCGCTTTGAGCCAAGGGCTGCACCTTCAACCCTGGCCTGGCTGACTTCGGCTGTAGCCTTTACGGCGATTAGATGCTGACGCATCATACCCGGCTTCTTGCGATTGGCCCGGATATTCTCGATCACAAGCGGTTTATTGGTGACCAACGACAGCGCCAACGAGGAACGAAGTATCTGCCCACCGCCTTCGCCCAGAGAACCATCGATCTTCATGGATTCGGTCTCCCGCTGGCTTTCATGTTTGTGTCTCCGAGTCTGATCGGTTGCGACGTGGCCACTTTGGAAATCCGTGCCCGGATAGCGAATCTCTGCGCCGCACGGGCAGCGAACCCGGTGTTCAAACTCGAACAACGTCGAGTCAAACTCAGCACCGCATTGCGGACAAGTAATAGCCATGACATGTCTAATGATACACTTACGGCGGCCGGAACACCAAGAGGCTGCGCGAGTAATTAAGCAGCGTCTTCACGGATAGCTCGAAAAATGTTCACCCCATGCAGCCACGTGCGAGATGATACATAGTTTGCCCGATTGGAGTTCGATCGAATAGGCTAATGTTTATATCAATGGCCATCAACATCGGCGGCCGACCAAAATGGCACTTTATCCTCAATGATGTTCGCTATCCCGACAGCCCGCGTGAGCACGTCGTTATTACCATTGGGTGCATTTGTACATGATTGCTCGGTGGTCGATGGGAGTCGCGCCAATGCTCAATGCGGACTTGTCAACTCAAATCATCAAATGACGCGGCAATTGATAATTAGACCGTCTTAAATGCAATTTAAGAAAAACCACCATCCAGAAAACCATGCCTTTGTCAGCAACGCATAGGATCGCATTGTACGCGTTTACAGAGGGTATTTAGACATGAAAGGCAGGGCAAGAGCCTCGGTCCAGCAATAACGACAATGGTTACGGTTCGGTTGAGACTCTTTTCCGATCGGCTGTTTTGGCGGTTCGTTATTATAGACAGTGCTTATTCTAACGCGCTGGTGTCGAAATCCACCCAAGGCCGCTGTTCAACCAACCGGAATCACCTTGACGCCGCCGCGCGTGAAGATATCACCGGCCACATCCTGACAGTCCCACGACAGGCTTCGTATTGTCAACGTGTTGGTTTTCTCTCAACAAGGTAGACAGAAGCCCCGCGTCTTTTCGCCTGGTCGGTCAAATCAGTGACAGTCATGTCGCCTAAGTCGAATTGCTTGAAGTGACGTTCCAGATGATATGGCAACAAATCTACGTCCTCAATTACAAGTTGGTTCGCCATTGTCAGCAATTGAGCGATGAGAGAACGACCGCTCGGCAGGACGAGGACATCATCGTCGAATACGCGAAGCGGTGCGTAAACGGCATCCTCACCAGCAGACAACCTGCCGCCCATGACAATGTGAATTGCCTTGAAGTAGTCCGACGTGGAGAGTTGTCGAAACATCCAGCCATTCTTGAAGGTAAACCGTCCGATCCCATGTTGTATTTTACCAAGCCTATTTTCCTCGATCATTTCCGCCGGACGCAGCACCTGGGAATCGAGGGGATCGCACGTTGTGTTCTGGCCGATCACTGCGTTTGCCTCGTGATATGACATTTTCTCGATGGAAAAGCGACTGAAAAGATTACATGCCCTCAGTAATAGCGCAACATCGAAACGCATTTGTGGTTTGTCGGCATTGTTGTCTACCCAGTTGAACAAGCTCTCCCGGCGGAATATAATATTGCCAAAGACTTTGGGATTCCGATAGAAGGCATTGGCGATTGAGTTGCTCCCCCGAACCACATCAACCAATGTCAAGTCGAACGATTTCCGATGCGCGGCAAATGCTTTTCTACATAACGTCATTGTTATTTTGGCAGAACCGCACGCCATGTCCAGTAAGTGAAGCCGGCCAGATGTAGAGCGAGCGACCAACGGGGCAAATACACCCTCAAATAGCGATCGACTTCGTTCCCGAATCCAAGGGTCGCTTCTTGGTGTAAGGCATGCGAATAACTGGCCAATGAGCGCATGACTCAATGGGCGATTGCAGACCTCAGTCGGCGGATAGACGAATAGCTGGATTCCGTCGGTCCGCATCAGCGGAAAACGTCTGTAGTGCCAATAAAGAGCGTCTGCTCTAGGTAAATTCCCGCATGGGCATATCAGCGGCAAGTATTTTGGATTCTCTGGTGCATGGGGTCTTGCCAGTTTACTCAGTAGATATACGGGGTGTCTTGCGCTGACTATGGCCGCAGCCGAGCCACCGCAGTCCCCAGATACACGAATTGTCTCAAAGCCAACAACTTTCCTCAGTAAAGAGAGAATGTCTTGGCTGCAAGCATGGCGATCCAGGCATGTGCGGAGCAATAGGAAATACGTGCGGACAAAGTCGCTCCGCAGGTTACTTGAAAAATTACCAGCGATCAGAGCAGTCCAAGCTACCTGCAGTTGTGCGATTTCTCTCTCCAAAGGACCGCAATGCCCCCAATACTCATCCCACGTCACACTGGTAACGTGAATTCGGCGACCTGCTGTCACGTCGAGAGACGTTATGAGTCGCGTTTCCCTCAAAGCATTCCGTAGCAAGCGCTGGTTGTACCTTTGAATGTGATCCACGGTGCGGCCTTTCCGCGCGGCTACTACGGTTGGAATAGTCCCAATTGGCTACCACCACGGACCGCAGGCAGCCAGCGGCCCGAAATGTGGCAAGAGCCACTGGAGATGTCCGGGTTTTTGCAGGCACAGACGAGGACTTCCAAGCCGTAACGGTTTGCAATGGATTTTAGACGCGCCATGATCTCAAGACGCGCCGGAACCGGAAGCGCTAACACACGGCTGTTGCCCGCATGGATCGCTAGAGGCTTGCTACCGGCGAAACAGTCCAACATCCTATTGAGTATCAGTTTGTCCTCGACGTGCCGCCGCAGCGATCCGATCACTGCCGGCCGGAGAAAGAGGACACTCGCGGCAATCTTGCGCACGCCAATGCGAGCTAATGCCGCACAGAGCGGCTCCAGGCAGTCCGCGTCGTCGGTCACGTCGGGCAAAATCGGATCGAGCCTCGCCTCGATCGGGACGTGTGCGCCGATCAGTTCGGCCGCTTGCGCGAGCCGGATCTCCGGCGTCGCCGCGTGGGGTTCAAACGCGGCGGCAGTACCTGGATCAAGAGTAATCAGCCCGATCCGCCCCTGGACAAGTGGTGCATGGGTGACAAACAGGTTGCGGTGCCGCTCGGGAATCTGCCCCTTAGTGACGAAGGCCACACCAATCTCCGATTCCAAAAGAAACCTAAACACGTCATAAGTCATTTCCAGGACCTCGGGAATCGGCTGGAAGGGATCGCTCGACGGACTGAAATACACCATGGCGGGCTTTGTGCGCTTGCGGCGCAACTCCTCCCGCAGCTTAGTAAGCGTATTGGTGTAGAATCTGACCTTGCCTTCGCCAGGGTGCGTCAGGTAACTGCGGGCGTAACAGTAGCGACACTCGTGGGCGCAGCCTGACGTTAGGTTGACCGTCGGAACATGTGCCAGACAGGCCAAGCTGGAGGGCGTGAGCACTGCCGATTTTCGCTCTACGGGAATTACTTGAGTCATGATGCTCAACCCAACGCGGTGGGAAGATGGTAATATATACACATGACGAAGTTAAACTTTCGCCAGGATGATCGGGAAGGCCGAAACAGCGGTGAATGTCGCGGCAGATATTCTTCGTAGCGCTCTTCAGCCAAGAACATCAGACTACTCCTGCTTCATGTGGATTGTGCATAGCACTTCCATTATGTGGACTTGCGTATACTATAGCAGATCGTCCGATTTGTTCAAGTCGGCTTTTTGGCCGCCGGCTTAGTCGGAGGATATTAAGAACAAATGAGAATACACTGATCCATAATAGACAATCAGAACGAGTTGGCGCACCACATTCATTTAACTCCTTGACGGATCGAATTGAAGGGAGAACAATTTTGGATTGAATGTTTCCAAATCAATAAGTCTATTGATTTTCCGCGCGCAACCGGCGTGCGCTGGCAACCGCTAGATGCCACCAATTGCAACCGGTTACAACAAAAAGCCTCCTTCAGCCAGGATACGATTTTAGGAACGCACTTTACAATCTTATCGTAAAGCTTGTCCCTGCTTGTCCCTGGAACCGCCGCGAAAAAAGAAAAAAGACGCAAAAAATCAGGGACATCGTGAAGTGAATGCCGCGTCATTTCGCATTGATAAATAACGACTTACGACAATTTTTTAGTGAGCAACTTTTGAGTCCAGCGCGTCTGCCATTCCGCCACTCCGGCAATTGCGACATCTCGGATATTGGTAAAATTCATTTTATTAACCGGCATTGGGTTTAGCAAGTTGGGCGAGTCGATCTGCAACCCACCATTTATGGCTGAGGCCCCCCTCGACCGGCTTGATTCTCGGGCAAACTCTTGGAGATAAGGTCTGGCAGGCTCTTCCGGAATTCCCCCCATGTCACCATAATAATGTGGTCTATACTGGTCGGCGCAAGTCCTGCCCGCGAACCCGCATTTGCCGAGAAAGGGCCAACACATGCGAGAAGTCAGAATCCTGCCTCCGGAAACATTCGGTCTGCAGTTTATCCCCAAAGAGTATTTGCCGCCGGGCAAGGATGAGTATTACCTGCGCAACGAGCAAGTATCCAAACCCGCGGGCTATTGGCGCAATCTGCGGGCCGACGAAATTGAAGTTCTGGTCAAGAATGCCGTCACCTGCGACGACTGGGACAGCATATTCGTCACCGACCCCTTCCACCCGAACCTGATTAAGAATTGCGAATTCTTCGGACTGGTGCGCATCGGCCGGCTCGAACACGTGATCCTCGAGCACCACGAACTTCAGGTGCCTTCCGGCATCACGAACAGCCAGATCATTTCCTGCGATCTGGGCGACAACGTGGCGATCCACAACGTCCGCTACCTGGCGCACTACCTCATCGGCAACCACGTGATCCTCTTGAACATTGACGAATTGAACACGACCAATCACGCCAAGTTCGGCAATGGGATCATCAAAGACGGCGAGCCGGAAGACGTGCGCATCTGGCTGGAATTGATGAACGAGGCGGGAGGCCGGGCGGTCATGCCTTTCGACGGCATCATTCCCGCCGACGCCTATCTCTGGGCACGGTATCGGGAGGACGCCCAACTGCAGCGGAAACTCGGCGAAATCACCCAAAAGCAGTTCGACTCCCGGCGCGGCTTCTACGGTTCCGTCGGCGACAATTGCGTCATCAAAAACTGCCAGATCATCAAAGACGTGAAGATCGGCCCGAACTGTTACATCAAAGGCGCCAACAAGCTTAAAAATCTAACCATCAACTCCAGCGAGGCCGAGCCCACGCAGATCGGCGAAGGCGTGGAACTGGTCAACGGGATCGTCGGGCTGGGTTGCCACATCTTCTACGGCTGCAAGGCCGTTCGATTCGTCATGGGCTCGAATAGCAACCTCAAGTACGGGGCACGTTTGATCCATTCTTTCATGGGCGACAATTCCACCGTATCCTGCTGCGAGATGTTGAACAACCTGATCTTCCCGGCCCACGAGCAGCACCACAACAACTCGTTCCTGATCGCCAGCTTGCTGATGGGCCAGAGCAATCTGGCCGCCGGAGCCACCGTGGGATCGAACCACAATAGCCGAGCGAACGACGGCGAGATCCGCGCCGGCCGGGGTTTCTGGCCCGGACTATGCACCACGCTGAAACACTCCTGCCGATTCGCCTCGTTCACGCTGCTGGCCAAAGGCGACTACCCCTGTGAATTGAACGTCCCTCTACCATTCACACTCTTGCGCGACGATCCCGCGCGGGACCGGCTGCTGATTATGCCGGCCTACTGGTGGCGGCACAACATGTACGCCTTGGCCCGCAACACTTGGAAGTTCCAGAGCCGGGACAAACGCAAAACCAAGGTCCAGCATATCGAGTTCGACTGTCTCGCACCCGACACCGTGGAGGAGCTTTTCCATGCACTGGAGTTGTTGGAACTCTGGACCGCGAAGGCGCATCTCCGTGCGCAAGGCGAGTCCGTTGCAGACGACAGCCGGGAGAATCTGATCGCCCTGGGCCGACAACTGCTCAGCGATGAGCCGGAAAAGACCGCCAAGTTGGAAGTCCTCGGCGAGCACGTCGAGGCCTCTCGGCGCAAGACGGTGGTGCTTAAGGCCCGCGAGGGCTATCACGCTTATCGGCAGATGCTGCACTATTATGCCGTTAAGAACCTGTTGGCCTACCTGGAAGCCGAACCGAAGGCGACTCTCCGCTCGATGCACGAAGCGCTGGCCGGCCCGCGCCAGCGAGAGTGGGACAACCTGGGCGGTCAGCTAATCCCGCTCCCCGACATCATGAAGTTGATATCCGGCATCAAGGCGGGCAAACCCGGCTCCTGGTTCGAGATCCACCGCGCTTACGACGAACTCTGGACGGCCTACGCCTTGGAGAAGCAGCGCCACGCCTACGGAACCCTGCTGGCACTCGTTGAAGTCGAACGTCTGACGCCGGATTTGTGGCACGCCGCCCTCGATCAAGCCATGGTGATTCAGGAGTACATCCGCGACCAGGTCTACTCGACCCGGCAGAAAGACTACGAGAACCCGTTCCGGCGCGCGACCTATCGCAACGCGGAAGAGATGCGGGCGGTCGTGGGCACGGCCGAGGAAAACAGCTTCGTCAAGCTAGTGCAAGGCGAGACCGAAACATTCCGAAATGCCGTCTCCGCGGCCAAACAACGGCAGTGAATTGGGTAGTCTTACACGAATTTCTATTTCTTAACACAGAGGCACGGAGTTCACGGAGAACAAGCCTAAAAGCTTCGGACAAAATGAAAACAATCAACATTTTGTGTGCCACTGCTTATTCAAAAACAGCGTTTTTTCGGTATTTTTGACGGCATTGCCTGAAAGCAGGGCACCGACCAAAGGTTGGCCGTGGTACACATTATTGTGTTTAAATCTATAAGGGACTCTAACAATACTCCCCTCGCCCGCTTGCGGGAGAGGGGCCGGGGGTGAGGGCGGCTGGGTATTGTTAGAGATCCTAAATTAAAATATTAAAATATTTTCTTCCATCATCAGAAAAATGATTGCAAATAATATTTCATAAACTTTATTATTCGATCTCCGTGTCCTCCGTGCCTCCGTGTTGTATATGTAGCGTCAACCGGTGATCATCTCGTTGCCGATCTTTCGTGCACGCTGGGGCTTGTCCAAATTGATCCCCGCGGCCATTCCGATCTCGACCAGCAGATTCCAGCCGGCACATAGATACACGTAGGGATTCATCTCGCCGGCGGAAGGCGTGCGGATCGTCGGCAGCGGCGTCTGGCGGTCGGCAATCGCCACCACCGTCAGACCGACTCCCTTAATCAGCACCTCCTGGAACTTTTCGATCTCCGGATCAATCGGATCGACCACGAAAACAACGTCGCAGGGGTCCATCACTTCCTCGATTCCGTGCACGGCGTACGTGCCTTCGAGATAATTGGACTTCCGGCGGGTGATCTCATTGGTCTTCAGCGTCAGTTCCTCGGCCACGCCGTCGTTGTATCCGGCGAAGTAGATCGTCGAGGCGCTAAGGCACTTCTGGACCACGGCGGGATCGATGGCCAGGGTCAAGGCCTGGGAAATCTTGTCGGCCAGACCGGCCGGATCGCCAGTCTGCTCGCGCCCGGCGATGTGGCCCAGAATCGACTGATAAAATAGCGCCTGCTCGGCCACGCTTTTGGTGGCGGCCACGGCCTGCTCCGAACCGCAAGTAAGAACGAACGTTTTTTCGGCGGCCTCTTCCAGCAGCGTGCCTTGATTGGCCGTCAGGCCGTACCGCCGGCGATTCCCCTCGGCGGCGAGCTTCTTCATAAGCAGCACGACTTCTTTCGTCCGCCCGGAATTCGACGCGCAAAATACGGCAAACTTCGAGAGGTCGTACTGCGCCGCCTGACGGGAGCCCTCGGTCGCAACGCCCAGGTCCAGTCCCCAGGCCAGCGCCTTGCGAATGGCATTCTTGGCGGGAAAGATCCGGCTGGAACCCTCGCCCGTGAGTAGCAGCCGCCCGGCCGCTCGAATTTCCCGAGACACCTGGGTCGTCTGGTTCGGGTCAAACCGCCGCACTACATCGACGGTTTCCATCATTTCGCGCACCAGCGCGTACCGCGAATACTTTGGGTCCTTGAAATTTATGCTGATTACCTCGCGTTGAAAATTGTCTGGAGTACTCTCCAAAGGAGAAAAGAAAGCCCAAACCGGGATTTCCCGGATGCCGAGCACCCGAGTCCATGCCGATTCACATACATCTTATTGTGCTCATGCCCGGAACCATTGCAAGGGGACTGTCCGGAATTTTCCGTGTAGGACGACTTTTAAAGTCGTCCTACCGCGACCATTGCCACAAGAAGCAGTGCGGCGGTTTCGATGCGGAGGATGCGAGGGCCTAGGTCTACGGTGCGCCAACCGGCTTTAGTTGCCAAAGCCACTTCTTCACTGGTGAAACCGCCTTCGGGACCGACGGCTAAAAAAACGTCCTGGGGATGTTCATCGGTGTGTTTCACACACCCTACGTCTGCGGCGTGCGGCAAGTTCTTTATAGAGTGAGGGCCATGAGGATGGGCCAGCAATCGGCAGGGTCGATCTCGGGTTGCGTCGATGTAGTCGGAAAATTCAAGCGGCTCGGCGATTTCCATCAGCCGGTTGCGCCCGCATTGTTTCGAGGCTTCGATGACCGATCGCCGGAGACGATCAAGGGCCTGCTGAACAGGTTGGGCCACGGCCCGCTGGGTTTTTAACGGGATCACTCGGCCGACGCCCAATTCGACCGCCTTTTCCACGAGCCATTTTTGCCGGTCGCCCTTGGGCAACGCCACGCCAAGGGTTAAGACAAAAGGCAATTCCCGATCGACCTCCTCGCGGCTAAGCACGGTTAGCTCGATGCCGTTGCGTCCGACTTGCTCCACCCGGGCCGAGAACTCCGAGCCGCTGCCGTCGAACAAAATCACGGTAGCGCCCCGCCGCGCACGCATCACATTAATGAGATGATGGGCCTCGGGACCGATCAAAGACGCTTGTTCGCCGACAATCGGGCTCTCGACAAAATAGCGATTCGTCATTTGTCATTTAGTCCTTGTACATCAAGTTTGCTATCCGATTGTACCGAATAGAGAAATGATACGGGAAAAACCAGGTTGTAGTAATATCTCTTGAGCTATTTATTTTGCCTATACTTCCCCGATTATCCAGAGTATAGATAAACCAGATGGAAGGAGGCCGAAAACTGATGTACCAATCGCATTGGGGTTTGCGAGAATCGCCGTTTCAGGGCGATTCGGCCGTGCAATTTTTACATCACAGCCCGACCCATGAGGAAGCACTCGCCCGATTGCAATTTCTCGTGGATAACCATCGCCGGCTTGGATTGTTGATGGGGGCCTCGGGCAGCGGCAAGTCGCTGGTGCTGGAGGTCTTTGCCCAACGACTGCGCCGCCGCGGCCTGCCCGTGGTAAAGATCGGCCTTTTGGGAGTTGAACCGGCCGAAATGCTTTTGTTGCTGGCGGCGGGCTTGAAATTAAATCCCGAGCCTTCCGCATCACCGGCCGTCCTGTGGCGGGCGATTACCGATCGGCTTACGGAATTTTATTATCAGAAATTGGAAACGGTAATTCTTCTGGACGATGCCGACTGCGCCGACGATCGCGTTCTTGCCCAAGTAGCCCGGCTCGTCCGGCACGACTCATCGCCCCAGGCGCGCCTGACGTCGGTATTGGCCTGCCGGCGGGAAAACATGGTCCGCTTGGGCGACCGGCTGCTTGATCTGGCCGAATTGCGCATCGACTTGGAGCCTTGGGATCCGTCGGATACGGCGAACTATTTAAATACCTCGCTCGCCCAGTCCGGAAGCCATTCGCCGATCTTTTCCGAGTCGGCCATCGATCGATTGCACGAGCTTACACACGGCATTCCGCGCCGCGCCGCGCAATTGGCCGATCTATCGCTCCTGGCCGGTGCAGGCGCGAATCTCCCCCAAATCGACGCCGAGGTGGTCGAATCGGCGTATCACGAGTTGGCCGCGGTAGCGGAATGAAGCAGGAGAGAAGAAGTGGACAGTGGGCGGTGAGCAGTGGGCAGTATACGCAAGGGGTGGGCAGTTCACTGCCCCACTCTGAAGATAATCCCCGCGAAACCGCAAACGGTTTTTATCAAGTTTTCAGTTATCAGTTTTTAGTATATGGTTATCAGTGGGCAGTAAACTGCCCACCCCTAATTATCCGCTCTCCGCTTTTTCATCCTTTCCTTACGGCAACTCGAAGAGCGACTGGCTTTTTACGATTGCATAATCGTCGGGGAAGGTATGGAAGGCCTGGACCAGCATGTGGCGGGCGCGGGTTTCGACGTTGATATAGCTTAACGCCCCAAGGGCCATGCGCCCGCTGGAATCGAAACGGTGCAACATGCCTTGACTGAGGCCGTCCCGGGCGAGTTCTTGCTGGAAATTCCAAAAAACCTCGGGTTCGGCGGGCTCGAGCTGAAAACTCATCTGATAACACGCTCCGCCTTGACACATAATGCGTTCGGTTCTCTGGCCGCGCAGGCGATAAGACATCAGCCGGCGGCGTTCGGGCAGTGGATGCCGGGCGGAGGCGGCCACTTCGGCGAGCGTGAATCGCGCGTAACGCCACGTCACTATGTGGCCGGCGCTGGTAATGTCGATCTTGGCTTGATAATCGCCGCGCTCAATGGTGCGGGAACAACATACTTCAAAAAGTTCCGGATGCAGCGGCCGACCGTAAAGCTGAAAAACCAACTCGGCGATTTTTGGCCGTACGGTAAGCACTGCGACAACTCCTGTTCCATTTAATCAGCCAATGAACATGCCTACGGCAAACGCGGGCACGGCGCCCAACTGTCCGTAACTGAAACTAATTATAATTAAAAAATCTTCCTCGAAGAAAGGCCGCTTTGATAAAAAATAAATTCCGCTAAAATTCGTCTTGACAAAAACCAAAAGGCTTCTCAAAAACAATCAAGATCGGCTTGACAAATTTAAATGCTTCTCAAAAACAACATCGCCAGAATATCGTAAGCGGCATGTGCGCCGGCCGCGATGCCGAAGCCTCGATAAATAAACAAGATAGAGAAAAAAACGCCGGCCATGAAACGAAACAAAAAGCTGAACCAATGAAAAACATCGCCCGCATGGCCCACATAATGAGCGGCGGCGAAAATAAGACTGCTTACCAGCACCGCTAGCACCAGGCTCATGTTTTGCGCGG
Organism: Thermoguttaceae bacterium; assembly: GCA_050013075.1. Taxonomy (GTDB): domain Bacteria; phylum Planctomycetota; class Planctomycetia; order Pirellulales; family Thermoguttaceae; genus JBEKIK01. The sequence goes on along the minus strand of JBEKFZ010000001.1, from coordinate 10,094 downwards.
TCCACCATCGCCGGATGAGCCACACTGTGGCCGAAAGCAGGATTAACCGAAACAGAAGTTCTTCATAAATTCCCGCGCCTAAATATCCCACCATTTTAGCGGCAATGCCCGGTCCGGCCGCCTGCCCCGTCGACAACAAAAATGTTCCCTGAAAAACTAAAACCACTTGCAGGCATATAGCCAACAAAAAACATTCGGCAACCATGGGCGATAGTACGCCCGGGGAAAAACGCCATGGTTCATGGGACAAGTAATGCCAGCCGAGTAAAACGCAGACGGTCAACAACGGCAGCAATAAATGCTGACTGAAACCCATAAGGTCCAGAAACTGCCGCATCCAGGCGTCGGCCCCGTTCTGAACTCCCCAGATCAACACCCCAGCCTCGTAAATCGCCAAAAGCGGGGCGATAAAAACCAGGCTCACCACCGGACGCCGCGACTGGACCCAGTATTTTTCGGCCCGGGCATAAAACGGATTATGTGTACTTTGATCGGGCATGCTCGGGAATCTCACATATTTTTAAAAAATGTTCGGAACTATCCGAATCCATTAAAAACCACTAAAATCACAACGTTCCTGATGCTATTGTTTTGTTAAGTCCGGACACTTGTGCCCGGAGATTGCGGGTTTTGCACCGGTCGCAAGCGACTGGGCTAAACGAATGTTATTATCGTCCATTCAATCATCAATGATAGCAATTATTACTTCTGAATTCTGAACCCTGCTCCCCGATCCCTCCCATGCCCGGCTCGATGCTTCAAGTTTACGACCGCTTGTTAAAGGCCCTTGGTCCGCAGCACTGGTGGCCGGCCCAGACACCCTTCGAGGTCATGATCGGCGCTGTGCTTACCCAAAACACCAACTGGCAGAACGTGGAAAAAGCCATCCGCAACATGCGCAACGCCGATCTACTGGAACCTCACGCCCTTTATAACGCGCCGGCCGAGGAACTTGAAGAGCTTCTGCGTCCGGCGGGTTATTTTCGCGTCAAGGCCCGGCGCCTGCGGAGCCTGTTGGAGTTTATCATAAACCGCTATCACGGCTCGCTGGAGGCCATGTTCCAGACCGATTTGCAAACCCTGCGCGAGGAGCTTTTGGCCGTAAACGGCGTGGGTCCGGAAACGGCCGATTCCATCTTGCTCTACGCCGGCGGCCTGGGGGTATTCGTGGTCGACGCCTATACGCATCGCATCTTCGCCCGGCACGGCTGGATCGGTTTCGACGCCGATTATCATCAAATCCAGGATTATATCCAGTCCTCTCTGCCGGAGGACGTACGGTTGTATAATGAATATCATGCCCTGCTGGTATATGCCGGCAAACATTTTTGCAATAAATCAAAACCAAAATGCCATGAATGTCCGCTGAGGGAAATGCTCCCCGACGGCGGCCCATTGGAACCTGAATATTAATAAACAAAGTTTAGCCCGGGCACTTGTGCCCGGTGAAGTGACTCCATTACAACCTCATTCCCAGGAAGGTTTTCCCGCTATGTCGTTGTTCGAGGAAAGCGAAGCCGCCAATCGACGCGAAGCACAACCGCTGGCTGCGCGGATGCGCCCGGGGAGTCTGGACGAATTCGTCGGCCAACGGCACTTTCTCGGCGAAGGAAAACTGCTCCGCCGCTTGTTGGCGGCCGATCGGCTGGGATCGGTCATTTTTTACGGCCCGCCGGGCACGGGAAAGACCACGCTTGCCCGGCTTTTGGCCCTGGAAAGCCGCAGCCGCTTTCAGCAGATTTCCGCGGTCGCCTCGGGCGTGAAGGAACTGCGCGAAATACTGGCCGCCGCGGCCGACCGGCTCTCGGCCGAGGGAAAACGAACGCTGTTGTTCGTCGACGAAATCCACCGCTTCAACAAGGCTCAGCAGGACGTGCTCCTGCCCGACGTGGAAGAAGGCACTGTCATCCTGGTGGGCGCAACCACCGAAAATCCATTTTTTACGGTCAATAGTCCGCTTGTCAGCCGCAGCCGGATCTTTCAGTTTCAGCCGCTTACGAACGACGACATCAAAACCCTACTCCTGCGCGCTATCGCCGATCCGCGGCGCGGGCTGGGAAAATATCAAATCCATATCCACGAAGACGCCCTGGAATTCCTGGCCGAGGTAAGCGACGGCGACGCCCGGCGCGCGCTCTCGGCGTTGGAAGTGGGCGTGCTTTCCGCCAGCCCCGGACTGATTGAATTCACCCGCCAACTGGCCGAGGAATCGGTCCAACGCAAGGCCGTGCAATACGACCGCCAGGGCGACGCCCATTACGACGCCATAAGCGCGCTGATAAAAAGCATCCGCGGCAGCGATCCGGACGCCGCTTTGTACTGGCTTGCCCGTATGTTGGAAGGCGGCGAAGACGTACGATTCCTGGCCCGGCGACTGGTTATCCTGGCCAGCGAAGACGTGGGCAACGCCGATCCGGCCGGTCTGCCCCTGGCCGTAGCCGCGGCCCAGGCCTGCGAGTTGGTCGGCCTGCCCGAGTGCCAATTGAATCTCGCCCAGGCGGTAACTTATCTGGCCTGTGCCCCGAAATCGAACGCCGCAACGGTCGGCATCGGCGAAGCACGCTCCGACGTCCGCGAAGCACGCCTGTTGCCCGTGCCGGTCCATCTCCGCGATTCACACTACGGCGGGGCAAAACGCCTGGGCCACGGACAAGATTATCAATACGCCCACGATTCGCCCGAGGCGGTTGCGGCGCAGGATTATCTGGGCGTGGACCGGGAGTATTATCGCCCCACCGATCGCGGTTTCGAGCGCGAACTTGCCCAGCGCCTGGAAAAAATCCGCGCCAAATTGCGCGAAGGGAAGAAAAAGAAGGATGAGCAATAAAAAAAGCGGATAGCGGATAATTAGGGGTGGGCAGTTTACTGCCCAATGATAACCATAGACTGATAACTGATTACTGAAAACTTGATAAAAGCCGCTTGCGGTTTCGCGGAGCTTCCTTGGCGGTATGGTAATTTTGGTGAAAACCTGGCGGTCGCGTTTCCGATCATCCACTTTAAGCTAGCATTGCTATCAAGGCCGAGCATGGGAAAGTGTGTTCCCAGGCAGAGTCTGAGAACAAGTGAAACCTCAAACAAAAACTCTAATCCCTAATCCCTATCCTCTATTATTTCGGCATGGCATTAATTAGCTGGATTTCGTATGATTGGCCCGCTTATCTGAACTTATTTATAAAAAGGTTCGTCAAGGAGGACGGACATGAACTCGATGAAGACTCTGGTGGTTATGTGCCTGCTGGCGGCGGCAGGATATTGGATGTATATGTACATGGGTCAAAAACCGGAGTCGCCCCCGGCCGATGCCCAGGCCTTTTCAAGTCCGCCCACGGTGCAGATACCCGGCCTGAACTCGCCGTCGCCGCAAGTGGCGGGCGGAACATCGAGCGGACCGGCAAATGCCCCCGCGACATTACTCGGCGCCGGCGGTGCGCCCTCGGTTCCCGCTAATTCATCTCCGTTTCTCAGCCCCAGCGGATCGACAACCGGAAATCCCGCTACCGGTCCTGCTCCTCCGGCGGGCAGCGGCGTGACGTTGCTTAATCCTCCCGGTCCGACCGGTATACCGAATGCCTCGCAAGGCAGTGTTCCGGGCGGTACGATGCCGAATCTGCTAACCGGCGCGGCTGCCGGTCAAACGCCGGCGGCGACTTATCCACAGCCCAGCGCTACCCCTTCATCGCCTGCCGCACCCTCATCGGACGGCACGTTCCAAGGCAAGTTCGCCGAATTCATGCAGGCGGTGCAAAAGAAATTGGACGAAGGCCGCCTGTCCGAAGCGCAACTGGCACTGAGTTCCTTATACGACAATCCCGATCTGCCCCAGGCCCAAGCCCGGCAAGTGACCGAACTGCTAGACCAATTGGCGGGCACGGTGATTTATTCGCGTCAACACTTTTTAGAGCAGCCGTACGTCGTCCGGCCGGGCGACACGCTGGAGCAGGTCGCCGACAGGTATAATGTGCCGCCCGTGCTGCTGGCCCGGATCAACGGCATCCGCGAGGGGCTGCAATTGGAACCCGGCCAAGAGTTGAAAGTTGTGCGCGGGCCGTTCAATGCCGTGATCCACCTGGACAAGCACGAACTGACGCTCATGGTTGAAGGCCGCTATGCCGGACGGTTCGCCATAGGCGTGGGCTGCGACCAGCCGAAGCTGGAGGGCACGTATATTGTCCGCGAGAAAAACGTCAATCCCGTGTACCGCGGCCCGGACGGCATTACCGTCCCCGGCGGCGATCCACGCAACCCGCTGGGCAAATTCTGGATCGGCTTGAGCAACAACATCGGGCTGCACGGCACCGTGGACCCGCAAAACATCGGGCGCGACGACAACCGCGGCGCAATCTGCCTGGGCGACCGCGACATCGACGATCTTTACGGCATCCTTTCCGTCGGTTCCCGCGTAGTGATCCAACGCTGATAGTAGCCCGCACACGCCGTGTGCCTACTACAAAGAAAAAATGCGGCCCAATCCGATCCGCTCGAGCCTATAGTCTCCGGCCTATGGACTACGGCCTTATCAAAACGGCTCACCGATGGTGCGCAAGTAATTCGCCAGGCGGTCTTGGAGATCGATCAGGTTCTGCCACTGCCGGGCGTCGAGCGTCACATGATCGGTTTTGTTCTTCGCCTGGACCGACTCGATCAGCCCGCGGATGCGCATGTGAATGTATTGCAGCACCTCGGCCAGTTGCGCTATCTGGCCGGGACTGAGCGAGGCGGGCAATTCGGGCGGCATTAGCGCGTGCAGCAAAACCAAGGCGTCGGGATCGTCGCCCAGGTTCAATTCATAGTCCAGTGAGTAGGAACTGGCTTCGTCTTCCAGATCTTCGGTGGGCATGGTCACGCCTTGAGAGATGTCAACGCCCCGCAAGGACGCCAAGCGCCGGGCGATTTCCTCGCGCGAGCCGTACACCAGCACGCTTCGGCCCACCGAAATAATGTCGCCGGGCCGCAGGATCCACAATTGCACGCTTTCGCCGTTGACTTTCGTGCCGTTGGTGCTTTCCAGGTCGGCCAACACGATCTTGTTCTGGTCTTCCTGGATTTTCAGATGATAGCGGCTCACGCGCTCGTCGTTCAGTTGAATGGCATTGCCCTCTTCCCGCCCGATGGTAAACGGAGTAGGCACGTCGGCGAACTCATGTCCCCGATCGGCCCCGTCTATTACGCGAAATGTAATAAGTGTCATGGAATCGACGCCCGAGAAAACATGCCTGTCAAACAAGGAATTATACTATTGTACCACCGATTTTTGATTTGATTAGGCCGACGCCAAACGGGCGAATATGCCAAAAGCACCCTACCATAAGTAGGGGATAACAAAGGCCTTATAGAGAATGTCGAAGGTCTAATGACAAATGTCTAAGGGTTGACTAAGCTTGAATGTCGAATGACAAAGGGCATGGAACATTAATTTGTCATTTGTCATCAGACCTTTGTCATGCTCTCGTCATTTGACATTTGTGCTTCGCCATTTTCTTATTGTCTACTAACTGTTTCCCGCCCACACTTCCGCCAGAGATATCAACCACTGTACCGATTCCATCATTTCTTCCAGGCAGGCCCATTCCAGGGGCGAATGCGGATTGTATCCGCCGCAGGATAGATTCGGGGTGGGCAGGCCCAGTTCGGTCAGGCGCGAGCCGTCGGTGCCGCCGCGGACAATGGTTCGCTTGGGCGCGCGGCCCAATCGGTTTAACGCCTCCTCGGCGTAGGCCGCCGCGCGTGGTTCCCGGGCCAGCCCTTCGGCCATGTTGCGATACTGCCGCTGGATTGTGATTTCGATTTTGGCCCCGGGAAATTCCCGCATTACCTCCCCGGCCGCCCGCTGTAACAACTCGGCCTGGACCGACAGTTGCGCGGCATCGAAATCGCGGAGCAAAATTTTCATTCGCACCTCGGCCACTCCGCCGGCAATATCATAAGGATGTAAAAATCCTTGCCGACCGTCGCTTACTTCGGGGGCCAACTGATCTCGCGGCAATCGGTCGCAAAAAGCCGCGGCTGCACGGATTGCGTTCAGCATCCGGCCCTTGGCAATCGAGGGATGAATGTTTACGCCGCGGATTGTCACCACGGCCTGATCGGCGGAAAAAGTCTCCACGTCGATCTCGCTGGCGGCATGGCCGTCGAGCGTGTAACAAACCGCGGCGTGGATCTCGGCCAGATCGAGCTTGTCCACGCCCCGGCCGATTTCTTCGTCGCAAGTAAAACAAATCCGGATCGGCCCGTGCAAAATCTCCGGATGTTCGCAAAGCCATGCGGCTGTTTCCATGATTATTGCCACGCCCGCCTTGTCATCGGCGCCTAAGAGCGTTGTGCCGTCGGAGGTGATTATCGTCCGACCGAGCAAGGCCGGCAATTCCGGATTGTCGGCCGCGCGGATCACCTGGTCCCTATCGCCCGGCAACGGCAGATCGCCGCCGGAATAATTTTCGATCACTTGCGGCTGGACGTTTTTGCCGCTCGTTTCCGGCGAAGTGTCCAAATGGGCACAAAAGGCAATCGTTGGGACAGCATAATCGACCGTGGATGGAATCGTGGCCAGAACAATGCCGTGCCTGTCTTGCCGGGCGTCGGACAGCCCCATGGCCTTTAGTTCGGCCAACAGCAGCCGGCCTAACTCCATCTGGCCCGGCGAACTGGGATAAACCTCCGTCTCGGCCCGGGCCGTGGTGTCGATCCGCACATAACGCAAAAAACGCTCCAAAAGACGCTGCCGATTCATGATTGGCCGCTCCGGGTAAAAAACCTGGGAATATTTATGAACCCTATCTTCCCTAAAAAGTGTCTGTTTTGGTAGGGCTTGAGGCTGTAGGCTGTAGGCTATAGCATGGTAGTGAAATTTGGGAACTGACCACTGAACCCTGACCTCTGAACCCTGACATGATCGCCATAGTTGACTACGGAATGGGCAATCTGCGCAGCGTGCAGAAGGGTTTCGAAAAGGTCGGACACCAGGCGATTGTGACCAGCGAACCTGTCGAAGTGGCCGCCGCCGATAAAATAGTCCTGCCCGGCGTGGGGGCCTTCGAAGACGCCATTAAAGAGCTTCGCCGCAAAAACCTGGTCGATCCGGTGCTCGCGGCCATCCACGGCGGCAAGCCGTTTTTGGGAATCTGCCTGGGATTGCAGTTGCTTTTCGACACAAGCTATGAGAACGGCGAACACAAAGGTTTTGGCGTGTTCCCGGGCGAAGTGGTCCGTTTTCGGCTTCCCAAGGGCTACTGCATCCCTCACATGGGCTGGAACCAGCTTATAATCCGCAACCGTCCGCCGATCTTGGAAGGAATCGCCGAAGGAACGCACTTCTATTTTGTGCATTCTTACTACGTTGTGCCGCAAAACGCGAACATCGTTGCCGCCGAAACGGATTACGGCGGAGAGTTCTGCTCGATGGTATGGCACAAGAACGTGTTCGCCACTCAGTTCCACCCCGAAAAAAGCCAAGCCGCCGGCCTGCGGATTCTAAAGAATTTCGCGGAATTAGATACATCGCAAATAATAGCGAATCCTAAATTCTGAACACTTTATAATTCCAAAGAAGGATCTAGTTCCGCTACAGGAATATGGAGTGCTTTTGCGATTTTTTCTAAGGTAGCAAAAGAAGGACTATGTTGTCCATTCTCAAGACGACTAATATGAGACTGAGGTAATCCGGTCTGTGCAGAAAGTTCTGTTTGCGTTAGACCAGCACTCTCACGTGCATGTTTAATATGACAGCTAACATAATCAAGCCATCTTTTCAAACCCTGACCTGTTTCATCTTTTGTATCCAATGGTTGAACATTGATATGGGCCTGTTCTAGGATTTCGCGCATTGCATTAGCAGCACTTTCTTCCTCTTCTTGCGTTTCTGCTGCAAATAAAACTTTGCTCAATTCGAACAAGTCATGTTTATCTTCTTTTGGCAAAGTGCGAATGCGTTCAACTAATACCGCAATGGCCATCGTCAATGCGGCTTCTTGTACGTCAACAGTATTGTGCATCCCAAGTTGATCTAACATATTTCTTGTTTTTGATAATTAAATTATGAGTTAACCGTAAAATCTCCCGATTTATATTTTCGCCACCGCCGACTCATTCTAATTCGGTCTCCTGTTGGGGTCTTTCCTTCGCTTTCTTTTTTTATGCAACCGAGAACGACCAAATTCTTTTTATTATGTTCCAGTCCAAAATAAACTCGGACGTTTATCTTTCCCAGTATCCAGCCTTTATCTCTCAATTCCAAAAAGTCGTCTATTTGTCTTACGTCCGCTATGCAACTGTGGCTCGGATCATTTTCTAGCGCTAGTTCCTTGAACTGCATCGCAAGATGTTGGTACTGATCTTCATTTAGAAATGACATTGCCTCGCGAAACGCCAAATCAAAAATCAATACATTCCAAACACAACCCGGAGGAGGGCCATCACCACGTAAAATGCCTGTTTTTATTGGCTTCTTTTCCACAATTAAATCTCCATAATTCCATTACAAGATTGAAATACTTAATGTCCATAAATGTTTCTCCTCGATATGTCTTAAAGTTAATCTGGGATTTTTAAAATCCTCTTTATATAATATACAACGATAATCGGATTATACAAGGCCAAAATTGCATATTATTTGATGAATATACAAAGACCCACTAAAATGGCTGGTTCCGCCCGCTAACACTCTCTGAAGACAATATCCCAATCTCCATCTCTAATCTCCATCTCTAATCTCCATCTCTAATCTCCATCTCTAATCTCCATCTCTAATCTCCATCTCTAATCCCCAATCCCTAAGCCCTACCTTCAGTTGGCCCGCTTGTGGATCGTGAATTTCTGTGTCATATTGCGTGTTTTGTTATTATTGGCATCAACCGAGTGGAGCACTAAACGCGTGGAAATCTGGCCGGCGATTGATATCCGTGGGGGTAAATGCGTACGCCTCCAACAGGGGGATTTTAAGCGCGAAACCGTATTCGGCGCGGATCCGTCCGCGATCGCCCGGCATTGGGTCGATTTGGGGGCCAGATGCCTGCACCTGGTCGATCTGGACGGCGCACGCGAGGGTCGGCCGGCCAATATTTCAAGTGTCGAGGCGATTGTGAAGGCGTCGGGTGTGCCTTGCGAACTAGGCGGAGGCATCCGCAGCGATTATGGCATCCAGGAATTGTTCAAAGTCGGCCTTGCACAGGTTATTATCGGTACTTTGGCGCTGAAGGAGCCGGATTGGTTCCGGCGGATGTGCCGAAAATTTCCCAATCGGTTGGTTTTAGGCATCGACGCCCGCGACGGTTTTGTCGCCGCCGAGGGCTGGCTGAAGATCAGCGACGTAAAGGCGATCGACCTGGCCCGGCAGTTTGCCGGCGAGCCGATCGCCGCGGTAATATACACCGACATCGCCGCCGACGGGATGTTGACCGGACCAAACGTGGCCGCTATGGCCGAAATGCAAGCCGCCGTGGACTTGCCGGTGGTTGCCTCGGGCGGAGTGACCACGAAAGAAGACGTGGCCCGATTGGCCGCCGCCGGCATGGCCGGATGCATAATCGGCCGGGCGCTATACGAAGGAACCTTAACGCTGCCCGAGGCGCTCGAGGCGGCATCAATAAAAACATAAAGCCGCGACCGCCGGTCGCGATAAAAAACGAGAACCCGTTTATTGGGTCTCAGAAAAAGAGTGTCTCATGCAAAGTCAGAGCCGGGGCGTGTCGCCCCGGTAATTCCGGGCCGACACGCCCCGGCTCTGAGGCGAAAACGCGACATTCATTACCTGAGACTCAATAACCCGGTCGCTTGCGACCGGTGCAAAGGCCGAATATCTCCGGGCACAATCGCCCGGGCTGCTATGTTGGGGCGGCAGTTTAACTGCCGCCCCAACATAGTGGGTTATACTATTCGGTTGCATTGTTTACACGAGGATGTAATAGAGGATTTTTTCCATGGCCAAATATCAAGTTGAGGATATTCGCAACATAGTCTTTTGCGGGCACGGCTCGTCGGGCAAGACCACGCTGGTCGATCGGATGCTCACCGCCACGGGGATGGTCAACCGCATAGTCAGCGTGGACGACGGCAGCAGCATATGCGACTTCGACGAAGAGGAAAAACAGCACAAATAC